>CALEWY010000118.1 GCA_937925335.1 uncultured Acidimicrobiales bacterium
AACAAACTCATACGGAGTTCAAAAAATGCTTCACTACCAGTTCCTCAGCGCATGGATGAAGGCCCAGGCCAAGACCGAGCGTGGCGCCAGCCTCGTCGAGTACGCCCTTCTCGTGGCACTCATCGCCGTCGTCTGCATCGCAGCCGTGACCGCCCTTGGTGGCGCCGCAGCTGACAAGTTCTCGGACGTCGAGTCCTCGATCGACGGCTGATCCTTCGGACCGGCATTTGCTGCTGGTCCGGGCTTCAATCTTGAGAGTGGGAGGCACTTCGGTGCCTCCCACTTTCGCGTTTTGTGGTGTTTCCCTACGGGGGCCGTTGCACGGAAGTCACCGCCGCTCAACTTCGAGCCGGTTGCGCCGATTGGTTGAGGTGATGCTCGTCGACGAGATTGCTACGGACCAAGCCTCGGCCGACGATCGAGCCTCAAACGATGGGGTCTTGGTGACTGCGTCATCGTGGAAACAGTTCCTTGGGCTGCACATCCTCGGCTTGGCTGCTGTGCTGAGCCTTTGCGCCGTGCTGATCGGACCCGGATCGTTCACCGTCGATGAACGGGCATACAACCTCCAGGCTGAGATCGTTCGCAACGGCGAAGGCATCGGCGATGCCGGGTGGGGGATTGCGTACCCGGACACACCATTCGATGCGACAGAGCTCGGAGCTCCACTCGCGAACGCTGTGCGAACGTCGGACGCCTGGTTCGCCTACGCAGCTCATCCGTTCTACATCGAGGTTCTCGCCGTCTCTCAGCGAATCGCCGGCCAAAGCGGGCCCATGATCCTCTCGCTCGTGAGCGTGGTTCTTGCGGCAGCGGCGATGGAACGAATCGCTCGTCGGCACTTCTCGGCACCGAAGAACCTCGTCTTCTGGTTTGTTGGGCTCGCCAGTCCGTTGGCCTTTCACGGATTTGTCGCATGGGCCCACGCACCCGTCGCTGCGTTGGTCGCTCTCGCCCTTGCGTTTGGGTTGCCCAGCTCGACGGTCAGGCCTGAGGCCTCCGCCATCGAACGGCTGGCGCCGATCGTTGTCTTCGGCTCTGCCTTCGTGGCAGCCATGCTTCGTACGGAGGCGCCGATCGCGGCGATTGGCCTTGCAATCGTCTTTGTTCTCGGCATCGAACGGACTCATCGCCTCTGGATGCGAGGTGTCGTGAACGCAATCGCAGTGCTTGGCGGCTCTGCGCTTGGGGTTATGGTCGACGATCGGTGGTCGAGCGGTATCACCGGCAACGTCTTCGGCTACTCCAACGAGTCCACCCAGTTCGACGTCGTCGCAAACGCGACAGGAATCCTTCTGAACGCCGGAAGAGAGCCGATCTCGGTCTTGCGCTTGATCGGTGTCGGACTTCTCGTGATCGCTGCGCTGTGGCTCAAGAAGGATGCGCGACTGGCGTCGATCATCGCCGTGTTCGCCGGGGTCTGCGGCATTGCCGGTTCCACGGCAACCAGTTCCTACAACGGTTTCGTCGCACCTGCCGCTGCCGTCGTGGTCGGCCTCGTGCTCTGGGCGCAAGCTGGAAAGCGCCTACGTCTCGAGTCGGCGATGGTTGCCGCGTCTGGCGTCGTCGTGGTTGGAGCCATCATCGCAAGCCCGTGGGGCGGCGGTGGTGCTGGATGGGGTGGTCGCTATGCCCTGTTGGCAGTGCTCTTTGCTGCGCCCGTCGCAATCTCGGCACTCGCGACCGCCTGGAGAGAATCGAACGAAGGCCGCTTGCTCGGCATCGTCGTGATCGCAGTGACGATTGCGACCCAGGTATCCGGTGTCAACACACTCATGATTACCCATGACAGCTCTGAGATCGTGAGCGCCCAACTCGACACGGCGCTTCCCGACTTGGCGGATCGCGTCGATGTCATCGTGTCGAGCGATCCTCGACTCGGACGCCTTTCGCCTCGGACCGCAATGGTGCTCCCGATCGTTTCGCTCGTCACCGACGACGAGATCCAAGACGTCCTCGACGCCGAACTGGCTCGCACCGAAGCGTCGGTTGATCGCATCGCGGTCGTCGGAGTGGTGCAGCCCATCGAGTTTGAACCTGACGAGCGCTGGGTCATCGCCGATCAAGGCAATGACCGAAGCCTGCAATTCCTGATTCTGGAGCGCACACCATGACCACGACGGTCGAACCTCGCGACGTCGAACCAACGACGCCTGATCGTCCTGCTCCGCCGAGCACCAACGTTGCTTGGATTCGCAGCCGGACGGCCAAGCTCAGTGTGGTTGGCGCGTTCTTGATCTTTGCGTTGATCAACGCGATTGCCGGATCGTCGGGCATCTGGACGCCGGACGAAGCGGTGACGCACCGCCAGGTACTGCTGCTTCGTGATGGGCAGTGGTCACAACCGTTGACCGAACCCGCGCTCAACCCTGACGGCATCTTCGAAGCGTTGAGCCCCGTCAGCGTGGGTGACAGTGGTCAGTTCGCCCCCTATGCGAAGCACCCGCTGTTCCCTCTGCTCGCAACAGCCGGTGACATGGTGGGTGGCCGCTTCGGTCGGTTCCTCATCCCAGCCATCGGATCGGTCGTCGCTGCGGCGGTCATCGCTGTCGGCGCTGATCGTCGACGTGCGGGAAGCGGAACACTCACATTCTGGATGATGATGATCGGAACACCGGTGCTGTTTCACGGTGCTGTGCTGTGGGGGCACTCGCTGGCGATGGCATCGTCGGCCATCGTCTCGTTGGCACTCCTGAAGCACCTCGAGCCCGTCGACCCTGATCCCGACCCCGGCCAGGCCGAACGTGGCGCGAGTCGCCTCGCTGGAGCTGTCGGCAACACGCCAGTTCTGTCGCCAGTGCGAAGAATCGCCATCGTTGGCGCTGCGATCGCGTTTGCCGTGATGTTGCGATCGGAGGCTGCGATCTTCTTTGTTCTCGGTGGTTGCGTTGTCGCAGCGACCGGAGCCATGTTGCGCCGTCGGTCGACGATTCTTCTCGGTCTCGGTGCTCTTGGAGTCGCTCTCGTTGCATTCGTTCTCGACGGCATGTGGCGAGTCTCAATTCTTGGACCATCACCAGCGGCGACGCTCTCGGTTCCTGACGTTGAACTGTTCGACATTCAGGTCCGAACCACGTTGCTGACGCTCTGGACGTTCGGACTCGAGCCGGGCTTTGCCGGCTTGCGTCGTCTGGGCGCAATCTGCATTCTCATCTCGGCTGCCTCTCTCGGCCGAAACAGTCTTCTTGGACGATCCGAGATCGCCTTTTTCGGCGGAGCGCTCTACGTCGTTTCTGTGCTGACTCACTCCACCGTTGCGGTTGCCATCGCTGCACCCGCGGTGTTCGTGGGCCTGATCTTCGTCCACCGAGTCGACCTCTTCATGAAGATCGCGGGAGCGACGGCAATCCTTGCTTTCGGGGCCGTGTTGATGACCTCGTGGGCAAACGGCGGCGGCGGAGACTGGGGCGGTCGCTATCACGCAATGTCGCTCGCTCCGCTCGGCATGATCGCCGGTGCATCGTTGTGGGACGCCTGGAACGACGAGCGCCGTCGTTTCGTGATCGCAACCGGAATCGCATCGCTTGCGCTCGGCTTCGGAATGGCAGAGGACGTGGTGAACCATCGCCACAACTCGACGGAGATCGCCGTAGAGATCGAGGCGCAGATCGAAGCAACGGCCCAAGAAGGGGACCTTGTACTGGTCACCGACGGACGCCTCACCAGGCTCCTCGGAGACTTCGGTGTGCAGGATCGGTACCGGCTCCTTCAAATCGGCAGCTCGCTCGAACAGATCGAACCGCAGATCGCCGGCGAGAACATCGTGTTCGTCGACTGGCTGCTTCCCTACGAAACGCCGGACAGTTGGGAACTGTTGGCCGAGACTGACGAAGTGCAACGGTTCCGCGTTCCCGGCTGATCAAATCCATCCGAACAAGCGTTCCATCCTTGGCCCCCGATAGCCTTCCTCGGGTGGGCAACAAGATCGTCATTCGCGGGGCCAGAGAGCACAATCTCAAGAATGTGAGCCTCGAGCTTCCGCGCGAGAAGCTCATCGTGTTCACCGGGCTCTCGGGGTCCGGCAAATCGTCGTTGGCGTTTGACACCGTTTACGCCGAAGGGCAGCGACGATACGTCGAATCGCTGTCCGCCTATGCCCGTCAGTTCCTCGGGCAGATGGACAAACCCGACGTTGATTTCATCGAGGGTCTCTCGCCAGCGATCTCCATCGATCAGAAGTCCGCCAGCCGGAACCCGCGGTCAACCGTCGGCACCGTCACCGAGGTTTACGACTACCTCCGGCTGCTTTTTGCCCGAGTTGGTATCCCGCATGATCCGGAGACAGGGGAGCGGCTGGTCAAACAGACGCCGCAGCAGATCGTCGATCAGGTGCTTCGTCTTCCAGAGGGCACCCGATTCCAGGTTTTGGCTCCGGTTGTTCGTGGCCGTAAGGGAACGTACGAAACGCTGCTCGGTGATCTCGGAACCCAAGGTTTCGCTCGGGCGATCGTCGATGGCGAACAGATCGACTTGGGTGGTGACCTTCCCGAGCTCGAACGCTACGAGATGCACGACATCAGCGTTGTGGTCGACCGCCTCGTTCGCCGTGACGGCATCGAGCGACGGCTGACCGACTCGATGGAGACAGCGCTCGGGCTGGCCGAAGGCGTCGCGGAGATCGAGATCGTTGCGGCGAAAGATGCTGAGGACCAAGAGTCGCAGGTCCTGGTGTTCAGCCAGCACCTCGCTCGTCCTTCCGACGGCAAGAGCTTCGAAGAACTTGCCCCTCGCAACTTCTCATTCAACTCGTACTACGGCTGGTGTGAAGCGTGTGGTGGTCTCGGCACCGACTACGAGGTTGATCCCCAACTCGTCGTGCCCAACCCCGAACTCACGCTCGAAGATGGAGCCATTCATCCGTGGTCTGGCAATCGGAGCCGATACTTCGGGCGACTCGTCGAAGCGGTGTGTGAAGAGCACAGCATCGACATGACGGTGCCGTGGTCTGACATCGGAGCGAAGCAGCAACGTCTGCTTCTGCGCGGTGGCGGCAAGAAGAAGGTCACGGTCAGCTACAAGAACCGATACGGCCGGCTTCGCACCTACAACGCAACCTTCGAAGGCGTCTTGCCCTATCTGCGCCGGCGCCACAGCGAGGCCGAATCCGATTCGCAGCGCGAGCAGATCGAGGGGTACATGCGCGAAGTTGCATGCACCACGTGTGAGGGCGCTCGCCTCAACCCGCTGAGCCTGGCGTGCACCATCGAAGATCGATCGATCGCTGACATCTGTGCGATGTCGATCGGCGAAGCCGCGAAGGTTCTCGATGGCTTGCATCTCAGCGATCGCGACATGCTGATCGCCGAGAGTGTGGTGAAGGAGATCAACGCTCGGCTGAGCTTCCTGCTCGACGTCGGCCTTGATTACCTCAGCCTCGGCCGTTCGGCGGCAACGCTCTCCGGTGGCGAAGCGCAGCGCATCCGGCTCGCATCACAGATCGGCTCTGGCCTCGTTGGTGTTCTGTACGTGCTCGACGAACCGTCGATCGGTTTGCACCAGCGGGACAACGCGAAGCTCATCGAAACTCTGAAACGCCTGCGCGACATCGGCAACACGGTCATTGTCGTCGAACACGACGAGGACACCATCAAGATCGCCGATCACGTGGTCGACATCGGTCCGGGTGCTGGCGAACACGGAGGCGACGTCGTGTACAGCGGCAAGGTGCCTGGTCTGCTGAAGCGTCGCGGTTCGATGACCGGTCAGTATCTGAGCGGGAAGAAGTTCATCCCGGTCCCTGAGCTCCGTCGCCCCGCTGGCCTCGAGCGCCTGCAGATCGAGGGAGCAAGGGAGAACAACCTCAAGAACGTCAGTGTCGAGATTCCTCTCGGTTGTTTCGTTGCGGTCACTGGCGTGTCCGGTTCTGGCAAGTCAACGCTGATCAACGAGATTCTGCTGAAGTCGCTGATGCAGCGGATCTACCGATCGAAGGTTCCACCGGGCCTGCACACTTCGCTCAAAGGGCTCGATTTCCTCGACAAGGTCATCGACATCGACCAATCACCGATCGGTCGAACACCTCGATCCAACCCGGCGACCTACACCGGTGTGTTCGACCACATCCGCAAGCTGTTCGCCAAGACCAACGAATCCGCGGTCCGCGGTTACCAGCCTGGCCGCTTCTCCTTCAACGTGAGCGGCGGGCGCTGCGAGGCATGCTCCGGCGACGGCACCATCAAGATCGAGATGCACTTTCTGCCCGACGTGTACGTGCCGTGTGAGGTGTGCAAGGGCGCTCGCTACAACCGCGACACCCTCGAGATTCAGTTCAAGGGAAAGAACATCTCCGAGGTGCTCAACATGCCGATCGAGGAGGGTCTCGAGTTCTTCTCGAATCAGCCGCCGATCGCTCGTCACCTCCAAACACTCGTCGACGTTGGGCTTGGCTACGTGCGCCTCGGGCAGCCAGCCCCAACCCTGTCCGGTGGAGAAGCGCAACGAGTCAAGCTCGCATCGGAGCTCGCGAAGCGTTCCACCGGCCACACGATCTACCTGCTGGATGAGCCAACCACCGGGCTGCACTTCGAGGACATCCGTCGCCTGCTCACGGTGCTCACTCGACTCGTCGACCAGGGCAACACCGTGCTCGTCATCGAGCACAACCTCGACGTGATCAAGACCGCCGATCACATCATCGATCTGGGCCCAGAGGGTGGTGACCGGGGCGGCACAATCGTGGCCACTGGTACACCCGAAGAGGTTGCAGCGGTCCCCGGCAGCTACACCGGAAAGTTCCTGGCTCCACTGCTCAAGCGATGAGCTGATCTCAAGTCGACCCGACTATTGGTCGATGCCCAGGGATGCGGCGAGACGAGCGAAAGGCAGCGACGGGTGATCGGCGCGCCATCACCGGCCGCAGCGCTGGCCTCGTTCACCTCGGTGCCGTGTGGTTCGTCGGCGCGGTGTTCTTGTTTCTCGTCGGAATGCAACAGTTCGCTCCGGTCGAAGATCTGCTTCTCGATCCATCGGCGGTTGGTGGTCGTCCGTGGTATGTCGGTCTCGTCACCTCGCTTGGTGTGCTCGGCTGGGCTGCAGCGGTCGGCGGTTGTGCGGTGACGTCGTTTGTCGCCCGTCACGCTGGGCGAGATTCTGCGGCCGATGCCTTTCGAACGGCCTCATTCCTTTGGCTCCTCCTGCTGCTCGACGACCTGTTCCTGCTCCACAGTTCGCTCTTTCCCCAACTGTTCGGAGTTTCAAAGAGCGCCGTGTTGGTCGCCGAACTCATACTCGCCGTGCTGTGGGTTGTGCAGTTCGGGCGCGAGATCATCCGAACGCGTTGGTTGCTCCTGATCGCGGCGGCAGGGGCGTTTGCGTGGTCGCTCGGGGTCGACACGGTCGTCGCACCACTCGACGGTCGAGGGTTGCTCTGGGAAGACGGTCCAAAACTCCTCGGAATCATCGCGCTGGCCACCTGGTCGGTCGTGACGGCGACCGACATTCTTCGCAGCATCGTGACGACCGAGCGAGAAGGCGATCAGCCGACGAACAACGCTGAGATGGCGCGTGCTTCCAATGAACCAGTCACCGATGGTGAGTCGGAGCTACGCCCGATTGAGCAGGTGGCGACGGTTCCTCTTCGACGACCTGGTTGAGGTGCGTGAGGCGGTGGTGTCGGTCTCGACGTTCGGCTGGCTGCCGTGCGCCGGTCGGCTCTCGTGAGAACGAGGCTGAGCGAGTCGGCGATAGAGCGAGAGGAACGAGCGTGCCATGACGTCTCGGGTGTATTCCGCAAGGAACTTCTCGCGTCCGGCTTCACCCATCGCCCGGCGCTTCTCAGGGTCGTCGAGGAGCTCGGCGAGGATTGCCGCTGACTCATCGATGTTCTCGGACTCAGAGAGCAGACCGGTCGTGCCGTGTGTGACCTCTTCAGGCACACCACAAACGCTGTTTGCAAGAACCGGAAGGCCGGCTCGCATGGCCTCCATGATCGAGATCGGAAGGCCCTCGTAGCGAGAGAACAACACGAAGATGTCGACCTGTTCGAGCAACTCGGGAACATCGTCGCGGTCACCCATGAATCGGACGCGTGATGAGAGGCCGAGGCGTTCGGTGAGCTCCCTTGACGCGTCCATATCCGGGCCCTGTCCGGCGAGCCAGATCTCGAAGTCACGATCGGCGACCTTCGCTGCAGCTTCGAGGAGCAGCGGCTGATTCTTCTGCTGCTGGAACCGAGCGGGCATGAAGATGATCGGTCGGTCGTTCTCGGGGCGAGTGGGCGGCAGCGGTCGATCGTCGATGCCGTAGGGAATCCACTCCATCCGCTTCGCAGACAGACCGATTCGAGAGCGGGCATAGCGCTGGTCGAAACGAGAGACGCAGGCGACGGTCGTTCCGAGGCGACAGGCGATCAGCTCCATCGCCCAGACGACGGTTCGGAGCAGCGGCGGGGGACCGGGAGCGAAGACCCATCCGTGTGCGGTGTAGACGCTCGGGATTCCCTCCATGCGCGCCGCCACTCGGGCGACGAGACCAGCTTTGGTGCTGTGAGCGTGAACGACATCGGGTCGCTCTTTGCGAAGCACTTCACGGAACTCGGCGATGGCTTTGAGATCTTGCACCGGGTTGATCCGGCGTTGGAGTGCTGGCAGCACATGCACGGTCACGCCGAGGGCGCGCACGGTGTCGGCGAGCGGCCCATCTTCGCCAACGACGAGGGAGACGTCGTGGTCTTGATAGAAGCTGCGGATGAGGTCGCGAACGTTGTTTGTCGCGCCGCCGGTTTCCGACAGGGTGATGGTGAAGAGCAGCCGCAATCGGTCGGTGGTCATCGGACTCGTTCCTCGGTCTTGTGCCACTCGACAGCAGCGTGGATGGACTCCTCGAGCTGGGTTGTTGCGGTCCAGTTCAGCGCAACCTTCGCCAACGACGGATCGGCGACGAGCGCCGGCGGATCACCCGCTCGTCGAGGTTTGATCGAATGAGGCACGGGTGAGCCGACGATGTCACCAACCGTGTCGATGATCTCCTTGACGCTCGTCGCTCGACCGGTTCCGATATTGCAGGCCAGCGATCGTTCCCCATTCTCAGATCCGTCGTTGATCGTCGAGCGTTCGAGGTAGTCGAGTGCCTTCACGTGTGCGCCGGCCAGGTCACCAACGTCGATGTAGTCACGGAGCGCCGTGCCATCCGGTGTCGGGTAGTCGTCGCCGAACAGCTGGAGTGCTGGTCCGTTCCCGAGAGCCGCATCGATCGCGAGCGGCACGAGGTGGGTCTCTGGCTCGTGTCGTTCCCCAAGGGAAAGTTCGGGGCGGGCACCGATCACGTTGAAGTAACGAAGCGCCACCCAGTGCAAACCATGCGGCTGTTCGCATTGCTGTAGGACCTGCTCAACCATGAGCTTCGAGAGTCCGTATGGGTTGACGGGCTTTTGCGGGAAGGTTTCGTCGATCGGCAGCGATGCTGGCTCGCCGTAGGTCGCACATGTGCTCGAGAAGACGATGCGATCGATGCCGGCTTGGATGGCGAGTTCGATCAAGCCGATGGAGTTCTTGGTGTTTTGCGAGAAGTAGCGAATCGGGTTCTGGACGGACTCGCCGACGTAGGCCCGGGCGGCGAAGTGCATCACGGCTTCGATGCGATGCTCGCGAAGGGCACGATGCAGCGCTCCGTGATCGGCGAGGTCGGCCTCCACCAGTGGACCGAACATCGCCTGTTCGGCGTGGCCTTCGGAGAGATTGTCATAGGCCACGGGGATGTGGCCGGCTTCTGCCAGCGCCGCACAGGCGTGGCTGCCGATGTAGCCGGCTCCGCCGGTTACGAGGACTCTCATCGTGGGTCACCTCATCGTCGTGTGTGCCCGTTCCGATCGGCACGGCGACGGCGGTTTTGAGCAAGCCAACGACCGCCGACGTTGTCGCGACAGCCCGTGGCGTCGTTGCACAGGGAGGAATGACCCTTATCTCCAGCGCCGATTGTGCCGATAGAGGACCTATGGCTGGACGTCTGTTGGTTGTGGAAGCGAATGAGGTTCCGCTGCGCGTGATCGAACTCGCAGCATCACAGGGGCGGGCCCCTGCGCTTGCGCAGCTCATGGCGTCGGGTTCGGTCGTTGAAACCGTTGTGGATGAGACGCTGCCGCGTGAGATGTACCCGTCGCAGACATGGGCATCATTCGGGACAGGTCGGCCGTGGTCCGAGCACGGAATCTGGTGGTACCACGATCCGAAACCAGCGGACATGCCCTTCTACTGGCAGACCGCAGCGGCCGAGGGTCGATCGGTCGGGCTCGTGAATGTCCTTCACAGCTCCCCGCTCGACGACCGGTTTGAGCATGGCTTCGACTTCGTCGTACCCGACTGTTTCGCAACCGACTCGAACACTCGGCCGGCAGCGCTCACCGAGTTTCAGGCGCTCAACCTCAGGCTCACGCAGCAGAGCTCACGCAAAGCATCGCTTGCCCTCGGCAAGTCTGAACTGAAGGCGCTCGGATCGCTTCGCCATCTTGGCTTGCGTGCCGAGACGATCTCACAAATCGGCCGCCTGGTGATGGGAGTTGCCACCGGCTCGATTCCAGCCGAGCGCCTGCGCTCGGGCCAGTTCTTGCTGATGCGAGATCTCTTCTTGCGGTTGGTTCGCACGCACGACCCTGACCTCGGGGTGTTCTTCACGAACCACGTTGCGGCGATGATGCATCGCTATTGGTTCGCTGCGTTCCCCGATGACTACACCGAGGCTTGGTACGACGACGCCTGGGTCGATCGCTACAAGAACGAGATTCCGATGGCGGTCGAGATGCTCGATGGTCTCGTCGAACAGCTCCTCAAAATGTCGCAGAAGACGGGGCATCACATCGCCATCGTTTCATCGATGGGGCAACAAGCCAGCGGTCGAGAAACCGACGGCAGAACACAGGACGCCGTGGTGGCTAACCCGGAGGCCTTCCTTCGCGTGCTCGGGATCGATGATGCCGATATCGGCAACGCCATGAACCCGCAGATTTCGATGACGTTCACGTCAGCGGCTCGAGCAAAGGACGTTGTCGCGATGCTCGAAGCCCTTGACCACGATCTCGAGGATCTCGAGGTCGATCGAGTCGATGCGGTCGTGACGATCACGTACGAATTCGGACCCGAACCAAACGGCCTGACGATCGGCGGCCTGCGTCATGATCTCGCCGACATCGGCGTTGTTGTTCACGACGTCGACGATCATTCGAGCGGCCGCCACAGTCCGAACGGCATTCTGCTCTCGAACGCCCCGGGGCTCCGCCATCTCGATGGAGCATCGATCTCGGCAACCGACGGCGCAGCCCACCTGCTCAAGACAATGGACGTGCGAAGCCGATCGACAGCTGACGTTCGATGAAGCCTCTACGGTCAGAATCGGCATCGATCTTCTTCGCCGGCCTCGCCGCTGCCCCGATTGCACTCGGTGCGGTCCATGCCTCCTGGTTGGCGCCGGTGCCCTACCCGTATCTGGGTTCGTACCAAATGTTCTCGGCGATCGCCCTCGGCCTCAGTCTCGCCGTGTCGGCCTACGCCGTCGGTCTTCCTGACGGACCCGAATCGCGCGGCGCAGCGATCGGCCGCACGTTCGTTGCGTTCGTCGTCGCCGCCGTTTTGATCTCGGTCGGACAGCTGGTGCTTGGCACGCAGCTCATGCCTCGTTCCGTGCTTGGTCTTGTCAGCGTCACCTCGATCCCGTGGGCGCTCATCGGATGGAATCTGTCCAACGACCTCAACGAACGTGAGGTCGAGAAGAGCAGTGTGTTCATGATTTCTGAGCGTCATGACGACGTTGCGGCGCTCGAAGCCGAGCTCGTCTTGAGTCCCGAGCGGTCCGCCAGGATCGTCGGCGACGCTCGCCCCGACGGCATCCGAGCGATGTCGACCGAGGCGTTTCTCACGCATCTCGATGAACGAGACGCAGCGATCGTGGTGCTTGACGCTGCGTCCCAACTCGACGACAACGTCGTCCGTCTGGCGACCCAGGCTCACCTCGCCGGTCACCGGATTCGAACGCTCTCGTTGTTCTACGAGGAGTGGGTCGGCAAGGTCCCGATCGCAGAGATCGAACGCGTCACCATGTTGTCTGACGTGGGCGAGTTGCACCGGCAGAACTATGGCCGAGCTCGCCGAGTCGTTGACATTTTGCTTTCCGTTGCCGGAAGCGCAGTCCTTGGCGTCATCCTGCCGATCGTTCTCGTCGGCAACCTGGTCGGCAACCGCGGCCCACTCTTCTACCGTCAGTCCCGCGTCGGGCGAGGTGGTAAACCGTTCGAGATCTTGAAGCTCCGTAGCATGGTGAGTTCGGGGTCGACCGAGTGGACGAGTAACGACGACGCTCGAATCACCACGTTCGGATCACTCCTGCGTCGGTCGCACCTCGATGAGCTTCCGCAGGTGATCAACGTTCTTCGCGGCGAGCTATCGATCGTTGGCCCTCGGCCCGAACAACTGCAGTACGTCGAGGAACTCCGTCAAAAGATCGATTTCTACGACTCTCGCCACATCATCACACCTGGCCTCACCGGTTGGGCGCAGGTGAAGTTCGGCTACGCCAGCTCCGAATCCGATGCCGTCGAGAAGCTCGAGTACGACTTGTACTACTTGCGACGCCAAGGTCTCGCACTCGACCTTCGGATCATCATCCGTACGCTCCGGGCCGTTCTCGGTCGGCGAGGTCGATAGCCACCCGAAGCACCGGCGAACATCTCTGTTGGCCTCATCTCTGTTTGCCCGATCTCCGCTGGGCCACATCGATATCGGCAAGGTCGTGGTACGGCTCCTCGCGGGATCGAGTGGCATCCGCCTCAAGTCAGCGACGATCGCTGCCGAAGCCCAAGAATGGAGTTTCTGACGTTCAGCGGCCGTGCAGGCAGACTTGAGTACCTGGGGTTCGCTGTGCTGGGCGGCTTCATTCACCTCATCAACGCACTGGTCTTCATCGACACCGACCCAGCCGCCGGAGGGGCGCTCTTCACGAGCCCGCTCTACCTCCTCGGATTCGTCCTCGCCACGGTGATCACATGGAGCTCGGCGGTCCGCCGCTGCCACGACATCGGTCGGTCAGGCTTCTTCCTGCTTTGGCAGTTCGTGCCCATCCTCGGTATCGCCGCAGCGTTGTTCGTCTTGCTTGTGACAGGCGACGACATGAAGAATCGGTACGGCCCGCCGCCGTGGTCGGTGACCAACCGAGCGGAGAAGCGGGCGGAGCTCGAACGAGCCTCGCTGGCGGTGGCAATCGAGCAGCAGGTGAAGCCCGATCAAGAGTGGGTGACCGACGATGGTGCGTTCGACATGGACGGCCTTTGGAACGATTCCGGCATTTCCCGCTGAGCGAACCGTCAAGTTGACGGGTTAGCCATTCGCCGTTCCGATCCCAGAGCATGGACGACACGCCGAGGCCTCGTCGACTGGCGCTAGCCGTCGGTGTCGGTTGTCTGCTCTTGGTCGTCGGCGGGAAGCGTGGTCGGAGGAGCCGGGCAGATCGGGGATGGGTTGTCCGGGTTGAGCACCGCTGCGCTCACGAAGGCGCTCAGCTGCTCGGCGGTTCCTGCGGCTTCGCCGCTGGGGTTCACGATTCCGATCAGCAAGCCGTTGGAGTCGATCACGGCTGACCCGTGTTCACCAGGAGTATCGAAGGAGAAGCCGACAACTTCGTTTCCTCGTTGCACGACATCGGTCACCAACGCTCCGTCAAGCCACGCCACGTCGTCGCGGTCGGCGTAGTCGAGCGGGAAGATCGTCACGGTCTGGCCGACGACTCGCTGCGTCGAACCCCAGGCCAACGACTCCGATAGTGACTCGGCGACTCGGATCACAGCGAGGTCGCGAGTTTCGTCGATCTCGATCGTCTTGCCGGCGTACTCGACGCCATCGACGTCGACGACGGTGGGGGTCGAATCGGATTCGATCGCTGATGCGGCGACGATCACGGTCCGGCTGTCGACTGCGAGGGCACGGTGAGTCTGACGACCGAGGCATCCGTCGAGGCGGACGGTCACGAACGCACCATCTTGTGCGCTCCCGAGCGAAGCGACTGACTCAGAACGGTCGCCGTTGTCGGCATAGGCAAGTGCGCCGTCGGTTGCGTTGTAGGCAGCGAGCCCGCCCCAAGCACCGAGGCCAAGCGCAACAGCACCCATCGCAACAGCAGCCGCGACGGCGACGCCGTGTTTGGCCTTTCGGCCAATGACGATGTTGCCCTCGACCCGGCTCGACATCGATCGCACCGAACGTTCGTCGAGGACTTCGCCGGCTTCTGATGTTGCAGGGAGCCGCTCCTGGCCAGAGCCGCCCCATGCGCTGGGGACGGGCGCTGCAGTGTCCGGCGTTGTTGGATCGAGTCCGGTCGGGATCGGGGGTGGCGTGAACGCGCGTGTCGCTCGGCCGGAAGCCGATCCAGAGTGCGCTGAGGACTGGGGACCAGGTGGCACGCCAGCGGCGCCGTCTCGGTTGGCGAGAACAGCGTCGGGGGAGAGCCGATCGGCTGGCTGAACATAGCCGGGGTCAGTCTCGGCGAGTCGGGCTTGTAGCGAGCCTGGCTGCGCCGGACCGGGCCGGGTAGGCGGAGCCGCAGGTTGATCGGGAATCTGGGAGTCGGTCGTCCAACCGGGGGTGGCGTCAACTTCGATGGGCTCAGCGTCGGGTGACGGTGGGACCTCACCACACACGGGGCAGCGGTCAACCGTACGAGGCAGCAAGTTGTTGCAATTGTGGCAACTGGCCATCGAACGTGGTCCTGATCCTGATCGTGTGTCGGGCGGTGGACGAATGAAAAACCACCTGCTTCTACATCGGCGTCTTGCTGGGCAAGTTGAACCACTTGTCACGAATGGTGAAACGCAGAGCGTCTCAGCCGCCTCCTAAGCTCAGACCTGTGGTCACCCGCCCTCCAGCCGGCACGATTCCCGACGAGCCAGGCAGCTACCAATTCAAGGACAAGAACGGCCGCGTGATTTACGTGGGCAAGGCCAAGTCGTTGAGGTCGCGCCTATCGAATTACTTCCAGAATCCGCGCAACATGCACATTCGCACGGCGCAGATGGTGGCCACGGCTGAAACCGTCGAGTGGATCCAGGTTCGCAACGACGTTGAAGCGTTGATGCTCGAATACAACCTGATCAAGGAGCACCGGCCGCGCTTCAACGTTCGACTGGTTGACGACAAGAGTTATCCCTATCTCGCAGTCACCGTCAGTGATGAGTGGCCACGGCCTCGAGTCATGCGCGGGAAGCGTCGGAAGGGCACTCGCTACTTCGGCCCGTATGGCCACGCTTACGCCATTCGCGAGACACTCGATCAGCTGCTTCGAACCTTTCCGGTCCGCACGTGCACCGACAACAAGTTCGACCGCCACGCGAAGCTCGGCAAGCCCTGCCTGCTCTTCCACATCGAAAAGTGCTCGGGCCCCTGTGTTGGTGAGGTCGATGCCGAGACCTACGGCACCTACGTCGACGATCTCTGCCAGTTCCTCGAGGGTGACACCGAACCGGTTGTCGAGAAGCTCGAGTCGGAGATGCTCGTCGCAGCCGAAGAGCTCGAGTTCGAAAAGGCGGCGCGGATCCGTGATCGAATCGCCACCGTTCGAAAAGCGGTCGAGAAGCAGCAGATGGTCGGCGACCGCACCGACAACATCGACGTGGTGGGTATCGCGGAAGACGAGCTTGAAGCATCGGTGTTCGTGCTCTTCGTTCGCAAGGGCCGCGTCACCGGGCGCAAGAGTTTGATCGTCGACAAGGTCGAGGATCTGAACGCCGGCGAGATGATCGACAAGGTGCTCGAGGGGCTCTACGACGAAGAGCCGGTCATGGGTATGCCGAAGACGGTCCTCGTCCCGGTCGAACCGAGCGACACCGAGCTCTATCAGGATTGGCTCTCGTTGCTTCGTGGATCGAAGGTCGCCATTCGAGTTCCCCAACGTGGTGACAAGCGCGAGCTCATGGCCACTGTCGTCCGCAACGCAACCGAGGAGTTCAATCGCCATCGCCTCAAGCGGGCATCGGATCACAACAGTCGAGCGAAGGCGCTCAACGAACTGCAGGAATGGCTTGGCCTTCCCGAGTCGCCCCTGCGAATCGAGTGCTACGACATGAGCCACCTTCAGGGAACCGATTACGTCGGTTCGATGGTGGTTGTCGAAGACGGGATGGCGAATCGCCGGGAGTATCGACGATTCAAAATCAAGACCGTTGAACAAAACGATGACTTCGCCGCAATGGAGGAAGTGCTGCGACGAAGGCTGACCAACTACATCGAAGACCAGGCGAAACCTGTGAGCGAACGAGGGAAGTTCCAGTACCCGCCACAGCTTCTGGTGGTCGATGGCGGCAAGGGCCAGCTTTCGTCGGTGGTCAAAGTTCTCGAGGATCTTGACCTGTTCGACGAGATCCCCGTTTGCTCACTCGCGAAACAATTCGAGGAGGTCTACGTCCCGTATCAATCGGAGCCGATCCGGATCCCTCGCCAATCCGAAGCGCTGTATCTGCTCCAGCGCATCCGCGATGAGAGCCACCGATTCGCGATCAGCTACCACCGCCAGCTTCGAGACAAGCGGATGACGAAGTCGATCATCGATGACATCCCCGGTCTCGGGCCGACTCGAAAGAAGCGGTTGTTGAAAGAGCTCGGTGGAATCGGCAAGGTCAAGCGCGCCAGCCTCGAAGAGCTCACCGAACTGTCGTGGTTGCCAGACCCGGTGGCCAAAGCGGTGTACGACAAGACACACGGCCACACCTGATCACAACGAGTCGGCACGCGAACCCCGTAGGTTGCACGGCGATGAGTGACGACACCGCAAACCCTGAACCCACGTCGACGGCGGATGAGCTCGGCTCGTGGGCCGAAGGCACTGCGCAATGGTGGCAGCGCGAGTTCACCGACGGTGTCGACCCCGAATACACCGAGCAGATTCTTCCCCTGATTGCCGAGGAGCTTGCCGGGCGGAAGCGGATCGTCGACATCGGAACCGGTGAGGGGCAGGCCGCTCGCATGCTCGTCGCGGCCGGTGCAGAAGTGATCGGAATCGACCCGATCCCCGAGCAAATCGCTGAGGCGGAACGTCGAGGTGGGGGAGCGCGCTACGTGCTCGCTCCAGCATCGGCACTGCCGCTCGACGACGCGTCGGTCGATGGAGCCGTTGCGTGTTTGGTCTTCGAGCACATCGATGAGGTGGATGAGGCGATCGCAGAAGTCGCCCGAGTTCTCGAACCTGGGGGCCGCTTCCTCTTCTTGCTCAACCACCCTTTGCTGCAAACGCCGAACAGCGGCTGGATCGATGACCAGATCCTCGAGCCGCCGGAGCAGTATTGGCGCATCGGTGCCTACCTCGTTGAGCAGGCGACGATCGAGGAGGTGCAAAAGGATGTCTTCATCCGATTCATTCATCGTCCGTTGTCTCGCTACCTCAATGCGCTCGCAGACAACGGTTTGGTGCTCGAACACATGCACGAACCGGCTCCGCCCGAAGGGTTCATCGCGCAGGCTCCGCAGTTTCGGGAGGCGGCGACGGTGCCGCGGCTCCTCGCATTGCGTCTTCGTCGGCTCTGACGGGAATGAGCTCAGTTGTCGGAGCGGCGTGTTGGAGCGCAGTATCGAAACGCTGCTTGGAGCGGAGCGTCGGGCCGCACGATCGGAACAGTCCTCGGCACCGTTGCGCCAATGCGATGTGAGAGACTGACGGCATGAAACTGACCGTGGTCACTGGCTTGTCTGGTGCTGGCCGCTCCGTTGCCGCCGGCGCCTTCGAAGACATGGGTTGGTTCGTCATCGACAACCTTCCTGTCTCGCTCGTACCGAAGATCACCGAACTCGCGTCATCCGCGAATGCGAACTACGACCGCGTCGCGCTTGTGATGGCCGGCTACGACGCAGAGATGGCCGAACAGGTTCGTCAGCTGCGCACCGAGCTCGATCACGTCACCGTGCTGTTTCTCGAGGCCTCGACCAAGGTTTTGATCCGCCGTTACGAATCGACGAAGCGCCGTCACCCGCTGTCGGACGGCACGAGCCTGACCGACGCGATCGAAGCCGAACGGGAGCGATTGGGAGCGGCGCAAGCCTCTGCTGATCTCATCGTCGACACGAGCGATCTCAACCCACACCAGCTGCGTGAGCGACTGTCGAGTCAGTTCGACGATGCCGCAAGCGACGACGGCATGCGGATCACCGTCTCGTCGTTCGGCTTCAAGCATGGAATCCCGCTCGATGTCGACCTCGTGTTGGATTGCCGATTCTTGCCGAACCCGCATTGGGAGGAAGAGCTTCGGCCGTTGTCCGGCAAGGACGGCCCGGTCCAGACCTACGTCTTGGATCGCCCGGTGACCGAACGATTCCTCAGCCATCTGGATGGGCTTTTCGATGATCTTCTGCCCGCGTATGCAGACGAGGGAAAGTCCTATCTCACGATCGCTTTTGGTTGCACCGGCGGCCGACATCGGTCGGTTGCGGTCGCGGAGTCCGTGGCCAAGACACTCAAAGAACGCGGCTGGGTGCCGAGAGTGAGCCATCGGGATATCGAACGTCGATAGCCCGCAAGCCTTCCGTTCCCGACCGACCTGATCACGTATGAACCGACCTTCCCCACGAGTTGTCGCCATCGGCGGCGGGCATGGCCTTGCCTCGTCGTTGCGCGCATCTCGAGCCTTCGCTGGTGAACTTGTTGGTGTCGTATCGGTCGCTGATGACGGTGGATCGTCAGGGCGGCTTCGAGAAGAACTCGGGCTGCCGGCTCCAGGTGATCTTCGGCGTTGTCTGTCTGCGTTGGCGAGTGACGACAGCTTGTTGGCTCGATCGCTCGAGCATCGCTTCGATCAGGGCGAGCTCGAAGGGCACCCCGTCGGCAATCTTTTGATCGCTGGGCTGACCAGTGCATGCGGCGACTTTGCTGCTGCGATCTCCGAGGTCGCTCGGCTCGTTGGTGCCGTCGGCACCATCCATCCGGCCACCGTCGACCCGGTCACCTTGATCGCTGACTCCGACGACGGCCCGCTCGTTGGACAGGTCACCATTGAACGGGCGACCGGCATTCGGAATCTCCGATTCGAACAGCGAGACCCGAACACGCCTCGAGCGGCAGTGCAGGCGATCATCGATGCAGATCTTGTCGTCGTCGGGCCGGGTTCGCTGTTCACCAGCGTGCTCGCGGCGGCGGTTGTCCCCGAGATCAAAGCTGCGCTCTTGCACACCAAGGCGCGCCGCGTCTTCGTTGCGAATATCGCGAATGATCGAGCTGAGGCACGAGGTTTTGATCTTCCCGAACACGTCGAGGCGCTCAGCCAACACGGCATCGGGCTCGATGCCGTCATCGCTCCACCCGGCACGTTCCGTGTCGACGACGTTGAACGAGTTGCCCCTGGAGTGCTCGTTCGGATCGCCGAAGTCGCTGGTGATGATGGGTGGGAGCACGACCCGATGAAGCTCGGCGCCGTCCTCGCTCAGCTGTATCGAGAGCTGCGCGACACCCCACTTCCGGAGCACCGAGTTCCCGACGACGTGGGCTGAACGGGCCATTCATTCAGCATTCGCTGAGCAATGGTCACCGACGGGGGTGTCAGCCAGTTATTCTCGATTGGACCAATCCCCAACGGAAGTAGTAACTCATGACAATCCGCGTCGGAATCAACGGCTTTGGCCGAATCGGCCGCAACTTCTTCCGGGCCGCCAAGGCCTCGGGCGCCGACATCGACTTCGTAGCCGTGAACGACTTGGGAGACAAAGCCACGATGGCTCACCTCCTCAAGTACGACTCAGTGCTCGGCACACTCCCACAAGAGATCGTGGCAACCGATGACGGCATTTCCGTCGACGGCGACGTCCTCAAGGTGATGAGCGAGCGCAATCCCAGCGATCTCCCCTGGGGCGACCTTGGCGTCGATGTCGTCGTCGAGTCGACCGGCGTCTTCACCGCCCGTGACAAGGCAGCCCTTCACCTCGAAGGTGGCGCTCCGTTCGTCGTTGTCTCCGCACCGTGCTCCGGTGCCGACAAGACCTTCGTCGTCGGCGCCAATGAAGACACGTTCGACCCTGAGACCGACAAGGTCGTCTCAAACGCATCGTGCACGACGAACTGTTTCGTGCCGATGGTGAAGGTGCTCGACGACAACTTCGGCCTCAAGCACGGCCTGATGACCACCATCCACGCCTACACCGGTGATCAGAGCACCGTCGATACGCCACACAAGGACCTGCGCCGAGCTCGCGCAGCGGCGATCAACATCATCCCGACCTCGACCGGCGCCGCTCGTGCGACCGGCCTCGTCATGTCGGCAATGCAGGGTCGTCTCGACGGCATTGCAATGCGCGTTCCGGTTCCGACCGGGTCGATCACCGACTTCACCGCCGTGCTCGAAGCAGAGCCGACCGTGGACGAGATCAACGCCGCCTACGCAGCTGCCGCTGCTGAGGGTCGCCTCGCCGGCGTCCTCGACTACACCGAGGCGCCGATCGTCAGCTCCGACATCGTGACCTCACCGGCATCGTGCACGATCGACGCCGGAACGACCACGGCGATCGGCAACCTCGTGAAGGTGTGCGGCTGGTACGACAACGAGTGGGGCTACTCCAACCGCCTGGTCGAGATGTCCGCCATCGTCGGCGCAGCCAACCAAGCCTGACCGGCTCGCCGATCTCTCCAGTCGTTCCATTCATTGCTCGCACCGTGCGGGCGAATCAGAGGTTTCATCGATGACCGTTTTTGGCGTTCCCGAACTCGAAGATCTTCCCGGCCTGGTCGGCGGCGATCTATCGGGGAAGTCCGTTCTCGTACGAGTCGACTTCAACGTCCCTATGTCCGACGGTGTCATCACCGATGACCTCCGAATTCGAGCTGCGTTGCCGACGCTCTCCTGGCTGCAAAGCCAGGGAGCGAAGGTGACGGCTTGCTCACACCGTGGCCGACCAAAGGGCCAAGCCAACCCCGAGTTCTCGATGAATCCGATTCGGGCCCACCTCGCATCGCTCGCACCGGGCGTTGAGCTGTTGGAGAACCTTCGCTTCAACCCGGGCGAGACCGCAAACGATCCAGCCTTCGTTGCTGAACTGATCGCTGGTCACGACGCGTATGTCAACGACGCATTCGGGGCCTCACACCGTGAGCACGCTTCGATCGTTGGGCCACCGGCTCACCTCCCGTCAGCAGCCGGACGACTGTTGGCGAAGGAGGTTGGTGTTCTGCTCAAGACTCGCAACGAGCCTCGCCGCCCGTTCGTCGCCGTGATGGGCGGCGCCAAGGTGTCCGACAAGCTGAGCGTGATCGAGTCGTTGCTCGGCATCGTCGACTCGATCATCGTCGGTGGCGGCATGGCGTTCACGTTCTTGAAATCCCAAGGCCACAACATCGGGGACTCGCTGTGTGAAGACGACATGGTCGAGACGTGTGCTCGGTTGCTCGAAAGCGGCGCAACGATTCACTTGCCCGAGGACGTCACGGCCTTGAAGGGTGGCGCATTGTTCGATCCCGAGGCCGGGGGAGAGGTTCGCCAAGCGGGCGTCAACCTCGCCGAAGGTTGGATGGGGGTCGACATCGGCCCGTACTCGGCTGCGCTGTTCACCGACGTGATCCTCGATGCCGGAACCGTCTTGTGGAACGGCCCAATGGGCGTGTTCGAAGACCCACGATTCGCCGCTGGAACTGCAGCCGTCGCACAGGCGATGGCCGATACGCGAGCGTTCACCGTCGTCGGCGGTGGCGACTCGGCTGCGGCAGCCAAACAATTCGGCGTTGACCGCGATGTCGATCACGTCTCAACCGGGGGAGGGGCGTCGCTCGAATTGATCGAACAGGGTGACCTCCCCGGCCTCGAAGCACTTCGGCCCTAAGTTCCGACACGCACGTCCGGCGTGTCATTCCGGACAAACGATCGCACACCTCACCCGCCAGTCCAGGAGACACCCAGCATGGCAACGAACAACCGAACACCGCTGATCAGCGGAAACTGGAAGATGCACCTCAATCACTTCGAGGCGCTCAAGCTCGTTCAGGAGCTGAGCTACGCCGTCAGCACCGACGACGTCGAAGTGGTGGATATTTCGCTTCACCCGCCGTTTACCGACATCCGGACCGTGCAGACCGTCCTCGAAAGCGACCGGTTGCCCTTCCACCTCGGAGCGCAGCACTGTCACTTCGAAGCGAAGGGCGCCTTCACCGGTGAAGTTGCTCCGTCGATGCTTGCGAAACTGAACGTCAGCTACGTCATCGTCGGCCATTCCGAACGCCGCGAGGTGTTCGGTGAGACCGACGAAATGGTCAATGCCAAGGTGAAGGCCATCCTCGCCAACGAGATGATCCCGATCGTGTGCTGCGGCGAAACGCTTGAGGAGCGCGAAGCGGGCGAAGCAGACGACAAGGTGCGCACGCAGGTGACCGCTGCACTCAAGGGTGTGAGCCCTGAGCAGGTCGGTGCACTCGTGATCGCCTACGAACCGATCTGGGCGATCGGCACCGGCAAGACGGCATCGGCTGAGGACGCGCAGGCCATGTGTGCGACTGTTCGCGCTGTCGTTCAAGAAATTTCTGGAAACGACGCAGCGTCACAGGTTCGCATTCAATATGGCGGTTCCGTGAAGCCGGTCAATGCGAACGAATTGCTCACTCAGCCAGACATCGATGGCGCATTGGTGGGCGGGGCCAGCCTCGAAGCGGACTCTTTCGCCCGAATCGTTCAATATCGGCTGCACGAAAATGATTCGACAAGCTGACGAATCCGCCACAGGCTGCATGCTTCTCCATCATTCGATTTGATTACCGTCGGGTAAATCCCTCCTGACGGCCGAGCCTCCTGCGAATCAACCGGCTAATGTTCCGGGCTTCTACCAGCTCCCCGCGCGACCGCCGCGCTGAGGGCTGGCCGATCAAGGGAGAGAGTCTGTGATTCGAGACAACAAGCTCGCACGGCTTCTCGCGTTGGTGTTTGCGTTTGCACTCATCGCTGCTGCTTGCAGTAGCGACGGTGGAGACGACACCAGCGCCGAGGCGCCGGAAGAAACGACAGCCGATGGCGAAGAAGAAGAAGCGCCAGCGGAAACCACCACAACAGAGCCACCGGCTCCGGACGAGGAAGGCTCCAGTGGCGGAACGCTGATCTGGGCCCATGAGCAGGAACCACCTGACATGCACCTCGACGATCCGAACAACGGTCTGTCCATCACCTCATGGCTCCGTTCGCCGCTGATCGAGGGCCTCTACGGCATCTCGGGCGCAACCGAGTACTACCCGGAGCTCCTCGCCGAGGAAGCCGTCGTCAACCAGAACGAAGACGGCACCGTCTCCATCGACTACGTCCTTCGTGACGGTCTCATGTGGTCAGACGGCACGCCGCTCACCGCAAACGACGTGCTCTACACCCACAACATCATCACCGAGGGTTGCGCTGTCGAGGACGACGGCTCGATCGTCGACGGTGGCGCTGCTGAGGGCGAAGACTCCACCTGTGTGTACTTCACCGGTGGGTACGTCGGCATCGAATTGGTCACGGCCTTCACCGTGAACAGCGACACGGAGTTCACCGTGGAGATGGCGAGCTTCTTCGCCGGCTTCAAGGCGCTCTACTCCGATGTCTACGCAGCACACGCCTACGGCGACGATGCTGACGCGGTCAACACGAACCTGGCTGAGTGGGCCAACGCCGATGGCGTACTCCCCAGCTCCGGTCCGATGATCTTCGACAGCTGGGATCGCGGCGTTGCACTCAACATGGTGCGCAACGACAACTACCACGGCTCGAACAGCCCGGATGCTCGTAACGATGGCGTTGCCTTCGTCGACGGCGTTCAGGTCAACTTCGTTGCCGACACCGACACCCAGATCAACAGCCTCAAGGCTGGCGAAGCTCACATCGTCATGACTCAGCCCCAGCTTGCTTTCGGCGAGCGTCTGAGCAGCGATGAGAACTTCACCGTGAACTCCTCGGCTGGTCCGGTCTACGAGCACTGGGGCCTCAACGTCCTCAACGTTCACCTCCAGGATCCGCTGGTCCGTGAAGCACTTGCCTACGGAATGGACAAGAACGAGGTCATGACCGGCCTCTACACCCCACTGTTCGGCGACAGCCTCCCGGCTGAAGGCCTTGGCAACACCATGTGGATGTCCAACCAGGGTCCATACGTCGATCACCAGGCCATGTACGACGGCCGTAACTCTGAGGCTGCTCTTGCCAACCTCGAAGCCGCTGGTTACAGCGACTCCGGCGACGGCATCTATGAGCACCCTGAGCGTGGTCGTCTGACCCTGCGTGTCGGAACCACCGGTGGTAACGCCCTTCGTGAGCTGCAGCAGCAGATCATCCAGGCCCAGCTCGCCGACTCTGGTTTCGAGATCGAGATCGACAACGTCGACGGTGGCGCTTACTTCGGTGAGGTCCCCTTCTCTGAAGAGGCACTCGCAGCAGCTGGTTCCGGTGGCGCTGAAGGCGACCCAACGATCTGGGACATCACCCAGTTCGCATGGGTTGGCGGTCCGTGGCCAGGCGGCGGTTCCGCTGCTGGTCTCACCGGTAACGGCAACAACCCCTACGGTCACTCGAACCCCGACTACGACGCTCTCGCTCCTGAGTGCGACGCAACCGTGGACGACGCTGAGCGTGCAGCTTGCTACAACGAGCTCGACCTCTTCCGCACCACCCTCGAGAAGGGCGACACGGGTCTCTTCATGATCCCGCTCACCCAGAAGCCTTCGTACTACGGCTACCTCTCGAGCGTCCTCTCGGGTGCTGGTGTTGCTCCTGACGCCCAGGGCGCTGGTCCATTGACCAACGTTGTGGACTTCCAGTTCAAGTAAGCCTGATCATGTAGACGGCGGGGCGGGCCTTTGGGTCCGCCCCGCCTTCTGCTGTTTCGTGCCCGGTCGTTCTTGCTGACTGGGTGGTATTGCCGCCACAAGCGGTTGATTGCAACCGCCGGAAGGCGGTTGAATGTGACAGCCGCCATATCGACGGCTGAATGCCCCGGCCGCTTGTCGCCGGGTGTGAGAGCCGCTTTCGGGCGGTGAAGCCATAGCCGCCCCTGTCGGTAGCTGATTGAGCGACCGACACCGAGCTGACTGAGCCTTTGCGTGTTCATCTTCGCCCTCCGCCGTTTGTTCGCCGCTATTCCGGTCTTCCTCGTTGCAACGTTCGCCATCTTCTGGGGCACGTCCGAGATCGTCGACCCAACCGATCGGCTGGCCACATGCCAGACCTGCTCGCAAGCGGCGTATGACCGAATCATCGATCTGTACGAGCTCGATAAGAACGTTCCGCTTCGCTACGCCAGCTGGCTCGGCGACTTCGTCACCGGCGATATGGGTGCCGCCACATCACAGGGTGAACGCCCTGTGAGTGAGATCTTCTGGGAGCGCGGCCGCAACACGATGTTGCTGGCCCTCCCCGCTTTCTTCTTGTTGATGGGGCTGGGTGCCGCCACCGGTATCTACAGCGCGCTCAGGCAATATTCAAAGGGTGACTATGCGATTACGAGCATCAGTTACCTGGGCCTGGCCATGCCCACGTTCTTCTTCGGCCTGCTGTTACAAGTGGTGTTTGCGATTTGGGTCCCGAAGTACCTAGGGGTCAAACCGTTTTGGGCCTCGGGCATGCACCTTGAGTCGCCGCTGCAATTCATACGAAGTGTCACCTTGCCGGTGATCACGCTGATGTTTGTTCTGCTCGCCGGCGATAGCCGTTTCATTCGAGCCTCGGTGCTCGACATCAAGAGCGCCGATTACATCCGCACGGCCCGAGCAAAGGGCGTAAGTGAGCGCAAGGTGATCTCCAAGCACCTGTTCCGCAACGCGATGATCCCGGCCGTCACGGTGTGGTCACTCGACGCCGCGGCGCTCTTCGGAGGTTCGCTGATCACCGAAACGATCTTCTCGTGGCCAGGCTTTGGCCGCCTCGCCATCGAGGCGCTGCAGGCAGGCGATCTCGACCTGCTGATGTCGATCTCGTTCGCCATCATCGTCTTGGTGATCATGTTCAACCTGCTCGCCGACATTCTCTACGGCGTGATCGATCCGAGGATTCGCTATGACTGACATGCTCGACGAATCAGACGCCAAATACACCCAGCGCACCAACGACAACCTCACGATTCCCGACGGCCCCGACATCGATTTCGCGGCCGTCGAAGGCCTTGCCGAGAATCCAGAGAGTCTTGGTCGCCAGGCGTGGGATCGATTCCGACGCCATCGGCTTGCGATTGTTGGCTCCGCCATGCTCGTGTTTCTGGCAATTGCGTTCTGGGTCGGCCCCTACTTCCTCGATCAGGGCTTCGAAGAGATCAACGTGCTGGAGCGGGCCCAAGGCCCGTCGGTTGCGCATCCATTCGGCACCGATGATCTCGGCCGTGATCTGCTCGCCCGCACGTTGCGCGGAGGCCAGTACTCCTTGCGTATCGCCATCGTGACCGCCGTGTTCTCGACGGCGATCGGCACAGTCTTCGGCTCGATCGCCGGCTACTTCGGTGGAGCGGTCGACGGTGCGATCAACTTCATCGTGAACGTGCTCCTCACGATTCCATTGCTCCTCGTGCTCATCATCTTCGGTCGTCAGTTCGGCGCTCGCCCGAACACGGTTGCACTGCTGATCGGTGCCCTGGCGTGGCTGCGAGCCGCTCGACTTGTTCGTGGCCAGGTTTTGCAGCTGAAAGAGATGGAGTTCGTGCAGGCAGCGCGCGCTGCGGGCGCCAAGTCCGGTCGCATCATCGTGCGCCACCTGATCCCGAACCTTGTTGGCATCTTGCTCGTCGAGATCACGCTCCTCGCCGGCACGGCGATCATTCTCGAAAGCACGCTTTCGTTCCTCGGCCTTGGCGTCCAGCCACCGGACACGACGCTCGGCACGCTGATCGCCGACGCAAAGGGTTCGATCGATGTCCGCCCATCGCGGGTGCTCATCCCCGGCGCCATCGTCACGATCATCATTCTCAGCATCAACTTCATCGGTGACGCCCTGCGTGACGCCGTCGACCCGAAGAGCGGAATCGAATAGATGGCAAACGACGGTCTCCTGCTCGACGTTTCCGACCTCAACGTTTCGTTCAAGACCAAGAAGGGCATGGCGGCAGCAGTCCGCGGTGTGTCGCTTCGAGTCGAGCGAGGCGAGTCGGTTGCGATCGTCGGCGAATCCGGTTCTGGAAAGAGTGTGAGCTCACTCGCTCTGCTGGGGCTGCTCCCAAAGAGTGCGCAGATCACTGGTTCAGCGAAGTTCGACGGCCAAGAGCTTGTCGGTATGACGCAGAGCGAACTGCAAGCCATCCGAGGCAAGCGCATCTCGATGATCTTCCAAGATCCGATGACGGCGTTCAACCCCGTCTTCACGATCGGCGATCAGATCTCCGAGGCGATGGAAGTGCACGGCACCGCCGAGGGTGAGGCGGCGATGAAACGGGCGGCTGATCTGCTCGAGATGGTTGGCGTGCCAGAGCCTGGCCAGCGAGTCAACCAATACCCGCACGAATTCTCTGGCGGTATGCGCCAGCGAGCCATGATCGCCATGGCGATCGCCAACGATCCTGATTTGTTGATCGCCGATGAGCCGACGACGGCCCTCGATGTGACCATTCAGGCACAGGTGATGGAAGTGCTGGCCGACATTCGTGGCGAGACCGGTGCCGCAATGATCCTGATCACCCACGACCTCGGTGTCGTGGCGGGTTCGGCCGACCGAGTCCAGGTCATGTACGGCGGTCGGATCTTCGAACGTGGCACGACCAACGACGTGTTCTATGACCCGTTGAACCCCTACACCCGAGGCCTCCTCAGCTCGATGCCCCGCGTCGACGCGATCGGCGAACGACTCGTGCCGATCACCGGTGCGCCTCCCAGCATTCTCAACATGCCGCCGGGTTGTGCCTTTGGCCCTCGCTGTGAGCACAAGGTTGCGGCGTGCGCTGCTCAACCTGCCACCCTCGAGCTGGTAAAGCCTGGACACGAAACTCGTTGTCACCGCACGGCTGAGCTGCCGGCCTACAAGGCTGTGGAGACGATCGCATGACCATCACCGGATCGCCAAACAGTTCCTCAGCCACACTGCTCGAGGTCGAAGACCTCGTCACCCACTTTCCAATCAAGGCTGGGCTCTTCCGCAAGACCATCGGCAACGTGCACGCCGTCGATGGTGTGTCGCTCACCGTCAACGAGCGCGAGACCGTCGGTGTCGTCGGCGAGTCTGGCTGTGGCAAGACCACCTTTGGCCGTTCGCTCTTGCGGTTAATCGAACCGACGAGCGGCTCGGTCCGTTTCCGAGGCGAAGATGTGATCGGCGCCACCAGCGAACGCATGCGTGAGCTGCGAGCCGAGATGCAGATCGTGTTCCAGGATCCGTATGCATCGCTCAACCCTCGTATGCCGGTCAACGACATCATCGC
>CALEWY010000119.1 GCA_937925335.1 uncultured Acidimicrobiales bacterium
CTTCAGTGAGCGCGTTCAGGGCAGAATCATGTTCGGTCATCGTGCGGTTTCCTTCTCAGTCGTGTGGTTACTTCTGAGAATCGCACGATGGCCACCACCAAGGTGATGACCCCGACCTACACCACTACGAGGGACTCACCCTTTTTCTTTGAGATTCTCCGGATCAACGCCCGGTTTTGGCGGCTCACTGTCACACCCCCTCAGTAGTGTTTGACGCATGGAGTTCTTGGCGGAACGGCGGACAATCCGGGCGGGCACAACGGTTGCGTTTGACGATCTTGGATCGTTCGACACCTCATCGGTGACCCCGAACTCATCCGGCCGGAAAGCCGTGATGTTGTTCCTGCAGGCTGAGGCGTTGCGGGCTGAAGCGGTCCGTTGTTTGGTTCCGTTTGATTCCGCTGATGCGTCGATCGTGCATGGCTATGCCACACCCGCCCGCCACCTGTCATGTGAAGCAGGTCTGGCCCATGACGACGCGAAAACGATCATCTCCATCACTCGTCTTTGCGCTCGACATGAGCTGACAGCCAAAGCACTGGCCGAAGGTGTGTTGCCGTTGAGCCATGCTGCGATCTTGGCGAAGGCTGCTCACGGTCTCGGTGGTTTCTATGCCGAAGACGAAGCACGACTGCTTGGTCTGGTTGATGGTCGTGGTGAAGGAGCGTTCCGTCGTGCGTTGCAGAACTGGCGTCACAACCGGTTGCACCGTTCAGATCGTGATGACGGGGCGTCTGACGCGTTCGCCAACCGTCACGTGGTGAGCCAACGAGCCTTTGACGGGTCGGGCAAAGGGAACTTCGGGTTGGACGCTGAGGGCATGGACATCCTCGAAGACGCCCTGTTCACCAAACCCGACCCCGCGGATGGTCCGGTCCCGCAACGCACGAAAGCGCAACGTCAAGCCGATGCGCTGGTCGACATGGCTGCCGATTTCAACGGCACACCACGACGCAACATCGCAGACCACGATGAAGCAACCAGCGATGCAGGTGCTGCCGACGACTCGGCTTGGTCCTCCGAACCAACCGGCGCTCGCACATCCAAGACCAGCAACGTTGACGTGATCATCGACCTGCAAACGCTTGAGAATCAACATCACGACGACATCGCTGCCATTCGCGCTGAGTTCGCATCCGGCCACCCAGCGCCGATCCCGATCCTTGACTAGATCTTGTGCGACGCCACATTCCGGCGGGTGTTGATGGACGGGCCATCAACGATCTTGGATTACGGCAAACCACTGCCAGACATCCCGAAACATCTGCGCAAAGCGGTGCAGATTCGTGACCGGTGCTGCCAAATGCCGGGCTGCGACCGGAGCTGGCAATGGTGTGATGTGCACCACGTCAAACCAAAGAGCCGTGGTGGACCCGACGACATCAACAACCTGATCCTGTTGTGCCGGTTCCACCACGGACTGGTGCACAAAGCCGGCTGGCGAGTGGAACGCGACCCCGTCACCGGACGCACCAGAGCCTGGAGCCCCTAGGACTCCGGGGGCCGCTGCACGAGCCCGGGCGGCAGGGCGAGTTGTGAGCGCCAGCGAGCAACTCAGTTAGTGAGCGAAGCGAACGGCGGCTTCGCCGCGCCCGAGCGGCGTACCGGCGCGACTCCGCGTCTAGTCTCACCGCCATGCCTGGACTGCTTCCTGACGTTGACCCCGACGGCCTTCTCGAATACTCCGTCGTCTATACCGACCGCGCTGTGAACCACATGTCGCAGTCGTTCCAAGGGGTGATGAACGACATCTCGAGCACGCTGAAAGAGGTCTACAACGCAGCGTCGGTTGCCGTGGTCCCCGGCAGCGGCACGTTCGGGATGGAGGCCGCTGCTCGGCAGTTCGCGAGCGGCAAAAACGCGATGGTGATTCGCAACGGCTGGTTCAGCTTCCGTTGGACCCAGATCTTCGAGATGGGCTCCATCCCGGCTTCATCGACGGTGCTGAAGGCTCGTCGAGCGAATCCTGGCGCACAGGAGCCGTTCGCCCCGTGCCCGATCGACGAGGTGACCGCAGCGATCGCTGCTGAAAAGCCAGACGTTGTCTTCGCCCCGCACGTCGAAACCTCGGCCGGCATGATGCTTCCCGACGACTACATGGCGGCGATTGCCGATGCTGTTCATGCGGTTGGCGGCATCTTCGTTCTCGACTGCATCGCGTCGGGCACGATCTGGGTCGACATGAAAGCGATTGGCGTCGACGTGTTGATCAGCGCTCCGCAGAAGGGCTGGAGCGGTTCACCGTGCGCCGGTCTCGTGATGATGAGCGAACGAGCCCGGGCGCTTCTCGACGAGACGACGAGCTCAAGCTTTTCGTGTGATCTCGGCAAGTGGACCCAGATCATGGAGGCCTACGAGGGTGGCGGCCACGCCTACCACGCCACCATGCCGACCGATGCGCTCACGGCATTCCGAGACGTCATGAACGAGACGAAGCAGTACGGCTTCGACAAGGTGATGGCCGAGCAGGTTGAGCTCGGCGCTCGCATCCGTGGCGCCCTCGAAGCAAAGGGTTTCGTGTCCGTCGCCGCATCCGGCTACCAGGCGCCTGGTGTTGTCGTTTCGTACACGACCGATCCCGGCATCAAGAATGGCTCGAAGTTTGCTGAGCACGGCCTGCAGATTGCGGCCGGTGTGCCGCTGCAGTGCGATGAGGGCGACGATTTCTCGACCTTCCGACTGGGCCTGTTCGGGCTCGACAAGCTCCACAACGTGGATCGTTCGGTCGCGTCGTTCGAGGCTGTTCTCGACAAGGTCGTCTAGCGAGATCTAGAACGTCGGCATGACTTCAATTGCCGACGACACCCAATGGCTCGACGCAACGGCCACTGCTGAACTGGTGGCGAGCGGCGAGGTGAGCGCTCCAGAGATGGTCGAGGCGGCCATCGAACGGATCGAACGGCTCGACGGCCCGCTCAACGCAATGACGCTCAAGTGGTACGACCACGCTCGTGAGGTTGCACAACAACCTTCCGACGGGCCGTTCGCCGGTGTGCCATTCCTGCTGAAGGATCTCTGGGCCCACTACGAGGGCCAGACAATGACCAACGGCAACGTGGCACTGCGCGACGCGGCCGTGCCAGCGACGGCCGACACCACCCTCGTCTCCCGCTTTCGCAACGCCGGGTTGCAGACGCTCGGTCGCACAAACAGCCCAGAGCTGGGAAGCCTTCCGGTCACCGAACCGGTCGCCAACGGGCCAACCCGCAATCCGTACGACACCGATCGCACGCCTGGCGGTTCGAGTGGTGGTGCTGCTGCAGCGGTGGCGGCTGGCATGGTGCCGATCGCTCATGCCTCCGACGGCGGCGGCTCGATCCGAATCCCGGCCTCATGCTGCGGGCTCGTGGGACTCAAGCCATCACAGGGCCGAATCTCGATGGGGCCACAACGTGCGGAGTCGAACCTCGGGATCGATTTCTGTGTGAGCCGCTCGGTTCGAGACAGCGCCCGACTGCTCGATGCGGTGCACGGGCCAGGTGTTGGCGACACGGTGATCGCTGCCGCCCCAACCCGCCCCTACGTCGAGGAACTCGGCGTCGATCCCGGCAAGCTCCGGATCGGTCTGCTCGATCACCTTCCGCAAGAGGGCGAACTGCACGCCGACTGTGTCACCGCCGTTCGCAACGCGGCAGCGCTGCTCGAGTCACTCGGCCACGACGTGGCTCCCGGCCACCCAGCAACACTCGACGATGCGAGCTTCCGCCCTCGGTTCATGGCGATGTGGGCCGCGAACATGGCGGGCGGTGTTGCGACGATGGGGTCGATGATCGGCCGCGAGCTGACCGAAGACGAGGTTGAGCCCGTCAACTGGGCACAGGCCCAGTTCGCCTCAAAGGTCAACGGCGTTGAGTACCTCCAAGCGTTGAACGCGGTGATCGAGTTCCGTCGAGCAACCCAGCAATGGTGGGAAGAGGGCTGGGACTTGTTGCTGAGCCCAACCCTGAACGAACCACCGGTGCACATCGGCGATCACGACCCGAAGCCGGGCGATCCAATGGCTGGTATGAAACGGGCGGCCGAGTTCATCTCGTTCACTCCCCCGTTCAACGCCAGTGGCCAACCGGCGATCAGCCTTCCGCTGCATTGGAACGACGATGGCCTACCGATCGGGGTTCAGCTCGTCGCCGCGTATGGCCGGGAAGACCTTCTGTTCCAGGTCGCAAGCCAGATCGAAGCAGCGGCGCCCTGGAGCGACCACCGCCCACCGAGCAGCTGAGGTCAGTCCGTTTCCGCCCAGAGCTCGCGCTCGGCGCTCAATGGGTCCGACTCGACACCGGAGGTGTTGTCGAAACACATCGTGAGGCGTTCAGCGTCGTCATAGCTCGGCCAACCAGGATTTCCGTCGGCGATGAAGGCTGCCCAGGCGGCGTGCATCTCGGATGCGAGCGAGGCCGGTGACGGCCCTTCACCGAGGAACATGTCGGTGCCCGGGCGATCGATCGTGTTGAACACGAACGGGATCTCAAGCGCATGAGTGGAGCCAAGGCCAGGAACTCTCGATGCCCACGTGAAGAGATAGCGATAGGTGGTTCCCTGGTGGGCTTCGGCGAGTTGTGTTGCCGGCCACCGGAAGGCCCGGTCGGTGTTGGCCGCCACAAAGACCTTGCCAGGAGTTGCATCGGCTCCGAGGCGTTGGCGATAGACCTCGGCCGCGGCGGCCGGGTCTGGCAGCATCTCGCCGAGCTTGTGCGTCAGGCGGTCCTCGTCACGCGGTCCGCCACCCCACAGCGAACTCTCATCGAGATTCGTGCCGATCATGAGTGACACGTCCGCCGACGCACCTTGGGCGACGAGGTCGAGCGGCCGGTCGGGCAGCTCAACGCCATCGACGACGGGCCGGAAGGCCATCGCAGAACCATCGAGACGCGGGTCGGAGGCAAAGCGAGCCTCGGCCCGAAGCTGAGCATCGAGGATGTCGCCGACATCAGCGGTCATCGGGTCACCACCAAGCTCCTCGAGGAACGCCTCGCGAACGTCAGCGGCGGTGTCGAGGTCAACAACGTGCTTGGCGGCGCCACTCTGCGCGATGGCTGAGCGGAAGAGTCCCTTGCTTGCTGGCATGGCAAGCAGCGCACCAACCGACATCGCTCCGGCGGACTCGCCGGCGACGGTCACCTTGGCCGGATCGCCACCGAACGAAGCAATGTTGGCTTGCACCCACCGCAGCGCAGCGAGTTGATCGAGGAGTCCGTTGAGACCAGAGCTCGTTCCGTCGAGGTGAAGGAAGCCGAGCGCACCGAGGCGGTAGTTGATGGTGACGGTGATGACGTCGTGCTCGGTGGCGAACGGTGCACCGTCGTACCAGGGGATCCCGCCCGTGCCAGATCGGAACGCACCACCGTGGATCCATACGAACACGGGACGGCCGGCGTCGTCACACGCTGGTGTGCACACGTTGAGCGACAGGCAGTCTTCGTCCTGGTGCTTTGGAGCGATACCCGTGAGGCTTCCCGGCTCACCGGCGGATTGTGGTGAGGCGGCTCCGAAACGCTGTGCCGGGCGAACACCATCCCATGGCTCCGGAGGCCGAGGCGGAGCGAATCGATGGTCACCCGTCGGTGGGGCGGCATAGGGAATGCCGGCGAAGAGCAGCGCTCCCGCCCGCTCGCGGCCCTCGACGGAGCCGGATTCGGTTGTGGCGATCAGATGGCCTTCTGGCATCGGGCCATCTTGGCCCGAAACCGGCTGGGCTACGAGCTGAGCAGGCGAGGCACTTCAGCGGCCATGACCGGCCGACCCATCAGTGGGCCCTGCATGGCGGTGACACCCATCGCTTTGACGAGGTCGAACTCTTCACGGGTTTCGAGTCCACAGGCGACGACGTCGAGCCCAAACTCTCGGGTGAGGTCGACGGCGAGGCTGACGATCCGACGGTCCTCGTTACTCACGGCAAGAGCGTGCACGAGACCGGGATTGAGCTTGAGCGTCGTGTAGGGCAACGACATGATCCGCGACAGGGCCGAGAAGTCGTTGCCGAACTCGTCGACTGCGGTTGCGATGCCGGATCGTTCGAGCTGCTCCGCCACGTTGGCAACAACGGGTTCGGTCACCGCAAGGCTCTCGGGAATCTCGATGCCGATTCGGAAGTCACGAGCTCGTTCGGTCATCAAATCGATGAAGTCGGGGTTCAACATGTCGGCTGGCGTGATGTTGATCCAGAACCGGAAGTCCTCACGGATGCCGCCCCACGAACTGATCGCCGAGGCGGTCTCTCGCAGCATGTATTCACCAAGGTTGAAGGTTTGGTTGGATTGTTCGGCAACGTGGAGGATTTCGCCAACGTGGATCGTTCCGATGTCGTCGTGGCCCCAAGCCGGACGCATCTCAAGACCAACCACCGAACCGTCCATCGAAACGATCGGTTCGTACATCACGTCGAGCAACTTCGTTCGCAGCGCAACCCACAGGTCATTGCCGATCACGTTCTCGCGGTGGCGCCGTTCACCAACCCCATTGTCGAACACACAGGACGGCTTGAGCGACGTCGTCTCGACGAGGGCGAGTTCTGAGGCACGGAGGAGCAGCGACGAGGAGTTGAGCGACGCTGGGTCGTAGACCGCAACACCAACTTGAGCCTCGAAGCGATACATCGTCTCGTCGATCTCGAAGGGATCGCTCAACGCCTCAGCGAGGTGCTCAGCGAACTGTTCGACGTCACCAGGCCGGCTGAGGCCGGTCGAGTAGCCGGCGATCGTGTCGCCAGAATCTGCGTTGCAAAGAATGCGGCCTTCAAGGCTGATGAGTCGTTCCTCGACAGCACGTGCGAGGTCGACGCGCGGCGGCTGGATCACCGGGCTCCAGACCTTCAGCGGCAATAGCCGCAGGCGAGCGGTGAAGCTCACCATGTCCGGACGTTCGGTGTCGTTGATTTCTCGCGAGAGTGTTCGAATCAGCTCATCACGGTTCGGGAGCGAGCGACTCGGGTTGTCGCGCTTGACGGCGCCGTCTTCGATTGACCCCGTTCGCAGGTGCCGCATCATGAGCGGGGGACGCTGAGGGTGGCTCTTCTTCATTGCGTGCCTTCGTCCAAGAAAACTCGTTGCAAACAGTGGTGTGCCACCACTGTCAGCAATCTCCAACCCGATCCCAGTCGGCGTTCTCGCTGGAAAGCTGAGCAGTTCGACAGTCAAAATTGATCAGCCGTCACCTTCACCGCTTTGAACAGCGCTATCTCACGGTGATCGTCGCAAAACACATCTCATCGTTGGTCCCGTCAGCCCACAGGATGTACGACGGTTCAAGCGACGGATCACGTAGTGCTCGGTCCCATGCACACTCCAACATCACCGAATCGCCGGGTTTCACAACGATCGTTTCGACGGGTTCGTAGTTGTATTGCCAATCGAACGACCACGTCGGGATATCGAGGATCACCTGTTCATCCGGCCCGCCGGGATTGAGCGTCATGCGGAACGTCGTACCGATCTCGTGCTCGTGGGCGAGCACTGACACGACCTCGCCGAACTCATAGATAGGCAGCACACAACTCGACGAGGCCACACCATCGGTCATCCCCGCGAAGTCGTCCGGGGTCACACCACAGATGGCGTTGACGAAGTCGGCCTGTACGCCGCGTTGGCCAAACCGCTCCACCGCAAGCGCATACGCCGCATCACGATCACAAAGCGGACCAGTTTCATCGCTCGAGCACGGGATCTCAGCCGGAGCAAGGTACTCGGCAACACCGATCTCATCGAGCTCGGTCGATCCATCGGTGAAGTCGACCCGAAGCGTTGACTCATCGGGATCGGTGTCAACTTCGTTGTGATAGTGGATCTGGACGACGACGAAATCACCCGGCTCGAGCCAGAGGCCAGAGCCTTCCGGGTACACGGTCGGCCCTTGCCCGGGTGCCCAGCCAATGAAGAGCGGATCGTCGAAATCGAGGCCGGACGAGCCATAACACTGCCAGCCGCCAGCCGGATCTTCGGCGCTGCGTTCGAGCGCGCTGGCCATCGCCTCTTCGGGGAGCAGGTAGCCGATGGCGTGGTGCACGATCTCCGCTTGATCCGGGACGAATTCGTATCCCGTCAGCCACGTCGCTTCGGTGAGGCCGGGGTCATAGATCAAACAGCGGTAGTCGTCGACGATCGAGGTATTGCCGTCGTAGGTCTCGTGCGGCGTGATGACATCATCGGCGTTGCTCAGCCCGACGACCCCGGTTGGAGCCGTCACGGGAAGCGCAGCATCAACGTCGATCTCACCACCGGCTTGGGCCCACGCAACGATCGCATCGATTTCATCGGTTCGAAGTGAGATGTCGTTGGTGAACGACACACTCATTGGCCCGGCAGGCCACGGCGGCATGTAGCCCTCGCCGACGGCTGCGGCAAGGAACGGCGCACCGTTGGCAACGTCGGCCACCGTTTCGAGTTTCCAATGGGGCGACCCTGGCCCGCCCGCGTTGTGGCACGACGCGCAGTGTTCGGTGACGATCGGCAGAATCGTCTCGCCGAAGTTGTCGTCGAACACGATCGGTTCGATCTCCTCGACCGGCTGGGGTGCTGGCTCAGGTTCTGGTTGGCCGTCGGCTTCCTCGGAGTCTGTTTCTTCGGAGTCGGCTTCCTCAGCGACTGTTTCCCCGGAGTCGGCTTCCTCAGCGACTGTTTCCTCGGAGTCTGTCGCATCATCCGTACCACCGGTCAGTGCTTGTGGCTCTGGTGATGATGCTGAACATGCGGCGGCGAACAACACAAACGCCAGAGTGACGAGGAAGGCTGGGCGTCGCAGGGCAGACATGGCCGCCATCACAGCACGCATTCGGTTCAGCTCGGTGTCACGGCTCCCCTCGATGTCCGACGTCAGTCGTCGAGGACCGCCATGATTCGATCGAGCACACCCTGGCTCTTCATCGACTCGACGAAGTCGTTTTCGTAGGCGTTCTCGGGGTCGGAGCGAACCGCCATGTCGAGAATGTGTGCGTCTTCGCCGACGAGGATGCGCCAACGTCCTTCTCGGACACCGTCGAGGATCACATCCGCAGCCGACTCGGCGGTCATCGGCGCCTCATTGCGGAAAGCGGCGCCTCGTTCGTTGTACTCAGCCATCTCGGTCTCGTCGACGCCGCGGGCCAGGGCGGAGTTCACGGCGATACCCGTGCCGATGTGGCCCGGCATCACGACGTGGGCTTGCACGTTTGGTGCGTTGTGGCGCAGATCTTGCACAAGGGCCTCGGTGAAACCCTTCACCGCGAACTTGGCAGCGGAGTAGGCGGTGTGGGGATGGGCTGGCCCCATCGATGCCCAGAAGCCATTCACGCTGCTGGTGTTGATGATGTGCGCCGACTCAGACTTCATAAGCAGCGGTAGGAAGACGCGGGTTCCAAGGTAAACGCCACCCCAGCAGATGTTGAAGGTGCGATCCCAAGCCTCACGCTCGGGCTCGACCATGCTGCCGCCACCACCGATGCCGGCGTTGTTGAACAGCAGGTCGATGTGATCAGCCTCGTGCGCCGCAAGCAGTTCATCGCGGAAGCGTTCGAGCGCGGCCTCATCCGCAACGTCACACACGTGTGTGCTCACGAGCACCGAGGCGCCGGCGTCAGCACACGCTGCGACCGTCTCGGCCATCGTCTGCTCGTTGATATCGCAGATGGCAACTCGGCAACCTTCGGTTGCGAGCGCAACGGCAAGCGTGCGTCCCATGCCATCACCGCCGCCGGTGATGACTGCGGTTGGTCAGCAAAGCTCGTCATCGTCGAAGTGCAACCCATCGACGACCGAAGGGTCAAGTCGGTCAGCCGCCAAGCTGGGCGTAGACCTCGATTTCGACCACCATCTGGGGATCGATCAGGCGTGAGACCTCGACGAGTGTTGATGCTGGGCGCACGGCATCGAATGCTGCGGAGTGCGCGCGGGCGACAAGCTCCCAGTCGTCAATGTTCGTGACGTAGGTGATCGTTCGGACCACGTCGGCCATCGAAGCACCTGCCTCGATCAGCGCCGCTTCGACGATGGCGAGCGCGGAGGTCGCCTGAGAGAACGCGTCAGACCCCTCGAGATCCTCCATCGCCGCGCACGTGCCGGCGACGTGGATCGTGTCGCCAACCCGCACCGCTCGGCAGTAACCCCAGCGATCTTCAAAGGGGCTTCCGGATCGGACGTTCTGGCGGGTCATCCGGCGAACCTAGGGCAAGCTCGGGGCGGACGTCAGTCCTTTTTCTTCTTGCCCTTTGAGTACTGCTTGAGGATCTTCTTTTGTTCCGAACTCAAGCTGTCCATGCCAAAGGCGTTGATCTGGTCGAGGATGTCGTCGATTCCGAGATCTTCGAACCGCTGCTCGTCTGGAACGACGCTCAGGTGTTCGGCCTTCTTCTTCTTGCCTCGACCAGGGCGCTTTGGAGTGCGGGTGACACCACCACCGAATGCAGCACCAGACGACGTCGGACCGGCTGATGGTCCACGACGTGAGGCCGGGCGAAGGTCAGGGATCCACTCGACTTCTTCGGCAAGACCGAAGACCTTGGCCATCAGAAGGATGAAGGCCACGCGGGCGACCAGCAGAACGAGCAGTGCGATGCTTCGGAACTCAAGCAGTTGCAAGAACTCGATGACGAAGAAGACGGCGCCGAAGACCCAGCCGGGAATCCCGAAGAAGAACCGGACGCCCGGCAGGTAGGCGATGAACGTGAAGAACAGCGCGCTGGAGATGTAGTCGACCCCAGCGAACGCAATTGTCTCTTGAAACACCGCTGCGATGATCAGCGCAATGACGGAAATTCCGAGAACCTGCACGGCGAGGTAGCGGGCCATCCCTTCTCGTCCGAGCGCACCTTCGAGCTGCGCACCGAAGAGGAAGATCAAGACGATCGAAATGACCGTTCCGAGGCCTGGCTCGTTGGGAAGCCACCAGGTGAGCATCCGCCAGATCTCACCGTTGAACACCGATGAGGTGTTGAAGATGCTCAGTCGTCCGAACGGTCCGGCGACGCCTTCGATGGCGCGAACAAACATCGAAATCGTCGCAACGAGCGACACGAATCCGGCTGAGCCGATATCGAGGGTGCCGATGCGGAACCACGGTTCTTGACCGCTGGTGAATCTGCTGGGCCGGAAGGCGTCCATTCGTGGCAGCGTACAACCCCTCGACCCGGGCGCCGATGAGCCCCTTGGCCTCTCACGCTGGGCGAGTGGCTCTGTCGGGTGCGCTGGTCGGGCCCTCAGCCCCCGGCGAAGGCCCGCCCGATGAAGAACGCCATGAGCGCTGAGACTTCACCGACGATCAACAATGCGGCGAACACCCTTGAGCTGCGCCCGGAGTCACCTCGAGCGAGCCAGCCCCCAACCAGGAAGGCACCCATGGGGATCAGGCCGCCGACGTAGTGGATGTAGAGCTGCACGATCCCTTGCCCTTGATCGAGCAGCTTGATGCCGAGCAGCACCTGAACGATGAGCGTGATCTGGGCCGCCCCAACCGCAAGAAAGGTCGGCCGATTCAGGGCTTCGTTGCGAATCGCATGACGAACGACCATGACGGTTGCGACCGTCATGGTGACAAGAACAGCCATCCCGACCACGAGGTGGACCGATGCGTCGATGATGAAGTTGTCGATCCGTCCCTCGCCGAGGTCCGATTGCTGCACGGTCATGACCGAAGTGTGCCCCGATCAATCCCCTGATTCACGGGGGAATCCCCGATGTTCACATTGAACCAATCCGCCACACTGACGTCACGAGCTCACCAACGGCGTGAGCAAGATGACTGTCGCAGGGGGTGTGATCTCTGCGAACATGGTCCGATCGAGATCTGAGCCCGGCGGGGTTGAGGCACATCTCGAGGCGATCACAACGGAGGGAACCGACGTGATGACCCGACTTCTCGGGAATTTTGATGTGAGGCGGAACACATTCGGCGCGATCGTCGCCGTGATTGCGCTGTTCGCCAGCTACGTGGTCGTGCAATCGACTCCGAACAACGAGAACGAGCTTCGCCTTGGCGATGGCTCGGCTTGGCTTGCATCGACCGCCATCGGTGGCGTTTCACTGCTCGACGGCAGTTCCGGTTCGATCGCGACCTCACTCGGTGTCGCCGATCCTGGCGATGCCATCACCATCGTGGAGTGGGGCTCGGATGCCCTGATCGTCAACGAAACCACCGGCACCGTCGGTCGTCTCGACGCAACAACCTGGAAGATCGCAACCGGTCTTGTCCGTTTCGGCAATGAGACCGAGGAGCTCGACGTCGTCGTCGGCGACTCATCCGGTTGGATCGTGAAGCCAGGCAGCGCCTCGCCCATCGATCCATCAACACTCGAACAGCGCCCCGCTGTGCCGCTTCGCAACACCTTCTCATCCGGCCTCGTCCTCGACGATGGCTCACTGCTCGTGTCTGGCACCGAACCGAACGCGCCGCTTCAGATGCTCAACGTCGATGGCGACTCGCAGACCATCGACGGGGTGAACGGCCCGATCGCGCTCCACTCGCTCGATGATGCCGTGGTCGGTATCGACCTCGACGATCAGCGGGTATGGGTGCAAGGACGGGGCGTCGTGTGTGACCGCCTCGAGTTCCCAGCCGACGCACAGCTCTCGACCAGTAACGACTCGAACCACATGCTCGTCGTCGCCGACTCCGGCGGAATGATGATGTGGGATCCAATGCGTCAGGATTGCCCGACCAGCACCGACTTCGTCGCAACGCAGGGTGCGGCGTATGGCCAACCTGCCGCCACCGATGGCTGGGCCGCCGTGCCAGACACCGAGCGAGCATCGATCACCGTGGTCGATCTTGCAGACAACTCGATCGTTGCCGAGCAAACGCTCGACGGCGTCAGCCCCGGCACCCGGATCGAACTCATCGCCGAGAACGGGGCCGTGTGGTTCAACGACCCAACATCAGAGGCCGCTGGCCTCGTGAAGCCTGATGGCGGGATCATTCCCGTCGCGAAGTACGACTCTGGTTCCGACAGCGGGTTCGTGGCTGCCCCCATCGACGACCCGAACGACGAGATCGACGACCTCGCCGTCGCCGGCGCCCAGCAGATCCCCGACGAGCCACAAGCTCCAGAGCCTGAATCCGACGTGACGCCGCCCGAGCCCGAAGAAGAGCCCGAACAACAAGAGCCCCAGCCCGAAGAAGAGCCCCAGCCCGAAGAAGAGCCCCAACAAGAAGAGCCCGAACAACAAGAGCCCGAACAAGAAGAGCCACCCGGGCCGAATCCCGATCCGGAGGTTGATCCTGATCCGGAGGTTGATCCAGATCCAGATCCAGACCCCGATCCAGACCCGGATCCAGATCCTGACCCTGACCCCGATCCAGACCCAGACCCAGATCCAGACCCAGACCCCGATCCAGATCCGGTCATCGAGGTGCAGCTGGCGGCGACCACGGTCGAGGCGACCGTTGGCGAGTTCATCACCTTCACCGGCCAAGCACTTGTCGGTGCACCAACGAACTGGAACTTCTCGACCAACCCAAACACTGCAACGGCGGGACCGATCGAGCGCTTCGGTGTCATCGACTACTCGTTCCCGGCTCCAGGCACCTACATCGTGTCCGTCGAAGGCTGCGACGCTGACGACATCTGCGACAGCTCCTCGATCTCGGTCACCATCGTGTCCGGCACCGTCGAGCGCCGGGCCAATATCGCAAACCCCGGTTCGGTCACGGCAAACCGCACCGTCACGCTCAACCACGCCAACCAGGGCACCAACATCTCCGAGATGCGCTGGACGTTCGGCGAGGGTGCCACACCGGCGACTTCAACCGATCCATCGCCGACGGTCACGTGGAGTTCTGCCGGACCAAAAACGGTGACGCTGACCATCCTCGGACCAAGCTCATGCGGGGTCGACATCTGCACGACCGACGTCGTCGAACTCGACACGGCGTCGCGAACCGTCACCGTCGTCCCGCTCGGCGCTCCGTATGAGATCGCCATCGGCGGCCCGACAACCGTGACCGTTGGTGAGACCGCCAACTACGTGGCCTCAACCTCAAACCCCAACGGTTTGCCCGATCCGCACTGGAACGTCGCCGGCGCCGGCACCGTCACACCCAACGGCTCTCAGCTCAGCGCTCGATGGAACACGGCCGGCACCTACGAGATCACCGTCGACACGACGGGAGCCAGCGCCGACGGTTCCGGTTCGTTGACCGTCGTGGTTGAAGATCCCATCCCGACCGAGGGACCGCCGGAGATTGTCATCACGGGCAACACCGTGCTCGAGGTTGGCCAGACCGGCTTCTGGACCATCCAGATCAACGGCGGCTCAGCCACATCGATCACGCACACGAGCAGTGTCGGAAGCCCGACGGTTTCCCCCGACGGTCTCGGGATGTCGCAATCGTTCAGCTCGGCCGGCAGTGAGACGATCACCGTCGTTGCCACCGGCCCTGGCGGATCCGACACCGAGGTCATCAACATCACCGTGAACGATGCTGGACCAAGCGTCGACCCGCTCGTCATCGCGTGCAACGCCAGCTCCGCTCTCAGCGGTAACTGGGTCGAGTGCCCGCTGTCTGGCGATCCAAGCCTGTTCGACAGCTACAACTGGAGCATCGGCTGGCCGAACCCGGCTGATGCGAATTCGTGGGCGGCAAGTGCCCATGAGATGCACGTCGGCTACCTCGGCACTGGCACGGTGACGCTGACCCTCACCGCTCGCCACATCGCGACCGGCCAGACGGTGACCAGCAACACCGCATCGATCATCTACTCCGCTCCCCCAAGCGACCCTGCTCCAGCGGTCTCGATCACCGGATCGACCACGGTTGAAACCGGCGTTGCCGTCAACTTTGGCTACACGAACTCCGGCGGCACGGTCACCTCCACGAGCTGGGCAGCCGACGGACAAGCGGCTGGAAGTGGCGATGCCTACAGCGTCTCGTGGGCGACGGCGGGCACCTACAACGTCGCCCTCACCGCGAGCGGCCCCGGCGGCAACTCATCGACCTCGGTCACCGTGACCGTCACCGACCCGGCACCGCCACCGCCATCACCCACGATCCTCGGCATCAGCTGTGGCGCCGCAAGTTCACCGCTCAGCTCGCCGGTGTTGTGTCAGCTCACCGGTGGCGCCGGCAACTTCTCCGGCGTCTCATGGTCGGTCAGCCAAGGCTCGCAGTGGCTCAACGGCGGCAACCCAGCGGAGAACTTCGTGCAGGGTGCAGCCGAAGGCCCGATGACCGTGACCGTCTCAGCGACCGACCTTGCAACCGGAACGCCCCAATCTGCCAGCGCCACGATCACCTGGACTGCTGGCTGAGCCCTGATCGCTGAGCCCTGATCGCTGAGAGAACTCAGGCGTTGAGCAGCAGTAGCAGGCCGAGGGTTGAGTACACGACCATCACCAGCAACATGGCGAACTGGCTGCGAAGCGAGTCGGCTTCGCTGAACAGTTCGAGCGACTTGTCGTGGGCGACCACGACGGCGCCGATGTGCCCGAGCAAGATGCCGATCACCTGTACCCAAGCGACGAGGTCGGGACTGATGATGGTGAAGTTCACCGAGGCGTCTGCGCCACCGAACAGATCCCACCCAAGACCGGCAGGATCGGAGAGGCGGAAGACGAACGACTGCACTTCGTCGACCAGCAGCTGGGCGTAGTGGGCGAGCGAATAGCCGAAAACGATCGGAACGAGCGACGGAGCAAAGCTTGCCGCCAGTGACGAGATGCCGACACCGGTGACCCGGTTCGTCCAGGCGATCGCGGCGTAGTACAGCGCAGCCAACACAAGCACCGAGACGATGAGGCCGATGCTGAGCGTGACCGCTCCTCCCCATCCTCTCGGTCGGCCGAGTATCGACCGACCGAGTTCGCTCTCGCTGAAACCGTCAAAGCTGGTGCCACCCAAAACGACGAGCAGAAGCGCCAAGGTTCCCGGCACCACCGTCATCGTGGCGAGGCCCGACATGAGCGGGCGGCGACGCAGCCGACCCTCGTCGTCCCGCCCGATCGGCGCCATTGCACCAATGGCTGCGAACAGAGCCGAGAACGGCTCGTTGTCGGCGAGCCACTTCGAACCCCACCGCCACGCCAAGGCGAGCGACACGACCGTGTGCACGAGCAACATCCACCCCAGGTTCCGAGGTGTTGACCCACTCGGGTGAGCCAGCTCATAGAAGAGGAAGACGCCGAGGCCGGCAGCGGCCGGCCATTGCCCAACCGAAGCGGGCGGCGACGCAACCCGATCACGGCGACCGGTGATGCGCTCGATGCCTTCAGCAATGGTGACCAGCGGGTTGATCGCTCGCCACACATCACCAACGAGTCCGCCGAGCACAACGGCGCCAACCCACACCACGACGTAAAGCGTGACGGGAAGCAGGTTGTCGTTGGTCGAGTCGACCCCGAACAGCCCAGCCCACAGCGACGTGGCGAAGAGGGCGAGCGCAAGCACTCGTCCAATCCCACGAATCGCAGCCACCCCCGCCTGCGGAAGGCTGATGTGTGAACCCACGGCGGCCCGTGCGAGCAGCGGTTTCGTCCAGAGCACGCTCAGCGCAAAGAACGAAATCACCAGCGCAATCGCCGTCGCCCAGGTGAACATCCACGCGGGGAGCGGCAGATCGCCTCGCGATCCGACGCCGTGGGCGAACATCATCAGCTGACCTGGATCTCGAAGAGGAACAAGCCCGATCCCTCGAGCTCAATCTCAAAGACTCCAGGAACGTCGGCCACGAACATCAGTGAAGCAGGCGAATCGGCGCTGACGTCAGCGAACAGGTCGTAGCCATGCACGTGGACTTCGTCGGCGACGTCAGATTCGATGGACACTTCAACCATCGAACCGAGCACCACCTCGACGCGATCGCTCGCCGTCTCGACGTTGCCGTCGACGACACTTGCGGTGACCACCGTGGCATCGCCCATCGCTTCCATCGCCTCTTCGGTCACCGTGACCGACGCTGAGACGACCGTCCCATCGACGAGATAGGGCGAGGTGTCGTTGTGGCGCAGCTCGGCGGAGATCTCATGATCCCCATCGTCCATGGCTGGCAGGTAGACGTTGGCTCCGTACTGACGACCGAGCTCGACTCCGTCGACGAACAAGACGATGTGGCCGCTTCCGGCGGCCGCCTCGCCACCGGCGTTCACGGCATCGAATGCAAAACCATCGACGACGAACTCGACGTTCCAGCCCCCGCGAGGATCAGCGACAGCGTTGATCGCCAACTCGGCGCTTCCACCATCGATGTCAGCGGCCGGGACGGGATCGGCCGAACCGGAATCCTCAACCGTGATCGTGGCCATCGCCATGATCGGGTCGCCATCGACGACATAGGCGGAGTGGTTGTTGGCGCTCACCTCAACCATGACGGTGTGCTCGCCAGGCTCGAGGCCGTCGACATGAATCGCGGTGTTGTAAAACCGGCTGATCCGCTCGCCATCGATGAAGAGGTGAAGGTGGCCCTCGCCGTCGACGGGATCGGTCGAGGCGTTCTCCGGGGTGATCGCAAAGTCGGTCAGACCGATCATCAGATTGTGGCCAGAGACAGGGTCGGGCTCGGCGCTCAACGCGATGGTCGGCACGATCATCGAGCCGGGGACTTCGATTCCTTCGCCGTGGCCGTGGCTGTGTTCATCGCCGTGATCACCACCATGGTCGTCACCGTCCATGTCGTCCATGGAACCGTCGTCCATGGCACCGTCGTCCATCGCTCCGTCTTCCATCGCTCCGTCTTCCGTTGCGCCTTCTGGCGCGGCGGACGCGTCAGCGTCTTCGGTTGCGGCACTGCTACCGCACGCGGTGGCGCCGAGCGCCAACGCAACGAGTGCAGCACGAAGCCGCATCGAGGTATTCATCATCGCTTTCTCCAGTTTTTGTCGGTCGTTAGTCTTGGAACGAACGACGACCAGGAGGACCTCGAGGAGATGAGCTCGAGTCGACCCGCACGGGGATCGCGATGAGCGAACCACGACGAGCGAATGACTGCGGGCGACGTGACACCAGCGTCGGGCTGGCGACGAAACGTCGAACTAGCTCGGTGACACCGTTGAGAACCTTGGCGAGCACCCAGGCGATGAGAGGCGTCAGAGCGATACCGGTGATGATCGCCGGTGATGTCACGACGTCAGCGACATGGCGCCCGGCGAAGAATCCCTCCGTCACCTCTTGCGCAACGAAGAGGCCACTCGTGATGGCTGCGGTTGGAAGCACTCGCAACGGGTTGCGGATTCCGAGTCGTTGCACTTGGCGCAAGACGAAACCGCTCGCTCCGAGCACGGCGGCGGGGGTGACCACGGCCCATTGGGCCGAGAGATGGCCGTGGTCGGTCATGTCGGCCGCGGCGAGCAAGCCGGCAGCCGTCACGGCGAGATACGCCAGCTGATGGGTGATCAACGCGGCAAGCGCACACATTCCGAGCCCGCCAACGGCGGTCAGAAGGCGTGAGTGCGGGCGCATCCCTACACACTAGAAGGCGAAATCTTGCGATGACAGGTCACCCGCCACATCTGACGCTGCTCTACTCTCGCTTTGGTGAGCGACGTCTTTCATCTCGGCCTGTCCGCTGCCCAACTCGAGGGAGCCACCATGGCCATCGTCCCGGGTGACCCGGGACGAGTCTCTCGAATCGCCGATGCCATCGAGGCAGAACCAGGCGGTGGCCCCTCAACCGCTCTTGCGAGCCACCGCGAATACACGAGCTACCTCACGTCCCTCGATGGCTCACCAATCGTGGTGTGTTCGACCGGAATCGGCGGACCCTCGACATCGATCGCGATTGAAGAACTTGCGCAGCTCGGAGTCACGACGTTCTTGCGCGTCGGCACAACCGGCGGCATTCAACCGCACGTCGAAACAGGTGACGTCATCATCACCCAAGCTTCGGTACGACTGGACGGAGCAAGCTCACACTTCGCCCCCATCGAATACCCCGCTGCTTCCAACTTTGAGTGCACTCGTGCGCTTGTCGATGCAGCCGACGCTCTCGGTCTGACCCACCACGTTGGGATCACCGCGTCGTCCGACACGTTCTACCCAGGCCAAGAGCGCTATGACACCGTCGCTGGCGACGTCACGACGCGATTCAAGGGAAGCCTCGCCGAGTGGCAGCGGCTGAACGTCCTCAACTACGAGATGGAGTCGTCCACGTTGTTCACGATGTGCGCGGCAAACGGATGGCGAGCCGGTTGTGTCGCAAGCGTGATTGCGAATCGCCTCAGCGAGGAGATCCCAACCGAGGGACTCGCCGAGACCGTCGAGGCTCGCGCCCTCAACGTGGTGATCGAGGGCGCTCGCAGGCTTCTCAGTTAGTTCTCGTTCGGACGAACCATCGCCATGGCCGCGTACATGGCGACACCACGGTGGAAGTTCGTTTCGCTCAGCCGCATCAGATTTGAGTGGTTCGGTGCAGCCTCAGCTGGAGACAAATCGGCTGGGCACGCTCCGAGGAACGCCATCGAGCCCGGCACCTTGTTGAGCACGTAGCTCCAGTCTTCCGCGCCCATGATCGCCTGGGGCATCTCGACGAAAGTCTCCGCGCCGAACAGTTCGCCGGCGACTGCACCAGACAGCGACGACGCCGCCTCGTCGTTGACGGTGACCGGGTAACCGGCGATCACTTCACACGAGCACCCACAACCGTGAGCCGCTGCGGTGTTGGTTGCGACGCGCTCCAAGCTGGCGTGCAACGTCGAACGAGTTGCCTCGTCGAGCGATCGAATCGTGCCTTCGATGAACGCGGACGGCGGGATGATGTTGTTTGTCGTGCCGGCCCGAACGTGAGCGACGGTGACAACGCCCGATCGGGCCGCATCGATCTCACGGCCAACCATCGTATGGATTCCCGTGATCGTGGCTGCGGCGGCAGGAATGGGATCGATGGTCTGGTGGGGCATCGAAGCGTGGCCACCGGACCCTTCAACCGTGATCTCAAATCGATCGGCGCTCGCCATCAGCGGGCCACCCTTCGAGAAGAACATGCCGTCGGGCATGTTTGCGATGACGTGGATGGCGAAGGCCCGATCGACACCGTCGAGCACACCCTCTTCAATCATGTAGCGAGCACCGTGGTAACCCTCCTCCCCTGGCTGGAACATGAAGCGGACTTTGCCGGTGAATTCGCTCTTGTTCTCGCTCAGGAGACGGGCTGCGCTCGCCAACATCGCAACGTGGGAGTCATGGCCACAGGCATGCATGGTTCCCTCGATCGACGACTGAAAGTCGGACGGGTAGTCCTCGTCGAGCGGCAGCGCATCCATGTCACCTCGCAGCAAAACCGTCGGGCCAGGTTTGCCAGAATCGAGGTCGGCAACCACCGATGTCGTCGACACGCCGGTGGTGATGTCCATCCCAAGCCCGGTGAGCGAATCGAGGATCTTCTGCTGTGTCTTTGGCAGCTGGAGACCGATTTCAGGCTCGTGGTGCACCATCCGCCGAAGCTCGATGGTGAGCGGATCGAGTTGCTGCGCGGCGGCCACGAGGTCGATTCCGCCCAGATCCTTCAAATCGGTGTGAGTCATGCCCAAGAGTTTCACAACAGCGGCACAACGGCTAGAACCTGACCCAATGTCACCGCCACGAGGACTGAGCCGCGATGAGCGACGCGAACGCGTGTTGCTCGCAGCCGACGCGCTGCTGCGATCTCGCTCTATCGACTGGGGGCGACTCTTCACCTACGACGATTTGTCGAGCGAATCAGGCATCGACCGTAAGCAGATCGCCGACGACTTTGGCTCAAAGGCACAGATCGTGAACGCCCTGGTCGAGTTCTACCTCGACCCTGACCGCAACGTCGATGACCGCGTCTCCGGTCTGACCGAATACCGCGATGCCATCTTCAACGACGACTCCCTCGAGTTCTCCGAGGGGATCCGGGTTCTCGGAATGTTGGGCCACGCTCATGCCCGCCGCGAAGAGCGCCTCTCCGGTCGGCTCGCTCTGTGGTCCTTGGCGCGTGCAGACCCTGCGGTATCAACCCGTCTGCAGCAGCTCTACCAACGCTACGCCGATGAGTATCGAGGCTTCATTCAGGCGACGGAAGCCTGGTTCGAGAAAAAGGGCGTGAAGACCAAAACAGGGATCACGACCGATCAGTTCATCACGATCCTCAACGCGGTCACCGAAGGTTTGGCCATCCGAGCAGACGTCGATCAAGACGCCGTACCCGAACAGTTGCCCGGTGACGCGATCGTGTTGTTGGCCGAGAGCTACTTCACCGACATCGACGACGACCCCATCGGATCGCGCCTCGATGCTTGGGCCAAAGGATGACAACCAGATAGAAAGATCAGCGTGACGGGGGCGAAAGAGCAGGCGAAGAGGGAGCGGCGCGGCCAGGTGCTGCTCGCGGCCGACTCTTTTCTTCGATCCCGGGCGGTCGATTGGGGGCGTCTTTTCACCTACGACGAGCTTTCCGCTGAGACCGGCCTCGACCGCAAGCAGATTGCTGACGACTTCGGCTCGAAGGCACACATTGTCGACGCACTCATCGACTTCTATCTCTCACCGGGCAACAACGACCTCGACAACTGGCTGACCAACTTCACAGCCCAAGCCGAGTCGATCCTTGCGGACCGTTCCTTGTCGTTCACCGAAGGATTACGAACACTCGCAACGGTGAGCCACGATCATGCGAGGCGCGATCGCCGCCAGACAGGCCGGCTCGCTCTGTGGTCGCTCGCTCGCGGCGAACCGGCGGTGTCATCGCGCCTTCGGATTCTCTACGACTACTACGGCAGCGAATACGTCGCGATTCTGCGCGTCACCGAAGAATGGTTCGCCTCGAGAGGCATACGCCCACGGCCTGGCCTCACCACCGAGCAATTCATCGTTGGGTTCACCGCCATCACCGAAGGGTTGGGTATTCGGGCCGAGTTCGATGAAGACGCTGTTCCGCCAGAGCTTCCCGGCACGTTGCTGATCGCGCTCACCGAGGCGTACTTCACCGACGCTGATGATCCTGCGGACGATGCGATCGGATCCCGGCTCGCCGCCTGGGAAAAAGCGAAAAATGCCTGATTCGGGAGCCGCCGCGCTCCCGAATCAGGCGAATGCGATCATGACGCAACAAGTCTCCAACAGTCATTGGCGAACCCTGGTCACTGTTGGCTCGCCGTCGCACACAGGCTGCCTCACACGTCCAGGCTGCGTCCCACCTCCCGTGCTCCTCTAATCTCCGTTGGGTATGGATTTCACGCCGAATTCTGACCACGAGGCAATCATCGACGGCGTCGACCGCGTTTGCGCAGCGTTCGACGACAGCTACTGGTCAGCGTGTGATACCAACCACGAGTTTCCGTGGGACTTCTATCGAGCCATGGCAGACGGTGGCTGGGTCGGGATCGCCATTCCCGAGCAGTACGGCGGCGGCGGACAAGGAATCACCGAAGGTGCACTGGTTCTGAACCGAGTGGCGGCCTCAGGAGCGGGGATGAACGGTTCGACCGCTCTTCACCTCACCATGTTCGGGCTCAATCCGGTCGTGAAGTTTGGCAATGACCAGCTGAAAGACACGTTCCTTCCCCGAGCGGCAGCCGGCGATCTGCACACGGCGTTCGGTGTCACCGAACCCGATGCCGGCACCGACACCAGCCGCATCACGACCCGAGCTGTCGAGGATGGCATGGGCGGCTGGATCGTCAGCGGCCGCAAGATTTGGACATCAAAGGCGCTCGAATCCGAGGTGTGCCTGCTCCTCGCTCGAACCGATGGAGAGCCGGGTGACGGCTTTGGCGGTCTCACTCTGTTCCTCGTCGATCTCGACCCGAAGTACTGCGACATTGCCGCGATCCCCAAGCTCGGACGCAACGCCGTCGCTTCGTGTGAGGTGGCCTACGACGAACTTCCCGTCGAAGGCTGGCGAATGGTCGGCGAACGGGGGCGGGGGTTCCATCACATCCTGCATGGACTGAATCCGGAGCGCATTCTGCTGGCGCTGATGGCGTGCGGCATTGGGGAGGCTGCACTTCGGCGGGCGACGGACTATGCCAAGGAGCGCGAGGTGTTCGGGCGGCCGATTGGCGCGAACCAGGCGATCAGCCATCCATTGGCGAAGGCCCATATGGAACTGAACGCCGCGTCAACGCTCGCCATGCACGCCGCATGGCGCTACGACAATGGACTCGAGTGCGGTGAGCTCGCGAATACGGCGAAGTATCTCGCCGCCGAGGCGAGCTACTTCGCTGCGGATCAAGCCGTGCAAACCCATGGCGGTTTGGGGTACGCCACCGAGTATCACGTCGAGCGTTATTGGCGTGAGGCACGACTCCAGCGCATCGC
>CALEWY010000120.1 GCA_937925335.1 uncultured Acidimicrobiales bacterium
GACCCGCAGCGCTCGATGTTTGCCGCCGTTGGCATCGACAAGCCGCTGCCCAATCCCAGCTTTGCCCAGGACAACCGCGGCAAACGAGCGATCGTGCTCAACCTCGGTGAGGCCGACGATCGAGCACGCTTCGAGCAACTCCTTGCCGGCGCCGACGTCTTCGTCTCGAACCTACGCATCGACGCGCTCGAACGACTCGACCTCTCCCCTGCCGACGTCTCCGCTCGCCACGAGCAGCTCATCGTTGCATCGCTCACCGGCTACGGATCCGTCGGCCCGGCCCGAGACGTACCGGGCTACGACATCGGCGCATTCGTCGCCCGCACCGGGTTGGCTCGCACGAACGCTCCCGAAGCCAACCCGCCGGTCAATCTGCGCGGCGCGATCGGCGATCACATGACGGGCATGACCACGTGCGCCGCGATCCTCGCAGCGCTGCATCAGCGCACGGTAACCGGCAAGGGCAGCGTCGTTGAGACATCGCTCTATCAAACGGGCCTCTACGGCGTGTCGTGGGATCTGAGCACGCAGCTCACGTTTGGTCGTTTGAGCCGGATGAAGGATCGATCGGTCTACGACCAGCCACTCGTGAACAGCTACCGAGCCGGCGACGGCCGGTGGTTCTATCTGATCGGACTGGAGATGGCCCGACACTTCCCTGGTGTGTGTCGAGCGATCGGTCAACCTGAACTGACCAGCGACGAGCGCTTCACGTCCGCCAAGTCGATCGTTGCCAACCGGGCCGAGTTCATCGAGATCTTGGACGCAGCATTCGAAACCGAGCCGCTCGATCACTGGTCGGCGGCGTTCGATGAGCACGACGTGTGGTGGGCGCCGTGTCAGACCATGGCCGAGGTCGCCGACGATCCGCAGGCGGCCGCGCTCGATTCGTTCGTCCACACCGATGACAACTCCTATGACGGCGACGAGACGATCCGGACCGTGGCCGCTCCCGTGCGGTTCAACGGCGTCGTCTTCCAGCCAAGGCGACCCGTGCCCTCGATCGGCGAGCACACCGCCGAAGTCCTCGCCGAACTGGACAGCGGACCTGCGTAACGATTGGGGTCAGACCTCGATTTACGCAGGCTGCCCCACGCAACGCGGCAACCGAACGCGCGCTCGATCCGCAACATCAGGACCACAACCTGTGGGGTCAGACCCCGACGGCCGTCACACGCGCGGTTATGTAGGGGTCAGACCCCACAGGTTGACCGCCCAGCCACACCCACACCACAACCTGCGTAACGATTGGGGTCAGACCCCGATGGCCGTCACACGCTCGGATTTGTAGGGGTCGGACCCCACAGGTTGACCGCCCAGCAACACCAACACGCTCGACCTGCGTAACGATTGGGGTCAGACCTCGATTTACGCAGGTGCCAGAACGCGAGCGGGCCCCCGATCGCTCGGGGGCCCGGCTGGTATTCAGATTTCACACACCTGGAGAACCAGGTGAATCAGACGGCTTCGTCTTCTTCACGGCGGCGAGCGACGAGGACGAATCCTCCGCCGATCATGATCATCACGAGTGCACCCAGTGCGAGCCCCGTGGTGAGGTTCGAGCCGGTGAAGGCCAGCGTGCTGGTCGTCGAGGTGGTCGTGGTGGTCGTCGTGTTGGTCGACGGTGTTGTGGAGCGAGGGATCACGATTCCGGCATCGATCGTTGGATCGAATTCGCCAGCATCGAGGACGATGACGCCGGTGGTTCCTGTGGTCGACACATCGGAGTCAACCGCATCGTCGGAACCGGCATCGGTGGACGTCCATGAGCGACCCTGCGGATCGGTGAACGTCACGGTGTAGCGGCCTGGAGGCAGGCCGTTGACCTGGTAGCCACCGTTGGTATCGGTGGTGACGGTGGCGACAACCGTGCCGGTGTCAACATCGGTCACGGTGACGATGACTCCGGGGACTCCGGGTTCACCAGCATCCTGAATGCCGTCTCGATCGGTATCGATGAACACCTTGTTGCCGAGGCCGGCAGCCGGGGTGAAACCGAAGTCGACGGTCGGATTCGCAACATCACCGGGCTCGTCACCAGCGGTGATCGTGATCGGCTCGGCGAGGGCGCCACCTTCAGGGATGAAGTTGCCGTTGTCATCAGCGTTGACGTCATCGTCGGGGTCCGGAGCCGAACCATCGACGTTGTTGCCAGTCGAGGTGACAACACCGGCGAGTGGTGCGCCATCGGCGAAGTTCGAAGCCGGGATCCGGATGACGTAGGTGCCTTCCGGAAGTCCGTCGAAGGTGTAGTTGCCATTGGCGTCAGACACGGTGGTCATCGGCTGGCCATCAGGGCCGAGGACGGGGTTGCCGTCTTCGTCGAGCAGTTCGAGCGTCACGCCAGCGGCGGGCAGCTCGTCTGCATCTCGGATGCCGTCGTTGTCGAGATCGAACCAGACCTCGTCACCGATGGACACCTGGTAGACACCGAAGTCGACGCTCAGGTTGGAGTTGCCATCGGTGGCGGTGGTGGATTCGTCGACCTCGTCGGTCGGCTCATTGTTGCCCGTGAGGGTGACCGGCGAGCTCACAACACCATCGGTGCGGTTGGTGCCGCCAGCGATGCCGTCGTTGTTCTCGTCCACGTCATCGTTGGCGTCGGTCGACGAGGCAGGGCCCGTCGAGGTGTGCCAACCGGCGAGCGGTCCGCCAGCGACAAAGTTCGAAGCTGGGATGCGCACCGTGTAGGTACCGGGAGCGATGTCGGTGAAGAGGTAGTTGCCAGCGGCGTCGGTGACCGTCGTGGCCAGCACGCTGCCGTCAGCGCCGAGGAGTTCGACGGTGACGCCCGCTGCACCAGCTTCACCAGCATCGTGGATGCCATCGTTGTTGACGTCGAACCAAACGAGGTTGCCGAGTTCGAGGGCGGCGAGGAAGCCGAAGTCAACCGTTGGGTTGTCGGATCCGAGTGGGCCCATTTCCGAGCCGACGGTCAGCGTGATGGGCTGAGCGATCGAAGCGAATCCGGGGGCCGGATCACCGTTGTCGTCAGCGTCGACATCGTCATCGGGGTCTGGCGCCGTGCCGTTACCCGTTGTTGATGCGAGACCGTCGAGCGGTGCGCCGCCAGCCTGCTGGGTGTCAGCGATGGCGACGATGTAGTCACCGGCTGGGAGGTTGGTGAAGGCGTAGTCGCCTGCGGCGTCGGTGATGGTGGTGCCGATCTGAGCGATCGGGTTGCCGTCAGCGTCGGCGGTCCAGAGCTGAACCTCAACACCGGCGATGCCCGGCTCTGCATCGTTCTGTGAGCCGTTGCCGTCTTCGTCAGCGAACACGGTGTCGCCGAGGCTGAGCAAGCCGTAGAAGCCGAAGTCAACCGTGAGGTCCGAAGCGTTGTCGTCGAAGGCATCGGCCTCGTCGTCGGCGCCGGTGAGACCGTCGGTCTCGCCGGTCGGTGCCGTTGCGTCGAGGGTGACCACATCGCTGATGGCGGCGAAGCCAGCAGCGGCGGTGCCGTTGTCATCGTTGTCGGTGCCATCGGTCGGAGCCGGTGCTGGGTTGTTGCCCGTGCTGGTCGTCATGCCGTCCAGCGGGGCGCCAGCGGCGGCCTGTGAGCTGCCGATTGCCACGACGTAGTCACCAGCGGTCAGGCCCTCGAAGAGGTACTGGCCGGCGGCGTCGGTGGTGTCCGTGGCGAGCTGGGCGACCGGGTTACCGGCAGCATCAACGCTCCAGAGCTGAACCTCAACACCAGCGATGGGGGCTTCGCCCGCATCGGCGATGCCGTTGTTGTTGACGTCGTTCCAGACGAGGTTGCCGAGGCGAAGTTCACGCTCGGTGAAGCCGAAGTCAACCGTGAGGTTCGAATCGGCATCGATGAAGCCACCCTCACCGTTCTCGCCGGTGGGCTCGTCGCCCTCGGAGAGCGTGACGGGGGGCGAGATGGAGGCGAAGCCAGGAGCGGCGTCACCGTTGTCGTCGAGATCAACATTGTCGTCCGGGTCAGGCGCTGTGCCGTTGCCGTTGGTTGAGACGTAGCCGTCGAGCGCTTCACCAGAAGCCTGCTCGGCGTCAGCGATCGCCACGATGTAGTCGCCAGCGGCGAGGTCGGAGAAGAGGTACTCACCATCAGCGTCGGTGGTGTCCGTACCGATGATGGTGACCGGGTTACCGGCAGCGTCAACACTCCAGAGTTGAACCTCAACACCGGCGACGCCGGGCTCAGTGCCGTTCTGTGAACCGTTGCCGTCTTCATCGATGAAGACGGTGTTGCCGAGGCGGAAGGTCGCCGGCGGCGGTCCTGCGTTGAAGCCGAAGTCAACCGTGAGGTCGGAGCGAGCGTCGCCGATCGAGCCGTCTTCGTCAGCGGTTCCGGTGAGACCGTCGGTCTCGCCGGTCGGAGCCGATGCGTCGAGGTCAACAGCGCTGCTGATGGCGGCGAAGCCAGTTGCGGCGGTGCCGTTGTCATCGTTGTCGGTGCCGTCATTCGGCGCCGGAGCAGGGTCGTTTCCGGTGGAGGTTGCGAGGCCCTCGAGGGCTTCGCCAGCCGCCTGCTGAGTGTCAGCGATGGCGACGACGTAGCGACCGGCGTCGAGCCCGTCGAAGAGGTACTGGCCAGCGGCGTCAGTGGTGTCGGTTGCGATCTGAGCAACCGGGTCACCCGCAGCGTTTGCGGTCCAGAGCTGAACCTCAACACCAGCGATCGGTGCTTCACCGGCGTCAGCAACACCGTTGTCGTTCACATCGTTCCAGACGAGGTTGCCGATGCGGAGCGTTGGTGTGAAGCCGAAGTCGACCGTGAGGTTCGAGTCGGCGTCAACGAAGCCACCCTCGCCAGCCTCACCCGTGGGCTCGTCGCCCTGGGAGAGGCTGACGGGTGCCGAGATCGAGGCGAAACCAGGAGCTGCATCTCCGTTGTCGTCCAGATCAACGTTGTTGTCCGGGTCCGGAGCGGTGCCGTTGCCGGTGGTGGAAACGAAGCCGTTCAGCGGCTGGCCAGCGGCCTGCTCGGTGTCGGCGATCGCCAGGATGTAGTCAGCGGCAGCGAGGTCGGAGAAGACGTAGCGGCCGTTGCTGTCGGTGGTGTCGGTTGCAACGATGGCAACCGGGTTGCCGGAAGCATCGACGCTCCAGAGCTGAACCTCAACACCGGCGACGCCAGGCTCGGTTCCATTCTGTGAACCGTTGCCGTCTTCATCGATGAAGACGGTGTTGCCGAGACGAAGCGGCGCTGCCGGTTCGATCAGGCCGATGTCCATCGTGTGGTCGGTGACGGTTGCGGTGAAGGAGATGGTGGGGAGTGAACCGACGAGCGTGGCGTCGGAATCGATGCCGTCGTTCGAACCGGCGTCGGTTGTGGTCGGAGCGGTGATGCCTTCGTAGGTGCCACCGGTGCCGAGGGCGTTGCCGTTGTCGTAGTTCGTGGCTGCGATGCGGATGCTGTAGACAGCGCCCTGGGTGAGGTTCGGGAAGAGGTACTCGCCAGCAGCGTTCGTCACCATGGTGTCGACGACGGTGCCGGAAGCGTTCACGAGTTCGATCGTCACGCCGGCGAGGGGCGTCTCGCCCGGATCAGCGATGCCGTTGTTGTTTGCGTCGTGCCAGAGGTAGTTGCCGACCTCGATCGGGGCGACACCACAGGTGGCTTCGAGGTCGCCGATGCCGGCGGCCTTTTCGAAGGTTCCGACAGGCGAACCGTCGTTGCCGTCATAGAGGCGGTAGCCGCGGACGTGATCACCAGCGGTGAGCGAGCCGAGGCCCGAGTTGTCGAACCACTCGAGGCCGCCGGACTGCCATGTGTTCGAAGCCTCGACGGGGTCGAACGAGTTCGTCACGGTGTAGGGACGGCCAGGGATCTGAGCGGAGGAACCGAGGGTGGTCTCCTGGTGGCTCGTCTGGTAGTTGTCACCGGTGTAGAAGAAGTCAGGACCAGAGGTCGGGAAGGTGAAGCCACCCGAACCGTTGGCAACCGCTCGCAGCGTGTCGCCCGAGCTGAGGGGCTGGTCGACCTGATAGGGAGCGCCGCCGTTGCCACCGTCGTAGTTCTCGACGAAAGCGTTGGAGCCGTTCTGGTGACCCCAGAGGTCCATGAAGCCAATGATGAGATCGTCGCCATCGATTTCGATGTCGGCGAGGACTGGCTGGGCGTATGCAACGCCGCCTGCTGGCCAACCGGTTGCGGTGACCTGGAAGGGAGACTGCGTCACCCATGGGCGCCAGTCGGACTGGCCGCGGAAGGCGTTGTCGCCGCTCGTGACACCGTTTTGTGCGCCACGTGAGGTGGTGGGAAGCGGCACGTCGATGCGGCTGCCGAAGCTGGAGCCGTTAAAGGTGAAGACCCATGCGTCGAGTGCGCCTTGATCGCCGAGGTGCGGACCGTTGACGATGTCGGCCGGGTAGGACGCTGCGTCGACGGTGGACTCACCGGAGCAGACGGCGCCGACGAGGAGCTCGCCGTCTTGGCTGAAGCCGAGACCGAAGGGGCGAACGTCGTCAGCGGCGCAGGTTCCTGCGACACCGAGGCTCGAAGCCGTGATGTTCGTGCGTGAGACGCCGCTCGTGTTGGCGCTGCCGTCAGCGTTGATCGGGATACGAACGAGCTGACGGTTGCCGAGATCGACCGTGTAGAGGGTGTTGCCGTCAGGGGAGATTTCGAGGTCGCCAAGACCGGAGCGGCCGACGTCATCGAAGCTGGCGAAGTCGTTGAGCCATCCGTCGGTGTCGCCGGAGTGCGGGTCGGTGGCGGTGCCATCGACTGTGAACCATGCCGAGGTGCCGGACGGGCCGACACGGTAGATCGTGGTCGGGTTGTTGGTCGGGCCGAGCTTGGTGTGACGCTTCACGAAGGAAGCGACGTAGGTCGAGCCGTCCTGGGGGCGGTTCGCCACGCCGTAGACGGTGCCGACTTCGCCGAGGGTGGCGATGGTCGTGTACTCGTCGACGCGCCAGTCGGCTGAGGAGGTGGAGAGATCGTCGATCGATCCGTCGATCAACGAAACGACGGCAGCTTGTGAGTCGTGATCGGGGAAGTTGCCGAAGAGGAAGCAGGAGGTGACGAAGTCTGGACGGTTGTCGCAGAACGAGCCAGGAGCGGAAACGCTGGCGTTGCCGACCGGACCGGTGCCGTCGAAGGGCCCGGTGCAGTCAGCAGGGTTGGTGATGAACTGGTTGAGCGTTGCCGAGTCGGGTCCGACGGGGCCGGCGCTCCAGCTGCTCGGGTAGCCCGTGATGTCGACACGGATCGGGAAGTCGTTCGTGTCGAGTGCGACCGACCAAACACCGTCGGTGTCGGTGGTGTCGGTGAAGGTGTCACCCTGTGCATCGGTCACGGTGACCGTGAGTCCGGCCACGCCGTCATCGTCGATCGCTGCGTACTCGGGCGAGATGTACGAGTAGTCCTCGCTGCGTTCGCCGTCTGCGTCGTAGTCCTGGAAGACGACACCGCCACATGTGGTCGGTGCCGCTGATGCGGGTGTGGCGGGGAGGGTCGCGAGACCGACCACGCCGATGCTGAGTGCGAGCAGAGATCGTGCTGCTCTGAGGGTTGCCGCCCGTGGGTTCACTTGGGGTGCCTGCCGTTCCGTCGTCAAAAGGGGGGATTACGTTTCCGCCCCCTTCAACGGCGGGTTTTGGGCACCTTTAGAGAGCAAGAACACCTAGGCAAGCAATATGGCTGCTCCTGCGTATGGGCCGTTTGTGGAAGTCGCGAGCTTTTGGTGAGTGTGCGTACCCAGACCCGCTTAGTTGCTGGCGTTCAGCCACCCCAGTATTGGTACGAAGGCTTCGTCGGCCGCCGAGCGCTTTGCGAGCAAATGGCCGCCTGTTTCAAGCGCAAAGAGCTGTTTCGGTTCCTTCGCAGCGGCAAAGAGTGCCTCGCCATTTTCAAACTCAACCACGTCGTCATCGCGGGAATGGACGACGAGATAGGGCCGATTCAACTCGGCCGCAGCCTCGAGCACATCGTGGTTCTCGAGGTCCTCCAAGAAGGTTGGGCAGAGGTCGAATCGGCGCTCGCCGATCCGCACTTCGGAGCCGTCATCGGAGAGCAGATGGCGGATGTGTTCGACGTCGCTGGGTGCTCCGATGGTGATCAGGCTCGTGACGGTCTTGAGCTTGTGAGCGGCCAAGACCGAGGCGGCGCCACCGAGGCTGTGGCCGATGAGCGCGCACGGTCCGAAACCCATCTCGATCAGCGCGGTGGCCGCTCGCACGATGTCGCTGACGTTGCCGCTCACCGTCTTCGTTTTGAAGTCTCCGCCTGACTCACCGCGACCGGTGAAGTCGAAGCGCAGGGCTGCATAGCCGTTCTCGGCGAGCCCCTTCGCAAGGCGGGTCATCGTGAACAGATCCTTCGAACAGGTGAAGCAATGTGCGAGCAGGACACATCCCTTGGCCCGCTCAGGTGTTCGATGCAGCACGCCGGCCAGCTCGTGGCCCTGGCTCCCGACGAACCGAATCTCTTCGGGCTCAGGCATGGCTCCGGGCTGGTTGGGCGAGTCACTCATCCCCAAAAGCTACCGACCAGGCGCAGCTCAGCGGTTGGTTGTGAGTGCTTCGAGGACACCAGCGAGTGAGTCGGGGTTGGCGAGGAGGTCCGCGCCTGGGCGGCGTGATCCGTCGGTTGCGGTGAAGGCCTGATCGAGCGCCGAGAGCACACCCGATTCACGCCACCAGGTGGCGTCGTCTGGCGGGTCGAGGAACACCATCGGGGCTGGCTTGCCGAAGGTTCGGTAGGCGTTCTGTGCAGCGTCTTGGAACACCTCTTGCAGGGTTCCTGGCCCGCCCTTCACAAAGACGATGCCCGACTTCGCAATCGCAAGCAGCCCGTCCTCACGCTCGCTGTTGGAGAAGTACTTCGAGATGTGTGTGGCAAACGGATTGGACGGCTCATGGCCGTAGAACCACGTGGGGACAGACAGGTTTGCCGTCGGACCACCGTCACCAGCGGTCGCCGACTTCACGCGATCCCACACATCGAGCGCGGTCCGAATGAAGCCGTCCGCATCGGCGCCGAAATAGGGAACAGAGGCGAGATCGGCCAGCAGCGGCTCGACTTCATCCATCGCCATCGCGCTCGTCGCAGCCCCGAAGTTGGCGGCCTCCATCGCACCCGGTCCGCCGCCAGTCGTGACGCAGAATCCCTCATTTGCAAGTGCTCGACCGAGTTCGACCACTTGGCGATACCCGTCGGTCCCCCGCTTCAGAGCGTGGCCACCCATGACACCGACGAGGCGTCGTGACGCTCGGAACTCGTCGAGCGCCACCGTGATCCCATGATCGTGAAGGCGGTGAGCAAGGCCTTCTGCCGGCTCGATCTCTGGCCCGCCAGATCGGCGAGCTCGTCGGTAGATCTGCTGATCGATGCAGCCCTCGAAACCACCATCGTCGATGCCGACGTAAAGATCGCTCGCTTCATAGAGGCCAGCGGGAGTCGCATCGAACGGTAGATCGCCAAGGACGTGGTGGAGATCACGGATCAGCTCGTCGACCTCGTCGACCCAGACGGGGCGAGGGGTCGAGGAGTTGGATGGTCCGGACTCAGAACTGGGTTGTGTCACCGCTCGAACCTACACTCCCGACGACGAACCCGAACCCGAACGAGGAGCACTCACATGACACTCAACGTTGGCGACGCCGCCCCCGATTTCACGCTCAAAGACCAGGATGGCAACGAGCACACACTTTCTGCGCTCGCCGCTGAGAAGCCCGTCGTGATCGTCTTTGTGCCGTTCGCCTTCACCGGCGTCTGCACCGGCGAATTCTGCGAGCTCACCGAGAACCTCGGCCAGTTCGACTCCGCTGGTGTCACGCTGTTGGGAATCACCTGTGACCGCCAGTTCTCACTCAAGGCATGGGCCGACGCCGAAGGCATCACCTTCCCGCTCCTCTCCGACGGCTGGCCGCACGGTGCGGTATCGACCGCCTATGACTGCTTCAACGAGGATCTCGGCTGCGCCATGCGCCGCACCGTCGTGATCGGCACCGACGGCAACGTCGCCAACATCTTCGACAGCGAAGGCATTGCCTCACCTCGGGCCAAGGAAGAGTACGACGCCGCGCTCGCGGCGGTCGGCGCCTGAGCAAGACTGAATCCATGCGTTCGATCCTGATTGCCGCCGTCGTGGGGCTCTCGAACGCGCTTGGATGGGACAAGGCCCCCAGTGAGGAGATCGTGGTGCTCGCACCTGACCTTCACACTGGGGACCTCAACCTCACATTCGGCGACCTTCCACCGCTCGACTAGGCGGGGCGTTCGACCCGGTCTTCCGAGCTGATCTAGGCCCGATCAACGTCCGAACCATCGGTGTCTGCCGAGGCCTCGTTCACGTCGAGGGCAACCGACTCACCGGCTTCGTCAGTCGCCTCGTCGGCTGCATCGTCAGTCGCATCGTCGGCTTCATCGTCCTCATGCTCGAGGACGGCCGTTGCCGCTGTGGTGTTGGCATCGGGCCGGAAGCTCACCGTCTCAGGCTGCACCGGAGGAACCGGCTGAACCGTCTGGGCCGGCGGTGCTGGCTGAACGGGCGGTGGTGGTGTGAACCCTTGCGCCGACTGAACGGGCTGGGTGTTTTGGACCGGCTTGGCTGGCTTTGCGGCCTGACGCTTGCGCATCCAGCGGATTCCGAACCACAAGGCGACCGGCAGCCAGATCCAAGGCAGGATCACTCCGGCGACGAGCACGAGCACCTGGATGAAGGTGACAAACGCTCCCCAGCCGGCTCCAAAGCCTTCACCGAAGCTCGGCACCGAGGTGTCCGGATCGACGGTGAGGAAGAAGTCGCTGCGAGCAGCGACGTTGGCGAGGCGCAGATCTTCGCCTTCCGCATCGACCGGCTTGGCGCTTGCTTGGGCTCGCCCCGTTGCGTTCTCCTCGGCGATGATCTCGCCGTAGAGCACAACACTCTCGCCCGGCTCGAGCGGCTGATCGAGATCACCGCTGTGCACGAGCAGCTGCTCGGCCTCGAGGTCGAACCGATCGTCACGCACCTCAATTTCGGTCAGGTTGGTGTCGCCAACGTTGGTGACTCGGAAACACACGGTGACAAGGTCGGCCTCGTCGACCTGCAGGTTCTCGTCTCCATCGCAGGTGGATCCCTCGTCATGTCCGGGGTAGGCGGTGGCCACCAGTTCGATCGCCGGACCCGGGACGATCTCGACAAACGTGATGGTGATCGTGGCGAGACTCACCTGGTTCTCCAGGGTTCGAAGCTGGCCTCGCAACAATTCGAGAGCGGTCTCACGCTCGAGCAATTGGCCTTCGAGTGAAGCGATCGTCGTCAGATCGTTTGCCTCCTCGAGGAAGCCTCGAAGACGCTCCACGCTGGCTTCAGCCGTGATGATCCGGCTCTCAAGGTCGACGACTCGATCGGTGACGTCGTCCGCTGAGATCGTCTGATCCCGTAGGAAGCCGAGATCGCTCAGCCGGTCGAGGGCCTCGGAGAAATCACGAGGCTGCACCTTGAAGGTGAGCGTGGAGCGAGGGGTGCCCTCGGTTGTTGTTTGCTGGCCGAAGAGGAGCCCGCCAAGGCCTTCGATTCGGGTGATGGCAAGCGTGCTGGCTTCAGCGACATTGTCGACGTCAGCCTGGATCGCGGCGGTTCGGATGATGTCACGCCCGATCGATTCCGGATCGACCTGGGAGGTGGCGTCGGCGAGTGAGTCGCTCGGCGCTCCCCCGGTGCCGAGAGCTGGCACCGACTCGGGGGCGTCAGGAGCGGCGTCGGCAGCCTCGCCAGCGGAATCGAAGTCGGCGGATTCCTCACTCTCCATTGCCTCCGAGACGTCATCGAAGTCGTTGCTTTGTTCGAACGAACCGGCCTCGTCCGACGCCGTGTCCGCTGACTCGAAGTCGCCGCCGCTGCACGCCGCTGTTGCGAGCACCACGGCGAGGGTGAGCGGAAGAAGCCTGGCGAAGGGGTGTCGTGGTCGATCTGGCTTGGAATGTCTTGGCTGTTCTTGGCGCATGGTTGGTCACTCGTCTCGGATGGGTCGCTGCGTTGTTGGGAGATTCGACGGAAAGTCACCAGGGTTGGTTCCGCCGTCACACGATCGACACGAGGCCGTTACCGTCTCGTCCATGACCTCATCCGCCGGACCCATCGCCCTCGTTGGAAGTGGCGAGTTCCTTCCGCAGGCGAACCCGATCGATCGCCATCTCATCGAGGGGCGACCCCAGCGGGCCGTGATCATTCCGACCGCTTCGGGCCAAGAAGGTGATGCCAGCATCGATCGGTGGATCAATCTCGGTGTCGACCACTACCGGTCGCTCGATATCGAACCGGTGCCGGTGCGCGCGGTCGACGCCGCCTCGGCCAACGATCCAGAGCTGGCGAGCCTCGTGGAAGGGGCCGGTCTCATCTACTTCTCTGGCGGCGACCCGAGCTATGTCACGGCAACCATGCGCGGATCGCTCGTTTGGGACGCGGTTCGTGCCGCATGGCGAGGTGGTGCTGCTCTCGCCGGCTGTTCAGCAGGGGCGATGATGATGGGCAGTGTGACCGCCTCGCCGAGACGATCGGATCTGCTCGACGGGCTCGGTGTGTTCGAAGGCCTTTGTGTGCTCCCACACTTCGACCGTTTCGACCAGGCCCGAGGGGCCATGGCTTCGACGGTGGCCGAACAGATTCCATCCGGAACCGCCCTGATCGGCGTCGACGAGGACACGGCGTTGATCGTCGAGCCGGGCTCTGACGAGACGCTCGTTCTCGGCCGACAGAGCGTGTGGCACTTGAATCCGGGCGAGCAAGCCGTCGATCGCGATGCACGGCCTGGATGGGCCGATGGTCAATCCACCGACTTGGCACTCACGCTCTCGGCCTAGTGCGCTGATCCAAAGCTCACAGCCAACTACGAGGTTTCGCGAACCACCATCGTGATGTCGGTCGTCATCCGCTCGACGGGAGCGGGCAGGTGATTCGGAACGGCGAGTGATGCGAGCACGAGGCGGGCTGCGGTGGCTCCAACCCGTTCGACGTCTTGGCGCATGGTCGTCAGGCCAAACAGTTCGGCCATGTCGTTGTCATCAAACCCGATGATCGCCATGTCGTCAGGGGCCTTCAGGCCACGTCGACGTAGGCAGTCGACGGCGCCCACTGCCATCTCGTCGCTCAATGCGAACACGGCTGTCGGCGGTTCAGGCAGATCGAGCAGTGTCCCAAGGGCATCGCGCCCACCTTCAACAGAGAAGCCACCCTCTTGCTCAAGCTCGGGATCCTCATCGAGGCCGAGTCGCTGCTTGAGATCGCGCACGGCGCCAAGCCGAAGGCTGGGCACACGGAATTTGAGTGCGTTCGATTCGCCGGAGAGCACGCCGATTCGGGTGTGGCCCGCTGCGACGAGGTGTTCAACGGCCTCTTTCGTTGCCGCAACTTCGTCGAGAAGGATCGACGAGAACGATGGTGTGGAGGAACCAACGGTGACGATCCGAGCGCCACTTTCGGCGAGCCGAACCGCATTCTCTTCGCCCAGTTCGACGTCGACCATGATCAGTCCGTCGCTGCGGCGCCACCATGCACCGCGCCCGGCGAGGAAGAGTTCGCGCTCACGCTCGCTGGTGACGGCATAGAGAAGAAGGTCGACGTTGGCTTCTTTGAGAACGGCCTCCACGCCGGCGACGATCTTCGCGAAGTACCACGCGTCGAGGACCGGAACGGCCACAGCGACGGTGCCCGTTCGGCCGGCTGCCAGTCGAGCAGCGGTCGGGTCGGCAACGTAGGAGAGCTCTTTGGCGACGGCCTGCACCTTGGCGCGCGTCGCGGGTGCGACGTTTGGAAGATCGCGCAGGGCGCGGCTGACCGTCGCGACCGAGACGTTCGCCTCTTTGGCGACGTCTTCAATCGTGACTGTCTTGTCACGCCATCCTGTTGAGCTCTCTTCGCCAACTTGCGCCAAAACGACCGCCCTTCAAGCGTCTGCGCCTGTCCATCGTAGTCGGCGCAGCCTTTGAGCAGGCATGACTCAGCACCCCGGCTGACTGAGACGGCTGCAGGGTGTGAGAAGCATGCCGTCGAGGGTCAGAGTGCCGAGGCGCCGGTCACGCAAGGAGACGTTTTCGCCTACTCCCTTGCCGGAATCGGCGGAAAGGTCGACGCAGCGTGTTCGGATGGATCGGTGCTCTGACGCCGACATGCGTTTTTCTCACACCCTGCTAGGGCAGAGGGACGCCGTCCGCAGCTTGGAAGAGCGTGTAAACGTCGACTCGGTCCAACTGAACCGAGGTTGCGGCAGCGAGTTCGGTCAATCGCTCAGCGCTCTGGCTGCCGATGATGGCGACCGGCGCAGATGGATGGGCCAGAACGAACGCAACGGCGACGGTTGCTCGAGAAACACCCTCGCGCTCCGCGATCGAGTCGAGCGCTGTTGTCAGCTCGCCGGAAAGGCCTTCGCCCGTTGCGAGGCGACCGCCAGCGAGTGGGCTCCATGCGAGTGGTGTGGTTCCCTCGCGCATCGCTCGGTCCAGCGTGCCGTCACGCATTGGGTCGAGATGGGCGAGCGAGAACTGCGGCTGGTCAGACACGATCGGGAACGGCAGGAACTTCTGCAACGCATCGATCTGGCTCGGGGTGTGATTCGAGACGCCGACCTCGGCGATCTTCCCGGCGGTTCGCAAGGCTTCGAGTGCGCCAGCGACCGCTTCGGGGTGGGCATACATATCGGGACGGTGGATTTGGTAGAGGTCAACGCTCTCAACCTGCAGGCGACGCAGTGATGCCTCACATGCCGCCGTGATGGCTTCGGGGCTCGAGTCATACGGGATCGGCGGGACGATGCCGCCCTTCGTTGCGAGCACCATGCGATCACGCAGGCCCGGTGAGGCAGCCAACACCTTGCCGAGGATCTCTTCGTTCTGGCCAAACGCCGTTCCACCCCAATCGAGTCCGTAGACATCGGCGGTGTCGATCAGGTTCATGCCGAGCTCAAGGGCGGCTTCCAACAGGGCTTGGCCAGCGGCGAGATCGTCATTGGTGAAACGCCAGCAGCCGAACCCGAGCGGGCCGACTTCGGTCGCTCCGAGCGAGCGAGGGGCGGTGTTCACAAGGCTGGTTCCATCGGACATTCGCGGAACGCTACCGTCTGCGAATGGCTCCTCCGAACGGTCGGGAATGGAGCGTCTCCATCAAGTGTTTGGGTTTTTCATGCAGTTCGAGATCTCAGAGCAAGCGGTTGAAGCAATTCGAGCCAAGGGCGGCACCGCCGCGATCGACTACATCAACCCGATTGGTTGAGGCGGCATCGCCGAGGTGTCGGTCGACACCTACCTTCAAGGAAAGAAAACCAGCGCCTATCGCCGTGTCCATCACGACGACGTCACCGTGCTGCTGTCGCCTGATCTGCTGCGCCATGCCAACAAGATCGAGCTCGTCACGAAGAAGCGGTTGGTCGGCAAGAAGCTCATTGCTTTGGCCCACCACGAACACACCAACGCCTGCCGTCACTGAGAGACATCGGCCCTCGGCTCTGCGTGAGTCAGGCACTCATCGACTGAAGCGGCGCCCGGGCTGACCTCTCCTTGGATCGCGGTCGGACCTTGGTCACCAAACGACGGCGCGTTGCTTGCGTTTCAGCCGTGCTGGCGAAGCATCTTGGTCGCGTTTTCTTTGCGGCCGGTCGCTGCATAGGTTCACACCATGACTGCGATCGAGGAATCAGAGTCCGCTCACCGAGTCGCTCTCGTCACGGGAAGCTCGCGGGGTCTCGGGGCAGCGATTGCACACGAGCTCGCTCGTGCGGGGTTCGCGGTGGCGGTGAACGGAATCGACGAGGACGAGACTCGCGAGGTCGCCGCTTCGATTCGTGACACCGGCGCTGCCGCCGAGGCGTTCGTTGTCGATGTCACCGACCCCGCTGCCACCGCTGAGATCGGAACATCGGTCGAGTCCAAACTCGGGCCCATCGACGTGCTCGTGCTGAACGCGACCGGACCACAGCCGCACGGATCGATCCTCGATGTCGGTTGGTCCGAACACCTCGCCGAGCTCGACTTCTTCGTGAAGAGCCCCGTCTTGCTCGGCGCAGCCTTGATTCCCTCGATGATCGAGCGAGGGTTTGGGAGAATCATCAACATCGATTCCGAGGTCGCCCACTTCCCTCCCCCAGGCCGCTCCGCCTACGCAACGGCCAAGTCAGCCCAAATCGGGCTCACCCGAGCCTGGGCTCGCGAGCTGGCGCCCAGTGGCATCACGGTCAACACCATTGCGCCGGGTTTCGTCCCGGTCGAGCGCCATGCGGGCCTTGAGGACGTGCAGGCCGACTATGCCGCCACCGTGCCGGTCGGTCGGATCGGCGTGCCGAACGACATCGCAAACGCCGTGCTGTTCTTTGCGTCTGATGCGGCGTCGTTTGTGACCGGTCAACGTTTGGTTGTCGACGGCGGCCGATCGCTGGCCGA
>CALEWY010000121.1 GCA_937925335.1 uncultured Acidimicrobiales bacterium
GAAGCTGGCCGAGTGCCTGTACTGGCGATGTGCCCTGCTGTTCGAACGCCGAACCAGCAACCACGTCTACTGCCGCAAGGCCTGCCGGTCTCGAGACAAGAAGTGGCGCCGGTCCGTCGAGCGCAAAGAAGCTCGTGCAGCAAAGCGAGCGCTCAAGAAACAGAGCCGTTAGAGCTTCGCGGGCGTTCGAACGTTCACGGTCATGAGACTCCGCGCCACCCGGCTACGGCAGGTCTGCGTCGACCCATGTTCCGTTGCGGACGATCGTTCGACCCTCGATCTCTGCCGGACCGATCCACGCATGACCGCGCTCGGGTTTGAGCGTCAACATTGCCCAGTCGCCCGGAAGTTCCCTCGGATCCCAGCCAACTCGTTCGATGAACGCTGCGATGAGTTGTGGATCGCTGGCATCGAATGGCTGAACCGATGCGGCCGTATCGAAGATCACGACATCGTCAGCGCTCTCGAGCGAAGCACGAGCCCGGCCGGTTCTCGTGATGTTTCGAGCCGTGGGGGTGCTCTCTGGTGTTGCGACGACGATCGCTTCATTGACCCATGCGAGTGACAGCGGAACGAGATGTGGAACACCGTCAGGTGAGGCGCTGGCGATCCAAACGTTCGGTTCAGTGGCGAGCCGTGCCCGGGCGTGCGCCGCTCGTTCGGATGCAGGTCGGGTCATGGGACTACGTTACGACGTCTCATCGAGTCGAGTCCGACAGAGGCCAACGACCACGCTCAGCACGTGGTCGTTCCGACCCGATCGTCCGCCGTCCCGCGGGACTCCGGCATCTGCATCGTCCTGGATGACATCGGCATCGCTCTTGCTGCACGCTGAAGTCAGTCCGCCCACGGCAGCGAGACAAATCGCGAACGTGCCCATGCGAGCGGTGAACGGAATCGATCTGTGCGTCACGCAGAGAGAAAAGCGCCCGTCGCGGCGGGGTTCCCAGAATCGGCTGGGTGAATCGTCTCTCCGGCGGCCCGTTCTGCGCTCGCACCAGCCGTTCCGGTCACCCCATTGGGGAGTCGTGGCACGGACGAATTAGGGTGCGGGCTTCAATTCGCAAAAAGAAGGAACCCTTCAATGCCTCGTATGGACCTCAATGGAGCGTCAGCAATCGTCACCGGTGGAGCGTCGGGAATCGGCGAAGCCTCCGCTATCCAGCTCGCCGCCCTTGGCGCACGCGTCGTCATCGCCGACCTCAACGAGGACAAGGGCAACGAAGTGGCAAAGCAGGTCGGTGGCCTGTTCGTGAAGTGTGATGTGTCGAGCGAAGAAGACGGCGCCGCCGCCGTGCTCGCCGCCTCAGAGATGGGTCCGCTTCGTGCGCTCGTCAACTCTGCTGGCCTCGGCCGAGCAGCCCGCACCGTCGATCGCAACAACGATCCAATGGCCCAGAGCGACTTCGATTTCGTCATTCGCATCAACCTGCTCGGCTCGTTCAACATGCTCCGTCAGTCCGCCGCCGCCATGGCCAAGACCGACCCCGTCGACGAAGACGGCCAGCGTGGTGCGATCGTCAACATGGCCTCTGCAGCAGCGTTCGATGGCCAGATCGGCCAGGCCGCCTACTCCGCCTCGAAGGGCGGCATCGTTGGCATGACCCTCCCGATCGCTCGTGACCTTTCGGCTGTTGGCGTGCGCGTCAACACCGTCGCTCCGGGCCTCATCGATACCCCGATCTACGGCGAGGGCGAACAGTCCGACCAGTTCAAGGCTCACCTTGGCCAGTCCGTCCTCTTCCCGAAGCGTCTCGGCAGCGGCGAAGAACTCGCCTTCATGGTCGTCGACCTCATCACGAACCCCTACATGAACGCCGAGACCATCCGAGTCGACGGCGGCATCCGTATGCCGCCCAAGTAGTCCACTTCTGTGGTCTGCTAGCCCCTGATGACCTGGACCCTGTCGATCGACTTCGGGACGAGCTCGACGATCGCCGTCGGGTCGCGAAGCGACGGCTCACGAGAGCTGATCGAGATCGATGGGGACCGTCGAATGCCCTCGGTGGCATTCCTCGATGATGACAACACGTGGGTCGTGGGGCGTTCCGCGGTCGATCTGGCCTCGGCGCGCCCCAACCGCGCGGTCCACGTTCCGAAGCGACGCCTCGGTGAACAAACGCCGATCGTCGTTGCGGGCAAACCCTTCAACGCCCCGTCGGTTTGCGCAGAGATTCTGAAGGTGGCGGCGGCGAACGCCACCAGGCAGATGGGTTCTGAGCCCGAAGCCGTCCGACTCACCTACCCGGCGATGTGGAATCGTCCACGGCGAACCCGGCTGCTCACCGCAGCAGCCGAAGCTGGTCTCGCAACCCCCGTGCTCATCCCCGAGCCGGTCGCCGCAGCCCATGCGCTGCCGCTCGAGGTTGCACCCGGTTCACACGTCGCCATCTACGACCTCGGCGGCGGAACGTTCGACACGACGGTGGTGCGCGCCACCGAGGGCGGCTTCGAAGTCGTGGGGCGGCCGACGGGTGACGCTGCGTTCGGCGGCGAACTCTTCGACGAGATCATCCGCAATCACGTCGGCGAGCAGCTCGATCCCGATGCGTGGGATGAGCTCCAGGTCTCAGACGAGCTCGTGTGGCGTCGCTCCTCGGTTCGACTTCTCGCCGAATGCAAACGGGTGAAGGAGGCGATGTCGAGCCATCCCTATGGCGTCGTCATCGCATCGCTTCCAAACGGCGTGACCGAAGTTCGACTCACGAGGGAGCAGGTTGAAGAGCTTGTCGCTCCCTTCGTTGACGAGTCGGTCGAGGTACTTGCACAGGGCATCGAGCAGGCCGGCCTGACGCCAGCAGATCTGTCGGTCATCCATCTCGTCGGCGGTGCGAGCCGTATGCCAATCGTGCTCGAGCGGGTTCGAGCGGCGTTCCCAAACGTTCGGGTCGAACAGCTCGGCGACCCTCGCACCGCAGCTGCCCTCGGCGCACCGCTCGCCGATCCCACCGGATCTCAACTCCAGACGATCGATCGAGCTGCCGGCGAAACCCCAACGGCACACGCTCCCGGCGGGCCGACCACGGCGCCGGATCCCGATCGGTCAGCCATCTCGGCCGACCAGGCGGCACCAGCTCCGGAGGGTCAGCAACCGCCGATCCCACCACCGGCGCAACCCACTCGTCCCGCTGCAGCAAGCGCCGACACCTCACTCCCCCTCACGCCTCAGCCTGCACCAGCTCCCCAGCCTGCGCCGGTCGCCCAGCAACCGGCGACCCAGATCCCAGCAGCGCAGGCTCCACCAACCCAGCCCCAGGGGCAGCAGCCACCAGCTCAACAGCCATCCGCTCAAGGAATCGCTCAAAGCGGCTTCGCAGCACCGGTCGTTCAGCCAGCCCCTGACTCTGGCGGGATGGGGAAGGGCATGCGGTATGCACTGCTCGGAGCACTCGCCCTCATCGTCGTTTTCGGCATCGGCGCGATCGCCGGGGTCTTTGCCGATCGGAACTCCGACCGCATCAACGAAGAAGTCACCTCACGATCAGACTCGGGCATCACCACCTCGGCCACCGGTTCGGAGTCGATCGGATCCTCGACAACGACCACGACGGCCTCGACCACCACCACGACGGCATCCACCACCACCTCGACGACCGCCCCAACAACCGCACCATTCGACGGCCCGTCGAGGGACGACGTCGATCTCGTGCAACTCCGCCAAAGCGACTTCGACGCCGATTGGGGCGAGGTCACGCAGATCCCGCTGCCTCGCCCGGACTGTGACATCGGCCTGCCAGCGCCAACCGAGGTGTTCACCGACTTCTCCGGCTGGGCGACCGGCTCTGTCGACGACAACGGCGACCCGATCCAATTCAGGATCGAATCGCAGATGGACGTCTACGAGACCGAGGAGGATGCTCGCAGCGAGCTCCGACGAGAGCAGGCGATCAGCCGAACCTGCGACACTCAAGAGGATGTGATCGGGCCAGACGGGACCAACTACAGCATCACACTGCTCACGATCGAGAACGACGATTTCATCATCGGCGACAAGGGCCAGGAGACGTTCACGATCGGCCGCATCCTCCGTGACAACGACGCGACGGAATTCACCTACGTCATCGGAAACCGGACCAGAGTCGGCCGCACGATCCTGACGATCTGGGCTCGGTCGCCACGACCGATTACGGACGCGAACCTCGAGGTGTTCTCTGATGTCGCCTTTGTGATGGTGCAACGGATCGCAACCCTGCCCGATTGACCGTGTGGCTCTGCAGGCCTGCTGGATCAGCGCTCAGGCCAATCGAGATCTCATAGTCGCCGCGTTCGTCGAGCCACTCGCCGTTGTTGCGAACGTGCAGTTGTGTGAGGTCGAGCGAGATCGATGTCTCCAGCGATTCGCCCGCACTGATACCGATTCGGGAGAACCCGACCAACCGCCGGTGCGGGCGCTCAAACGCCGAGCCGTGCACAGTCGCAAAGGCAAAGACGACGGTGGATCCGTCTCGGGCACCGGCGTTCGATGCGGTCACGATCGCCGTGAGCTCACCTCCATCGGTCCGCAGCTCATCGAACGAGAGATCGAAGGTCGTGTAGCCGAGCCCAAAGCCGAATGGGCGAGCCGCAGCCGTTCCCATCTGGTCGAGATGCCACTGGCCGTGGAGCAATCCGTAGGTGGCGGCTGACGCATCAGGATCGAACTCGACGAGATCGCGCTCGTCGACGGGTTGGGCGAAGGGAAGTCGCCCGCCGGGCTCCGCGTCACCGAGCAGGACGTCGGCGAGCGCCGTTCCACCTTCGGCACCCGGGTACCAAATCTGCAACACGGCAGCCGGTTCGTCGATCCACGGCATGACGACGGCACTGCCGCCCATGACGGCAACCACGACTCGATCAGACGTTGCGCAAGCCTGAGCGATCAACGCCTCGTCAGCCTCGGAGAGACGAAGCGAGCGTCGGTCACCGCCGGGAGCAAACGTCGATTCGGGTTCACCGTGAGGGTCGATCTCGGGCGTTGCGGCTGGCTCGTCGTTGGTCTCTTCTCGAGCGGGCTCTGGCTCGGGAGCGGACGCTGATCGTTCGGGGCGAGGAGGAAGCAGGTGGGCAACCTCGTGCAGCGCATCACCGATGAACTCACCCTCATCGGCCGAGGTGTAGCCGACCACCACGATCACCGCATCGGCATCACGGGCGATCGATACATCTGAGTCGTGATGGGTGATCGCCACCTGCGGAAGTGCGTTGCGGAGCCCTGCGAGTGGCGTGACCACCTCGGTTGGGTGCACATCGCTCGAGCCGCCGTCGCCGAGATTCACCGTGTCGGCGAGGTGCCCGAGAACGGCGACCGAATCAAGCTTCGATCCAGCCGCCCGCTTCGACTCGGCGCTGAGCGGGAGCAATCCATCGTTCGACAGGAGCACCATCGAGGCTGCCGATGCCTCTCGAGCCAGCGCCCGATGAGCGGCGCCTTCGAGCCGAGCCGGGTCTGGCTTCTCGTCGATCACGGGACCGAACCGAAGCAATGTCGCAACGATGTTCTCGACTGCTGCGTCGACCGTCTCTTCGGCCAGCAACCCATCCCGCACCGCCTCGGCCAAGACGAGCTCACGCTGTTGCCGGAACGGCATCTCGATGTCGCAACCAGCACCAACGGAACCGATCGGGTCTCGCAGCCCAAACAAGAAGTCGGTGATCACGAAGCCGTCCCAGCTCCACTCGCTTCGCAAGACGTCGGTGAGAAGCGTCGGGCTGTCGCCACACCACTCGCCGTTCACCGAGTTGTAGGCGCTCATGGTGGACGCAACACCTTCGTCGGCGACCCGCTTGAAGTGCGGCAGGTAGACCTCGTGCAGCGCCCGCTCGTCGGCGGTGACGTCAACGCTGAAGCGAGCGTTCTCCATCGAGTTGAGCGCGAAGTGTTTCATGCACGCCATCACGTGGTTCTGCAGACCGCGGGCGAGGGCCGCAGCCATCTCGCCGACATGGTGAGGATCCTCGCCATAGGTTTCCTGCGCTCTGCCCCACGCGGGATGACGAAGCAGATTCAGACAGACGGCGGCAGTGAACGTCGCCCCGTGAATCGCGAGCTCAGCACCGATCGCCTCACCGATGCGCTCTTCGAGCTCAGGATCGAACGTGGCTCCTCGAGCCATCGAGACCGGGAACGCCGTGCTCGGGTTGATCACACACCCGCGTGGACCATCGGCAAACCAAATGCCGGGGACACCGAGTCGCTCAACCGCTGCCGCCGGCCAGGCATGGGCGTAGTAACCACCCGAGACCATGTCGATGTGACCGGGCCAAAAGTCAACGTCACCATCGAGGCAGCCGAGCTTCTCCGCGAGCGTCATCTCTGCGATGAGCGCACGCGCTTCAACTCGATGATCAGCGCCGCTGCGAACTCGTTCCGCCGCCTCGCCGAATACGGTCATGGGCGTCGGTGCATCCGCATCGCCCGCTGCGGCTGGGCTGGCGCCTTGTCGGCTTCGAGGAGCGTCGCCGCTTCCTTCACGTCGACACCTTCGAGCGTTGAGACCATCGCCTTGTCGAGCCCTGCCACGGCGTGGTTGTTGGCGAGGCGCAACGCCTGACGATTGATCGACTGCTCGAACAACGTGCGGGCATAGCGAGCGTTGCCGAAGCCGTCGTTACGAACCGCCGTGCCGAAGGTTGCCTTCAGGATTCCCTCGACGTCGCCGGAGAGTGAATAGTCGGCGTCAGCCACCATCTTCGTGAAGATCTCGCTGAGCTCAGCCGGGGTGTAGTCGGGGAACTCAATCTCTCGTGCGAAGCGTGAGCGGAGGCCAGGGTTTGAGCGAAGGAACGCTTCCATCAGCTTCGGGTAGCCGGCAACGATCACGACGAGTTCTTCGCGGTGATCTTCCATGCGCTTGAGCAACGTCTCGATCGCTTCCGCTCCGAAGTCGTTGCCCTTCATACCGCCCGGTGAAAGGGCGTATGCCTCGTCGATGAAGAGCACCCCATCGAGAGCCCGCTTCACTGCCTTGTTGGTCTTCGCCGCGGTGTGGCCGACGTATTGACCGACCAACCCGGCTCGGTCGATTTCGACGAGGTGACCCTTCTTCAACAATCCGATCGAGCCGTACATCTCGCCGATGAGCCGAGCGACGGTTGTCTTGCCGGTGCCGGGGTTGCCCATGAACACGAGGTGCTGGCTGGTTGGAACCTCGGCGAGGCCGTGGGCCTTGCGCTGGGTTTGGATCTGGAGGAACGCAATCTGGGTGCGGACCTCTTCCTTTACCGAGTCGAGACCGACCAACGAATCGAGCTCGGCCTGGATCTCTTCAAGTGGCCGAAGCTTGGGCGCTGCGCCAGGAAGCGCAAGGTTGTTGAGCTTCTCATCGAGCCCGCGGTCAGACGCGGAGCGGCGAACTTGTTCGCCAGCCTTGGCCAACTTGTCCTTGATCTCGTTCTTCCGAAGCGCCATTGGACCAAACGGTACTCCGAACGGGGCTCAAACCGGGGTGTATCAGGGTTGGGTCGGGGTTCGATCAGGGGCGTTTCAGGGTGTCACCTGATGGGCGGCCTCGTCGTTTGGCGTCAAGGTGGAGCCATGACCGAAACCACCTTTCCTCAAGCCCCGACAGCCCCCGCTCGCAAGCTCGAGCGTGATCCGAACGGCGTCTTCGGCGGCGTTGCTGCCGGCCTCGCCCATCACCTCGACATGGACGTGGCGCTGGTCCGCCTGGCCTTCATCTTCGCCTTCTTGACGTTCGGCATCGGCCCGATCTTCTACATCATCGCCTGGATCATCGTCCCCCAAGCCGCTCAGCCTCTCGGCCGCACCGACTACCTCGGCGGCATCCCCAGCTGACCGTTCGCTCACCACCGGGGTCCGACCGGATCCCGGTCCCCAAAGCGGAGGGATATCCCGCAAGAAGTTGCGGCAAATCCCTCCCCTTCCCAGCTCCAGCCCAATCCGGAGGGATATCCCGCAAGAAGTTGCGGCAAATCCCTCCTCTTTGCCCGGTCAGCCCCATGCGGACAACCGTCAGCTTGACTGGAGGTCGTGCGATTGATCACCGATTCCGAGCGGCGGGCGCGCTTGGCGCACCGGCACCGACTCACCCCAGCTCGCCGCACCGACGACGTTGACGAGATCACCAACGATCTCATCGCCGTCCACTCATCCGACCCAGCGACGGTCTTCTTGTCGGTTGCAGCGCGGATGGTGAACCCGGCAATCGATGCGTTGGAACGTGCGCTGTACGAACGACGCTCGCAGGTGCGACACCACGCCATGCGGCGCACGCTTTGGGTCATGGCACGAGACGTTGCAGCCATGGCGCACGCTTCGTCTGGTCGGAAGGTCGCAGCGACCGAACGGCGAACCCTCCTCAAGCGACTCGATGAGTCACTCGGCGATACCGACACGTTCGATGCCGAGCAATGGCTCGACGATGCGCTCGAACAGATGACCTCACTCGTCGCGAGTCAGGGTCCGGTCATGACGCGTGAGCTTGGCGAACAGCTTCCCCATCTTCGCCAGACCCTGGCCTACCCGGCGGCTCGTGGTGAGACGGTCGACATCGCGGCGCACACCAAAGTCATCCAACTCGCTGGCTTCGAGGGGCGCGTTGTACGCACCCGTCCCCAGGGCACCTGGATTGGCTCGCAATACGCCTGGTCGCCGATGGCCGACTGGATTCCCGAGGGCGTCGATCAGCTCGACACACACGACGCACAGACTCAACTGATCGACCGATGGCTGAAATCGTTTGGCCCTGGCACCGATGTTGACCTTGCGTGGTGGACGGGCTGGACGAAGACCGACGTGAAGCGAGCGCTGGCCGCCGCTGAGGCAGAACGGGTCGAGCTCGAATCAGGTGAGCCAGCGTGGGTCTGCGCCGAAGATCGCAACAACAGCGAGGATCAGACCGCCGCATCCGATCCGGGACCGTGGGCGGCGCTTCTGCCCGGCCTCGACTCAACGTCGATGGGGTGGAAAGAACGAGGCTGGTACCTCGACGACGCGGCTGCCACCCGTGTGATCGACCGCAACGGCAACATCGGACCAACCGTGTGGGTTGACGGCGAGATTGTCGGCGGCTGGGTCCAACGTCCGGACGGATCGCTCCCGATCGAACTGCATCGCCCGGTGAGCGAGGCCCAACGAGCCTTGATCGACGACGAGATCGATCGATTACGCGAGCTGATCGGCGACATTCGCTTCCGCGTTCGCTTCCCTTCCCCGAACCAGCGAGACCTCCTCGCTGACTAACTCCTCAACCCGCCAAAGAGGAGGAGATCCCCGCAACGCTCGCGGATAAACAACGTGCGGCAAATCCCTCCGCAAACGGGTCGTCGGGCGAGGTAGCGAGCTAGAGGCAGAGGCCGTCGGAGACGCCGCGGGCGCAGATCGGGGTGGCGATCACGTCGGTCAATCGGTAAACGACGGGCTCATCGCTGCCGTCGTCTTCGCCGACCTCGAATTCGACCTCAACTCGAAGGCGTTCACCGAGAACGGCGTCGTCGAGGAAGCCGACGAGATCAACGATCGCAAAGCCCTCGCCGGTGTCGAACGCAAGGGGCTCGCCGGGAAACTCGACCGACGGCAGCGGCTCCTCGCTGGTCCGACTCGCCGCAACAGCCTCGGCGATCGCTTCGACCGATGAACCCTCGAGCCCATCTCCCGCTTCGAGCGTGAGCGCGACCTCAGCAAAGATGCTCGTGGGTTCACCCAGCATCCCCAGGAACGTTTGGTTCGCCCACATCTCTTCGCCTTCGATCGTGACCTTCCACCAGATCGACGTGTCGAACGCCCACGCTTCGCCGGCGGCGACGATGATCGGCGTTTCGACGAGTGGGGCGACCGAACGGATCACGTCTTGATCGGTTCCCGGGCCAGCCCGGAAGTTCAGCTCATCGTCGAAGCGCACGCCGATCACCGCGAGCTCTTGGCCCTCGGCGGGCCCAAAGTCGAGCGGCTCACCCTCTGAGGGACGTGTGGTGGTTGGTTCCGCCGTTGTGGTCGTCTCGGGCTCGGCCGTTGTGGTGGTCTCGGGTTCAGCGTCGGCCTCGGTCGTCGTGACCTCGTCACCCGAAACCGTCGTCTCGCCGTCGCCGGAGGCATCGGTTGACACGTCGGACCCGCCGCAGGCGGCGGCGAACAGCGACAAGGCGATGAGGAGCGCCGAGATCGGCTTGCGTGCGTTGGACATGGCTGCTGCGGTGAACATTGGTCCCTCCAGGTGGACCACGACCCTAGGAGCCAGTTCGGAGCGACCGGTGTCAGCGTCGTCTGAGCAACGAGCCGCGACGACCTCGTTACCGCTGTTGGCCCTGCTCGGCTGCGCGGTTCTTCTCGATCTTCGACCAAAGCACAAACATGACGGACACGAATGCAATGACGATCACGAAGCGTCGCACGTTGTTCCAGAAGGCCTTCGAGCCTTCGTCCTCACTCAGCGGCAGCTCATCCGGCGCTTCGCCGATTACCGGAGCATCGACATCGACTTCGGTCGTCTCGGTTTCTTGAGGGTCGACCGATTCTTCGTTCTCAACCACGGTTGGGTCAATAGGGTCAACGACGTTGGCTCCAGCGGGAACGACACCAAACGCGAGCGTCAGCGAGAACATGCCAAGCACGACGATCGTGACGGCGCGCAAGTTCAGGAACCAACCAGTCATGAAGTCCATATCGGCACAGAACCGGCTGGATGTGAGTCAAGCGATGACGAACTGGCTCCCGACCGATGCGCCGTTCGTTGGCGCAGTGAGCGGATGACCGAGCGCCTAAACCTCGAGTTGGCGGGCGAGACCCTGGGTGGCCTCGATGAACTCGTCGATCATGTCGTAGACCACCTGGCTGGCCGATTTCGACGTGTTCATGTTGCCGACGATCTGGCCAACGAAGTAGTTCGCGAGCTTCTCCGCACCCGAGCCGGAGGTGTGGGCGGCGCGGTTGATCCGCGTGATCGCGTCGTTGATCAGCACCGGCTGCATCGGCATACCGAGTGGCATCGGCGTTTCGGGGTTCTCCCACTCGTCGGTCCACGCCGACTTGAGCTGGCGAGCGTGTTTGCCGGTGCGAGACCTCGACCGAATCGTGTCCGAGCTCGTCGCTCCGAGGAACTTCTCCTTCACGACGGGATGTGTCTCAGCTTCTTCGGTGGTGAGCCACACCGAACCGCACCAGACACCTTGGGCGCCGAGTGCCATGGCGGCTGCCATCTGACGGCCACGACCGATGCCGCCGGCTCCAAGAATCGGCGTATCGCCAACCGCATCGACGATCTCGGGGATCAGCACCATCGTGCCGATCTCACCCGTGTGCCCACCGGCTTCGGAGCCCTGGGCGATGATCACATCGACGCCAGCGTTCACGTGGCGCTCAGCGTGTTGCGCCTTTCCAGCAAGGGCACCGATCTTCTTCCCCGACGCCTTGCATTGGTCGATCATGAACCCCGGAGGAGGGCCGAGTGCGTTGACGATGATCGACGGATTGTGAGCCAGCGAGATGTCGAGCTGCGGCCCCACCTGATCGGCCGACATCGGCGCCGCGGCATCGTCACTCATGCCGAACTGACCACGGCTCGCATCATCCTCGGGAAGCGGCGGCACGTCGAAGCGTTCGAGGATGTCGTTGAGATAATCGCGATGCCCTTGCGGGATCATCGCCTGCAGATCAGAGACCTTGAGGCCGCCTTCATCAGAGCCTGCGTATTTCGCCGGGACGATCACGTCGACGCCGTATGGGTGCTCACCCTTCAGCTCTTCTTCGATCCACGCAAGGTCGATCTCGAGACCCTCGGTTGAGTGCCCGGCAGCGCCGAGAACTCCGAGGCCGCCCGCTTTGGACACGGCGACCACGACGTCACGACAGTGCGTGAACGCGAAGATCGGCACGTCGATGTCGAACATGTCGGTGAGATCGTTTTTCATGGCTGCACTCCTACGGGATGAGATTGGTTGGGATCGGCACGATGCGTGAGCGAAGCCATTCGCCCACCGCCTTCGCCTGTCCGTCTTGTCGAGTTGATGCGGCAACACCTTCTTGTAGGAGTCCGCGGATCACAAAGTTGAGCGAACGAATCGCGGGGAATCGATACCGGTCGACGTGCAGCTCGGAGACTTCGGGCAAGAGTTCGTCGAGCAGGTCGGTCGAGAGCGTTGCGTCCATCCACTCCCAGATCGCATCGGCGTTCGGACCGGGCTTGGCATAGACGCCGAGGTTCGCGTCGCCGCCCTTGTCGCCGGAGCGGGTGCCGACGATAAGGCCAAGTGGTGCATCGGTTGTGTCGCCGCTCGGAGCGTTCGCAGTCGCCTCGACCGCAACGGCCAGCGGATCACCGGTCGGCGCAACCGACGAGACCATCACGGTCTCTGGTGAGCCACCACCGGAGTGCATGTGCACGTAGGCGGGGACGAGATCGTTCGGCACCGTTGCCGGGCGATACACGCCATAGGGCGAGGCCGCTGATGGTCCGCCGCCAATGCCGTACATGCCGGGGATGCAGCCGAGCGCGGTGTGCACCATCGCATCGGCGAACGCTCGGCCAACCTTGCGCTCGTCGGGGTCTTTCACGGTCACCCGCCAGATCGCCGTGGCTTCTTCCTGCGTTGCCGGGTCGACCTTGTCGGTGCGGATCACACGGTTGGTGATCGACTCGAAATCGTCGGGCCCGTAAGGGCAGGCGTTCCAGAATGCGGCTTCGGCGAAGGCAGCCTTCTCCTCCACGTCAAGGCCGGTGAGGGCAACGGAGAAGGAGTTGCGGAATCCACCGAGCTCGTTCATTGCAACCTTGAGCGTGTCGGGCGGGGCCTGACCCTTCACACCCGAAACCTGCACACGATCTCGCTCGAGCTGGGTCAGCTCAACGGTGTCGAATCGAGCGGTCACGTCGGGGCCGAGATACTCCGGCCCACCGATCTCGTAGAGGAGCTGCGAGCTCACGGTTCCGACGTTGACTTCGCCGCCGGTGCCGTCGTGTTTGCCGATGATCGACGATCCGTCGGCTGCGATGTCGGCCCATGGGAATCCGAATCGCGATCGCACGGGGTCGGTGTGCCCGTCGATCTCGGAGAAGAAGGAGTAGTTGCCGCCCGTGACTTGTGCGCTGCACTCGATGAGGTGGCCGGCAACGACTCCACCAGCGAGTTGGTCGAAGTCATCTCGCTGCCAACCGTGATGCCACGCGGCGGGTCCGCACACCACGGCGGCGTCGGTGACTCGGCCGGTGATGACGATGTCGGCGCCGCGAACGAGTGCTTCGACGATGCCGAAGCAGCCGAGGTAGGCGTTGGCGCTGACGTAGGAGTTGAGATCGCCGAGGTCGGTGGTTTGGCCGAACGGCTGTAGCGCTCCGGCTGCTTCGAGTTCGGCGACTCGGGGCAGGAGGTTGTCGCCGTCGACGTAGGCGATCGTTGGTGAGAGGCCGAGCTTGGCTGCGACTTCACCCACCGCATCTGCGCAGCCATCGGGGTCGAGGCCGCCGGCGTTGGTGACCACCTTGATGCCCTGGTCGAGGCACGTGCCCATCACGTCTTCCATTTGGTTGACGAAGGTGCGGGCGTAGCCAGCACCGGGGCGCTTGGCTCTGATTCGGCTCAGAATGAGCATGGTGAGTTCGGCCAACCAGTCGCCCGTGAGCACATCGATCGGGCCACCTTCGACCATCTCGAGTGCACCGGATGGGCGATCGCCGAAGAAGCCCGAACAGTTGGCGATGCGAATCGGATCGGTCATGCCTTTGCTCCTGCTGCTGAGTCTGAGCCTTCGGATGCTGCGGATTCCGAGCCAGCTTCGTCGAGTGCAACGAGCAAGTCGCCAGAGTCGACTCGGTCACCGACGGCGAAACGCACCTCACTCACAACCGAATCGGCGGCGGCGGTGATGGAGTGCTCCATCTTCATTGCTTCAACGACCATCAGGAGAGCACCCTCGGCGACGCTGTCACCCTCAGACACGTGGACAGCGATCACGGTTCCAGGCAACGGACAGATCGGGCCGCCACCACCAGCGCTCGCCTCGTGATCGACGAAGCGGGGAATGGCCTGCCAGGCGACAGCACCGCCAGCGCTTCGAGTTGTGACCACGTCGCCGTGGCGGGCGACGGACACCGCGGTTCGGCGGCCATCGACTTCGATCACCTGCTCGGTGGTAGATCGACGGAGCAAGCGCACGGTGGAGACGCGACGCTCGTCTGGCGACAACGTTCCGTCGGCGGTTGGTTCGGGGAACGGGCCAACGTGCACCTGCGCCCGGTCGGCTCCGGTCATCGCGAGTTCGAGCGCAAGCTCCGCGCTCTCACCGGTCGTGCCTTCACCAGCAGCTGAGGCGCCGGTCGCACCAAGGTCGAGCAGCCGAAGTCGTTGGCCCTGCGTTCGAAGATTACGCCAGCCCGATGGAGCGAATCCGAGCACTCGGGCGTTCGTACGATCGTCGAGTTCGAGAGCGAACATTGCGGCGAGAGCGAGGGCGAGACGGTCGTCGTCGGTTGGCCCGCCACCGCTCAGCACCTCGGGATGGTCGTTCAGGAACGACGTTGGCGTCGCCGCGTTGAGGAAGGCCTCGTGGCCAGCGATCGCCGTGAGTGAATCGAGGTTGGTCCGCACGCCAGCGATTTGGCTTGAGCGCAGCGCACCTTCGAGAACGGCCGCCGCTTGGGTGCGAGTTGGCGCGTGGCTGATCACTTTGGCCAGCAACGAGTCGTAGTCGGCGGACACGACGGAGCCGGCGGCGAAGCCTGAGTCGACCCGAATTCGCGGATCGTCCAGATCGAACGCGATCACCTCGCCGGTCGACGGCAACCAGCCAGCGGACGGGTCTTCGGCAACGACGCGCACCTCGATGGCGTGGCCCGAAATGACGACGTCGTCTTGGGTAACCACAAGTGGTTGGCCGGCCGCGACGTTCAACTGCATTTCGACGAGATCGAAGCCGGTGACCGCTTCGGTCACCGGGTGTTCAACCTGCAACCGGGTGTTGACCTCGAGGAAGGTGATCGTGCCGTCCTCTCCGACGAGGTATTCAACCGTGCCCGCGTTCTCGTAGCCAACGTGTTGAGCCAGAGCGAGAGCACCATCGAGCAGTTGCTGGCGGGTTTCGTCGTCGATCCCGGCGGACGGAGCTTCCTCCACCACCTTCTGATTGCGACGCTGGATTGAGCACTCCCGCTCCCCCAGGTGGATCACGTTGCCGTGGCGATCGCCCATGATCTGCACTTCGACATGGCGGCCGTGTTCGATGAACGGCTCGATGAAGACTCGGCCGTCGCCGAAGGCACCCTCTGCTTCTCGGGCTGCGGCGTCGATCGCATCGGAGAGATCTGCGGCTGAGCGCACCACGCGCATGCCGCGTCCACCACCACCAGCGGCCGCCTTGACGAGTGCGGGGAAGCTGACATCGCTCGGGACCGAACCGGGCGATGCGGCGATGATCTCGGTCGTCGGAACGCCCGCCTCGATCGCCACTCGTTTGGCCGCAACCTTGTCGCCGAGCAGCGCGATCTGATTCGATGTTGGCCCGACCCAGTTGAGGCCAGCGTCATTGACGGCCTGGGCGAAGGCGGCGTTTTCAGCGAGGAATCCGTAGCCGGGGTGGACGGCGTCGCAGCCCTCAGCGCTCGCAGCGGCCAGCACCTCGTTCATCTCGAGATAGGAGCTGACGCTCACGGCCGAATCCATCGAGTCGAGGTGCAGAGCATGTGCATCGGCGTCGGCGTAGATGCCAACCGTGCCGATGCCGAGACGGTGGGCGGTGCGGGCGATACGCACGGCGATCTCGCCACGGTTGGCAATGAGCAAGCGTTTGATCGGTGAGGTGCTCACTAGTGCCTCCACACGCCGTAGCCGGTGGCGCCTTGGACGACGTTGGAGTGTGCCGCGGAGAGCGCAATGCCGAGCGCCGTTCGTGAATCGCCCGGATGGATGATCCCGTCGTCCCAACCTCGACCGGTTGCGTAGAGGGCGGTCGACTCCGTTTCGATCTGCGCTTCGAGACCGGACGACTGGGCCGCCAGGGCTTCTTCGTCGACGTCGATCCCCCGGCCAGCGGCGGCGTTGCGGGCGACGATCTCCATCACACCGGCGAGCTGCTTGGGGCCCATCACGGCGATGCGATGGTTGGGCCAGGAGAAGATGAAGCGAGGGTCGTACGCCTTGCCCGCCATGCCGTAGTTGCCGGCGCCGTAGCTCGCTCCAACCATGAGGTTGAAGTGCGGCACCTCGGAGTTGGACACCGCGTTGATCAGCTTGGCGCCGTTGCGGATGATGCCACCTCGCTCTGCCTTCGATCCGACCATGAAGCCCGTGATGTTGTGGCAGAAGAGCAGCGGTGTGTTGGTCTTGTTACAGAGCTGGACGAACTGGGCGGCCTTGGTCGCCTCCTCGGAGAACAGGATTCCGTTGTTGCCGATGAGGCCGACGGGGAAGCCGTGGATCGAGCCCCAGCCGCACACGATCTTGTCGCCGTAGAGCGGTTTGAACGCTTCGAATCGTGAGCCATCGAGGAGGCGGGCGTAAACCTCGTGCATGTCGAACGGGATCCGCACGTCGGCCGACGCACAACCGAGCAGTTCGGCCGGGTCATAGAGCGGGTCATCCGCTGCTTCGGTCGGGCCTGGGCCGAGCTTGTTCCAGCCGAGGTGGCGGACGATCTGACGAGCATGGCGGAGGCCATCCATCTCGTCTGCCGCAAGGTAGTCACTCAGGCCGCTCACCTGCGAGTGCATCTCAGCGCCGCCGAGTGTCTCCTCGTCGACGATCTCATCGATGGCCATCTTCACCAGCGGCGGTCCGCCGAGATAGGCCGTGCCGCGCTCTTTCACGAACACGGAGTAGTCGCTCATGCCAGGCACGTATGCGCCACCCGCAGTGTTTGGGCCGAACGCCACGGTGATGGATGGGATGCCCATCTTCGAGAGGCGAGTGATGTTTTTGAACCCAGCGCCGCCGGGCACGAAGATGTCGGCCTGGCGAGGAAGTTCGGCGCCAGCCGACTCATTCAGCATCACGACGGGAAGCCGGTTCGCTGCCGCAATCTCGTAGAAGCGAGCGCTCTTCGTCACTGTCGACGGGTTGGATGAAGCGCCGCGATAGGTCATGTCGGAGCCATTGATCAGGCACTCGACACCTTCGATCACACCGATGCCGTTGACCGTGCCAGCGCCGACTGGATCCTCGGTCCCCCAGGCCATGAGCGGGCTCAGTTCGAGAAACGGACTGTTCGGATCGACGAGTGCTTCGATGCGTTCGCGCACAAGCATCTTGCCTCGCTTGCGATGGCGGTCGACGTAGCGCTGACCACCAGCGGATGGCACCGACGCAAGCTGCTCGGCCACCTCGTCCCACATCTCTTGCATGGCCGCGAGATTGGCCTTGTAGTCATCCGAGCTCGTGTCGAGCTTGCTTCGCAGCGGCGTCCCGATCGTCCCCATTGCCGAGCGACGCTACTTCCCCGCACTCGCCCGGTCGAAAACGCACCCAGTTTGCGGAGGGATCTGCCGCAACAACTTGCGGGAATCCCCTCCACTTCCCCCGCGCCCCACATGCGGAGGGATCTGCCGCAACAACTTGCGGGAATCCCCTCCGCTTCCACCCGCGCCCGGCCGCCGGAGGGAATCAGAGCCGGCCCCCGGAGGGCATCACCGCTACGCGAGTGCCTTGACGAGCCAGGTGCGGAGTGGGGCGGCGAGGGTGAGGTCGGCGGCGATGCGGTCGAGGGCGCCTTGCTTGAAGAGCCACTTGGGCTGACCGGCGTAGGTCTTCGTGAGGAAGAGGCTCTTGTGGCGGCTGAGTTCAGGATGAGGATGCCCGTCTGGCAAGTCTTTGCTCGGACGCTTGAGTTCGGGTTCGCCGAGTTCGAAGCCGAGGCCCCTTAGCTCGTCGAGATGGCCAGCGAGCGCGGCTGCTTGCTTGGGCTCCATGATCGCCTTGCGGAACTTGGCGAGCGGCTCTTTCGCGAATCCACCGATCCCGCCGACGCCGAACGCAACGACAACTCCATCGGGCTCAATGCGCAGACCGTGCAGCACGCCGTCGTCGTCGAGCACGCCCATGTCGTGTTCGGTCTTGTACGGCTCGCCCTTGGAGAATCGCTGGTCGCGATAGATGCGCCACACCTTCGGCGTTCCGGAGAGCTTGAGCGTGGTCGCCAACTCGGCCACGAATGACTCAGACGCCGACTTCATCTCGTTGAACGGTCCGCGATTCGCCTCGAACCATGGCTTCTCGTTGTTCTCTTCGAGCTCACCAAGCCATGAATAGGTATGGGTCGGCCAACCGGTGAACGGCTCGGTCATGTCGCTGGGCATTCGATACTCCTGATTTCGAGAGGGTCATCAACTCGACGTTTGGCACACGCCCAAAGGGACATCCGCCATTCGATTCCCTCGAAGGCTCCGGCAGTTTTACTACCGTTCGGTGCAGCAGGTTCTCGAACGATTCGTGAACAGTCGAACGAACGAAGCCGGGCGACGGCGAAAAGGTGGGGCGATGGCAACCAAGAGTAAGTCGAAAGCCAAATGGCCGATGCTGAAGAAGGGGTCGGTCGGCGTGAAGGTGCGGTTGCTTCAGCACGCGCTCGCTGAGCAGGGTTTCGATCCCGGGTCGGTCGATGGCGACTTCGGCGAACACACCGATGCCGCCCTGCGAAACTTCCAGGCATCGGAGGGAATGCTTGCCGATGGGAAGGCTGGCCCAAAGACGATCACGGCGCTTGGTCTTGGTGAGCCGTCGACACGATCGCTCGCCGCCCTCAAGCGGACCTACTCGACCAAACGAGTCGAGAAGCTCTTCCCGAAGAGCTCTGCGCCAGGCATCAAAAAGCACCTGAAACATGTGCTGACGGCGCTCCACGAAGCCGACCTCGACGACGATCTGATGGTGATCATGGCATTGGCCACCATTCGCGCCGAGACGGCAGGGTTCGTGCCGATCCCCGAGGGCAAGTCGAAGTACAACACGTCACCCAAGGGCCATCCGTTCAACCGATACGACAAGCGCAAGGACCTCGGCAACAAGGGCGCGCCAGATGGCGATCGGTTCAAGGGGCGAGGGTTTGTGCAACTCACCGGCCGAGCCAACTATCGGTCGATCGGCAAAGACATCGGTCTCGGCAAGAAGCTCGAGAACGACCCGGATCTCGGTTGTGATCCAAAGACCGCAGCGATGATCCTGGCGGCGTTCCTCGGGTCAAAAGAGCGCAAGATCAAAGAAGCGCTGCTCGCCGGCGACCTCGCTGGTGCGCGCCGCCTCGTCAACGGTGGCAGCCACGGCCTCAAGGCGTTCTCTGCGTGTTACGACAAGGGCGTGCGCGAGTTCATCGGCTAGCTCGGTCGGCAGTACCGAACGAACCGCCCTACGAGCGGAAGCGTTCGATCACGGGGGCGAAGGCCTCGCAGTCGCGGACGACGAAGTAGGAGATCCCCCAACGCTCGCGACAGGCCTCGATCTTCGCCACCACTTCATCGAGCGTTCCCATGAGTGCGTAGGGCGTGACGGCGAGGTGATCGGCCGTCAACCCTTCGACCCGTTCGAGCAACCCATCTCGTACGTCGTCGAGGCGAGCGGTGTCCGCATCGCTGCCATCACTGATCTCGAGGATCTGGACGAGTGCGTTGCGTTCCCCGTTCGTGGATTCAGCGCCGCCAGGCGCACCACTCGAACCAGCTTGTGCTGCCCCGGCTTCCACGCTTGCAACCTGTGCATCGAGGTGTTCAGGCGACCAGTTGACGGTGTGACGGTGACCGTCTTCCAGCGTGCGGCCGAGGCCCTGCAGGCCGATGATGTCGGCGTGAGCGCCGGCGTGACGGAGCAGCGCCTCGCCGTTTCCACCAACGAGGATCGGCAGGCGACCCTGGACGGGCTGGTCGAGGCTGGCATCGCGAAGATCGAAGAAGTCGCTCGTGTGGTTCACGGCCTTACCGTCGAAGAGCTGCCGCATAATCTCGACCGATTCCATCAACCGCTCCTTGCGAACTCGGCCAGGCTGTTTGACCATGCCGATCGCGGCGAACTCTTGTGGCGTGTGGCCAGCACCGATCCCGAGTTCGAACCGGCCGTCTGACAAACGATCGAGTGTTGCTGCTTCCCACGCCAGTTGGACGGGGTTACGAAACTCGGCGTTGATGACAAACGTGCCGAGGCGAATGGTCGACGTTTCTCGTGCGATCGCCGACAACGCGAGCATGGGCGACAAACCAGGCCCGATGTGGTCAGCGACGGTGACAACGTCGAACCCTGCAGCCTCGGCCGCCTTCGCATCCTCGACGTAGGTATCGGTGTCGAGCGAGATCTGCAGACCGAATCGAAACGGTGTCGTCATTCCCCCACCCTGTCACCGCTTCGCCTTTCCCGCAACCTTTCGGTTGCACAAACCGAAGCGGTCAAACCTCTCCACGATCTGGACTTGACCCCGAGAGGTGCGCCGATACCTTGCGAGCCATGCTCGACCAACCGCTCGACGCGCTCGCCGCACTGCTCAACTCGCTCACACCCGTGAACAGCGAAGCATCGGCCAGCGCCGCCGAACACCACCTCACTCTCGCCAAGCCCCCGGGCTCGCTCGGCGGGCTCGAGACGATCGGGTGCCGACTGGCAGCGATCGCAGGCGAGACCATTCCTCCAGAGCCATCCCCTGCAGCGATCGCCGTGTTCGCTGGCGATCACGGCGTACTGGCGGAAGGTGTCTCGCCATGGCCGCAAGAAATCAGCTCGGTCATGGCAGCCAACTTCCGAGCCGGTGGCGCGGCGGTCAACGCAATCGCAGCGAGCAACGGCATCGATCTCGTCGTCGTCAACGCTGGCCTTGCCCACCCGATCCCCCCGATTCCCGCTGGACCAAACGGCCCGTCAACGCTGATCGATACGCCGGTGCGATCCGGCACCGCCAACCTCCGCACCGAACCAGCGATGGGCCGAGACGAAGCGGCCGCCGCAATCATGCTCGGCGTGTCGACGGGGCGAGACCTCATCGCCGATGGCGCCCGCTGCCTCCTGACGGGAGACATGGGGATCGGCAACACGACACCATCCGCCGCAGTGATCGCGGCGCTCACCGGTGTGAGCCCTGCTGACGTCGGATCGATCACCGGCCGCGGTACAGGCATCGACGACGCAACGCTCGAACGCAAGACCACCGTCATCGCCGATGCCCTGACCCGTGCCGCCGCCTCGGGCGCCGACATGACTGACGCATTCGCCGTCACCTCGGAAGTTGGCGGACTCGAAATCGCGGCCATCGCCGGCCTGTGCCTCGCCGGTGCCGAGGCGAAGATCCCCGTCATCGTCGACGGCGTCATCGCGCTCGCCGGGGCAACGATCGCCAGCGCACTCTCTTCCGCGGCAGTCGGCTACCTCATCGCAGGCCACCGTTCGGTGGAGCCCGCCGCGACTGCCGCCCTCACCCATCTCGGCCTCGATCCGATCATCGATCTGCAGCTTCGCCTCGGAGAAGGAACCGGCGCCGCACTCGCGTATCCGATCGTCAAGGCCGCCGCTGCGGTGATGGCTCAGATGGCAACGCTGGAGTCACTCTCCTAACGTCACCCCATGGACGTTTCCGAAGTTCGCTCCGACCTGCTCGCCGAACAAGACGCGCTCGACGCGCTCGTTGCAAACCTCTCGCCCGAGCAATGGGCCGCCGAAACGGCCAGCCCTCGTTGGGACGTTGCCGACCAGATCGGCCACCTCTGCTACTTCGACGACACCGCCGCCTTGGCGATCACCGACCCGGAGCGCTTCCAAGCCCACGCTGCCGAGATGATGAAGCCCGATCCATCTGGCGACCCCGACCCCACGCTCGCCAGCTTCCGAGCGCTCGATCAAGACGAGCAAATGGAGGCGTGGCGAGGTTGTCGCACGATCCTCGCCGAGGCCTCGGCAAAGCTCAAGAACGAGGATCGGGTGATTTGGTACGGACCGTCGATGGGGTCGAAATCGTTCCTCACGGCTCGCCTCATGGAGTGTTGGGCGCACGGCCAAGACGTCGTCGACACACTCGGCCTTGAACGCGAGTCCACCGACCGGCTTCGCCACATCACACAACTCGGCTTCATCACACGCGGCTGGTCCTACATCAACCGCAAGCTCGAAGTGCCGGACGAACCGATCCGCGTCGAGCTCGCTGCCCCATCGGGCGACACCTGGCGATTCGGCCCGGATGATGCCGCCCAGTCGGTGGTCGGAACGGCCGAAGACTTCTGCCTCGTCACCACCCAACGGCGTCACTTCACCAACACCGCACTCGAGGTGACGGGTGATCTCGCACACGAATGGATGAACCAGGCACAAGCGTTCGCGGGTCCACCAACCGACGGCCCCGGCGCCGACTAGCTCTCAACCGCGCACAAGTCGACAGAGAGCCGTCTGCGTTTCGGGCAGCGTCTTAGAAGAACGGGCTGACGTAGATCTCGGGAGCCGGTTCTGGTTCTGGGGCGACGACCCGAGCCTTGCCGATTCCGAGCCGGCGAGAACCTGCCCGCCTTGGCCCAACGCGAAGTGCACGCATGGCTGCGGCGCCGAGAATCGGACCGGGGGCGAGCAATAGGAAGGCCCAGCCCCACCCGTGGGCATCGCGGATGATCGGGACGAAGAAGATGGTGAAGACCGTCAGCACGAAGCCCGCCGCCAGCTGCATGGTGAGCGCCGTCCCGACGTAGCGGGCGTCGACCACTTCGGTCACGATCGTCGAGAACTGGGCCGAGTCGGCGACCACCCAGAAGCCCCAGACGAGACCAACCCCGACCACGATTGGCAACGGGGCATCGAGCAGGAATCCCATCACAACGGCGACCGACGCCGACCATCGCATGGCAAGGGCGGCGGCTTCGGTTCGACTCACTCGGTCAGACATCCGTCCGGCATGGACCGAGCCGGCAGCACCCGCAGCGATCACCGAGAACGCAACGAGCGACGCAACCCTGGGAGAGGTGAAGACGTCTCGATAGAACGCGGCGATCCAGGCCCACATCGCATAGAGCTCCCACATGTGGCCGAAGTAGCCGACGCTGGCCAGCCGGAAGTCGCGGTTGGCCACGATGGCTCGAACCTGAGCCGGATCGAACGCCGCAGCCTTCGTCGCATACGGACCCTCCGACACGAATCGTTCTGCGATGAAGCCCCCGGTGAGCGTCAACGCAGAAGCGATGAGGAGCGTCGTTCGCCAGCCAAGGCCACCGATGGCGTTGACGAGATGTGGCAGAGCTGAGCCGAGCGTCAGCGCACCGATCATCACGCCCAGAGCCATCCCCCGGCCCGTTCGATACCAACTCGACATCGCCTTCAGCGCGGGTGGATAGACGAGGGCGAGGAAGGCGCCCGTGACGAAGCGGGCGGTCACGGCCGGACCGAAGGACCCGGCGACGACAACCAATCCGTTGGCGACCGCAGCTCCACTCGCACCGACCAAGATCAGGCGAAGAGGCGACACCCGATCGGCCAAGTTCGTCAGCGATGAACCGGCTGCGCCCGCAACGAACCCCAGCTGGACAACGATCGTGAGCCAACTCGCCTGGGCCGATGAGAGATCCCACTGTTCCCGCAATTGCGACAGAACAGCGGCCGTCGAAAACCACGTCGACATCGACAAAACGAGCGCACCGGCGAGGAACACAAGTTGTCGACGCGCATTGTTCATGCAGTCCTCAACACGTGACAGGAGTCATTTCGTTCCCTCTCGACCGGACAAATGTTTGAGCGTACGCTCAAGATTTATGACCACGCTTCCTGCATTCGTGTACGACGACGTGTGTCCGATGTGTCGGGGCTACACCTCGGTGTTCGCCTCGCTCGGCTGGGCAGACCGAACGGCGTTCTCCACCATCGATGCCACGGCGATCGCGGCGTTGGACATGGACCGAGCTCGCCACGAGATTCCCCTCTACGACAAAACGACCGAGTCCGTGACCTACGGCCTCGATGGCATCCTCCCACTCCTCGCTGATCGAATGCCGTTCGCCGCTCCAGTGCTGCGAGCACAACCCACTCGTCGAGCGCTCGACAAGGCGTATTGGCTGATCACCTACAACCGGCGCCACATCGTGTCAGCCGCTCCTCCCCCACCCGACGCTCTCGACTGCGCCCCCGATTTCAACCCGGCGAGCGTCGGAACCTACGTCGGGCTTAGCGCCGCGACCACGGCCGGAGCGGCTCTGGCTGCTGGCGCAGTCGTTCCGGTCGCTGCCGCGGCAGTTGCGAGCGCTGCCTTTGTCGCCAGCCGAGAGCCGAAGCATGGGATCGTGGCCGGAGCAGCCGCCGGGCATGCGGCGACGATCACCACCGCTGGGGCGTTGGCGGGGCTTGCGGCACGAATGCTTGGGGCGCCCGCTCCCCTCGTCGCCGTCGCAACGGTCGCAGTCGCAGCCAGAAAGTTGAGCCTGCGCCGCTGGATGGTGCTTCGATAGGGGCATGGCCCTTTCGCCCGAGGACATCAGCTTCCGCCTCCTGGAGAACGACGATCTCGAACTCATGCACACCTGGCTCAATGAGCCAGGTGTTGTTGAGTGGTGGGAGGGCGAAGACGTCTCAATGCCCTCGATTACGGCGAACTACTCGCCCGATCGCGACGATGCCGACAAGATCGAGCACTGGATCGCCGTCGTCGAGGACGAGCCGGTTGGATGGATCTGCTGCTGGCGGGTGCTCGATGGCTTGTCCGAGTCCAAACCCTGGTTCCCACTCGGGGTTGAGGAGACAGCGGCCGGAATCGACTACCTGGTCGGAGCGCCAGACCGTCGAGGACAGGGCCTCGGCACCGCGATGATCAAGGCGTTCGCCGCCGATGTCGTGTTCGGCAAACATCCCTGGTTCACCCAGGCCGTGGCCGGGCCCTACACCGCCAACGTCCCATCGTGTCGAGCCCTCGAAAAGGCCGGCTTCGAGTTCTTGGGTTCGGTCAACCACCCCGGCGAAGCTCTCGACCCCTGCAGCGTCATGATGCTCAAACGCCCCGCCGAAACCTGATCAACCTGCGTAAATCGAGGTCTGACCCCACGAGGTTGCCGACGCACGACGCGAGTTTTTCGCCTGCGAAAAACTCGGTAAGTGAGCGAAGCGAACGGCGTCACCCGTCGTAGCCGACCCAGGCTCCTTGGGCGGCAGCGACGATCGCTGGATCGAGGATCGTTGAGGGGCGGGTGTCGAAATTGGCTCGGGCGACGTCGGCGGGGAAGACACGTGCGGCGGCGAAGACGGTGTCGTCGATGAAGCGGGTGCCGTCGAGTGGCGGGATATCGACCTCCGGTGGGCCGGATCGGCCGGCGAGGTGGAAGCCCCAATCGCCGAAGGAGGGAACGTCAACGTGGTAACTCGTGAGCGACCATCCGGCGGCCTCGAGCGTGTCGGCACAGGTCCAGTAGGCACGGGGCGCGAAGAACGGCGAGCCACATTGCACGGCCATCACGCCGTCGGCGGCCAGTAGATCATCGAGCACCTGATAGATCTCGACTGAGTAGAGCCTGCCAAGCGCAGGGGTGTCGGGGTCCGGAAAATCGACAACGATCGAGTCGAACGTACGGCCGGCGTCGACGGCCTCTTCGGCCCAAACGAACGCGTCGTCGTTCACGATCGTGAGACGGTCATCGTCACACGCACCGTCTTGGATCGCTTCGAGTTCGGGGATCGATCGCATCAGTTCGACGACGGTTGGATCGAGTTCAACCAGCGTGACGGATTCGACGGTGTCATGGCGCAGCGCCTCACGAGCGGCGAGGCAATCACCGCCACCGAGGATGAGCACGTTGGCCGAACCGGACACCGCCGGGTGCACGAGCGACTCGTGATAGCGATGTTCGTCGACACTCGAGAGCTGCAGATCGTTGTTCAAGAACAGCCGCGTGTCGACAACACCGCCGGGGTGCGTGCGGGAGGTGACGACGAGCTCTTGAACACCACTCTCTTCGCGAGCGATGATCGGATCACGGAAGAGGGCTTGGCGGCCGTCGGTCACGATCGATGGAGCGGCGAGGGCGACGCCCACGAGGCCGAGCGCACCGGCTGCCATCCACGGCACGACGAAACGTCGGCCGTCCGTCGGCACGATGAACACAACGGCACCGGCGGCGACGAGGTTGATCGCCGCGATCAGAACGGTGCCAGACACCAACCCGAAGACGGGGCGGACAAAGAACGCAAACCCGATCGCGCCGACGAGGGCCCCGAAGTAGTCGGCTGCGGTGTAGCTCGACACGACGGTTGCTGCCGATTGCTTGGACAGCTTGTCGTTGAGCGCGGCGAGCAACGGCATCTCCGCGCCGATGCACACGCCGATGGCGAGCGAGATGCCAAGCAGCGGGCCCCAGAGTGAATCGAGGCGAGCCCACGACCAATAGAGCATGGGTGCCGCTGCGCCACCGAGGAGCGCAAGCACGATCTCGATTCGAACGAAGTTGACGACCGGCTTGTCGGCCCAGCGGCCGCCGGTCGTTGCACCGATTCCCATGCCGAGCATGGCGGTGCCAAGCACGATCGCGTTGGCTCGTTCGGTGCTGCCGACCGTGACGGTTCCGAGCAGCATGAGCGAGAGCTCATAGGCCACGCCCGCCCCAGCGATGATCGCCGCGACGAACAGCAGCAAACGCCGCCGATTGTGAAGGGAGGTCAGGAGATAGCGGCGGCCACGACGAGGGCGAGGCCGACCTCAGCACCCACCGCAACGCACACCGCAGGGTCGAATTCCTTCTCTTCGACGATGCGCCGCAAATCAACCGGCAACACCACATCGACAAGAAGGAAGGCAATGGCGGACATGACCAACCCGAGGCTGCTGTAGAGAACGGCCTCAATCAGCCCGTCCGACAAACCATCAGGGGCGGTCCAGATCGCAGAGAACACGATGATGCCGACGGCCACCATCTTTCCACCGACGAGTAGGCCAGCGTTGAGATTGTCGGACACCTGCTTGCGAAGATCGCCAGGGGTCAACAAGTCGACCACGATGAAGCCGGCGCCCATCAGGGCAAAGGCAACCGCCAACCACGCGACGGTACTTCCAAGATCATCAATGAAAACTTCCATGGCTGCTCTCTCCCTCGATTTCTACTTACCGGACGAACTGCCGCCGCCACGGAAGCCATTGCTACTACCGCCGCTCGACCGGTAGTTGTTTACTCGCGAACCCCATCGACTGTTGAGGATGAGGATGCCGTTGTGTCGGTTGTACGCCTGATCGTTGTCTTGGTACAGCAACACTGCTGAGCCGCCGCCGGGAGCTGGGGTGACCCAGACCGTGCCGCTGCTATAGAGCAAGAAGACGTCGCCGCCAGCGTCGTCTGATCGTTCGTCAGGCGCTTCGATGCTGGCGATCGAGTCGGCCACCGAGGCCGGACTACCGCTCGCCGCCCACTGGATATCGCTGCTCGTGCCATCGACTTCGAGAGCCGCGGCGTTCGAACGGTTCTGAATCGCTGGCGCCGCGTCGACCGTCTTTGGAAGGTCGGGGCCCTTGCCACATGCTGCGGCGATCAAAGCGAAGGCCGTGATGAGTGCCACGAAGTAGCGAACGTGCTGTGGTTGACGAGTTGTTGTTGTCGTCATGACTGGTTCTCCTGACGGGTGGCCACTGTTGTCGTGGTGACCATGTGGGGGTCGTCGCCCGGATACAGATGCCACGAGCTCCACTCGACGGTTGGTACGTCGGCGGCGCGGTGTTCATGCACGGTGAGACCGGTGATCGCAAGCGGGTGGCCGGGGAATCCGGCGACCAATGCAGCGGGGTGAGAGGCGACCGATGCGAGGCGGGCTGCAGCCGCTTCGAGCTCGGCGAGATCGGTACTGAGTTCGGACTGGAACGCAAGGTTCCATCCACCGTCGTGCCATTCGTGAGAGTCGGGCAGACGGTCGGCGAGAACCGATTCTTCCGCTGACCCGCAGGCGACGGTTTCTTGCGCTTCCCATCCATCGACTGGAGCGACGGTGCCGAGTGGCGTTGAGGCGAGAAGCACGCGGTGCGATGCGGTGAGAACGTCGAGACGAACGAGTGCAACGTCGAGTCGAACGAAGCGACTGGTGACAGCGCCGTGGGCGGTCGGCCCAGCTTGTAGACGAAGCAGGCGACCGTCGGTGTCGAGGGGCTCAATACGAAGAACGGGCACGTCGATCGCGACCTGGGCGGCAACGTCAGCCCGAGCAGCCTTGAGGCGAGGATCTCCAGAAACGTCGAGATGGTCGTCGGCGATCGCCATGGCATTCCCCTCCTTCATGAAGCCATTACTGGGGGCCACTGTCTGATGTTGGCCCCTTCTGACAGTAATGGTGGTTTTTGAATCATCGGCGTACCCCTACCGCCGCTGTACTGTTTCGGCCATAGTTTTCACCACCTCGCCCACTCGTGGCGGCTGGCTCAACGAGAGGGATTTCACCATGTTTGGTCGGTTCAAGAAGGACGACTTCACCGCTGCGTTGACCGCGTTGGCAAACGCTCCAGTCGGTGCTGCAACCCTCATTCAGGGCAAGAGGGGCGTGATCAAGGGCACGATGATCATGGACGAGGCCGGCGATCGCTGGATCGAGCATCTCATCAGCGACATCGACGGACGCATGTTCTGGGTCTCGATCGAGAACTACGACAGAACCGTTGCCACATTGTGGGAAGACGCCGAAATCTTCGCGATGGGAGGCGGCCCGGACGACCGCAAGGTCACCTGGAAGTCGCACTCGTTCAAGCGGTCTGAATCCGGCACAGCGACGTTCACCGCCAAGGGTGATCTCGGCGTCAACCCGACCGGCACGGTCGCCTACGTAGACTTCACCGGCCCCGACGGCATGCGCCTCGGTTTCGAACGATTCGGCGAAGAGGGCGCTCATCGCCGATCACGCGTCATCACCGGCACCTGCCCGAACTGTGGAGCCCCAGTTGTGGTCGACGCTGCCGGCAAGTGCTCGAGCTGTTCGTCCGATCTCATGACCGACCACGGCTGGTGGGGTGAGTGGGAAGTCGCTGTTGGCTACGACGTCACCAGCGAAGCCCGCCTGCAATAGTCGGTCCGGCGGTTTGTGTGATCACACAGCGACGAAACCTGCAGCACCTGACTTGGCGTCGCGCCGCATCAGCGTGCCGACGAACGTTCAGTCCGCTGCAACCGTCATCTTGTAGCCCAGGCCCCGGATCGTGACGATGCATGTGGGATTCGATGGGTCGGCTTCGACCTTGCTGCGCAGCCGTTTGATGTGCACGTCAAGCGTCTTGGTGTCACCCACGTAGTCGTGTCCCCACACCCGATCGATCAACGTGTCGCGCGTGAGCACCAGCCCAACGTTCTCCATGAACAGCGACAGCAGATCGAACTCTTTCAGCGGCAACTTCACGCGCTCGCCGTCGATGGTGACCTCATGACGATCGACGTCGAGACGGATTCGTCCTGCCACCAGTGGGGCGCTCGTCCGGTCGTCGACCGGGTCTGCCGGAGCAGGAGGCGAATCATCTCGCCGCCGCATCACCGCTCGCATTCGAGCGACGAGCTCTCGCATTCGATAGGGCTTGGTGACGTAATCGTCCGCGCCGACCTCGAGACCAACGACGGTGTCGAGCTCGCTCGACTTGGCCGTCACCATGATGATCGGGACCTTCGACGTTCTGCGGATCTCGCGGCACACATCGACACCCGAGATGCGAGGCAGCATCAAGTCGAGCAACAACAGATCATGCGGATTGCCGCTGGCAACTCCTGCTGCGAAGGCATCGAGCGCCTCTTTGCCATCTCGAGCGAACTCAAGCTCGAAACCCTCGCGGGCCAATCCGATCTCGAGTGCGTCGATAAAGGACTCCTCGTCCTCAACGACGAGCACGCGTTCACCGGACATTGGCCACCTCCTCGCCGTTTGGCCGTTTACCGGTCAACTCAGCGGCCACCGACGGGCTGGTCGCGATGCGCAGCGTGAAACTCGTTCCGACACCTTCACGAGACCGCACCGTCACCGTCCCGCCGTGGTTGATCGCGACGTGGCGAACGATCGAGAGCCCCAGGCCCGTTCCTCCGGTGTTGCGGCTCCGCGCTTGGTCCACTCGGTAGAACCGTTCGAAAATTCGTTCGAGATCTCGCTCGGGGATGCCATCGCCGGAATCGGTGACGCTCACCTCGACGTTGTGGCCCACAGCCGTTGCGACCAGTTCAACCTCAGCGCCTTCGTCGGAGTACTTGATGGCGTTGTCCAACAGGTTCGAAATCGCCGATTCGAGCTGGCGACGATCACCTTCGACGATCAACCCATCATCGATCTCGGTCGAAATTTCGATCTGGCGAAGTTCGGCGGCAGCCATGACGTGGTCGAGCGATCGTTCGATGACGCCTGCAACGTCGACGCGGTCCAGTTCCAGCGTGTCACCGGCTTCGATGGTGGAGAGCGTGAGCAGGTCGTCGATGGTCGTCCCGAGTCGGATCGCCTCATGATGGAGGCGCTGCGACAGGCGCTCGATCACGCTGGGGTCGTGTTCATCGATCAGCGTTTCGGCGAGCACTCCCATCGCCCCGACCGGCGTCTTCAACTCATGGCTGACGTTGGCCACGAAGTCGCGTCGGAGCGCTTCGACGAGGTTTCGTTCGGACGTGTCTTCGATGACGACGAGGATGCCCTCGCCGAGCGGCGTGCCATCACCCTGTTCGAGTGGAAGCGCACGAAGGCTCAGATGCCGGGGCGGTGGGCCGTAGAGATCGATCTCGTCCTCGGTCGCGCCCTGGCTCGTCGCCCGGTGAACCAGCTCTTCGATGGCTTGGCCGACCAGCGCATCGGTGTGACGACCGGAGTCGAATTGGCGTGCGAACCGATTGGCGAACACGGCCTGTTCGTTCTCGAACACGACGATGCCGATCGGCACTGCGTTGAGCGACCGGACGAGCCGCTCCTCTTCCGTGCGGTTGAGCCGACCGCGATCACGGCTCTTCGACGACGTCGATCCGTCATCGGCCCGTTCTCGCCGTTCGCGCCTTCCCAAGAAGACGACGGTGAGCCCGACACCCAGAGCCAACCCAACGACGAGCGCGACCAGAGTCACGACGGTGATTGTTCACCGCCATCGTCCGAGCTTGTTTCGGTCGTGGTGGCCTCCGCTCCGATGGGTTCGACCTCATCGTGTTCGGCGCTGCGGTTGCGAGAACGGATCGCTCCGTTGTGCTCAGGCAGCCAACCGGTGACCATGTAGATCACTCGGTTTCCGATGTTGACGGCGTGATCACCGATTCGTTCGTAGTAGCGAGCGATGAGCGCAAGTTGCACGGCTGCGGCGAGATCGATGTGCCCCTCGCTCTGCGCTTCGAAGATCGCTTCGACCATGTCTCGGTTGAGCTGATCGAGCTGATCGTCGATGTCGTTGAGGGCGCCAGCCAGTGCGTCGTTTTCGTCGACGTAGGCGTCGATCGACAGGCGAAGCAGTCGCTGTGCTTCCTTCGCCATCGACGCGATAACGCCGCGGATTTGGGGCGTCATCGGCGAGCCGTACATGCGGCGAGCTGCCTTCGTGACGTTGACCATGAGGTCGGCGGATCGCTCGATCTCCGCCACCATCTTGGTGATCGTGATCAGCTGGCGCAGCTCGCCGGCGATCGGCGACTGGCGCACCATCACGTTGTAGCAACGCTCCTCGATCTCAATCGAGAGTCGGTCGACATCGTCGTCGCGGTCGATCAAGCGTTGGGCCATCCCGAGCTCGCCGGACAACAACACGTCGGTGCCCTGCGGAATCATCTCGTCGCACATCGCACCCAAACGGACGATGTCCGCCTTGATCTCTTCAAGATCTCGGTGGTAGCGAACACGATGTTCGGTTGGTTCTGGTTCAGGAACGATCGGTGTGTCGGTCATCAAGCTACTTCCTCTGCAAGATACGCAGGGTCGCCGGTCTCCAGGTATCGGAGACGAAGCGCCATCACCTGAGTATGGTCGCCAATTCTGTCGAGAGAGCGTCCGATCGCAAACGCTGCGAGGCCAACCCGCACCGCCGCCGGACCGTCCAGCTCCAGGATCCGTTCGAGCAACATCGTGGCAAACCGCTCGAGCGCGACCGCGGAATCAAGCTCGTCGAGAGGATCCAGCGACCTCGACGCCCATGCGGTCTGCACCACAGAGAACCGCTCACGAACGTGATGGCTCAGCGTGAGGATCACTTCGAACACGCTCGGGTGGTCGACGAGGAGCGAATGATCGTCGGCTCGGTTGGCGATCCGCAAACAGAGATCGCCTGAACGCTCGAGCGAACTCAGAACCCGGATCACCGACACCACGAGACGGAGGTCGGACGCCATCGGCTGTTCGCGGACGAGCAGGTTGTAACAACGCTCGGTCAGCGACACCTGCATGGCATCGATCTCATCGTCGGACGCGAGCAGCTGCGCAGCCAGGGCAGCATCGCCGGTCTCGAGAAATTCGATGGTGGAGTCGAGTGCGCCGCCGACTCGGAGCGCCATGAGCTCGACCTGCAACCGCAGTTCAGCGAGCTCCTCAACGAAGGATGTGGTCATGGCTTTCGAGCGAGCGACGCTCAGCCGAACCGGCCCGTGACGTAGTTCTCGGTTCGCTCATCGGAGGGGTTCGAGAAGATCCGGTCGGTTGCGTCGTATTCGACGAGTTGGCCGGTGCGGCGATCGCTCTGGGAGTCGAGCTCGGTCGTGAAGAACGCACAACGATCGGAGACCCGGGCGGCCTGTTGCATGTTGTGGGTCACGATCACGATCGTGTAGTTGTCCTTGAGCTCGTGCATGAGATCTTCGATACGACCGGTTGCGATCGGGTCGAGCGCGGAGCACGGCTCGTCCATCAGCAACATGTCCGGCTGGGTGGCGATCGCTCGAGCGATACACAGACGTTGCTGCTGGCCGCCGGAGAGACCGAGCGCCGAGCTGTCGAGACGATCCTTGACCTCTTCCCAGAGGGCGGCGGACCGGAGCGAGCGCTCGACGAGTTCATCGAACTCACTCTTTGGGATGCCAGCGATACGCGGACCGAACGTGATGTTCTCGCGAATCGACTTCGGGAACGGGTTCGGCTTCTGGAACACCATGCCGATGCGGCGTCGAACCTCGACGGGGTCAACCTTTGGCCCGTAAAGATCGATCCCTCGATAGGAGACGAGCCCTTCGACGCGCGCTCCGTCGATGAGGTCGTTCATCCGGTTCAGGCTCCGGAGCACGGTCGACTTGCCGCAACCCGATGGCCCGATCATGGCGGTGATTTGGTGCTCGCGAACCGGCATGTTCACGTCGCGAACGGCTCGGAAGTCGGAGTAGTAGACCGAGACGTCTTTGACGTCCATCACGATCGATTGCTCGACTGCGACGTCGGCTGCGGGAGACGACGTGTCGTTCGTCATTGTTGCGGTAGCTCCGAAGTTGCGGGGACTAGAAAGGTGCGAGTCGTAGGTTCGCTCGGTCATTGTGTCACTTTCCTTCGCGCTTGGCTTCGAAGCGATTTCTGAGCAGAACGGCGGCTGCGTTGAACGAGAGAACCACGGCCAACAAGATGACGATGGCGGCCGACGTGACCGGCACCCAGTCTTCGCCGGGCTTCGATGCGTACTCGGTGATTACGATCGGCATGGCCGTGAACTGCTCGCCGAGCTGGTCGAGGTCGAAGAAGCCGGCTCGTGATCCAAGACGGCCGCGGATGGCGCCGACGAGGATCAGCGGTGCGGCCTCGCCCAGCGCCCGAGCGAGCGAGAGCAGCGTTCCGGTGAGAATGCCGGGAGCGGCGTAGGGCAGCACATGGTTGCGAACCACTTCCCACTTCGTTGCGCCGACGCCGTACCCGGCCTCTCGCAAACTGTTCGGGACGGCTCGGATGGCTTCAGCCGAGGTGATGATCACGATCGGGAGCGACAACACCGCAAGGGTGAGTCCGCCGGCCGCCGTGGTCTTACCGAAGGTGGAGTCGACGTCGCCGAATAGGCCGTCGAGCAGCTGCACGAAGATCGTGAACCCGAGGATTCCGTAGACGACCGAGGGCACGCCGGCGAGGTTGCGAATGTTCACGTCGACGAGGCGGGTGAACACGTTGTCGTTGGCGTATTCCTCGAGGTAGATCGCGGCGGCGATTCCGATGGGGAACGTGAGGAAGATCACGAAGATCCCGATCCAGAACGTTCCTCGCAAGCCCTGGAACACGCCCGCTTCACTGGCCCGGGTTCGCGATGGGTTCGTGAGGAACTCGCCGAGACGGCTCGTGAGGATCGACGAGCCGTCGCTGACCACGTCGAAGACGAGCACACCGAGAACGAGCAGGGAGAAGAGCAGCGTCGCCATGAGCAGGTAACGAAAGCCGACGTCTTTCACATCGGTCTCGCCGGACTCGAGCGCCGCTCGAACTCGCTCTGCGGTCTTCTCGCCATCGACGAGTGGGTTGAGAATCGCCATCGTGCGCCTCCCCTAGTACTTCTGCCGCACTCGGCGGACGTAGCGATCGGCGATCACGTTCAGAACCAGCGTGATCAGGAAGAGGACAGCGCCGACGAAGAACAGCGAGTTGAACGCCGTTTCGACGATCGTCCCGTCGGTACCCGAGGCCTGCGAGGCCATTGCGGCGGTCATCGTTGCGCCCTTGTCGAGCGGGTTCAGCGTGAAGTTGGCCGAGTTGCCCGAGCCGCCAGCGGCGAGGAAGACGACCATCGTCTCGCCGATCGCTCGGGAGGTGGCCACGATGAAGGCGGCGACCAGTCCGGAGACGGCGGCGGGGATGACGACCGAGATCGAGGTGGTGATTTTGCGAGCACCGAGGCCGGCCGAGGCTTCACGAAGGGCGCTGGGCACGGCTCGCATCGCATCTTCGGAGATCGATGCCACGAGTGGAATCGTGAGCAACCCGACGCCGAGACCGGCCGCGAGTAGCGATTGGGTTCCGGAGTTAAAGAGCCGGTCGACCAGGTTGGGGCCGATCCATCGGAGAGCGAAGAACCCGAGCACGACCGAGGGGATACCGGCGAGCACTTCGAGCACTGGCTTCAGGATCTTGCGGACCCGAGCGCTGGCGTACTCCGACAGGTAGACGGCAGCACCGAGGCCGATCGGGGCCGCGACCGCCATGGCAACAACCGTCACGACGATGGATCCGACGATCAGGGTCTTGAGGTCGAACTCCAAGAAGCGAGGGGCCCACTGGGTTCCCCAAAGGTTGCTCCAACCAAAGGTGCCGTCCGCCGATTCGTCGAGCGTGTCGGCTGGCGGGTTGTTCACGTCGAGGACGAAGCTGCCGGCCTTGACCAACAGCGAACCGACGATCAACAAGCTGACGACGAGCGACACCGCAGCCGCCAGCGTCATCACAAACTTGATTCGTGTTTCCTTGTTCCGCCGCTTGGGATTACCAGCGAGGAGGTTGTCCGTGTCTCCCGATGGGGGAAGTGACAACGATGCAGTCACGAGAAACGCCCTTGTGTGAGGTGATGATCGATCCGCCGGAGGACGCTACCGGACGGTGCCGCTGTCGGTGAGACAACGAGGTGCGGGCACCGTCCGGTCAAGCGCTCCATCAGATCGGGTCTAGCCCAATGCCGCTTTGGTCTCGGCGAGCAGATCGTCGGGGAGAGCGACGTATCCGGTCGTGCCAAAGGCCATCGTGACCGACTCGACGTAGCCGTCGTTGAGGTAGAAGTCGATGAACGGAGCGAGCGCCGGGTTCGATTCCATCTTCTCGTTGTTGACGTAGATGTAGAGCGAGCGGCTCACCGGGTAGCTGCCATCGGCGATCGTGTCGATCGTCGGCGAGACGCAGTCGCCACCGGGCTCGGCTGCGATCTGGATGTCCTGGACCCGATCGAGGTTCTCCTCGGCGAATGCGAAACCGACCCAGCCGATGCTGGTGCCACTGCCAGCGATGCCTTCGATGATCACGTTGTCATCGGCGTTGCCGGAGAAGTCGGTACGGATGAAGCCGTTCGGAACGTCCTCGCCCTGGCTTTCCTCGGCGACACCTTCGAGCACGATCTCGACGAAGCTGTCATAGGTGCCGGACTCGGTGCCGGGTGCGCTGATGTCGAGCGGAGCATCCGGGTAGGGAGCGACGGTCGAGCCGAGGCTCTCACCGAGCGCTGACGCATCGGCCCAGGTCTCGAAGCCGGCCGACTCGCCGCCGAGAAGGGCGTAGAGGTCGACGAAGCTCAGGCACTGGACCGCTGAGTTCTCGGGGCTGGTCAGGATCGCGATGCCGTCGAAGGCAATCTCGAGTTCGGTGAACTCGATGCCGTTGTCTGCGCAGTCTTCAGCCTCGGAGTCCTTGATCGTTCGAGAGGCATCGGAGATGTCGGTTTCGCCGGCGCAGAAGAGTGCGAAGCCGTCGCCGGTTCCAGGGCCATCGACCGTGACGAACGTGTCGGGGCAAACGTCTTCGTAGAGCTCAGCGACACGGGTCGTGATGGGCTCGACGGTGGACGAGCCGGAAGCGTTGATGTCGCCAGCGCCGCAGTCGCCGCTGTCGCTCGAGCCACTTGCTGAGTCACCGCTTGCTGAGTCGGAGCCACCGCCGCAGGCTGCGGCGATCAGGGTGAAGGCGAAGAGCAAAGCGAGCATCTTCGCAAGAGACTTCGTCATAGGGGTTACGCCTCCTTGGCGATTTTCATCGGTGAGGCAGGCGATCCCTGTGATCATCCGCCCCTGTTACTGAAAACGTAAAGAGGCGAGTTGACACCAAAGGGGTTGCAAAGTGAACGGAAGGTAAACAACCCACCACAGCGGGTGAACTCCGGCGCCCGGCGCCACCGGCGTCGGGGTCCAATGCGTAGTCTTCCGGCGTGCCGATGACCGCCCTCGGGGCCAGCGCAACTACGGATTACGCCACTGTTACGGCGGCGTATTGGGCATTCACGATCACCGACGGCGCCCTGCGGACGCTCGTGCTGCTCGCATTCCACGAACTCGGTTACAGCCCCGTCTCACTTGCGTTTCTTTTCCTCCTCTACGAGGCGTTCGGGGTGGGGACCAACCTGTTTGGTGGGTGGATCGGAGCTCGTCACGGGCTCGACCGAACCCTCTACGCGGGCTTGGCGTTGCAGATCGTGGCGCTGGTCGCACTGTCGCTTCGGGGCGCCGGTTGGGGTGAGCTGGCGACGGTCGCCTTCGTGATGGGAGTGCAGGCGTTGTCCGGCGTCGCGAAAGACCTCACCAAGATGAGTGCGAAGAGCTCGGTGAAACTCCTCACCGCCACCGCCAAGGCCACCAACGCTCGCTCCGACGCCGCTGACTCCGATTCTGACGACGCTGACTCCGGCGAGCTCGAGACGAGCGCGACGCACAACCGACTCTTCCGCTGGGTTGCTGCGCTGACCGGGTCGAAGAACGCGCTGAAAGGGGTGGGGTTCTTTCTCGGCGGTGCGCTTCTCGGATGGGTCGGTCTCGAATTCGCGCTGCGACTCATGGCTGGCGTTTTGGTCGTCGTGCTGGCCGCCGTCCTGGTGCTTTTGGACAGCGACCTTGGGCGAGCATCGACCAAGCCAGCGGTTGGCTCGTTGTTTGCCAAGTCCTCGGAGATCAACCGCTTGTCGATCGCCCGCTTCTTCCTGTTTGGTTCGCGCGACATCTGGTTCGTCGTCGCCTTGCCCGTGTTTCTGGCCGACCGAGTCGGTTGGTCGTTCCAACGCATCGGAGCGTTCTTGGCGATCTGGGTGATCGGCTATGGCGTGGTGCAATCGTTCACGCCGAGCATCGTTGCGGCGGGACGACGATCGTCGACCGGTGCGGCTTCGGCGAGCCCGGGCTTGTGGGGTTTGGTCCTCGCCGGGGCCACAACGAGTCTGGCGTTGATCGCCACCGTCGGCTCGACCGATGACTCGGCTATCCAAGCATTGATCATCATCGGGCTCTGCGTGTTTGGCGTGATCTTCGCAGTGAACTCGTCGGTCCACTCCTTCTTGATCTTGGCGTTCTCGAAGAGCCCGGACGACGTCGCGATGGACGTCGGGTTCTACTACTCAGCCAACGCCGCAGGTCGACTCGTCGGCACGCTGCTCTCCGGCGTGCTCGCGCTCATCGGTGGTCTTGGCGCATCGCTGTGGATGGCGGCGGCCTTCGCCGCGATCGCGGGAGTCGTTGCGCTCGGCCTCACGTCTGAATCCGCGACCAGCTAACGCCTGCGCGCCGCCACGCCGTCGTCAGAAACGCGCCACGCAGTCGTCAGGAACGCGCCACGCAGTCGTCAGAAATTCAGCCTGCTGGGATCAGACGCCGCTGGCGCCGGCTGACACCTCGACCTCGAACTCGAGGAGCGTGGCGCCCATGCTGACCGGACGCTGCGGTGGCGCCTCATCAGCGTCACCTTCAGTCTCTCCGCCTTCGCTCGCCGATGGACGGGCGTGGGCGTTGGCTGCGCCGTCTCCATCGCGCCAGCCTTCATAGGAGGCCTGATCGGCCCACCGGGTGTAGACAAACCAGCGAGTCTCGGTGTCGCCAGTGGGGCGCAGGAGTTCGAAGCCTTCGAACCCAGCGACGTCGGTCAAGCTGTTCATCCGAGCGGTAAACCGCTTCACGATCTCATCGCCAGCCTGCGGCGGAATCTCGAGTGCGTTGATCTTCACGACGGTCATGACCACTTGTGTACCCGCAAGCGCCTTCGCCAGCACAGTCAGGCGCCAGCCTCATCGAAGCGGAGGGATATCCCACAAGTTCTTGCGGCGATCCCCTCCGCAAACCAGGCGCGACACAATGTGGAGGGATATCCCACAAGTTGTTGCGGCGATCCCCTCCGCAAACCATGCGCGTCACAATGTGGAGGGATATCCCGCAAGTTGTTGCGGCGATTCCCTCCGCAACCTGCTCGATTCGAACCCGGGCGTTACGAAAGTGACGAGTTGGTGATGGCCGGGTTGCCGTTTCCGAGGTAGAAGATGCCGGGGAGGCCCTGGGTCTCGAAGCCGTCGCTTGGATTGCGACGCAGCGTCGAGCCGTCGATGACGAGGCGTCCGGTTCGGTTGTTGCTCACGAAGAAGATCGCACCGCCGCCTTCGTTGGCGTGGTTGTCTTCGATGATCGTGCCGGCGACGGTGAGCGTGAAGGTGTTGCCGTCGTTGTAGATGGCACCGCCGCTGCCCCCACCGGGGGTGCCGTTCTGCGCCGGATTGGCGCCGTTGCCGGTGGCTTCGTTGTGGCTGAACAAGCTGTTGAGCACGGTGAAGGAGACGCCGATTGCGCTGAGTCCTCCGCCGTTCGAGCACACGTTGCCTTGGCCGGGTGCGCCGCCGAACGTCGAGTTAACGACGTAGACGGGCTGGTTGTTGTACTGGCTGAAGACTCGCACGGCGCCGCCGACGTCGGGGCCGGTTGCATCGCAGCGGTTGCGAGCGAACGTGGCGTTCACGATCTTGAGTCGACCGCCGCGAACCCACATTGCTGAGCCGCCGCCACCGAGGTCTTGATCACCCTCGACAACCGCATCGACGAAGTTGATGTTCTGCACGGTGAGGCGAGGATGATCCTGGTTCTGGCAGTGGGCGGTAGTCCAGACCAAGTCCGGGTCGCAGGTGTTCATGTAGAGGATTCGCCGTTCGCCGCCACCGGAAAGGGTGACGAGCCCGCCGCCGTCGATGACCACGTCAGGGTTGGCGTTGTTGAACACGCGGGCGGTGTCGGTCATCACGATCGTGACTGGGTCAGCTCCGCAGTTGAAGCGGATGGTTCCGCCTTGTGCGACCGCTGCGACGACGGCCGCTGAGGTGCAGCTGGCGGGTGTGCCCGAGCCGACGATGTGATCGGCGATGCTCGTGTCGACCGCCGCCGCTTCAGCGGGGATCGCGGCGGTGCCAGCAGGGTTGCCAGCCTGAGGAATGTCGCCGGGTTCTGGCGCGGGCCGTGGGCCGGTCAAGCCGCTCGAGGTTTTGAACTCTGACGAGTCCGAGAAACCAAGCATCACACCGCCACGGGTGAGCGCACCTGTAGCGAGCTGGTTGGTCCAATGCGCCAAACCCGACGCCTCGGGCGCTCGGCCGAGCACGTTTTGGTAGACGAGTTCGACGAACTCGGCGTCACTCAACGAGCCGTAGAGACGGTCGAACTCCGGCGATTCGGCAAACGTCTCCGAGATGGCGGACAGCGTCCATCCGGCGCGCTCTCGGCCGAGCCAGTAGGCCAGGCCATCGGCGTCGGCCTCGCGGAGGAAGTAGGCGGCGTAGAGGCGCTCGACACTTCGTTCATCGGGCCCGGACGGAACTGGGGCGGTCAGCCCGGTGGAGTCTTTGAACTCGGCGGAGTCGGAGAAGCCGAGCATCACACCACCGCGGGTCAGTGCACCCGAGCCGAGCTGGCTCGTCCAATGCGATAGGCCGGCTTCGTCGGGGCTGCGATCGAGGACGTTCCGATAGACGAGTTCAACGAATTCGGCATCACCGACCGAGCCGTAGAGACGTTCGAATTCGGGCGACTGTGCGAAGCGCTCGGAAATCTCGTCGAGGCTTCGACCGCTTGCTCGTTCGCCTTCCCAGTAGGCCAGACCGCCGGCATCGGGAAGACGGGAGAAGTAGGCCACGTAGAGCCGTTCGACGCTTCGGCCATCAGGACCAGCAACCGCGGCCCCAGCTGGCGCCGGCGAGATCGTGGCAAAGAGTGCAGCCAAGAGCGTGGCCACGACGAGGAGGATGACGGGACGGCGCGTCTGAGTCTGGAGCGCCCCTGGTCGTGTTGGCGTCGTGGTTGCTGGCGGCTTCGTGGTTGCTGGCGGCATAGACCCTTGATGTCGGCCAGAAACCGGGTGGATCTTGAGCTGCCTTCACGATCGCTTCATAAACACATCGTCATGGTGTGGTCATGCGATCTTTGCGAATCCTCGTTTTTGGCGTCCTGTTCATGTCGTCGACGACGATCGGAGTCGGCGTCACGAACGCGCCGACGGCCAGTGCCCAAGAGGACGCGACCCAAGCGGACGGCACCGTCACAATCCTCGTCGATCAGTTCGGCTACCTGCCGACGGCGGCGAAGGTCGCCATCGTGGTGAACCAGCCAGCGACCCAGCTCGAGGTTCGCCGAATGTCGGATGATGTCGTGGTCTTTTCGGGCCGATCAGTGCCATGGAACCGAGGCGCGATCGACCCAGCATCGGGCGACAGCGGATCTCGATTCGACTTCAGTTGGGTCACCGCCGAGGGCGACTACGAGATCGTCAACCCCGTCACCTTGGAGCGAAGCGATCCCTTCACGATCGCTCGCGATGTCTACGACGAACTGCTCGACACCGCACTCCGCGCCTTCTTCCTCAACCGGGCGAACACGAGCACGTTCACCGGCGGCCCGTCCGACGCCTGGGCCGGGCCCGCTGCGTTGATCGGTCCGGGGCAAGACACCGAGGCCCGCTGGGTTGACGACCCGACCCCGGGAACAGCCCGAGATCTGAGCGGCGGTTGGTACGACGCCGGCGACACCAACAAGTACG
>CALEWY010000122.1 GCA_937925335.1 uncultured Acidimicrobiales bacterium
TCGTTCGGGCTGGCCGGGTTGGTTGCCCCGCCAGGACTTCCCGATTCGATCGCCCCTCGGCGAGCGTCAGCGGTTGCTGCGGTCTTCGCCTCGCCAGCCTCGATCGCTTCGAGAAGATGCATGGCAATGTCGGCGACGCGCACGTCGGACTCTTCCTTGCCGTGGCCCTTCACGCCATCATCCATCATGACGTAACAGAAGGGGCAGGCGGTTGCGACCCGGCTGGCGCCGGTCTCGATCAACTCGAGCGAACGCTCATCGTTGACCTTGGAACCGATGTCTTCTTCCATCCACATTCGAGCGCCACCAGCACCGCAGCACATGCCTTGTGTGCCGTTGCGTCCGGCCTCGACGATCTGCACACCCTTGAGTGAGCCGATGACGTTTCGAGGTGAGAGGTGCACGTCGTTGTGGCGACCGAGATAGCAGCTGTCGTGATAGACGATGCGCTCCTCGAGCGATGCTGAGTCGACGTCGAGCTTGCCCTGGTCGATGAGCCACTCGAGGAATTGGCTGTGGTGCACAACTTCGTACTTGCCGCCGAGTTGGGGGTACTCGTTCATCAGAGTGTTGAAGCAGTGCGGGCACTGCGTGATGATCTTCTTCACGCCGATGCCGTTGAGCGTCTCGATGTTCTGCTTGGCCAGCATCTGGAAGAGATACTCGTTGCCCGAGCGACGAGCGGAGTCGCCGGTGCAAAGCTCGGACGGGCCGAGGATGGCGAAGTCGATGTTGGCTCGGTCGAGGAGCTTGGCCATCGACTGGGTGACCTTTTGGTTCTTGTCATCGAAGCTGCCTGCGCAACCAACCCAGTAGAGGTACTCGTGGGTGAGCGGTGAGTCGGCGTCGATGATTGGAACGTCGAGATCCTTGGCCCAGTCGGCGCGGGTGCTCTGGCTCATGCCCCACGGGTTTGAGGAGTTCTCCATCGCACGGAAGGCGGTGCCGAGCTCGGTGGGGAAGTCGCTTTCCATCAGGGTGAGGTAACGACGCATGTCGAGGATCTTGTCGAGGATCTCGATGTTGACCGGGCAGATTTCGTCGCACGCCTTGCAGCTGGTGCAGGCCCAGACCTCTTCGGTGCTGATGCGTTCGAAGACGGAGTCGGTTTCAACCTGGATCTCGGCGATGACGCCGAGTGGGGGAGCGACGGCGGGATCGCCGCTGCGGCTCATGACTTCACCCGTCTTGAGGACGATCTCGCGTGGATCGAGCGGCTTGCCGGTTGCGTTGGCGGGGCAGACCGAGGTGCAGCGACCGCACATCGTGCAGGCGTCGGTGTCCATCAGCTGTTTCCAGGTGAAGCTGTCGACGGTCGAGGCACCGAAGGTCTCGAGGGTGGTGTTCTCGAGATCGGGCATGGCACGCATGGCGCCCTTTGGCCGATCGCGATCTGACAGATACATGTTCGCCGGTGAGGTGAACATGTGGCGCATCATCGTTCCGGGGATGATGGCCAGGAATGCGACGAACGTGAGCACGTGAGCGAGCCACCAGCCTTGATGCCAGCCGGAGGCGTTACCGAGACCGTCGACGGCCTGGGCGAGCGGGTAACCAACCACGCTCCACTTCTCGAACTCGGGGAAGTCTTGCTCGGCGATGCGGAATGCTTCGGCGCCAAAACCGGTCACACCGATCGACAGCAGCACGCCGTTGATGATGATGTGTTCTGGCTTCGACTTCACCGCAATGCGGTAGGGGCGCCAGCTCTTCGGGCCGTAGCGGCGGGCGATCGCGAGGAGCATGCCGGCGATGAAGCCAACACCGGCGAGGTCACCGACGAGGGCATAACCCTTGTAGACGTTGCCGTTGAGGAACTTGAGGCTCTCGGGCACCTGGTGGTTGATCTCGAGCACCGTGGTGACGGCGAGCAGAATCAAGAAGTTGAAGTAGATGAGGGCATGCATGATGCCGGCGCCGGGCTCGCGCATGAGCGTCTGCATGTAGATGCCGGAACGGAAGTCGGCCAGACGCTTCTTGGCGTTCTTGGGCGTGGTCTTGCGGTTGTCCGGAGCCCCGCGCTCCCAGTTCTTCACCCGGTACGACATCTGCACCGAGCCCCACAACAACATGATTGGGATCACCGTGTAGAAGGCGAGCTTCCACGACTTCGGAATGTTCTCGAAGACTTCGCGCTGGATCGCTGAGTCGTCGTGGAACTGGAAAACGGCGGCAGCGATGCCTGACAACACGGTGACGAAGGCGATCGAGGCGCCAACCGCCAGCCAGACCTGGCTGGCCTTTGGCCGCTTGGTCTGTGGTTCAACGAGTGTGAGGTCTTCGCTTGCAGGTGCGTCCATAGCGCCCCACAAGCTAGTGCGGTTGCCCGGATTGCCCTAGCCCTGACGGGGTTTTGTCACCTGGTGGACCAACGACGTGCCCAATGAGCGCCGGTGGAGACGTTTACGAAAGGGCGACGCCATCGGCGACACCAACCGTTGACATCAGTGTCATGACACCGATGACCAGGCTGACGATCACGAACAGAACCAAGGTGGCGTAGAGCGCGATCTTCAATTTGCTCGTCGGTGCATCGCCGCTCACCGCGCCGGTCGCTCCGTTGACGACCACGTGATGGGTGTTGCCGTTGTGCTGAAGGGTGGACATCCAAACCGGCACGAGCAGATGCCGCTGGGACGCCGATTCGACGATCGTTCCCTTGGAGTTGACGCGCTGCTTGTCGCCGCCGATCACCATCTTGATCGAATGGACCACCTTGTCGTCGATCACTTGGACGGCTTCAGGGATGCACGCTTCAGGCTGGCGGTCGACGGTGTGGGAAAGGTGCCCGGCAAGGAAACCCGGATCGAAATCTCGAACGTTGGGGAAGGGCCAGGGGTAGAGCGCGGCACTGTGGATCGGGCTGATCCGGTCGCTTGCGATCACGACGGCGTTCCCGAATTGATCGCGCTTCGTGCCGGATTGGCCGGTCCACTTGATCTTTTCGTTGCCCTCGTGGTCTCGATAGATGTCGCCACGTTCACCGCGGAATGTCGTGAGCGTCGTGAGGTCGAACAGGTAGGCACCGAGATACACGCTCTGCAGTGTCTCGACCACGCTGTCAGCGCTGAACGAGTCGGGAGCGAGACGCTGCTTCTTGACCCAGCGTTTGATCGCCGCCCGTGTCTCGGCCTCGGTGATCTGGAAGGGGATGATGCCGTCGACCCGCAGATCGCCAACGAGCTGGTGGGCATCACTCCGCAGAAGTTCGCCAGCACAGAACGGACACGAGGTCGACGCGAGCGTGCCGACAAAGATCTCGTCGCCGCCACAGGTCGGACAGGTGATCTCTTGAATCTGCTGGTCACGCGTTTGAGGGGCGTGGTGGTGTGGGGATCGATTGATGCCCGATGTGAACGGCTGGACCGCACGGGCTTCGGCTCGGCGGAGCGGCGCAACGTCGCTGGTGGCCTGGATGGCTTCGGCCTCGCCACACTCGACGCAAACGACGTGTTGTTCGTCGATGCCAAAGCGCATCGCTCCACCACAACCGCGGCACGACAAGGTGGAGACACCGCCACGATCGACGACGCTCGTACGCCGAAGCGGATCGGCTGGCGGCGCCGCCTGTCGGCGAGGACCGTTGGCTTCCTGGGTGGCAGAAGGTGGATTGAACAGATCGTTCACACCTGAGATATCGGTCGAATCCCGGGTGGGCTGGAGTAAGAGCTGTCCGCGCCGTTCAAAACCCGCGCAACGTACTGGTCAGTCCAGGTGCTGCTCAGTCAAAGTACTGGGTGCCACCCTCTTGTTGCGCCTCGTCAACCTCTTGGCGAGCCTCGCGGAGGAGGTCGAGCCGTTCGGTGAGCTCGTCGAGTTCGCCACGGACGTTGTCGTCGTCGAGCCCGCTCGTTCGGGTGATCAACCGTGCCGTGATGTCTTCAAACTGATCGACCGCTGCGCTGAGACTCTCGAGAACGTCCGGCTTGAGGCGATCGGCAAGCTTCGAGGCCGCAACGATCTGGTTGTCGAGCGAGACCGCTTCGCGTTCCACCGATGCCCGGACTTCGAACATGTTCGGATCGTCGGTGGGTGTTTCCTGGAGCCCCGTCACAGCGTCGCGCACACGGCGGTGCAACTTTGCCTCGGGTTCATGCGAGCCGTACCAATTGGCGGGAGCATTCGACGGGATGCCAGCGACCACCTGGTTCTTCTTCTCCGCGTTCTTCCCGACCGCCTTGCCGCCGAGAACGGCCGCGGCGGCGAGGCCGCCAACGACCAGAACGCCGAGAATGAGAATGGTGAGGAGAAAGCCAGCCATAGGAATCAGCCTGCCAGAGTTCGAAGGACAATAAGGGCCACGATCACCAAGATGACGGTCGCAACGGTCGCCGCAATCTTGACCTTGCTCCACGGCCGCTCGCCGTGGATCTCGCCGGTTGCGCCGTTGATGAACACCTGCCAGGGCTGGCCCTCGTAGATCACCGTGAGGAGCCAAATCGGCAGGAGCACGTGTTTGTACGTGACGTTGGAGAGCTGCGTGCGCGCCTCGTGGATGCGCTGGTCGCTACCACCGATGTCGCCACGAATGGTCTGGTCGATGGTGGCGTCCATGATGTTTTTCGCATCGATGAAGCAGTCCTCGATATCGCGGTCATAGGTGCGGCAGAGGTGTCCGGCGATGAAGTCCGAGTTGTACGGCTGAATCTGCTCTGAGGGCCAGGGATCGAGTTTGTTGACGTACTTCGGGGTGAACCCGGTGTTGCCGAGAATCGTCACGTCGTCGAACTCGTTCCACACGCGTCCGCTCGCGGGGTACCACTCGGTGTAGGTCTCGGTTCGACGATTCTCGCCATGGCCAACCGTTCGAGTCCGCGTGACGCCCCGTTGACCGCGATAGTCGGTCATCGCAGAAGCGTCGTAGGTGAAGTAGGAGGCGTAGACGCTTTCGAACGAGCCGGCGGTTGAGTACTTCTTGAACTCTGACGGAGCGAACCAACGCTTCGAGATCCAGCCCTCGAGAAGATCCGATGCTCGATCGTCGGTGATGGCGAACGGCAGCACGGCGTCGACCTTGAGACGATCGGGCGCCTCGTGCACGTCGGTTCGCTGAATCGGCGTTGCACAGTACGGGCAGCGCGTGCTCGTCATCGTTCCGATGAAGGTGGTGTGCCCGCCACAGTTCTGGCAGACGATTTCCTTCTCGCCCTCGGCGTGGGTCATCTCCGAGCCGGCAAACGCTTTCAACGCCTGTGGGTTGTAGGCCTGCTCGACGACGGCGGCGTCTGGAGCGTGAGTGATCTGCTCGCCGTAGCCACAGTTTGGGCACTTGAGACCCTGCGATTCGATGTCGAACTCGAGTTGTCCACCACAACTCCAGCACGGACGGGTCGCAACCTCTTGGGTGTCGTTGAACGTCTCAGCCGTTGCACTGGCTGCGGCGGCGGCTGCTGCCGCCACCGTCGACGGTGCCTCCGGCGCGCTTGGGGCGGCCATCGGTGCAATCCGCTGTGGTGGCGCCGGTGGGCCCTGATGTTGCTGCGGCGCCTGTGCTGGCACGGGCGGCGGCTGCAACGGGGGCGGCTGTACTGATGGCGGCTGTACTGATGGCGGCTGGGCTGGCGGCGCGTGAGTTGGTGGTGCGGGCGGCACGTGCTGAGCGCCGCCCGGGCGCGCTGGCGCACTCGGCGGTGCAGGCGGCGTTGGCCGGTTTGGTGGTCCGGGTTCTTGTGGCATCTGGTTTCCCTCCCTGTGCCAGGTGACGAGTGGGCGCTACTCCGCCGTCGGCGGTGGCGTCGGCGGCGCGGCGTCAGGCACTGGCGGCGGGTCTTGAGGAAGCGGCGGTGGTGCTTGGAAGAGCGGCGCCAGATCGGGGACCGAGTTGGCGGCAGCCCATCCGGCCATGCCGGCAGCCCACACCATGGAGGTGGGGGTCATCTGGCCGTTGGCCAGGCCAGCACGCATCTGGTCCATCGTGAACGGCCCAGCCTGCTGGCCGTTGATGGCGACGTGATAGGTCACCTGTCCGGGAAGGGGAGGTGGTGCGGCGGCAGCGGGTGCGGCTTGCGCCTGCTGCTGGCCCTGTCCGCCCATTGCGTTGCCCATCTGATTAGCCATCTGGCCAGCCATGGCGACGCCCATACCCATGGACATCATGTCGCCCATGGGGGAGCCGCCCTCGTTGCTTGCGGCGGCGACCATGGCGTTTGCAGCCTGGGCCTGGGTGTATCGGTTCAGATCGCCAGCGTTGTCGATGTAACCGGACTGCTCGACACCTCGAGCGACACCGCGGGTCATGGCCTGGGTGATCTCGTCTGGCAACGAGATGTTCATCGTCATCTCGGGGATGGCGAGGCCGTACTCGTCGTCGACTCGTTCGGCCACGAACTCGCGCAGCTTCTCGGAAAGCGCGACCTGCTGGCCTTGGAGGTCGATCGCGCCAAGGCCCGATTCCATCACCATGTCGGAGAACGCCAGCGTGATTACGCGGCGGAGGAGTTCGGTGACTTCTTCGATCTCAACAGCCGAATCGGTGCCGATGACCTCACGAAGGAAGATCTCGGGATCGTCGACTTTCACGACACACAGACCGTTGGCGCGAACCTGCACCATCTTGAAATCGGGGTCGCGCACCGTCACCGGTTGTGGGGTTCCCCATCGAAGGTCGGTGACTGGGCGGGTGTTGATGAAGTACACCTCGCTGCGGAAGGGGCTATCGAAGCCGTGCTTCCAACCGGCGAGGGTGGACATGATCGGCAGGTTCTCGCTGTTGAGCGTGTAGTGGCCCGGCTCGAAGCTGTCGGCCAGTGACCCCCGATAGACGAAAACGGCCCGCTGGCCCTCGCGAACGATGAGTTCCGCACCGTTCTTGATCTCGTTCTGGTAGCGGGGGAACCGCCATGCAAGCGTGCTCCTCGAATCATCGATCCACTCGATGATGTCGACGAGTTCGCCTCTGATCTTGTCCATCAAACCCATGTGCCCTCCTCGGCTGGTTCGAGATGACCCTAGTCAATCGCCGTAACGGCGGTCTGTCGGCGTGCCGACGCAAGGTCGCTTCTTTTCGGGTAGTCGTGCTTGTTGCGGTCTTGTCTTTGGGTCGTCGTGGGCGGGTGGCCCCCGACGTGTGCTGCAGAGAGTCAACGACCGGTCTCCACATTTGGTTCCCGGATGCGACCTGCACTCTTCTCATCGGCTTCATATGCCCGAAACAAGAGTGAAACCTTCGGTACCTACGTTCAGGCGATGGATGTTGAATCCCTGCGTTGGCCCGAGCAACGATCGCGCCGCTCTGCACTCCGAGATGCGCAACTTCCGCGACTGTTGTTGGTCGACCCAGCCGGCGACCCGCCGGTGTGTGCCGATGCCCTCGAAGACTGGGCCTACCTTTCGGCACCCGATGCGGAGATCGAAGCCCGGACGATCGCCCTGCGCCTGTTGGCCGAGGGATCGATGGAGGATGCGCCGGCACCAAAGCCGCCAGAGCTCACTGCAGACGGGATTCTGCGGGTTGGCTCGGCGTGGGTCTCGCTGCCACCTCTCGAAGCCAGGCTGATCTACGCCATGCTCGAACGGCCAGGAGCGGTCGTGAGTCGCGACCGTCTGACCGAGGCCGGATGGCCTGACGGGACGAGCGATCGCAACTCCCTCGATGTGCACATCATGCGGTTGCGCCGTCGGCTTGGTGAGCTCGGACTGGTGGTTCGAACGGTGCGTTCCCGAGGCTACGCGCTCCAGATCTGACGTCAGGTTCGGTCTGACATCGCCGGTTCAGGTTCGTGTCAGGCGTTGGTCAGCGAAGCGTCACGTTGCGCCAACGATTGGGAAACACGAGGTCCGTACCTTCGAAGGAGAGGCCCAGAGAAGTGCGGGCGTCGACGGAACAGACCAGACGAGAGACAGGAACCACCGTGAACGTACGAGGCAAGGCAACCGGGGCAGTAGCGCCCACGAAACAGAGGACGCGTTCTCGGATGACCAAGCCCCAGATCGCGCGACCGCAGATGACGCGCAGGAGAGCTGCCGTCATCGCAACCACGACCGCCGGTGTTGTTGCACTCTCGGCCGGACCGGTCGCCGCTCAGTCCGCCGAGCAGTACGACCGCACGACGGCCGTTGGCGCTGAAGCAATGAACATGGTCGTGCTCGACAACATCTTCATCTTCTTCTGTGCCGTGCTCGTCTTCTTGATGCAGGCCGGGTTCGGTCTTGTCGAAGCGGGGCTCACCCGGGCGAAGAACGCCGCCAACATCATGATGAAGAACCTGATGGACGTCAGTGTCGGCGTCTTGATGTTCGGCCTCATCGGCTTCAGCATCGCCTACCCCGGCTTCGACGGCGGCTGGTTCGGAACGGCCAGCCAGACCTTCGGCGTCGACGGCTTCTTCGACAACACGCTCGTCGACATCTCGCCCGAATCGCTTGCTGACGGGGTCTACCCGCTCGCCGTGCCGGTCGACTTCTTCTTCCAGGCAGCGTTCGCTGCGACCGCCGCCACGATCGTGTCCGGCGCCGTTGCGGGTCGAACCAAGTTCGTTGGCTACCTGGCCTACTCGATTCTGCTCACCGGCCTGATCTACCCGATCGTCGTCAGCTGGCAGTGGGGCGGCGGCTGGCTCTCCGCTCGTGAGACCGGTTTCGTCGACTTCGCTGGATCAGGTCTCGTGCACATGACCGGCGGCTTCGCAGCCCTCGTCGGTGCCATCGTGATCGGCCCCCGCATTGGCAAGTACGACGAAAACGGCAAAGCACGTGCAATGCCTGGTCACAGCATTCCGCTCGCCATCACCGGTGTCTTCTTGCTCTTCATCGGCTGGTTCGGATTTAACCCCGGCTCGCAGCTCCAGGCCGATATGGCCGTTCCGATCATCGCCGTGCTCACCGCCTTTGCTGCTGCTTCCGGTGCGCTCACCGCGATGTTCACCTCATGGCTCACGATGAAAAAGCCTGACGTCTCGATGGCGGGCAACGGCTTGCTCGCCGGTCTTGTCGCCATCTGCTCCGGTGTTGGAGAGCTGTCGGCCTTCGGCACGATCGTCACCGGCGGTGTTGCTGGTGTGCTCGTCGTTCTCTCTGTTCTCGCCATCGAGCGAGCCGGAATCGACGACCCGGTCGGCGCCTTCAGCGTCCACGGTGTGTGCGGCGCTTGGGGCCTGATCGCAACCGGCCTCTTCGCAACCACGAGCCCGATCAACGGTGCGACCGAGTCGGCTGGTCTCCTCTACGGAGGCGGCGGGTCCCTTCTCGTGACGCAGCTGATCGGTATGGTCGCCATTGCCGTCTTCGTGACGGTCGCAGCAGGAATCGTGTTCGGGGGACTGAAGGCCGCTGGTCTCCTCCGAGTCAGCGAAGAAGAAGAGCGTGCTGGGCTTGACGTGTCTGAACACGGTGCTCCCGGCTACGGTCCCGACATGCTCATCGCCTCAGGCATTTGAGCCGGAATCCCGAAAGAGAACAGGACTGCATATGCAACTCGTTACCGCAGTGATCAAACCGCACATGCTCGATGAGGTGAAGGAAGCCCTCCGTGGCATCGGGATCCAAGGCATGACGGTGACCGAGGTGAAGGGGTTCGGCCGTCAGGGCGGACACACCGAGACCTATCGAGGAGCGGAGTATCAAGTCGACTTCGTACCAAAGGCCAAGCTCGAGATCGTGGTTGATTCGCCAGACGTCACGAAGGTGACCGAAGCGATCTCCGCTGCTGCTCAGACCGGCAAGATCGGCGACGGCAAGATCTGGGTTACCCCGGTTGATGCGCTCGTGCGTATCCGCACCGGTGAGCTCGGCGTCGATGCTGTCTAAGGGCGCTGCCGTCTAAGGGAGCTGCCGTCTCGCGCTGAACAGCGCGAGCCAACGGCACAACCGAATCTCGAACGACCCCGCTTCGGCGGGGTCGTTTCGCGTTGTGGCGCCCGGTGCTGTCCTCGGCTGGTTGTCTCAGCCCGGTTTTGAGAGTTGGGCGACGAGTGCGAGATCGGCCTCGCTGAACGGCCCGCCGATCTGCGAATAGGAGCGGCCGCCGACCTGCCACACCGCAAACGCCTCCGCGAAGTCACCGGCCGGGGACGAGAAGTCGAACGTTCCGCTGGAGGGATACCAGCTGCGATTGCCGAGCCCGCGAGCGTTGATCCAGCCACGACGTTCGGCATCGGTCACGAAGCGCCAATCGACGACATGACCAATTTCGTGGGCCATGACGTGGGCGAGCTTTTCGTCGGTGTGGTTGGACCGCACGGAGATCTCGATCGTCCTGCGTCCAAAGTCGACCAAACCCGATCGGTCACTGCGGCCGGGAAGAAAGACGATGATCCAGCCCTCGAGTGCGTCGCGCCACGGGTAGTCGATCGAATCCAGCGCCGCCATGCCGCGCTGCCCGTGTGGTGTTTGTGCGTTGCGGATGATGACGACGCCGCTCGATGTAGTCGGCCCGGGCGGACCGGCGGGGGGAGGGGAGAGGTCGATCGTCGATCCCTGCGGTCGCAACGTGACAGACGGTGTCGGTCGAACCGGGGTTGGGGTGTCGTCTTGGAACTGGACCGTGCCGGCGACAGCAAACTCGAAACGAGACGATTCATCAAGCTCGATCACGACTCCGTCCTCGCTGGCCAAAACCTCGTCGGGTGTTGCTCGAAGTGCAGCGACCGTCGCGATCGAGACACCGATCATCACCAATGGCCCTCGCCTCATGTGCGTGACCGCTATCGGTCGTTTGAGAGGTCGGCGAGGAGTTGCAGCTGATCGGTTGTGGGAACCGGGCCGAGTTCGCTTCGGAAACCCTGAGCGCCGGCCTGCCACACGGCGAAGGACTCGGCGAAGTCGCCAGCGCCTGTTGCGAAGTCGGTCGTGCCCGATCCCGGCCACCATTCGGCGTCTTCGATTCCTCGAGCTTCTTGCCACGCTCGACGCTCGTCGCCGTCGTTCAGCGTGACGTCGACCGCATGACCAAGCTCATGAGCGATCACGTGCGCGACCTGGCTCGGTGTCTGCTCAGGCCGTACGAAGATCTCGATGCGTTGCTCCCGGGTGTGCGTCAGGCCGAAGAGTTCATCCCTGGCGTCGACGAATTCGATCGTCCATCCGGGCAGCATCTGCGCCCACGGGTAGTTGATCTCGTCGAGTGCGATGAGGCCGAGCTCGAGTTCGAAGCCCGTTCCGAAGATCTGTTCGCCAACCTCGGCGTCGGCGGCCGACGCCAAGAGTTGGTCATCAGCAGAACGACGAGCGCCGAGATAGTCAGCACCGGCTGAACCGGCGTCGACCGGCGACTGGCTCGCAAATTGCGTGATGTCGTCGAGCGAGTTGACCGTCGGCCCGACCGGCGCAGCCAAGAGCGTCAGACCGGCGAGAGCGAGGACCCCAACAAACCACTTCACGCCGTGGCGTTTCGCTGGAGGCGAATCGGGGCTGGTCGTCACAAAGGCGTGCTCGCTGAACCGGTCGTGCGGTTCGTGTTGCTGTTGAGGAACGCCGGACAACTCTCCACCTTCGCCAGCACGGGTCGGACACCACACGTCGGAACGAGATCTCACGCTACGTGGGCGCTGACCACCTGTAGAGAGCAATCCCGCCCGTTGCGTATTGCCCGGCCGGGTCGTCTGGCCTGCTGGATCTTGCATTCGTCAGGGAGGCGCCGTGGCGCACTTCGATCCGCCGGGCATACGGGGAAGCGGCTACTGTCGATGTGGGGAAGGTCACACTCAGAAAACTTGCCAATGAGGCACTCAACTTTGTAGGATCTTCCTCACTGCGCTGCTAGAAGACTCTTCGAAAGCTCAGAATCCCCCCAAACAAGCGTCGGCCTCACGGCCGTGAAGAAAGGCGTGCTCCCATGGCAAAAGCCGTTGGAATCGATCTCGGAACCACCAACTCCGTCGTCGCCGTGCTCGAAGCCGGCGACCCAGTCGTCATCCCGAACTCAGAAGGTGCCCGCACCACCCCCTCGGTCGTGGCCTTCTCCAAAGACGATGGCGACGTGCTCGTTGGCGAAGTCGCCAAGCGCCAGGCCATCACGAACCCTGACCGCACCATCCGTTCGGTGAAGCGCCACATGGGCACAAAGTGGACCACCGATGTCGACGGCAAGGCCTATACCTCACAAGAGATCAGCGCCCGAACGCTGATGAAGCTCAAGCGCGACGCTGAGGCGTATTTGGGCGACACGGTCACCCAGGCCGTCATCACCGTGCCTGCCTACTACGACGACGCGCAGCGAACCGCCACAAAGGAAGCCGGCCAGATCGCCGGTCTTGAAGTCCTCCGAATCATCAACGAGCCCACCGCAGCTGCGCTCGCATACGGCCTCGACAAAGAGGGCGAAGATCAGACCATCCTCGTATTTGACCTCGGTGGCGGAACGTTCGACGTTTCGACCCTCGAAATCGGCGACGGTGTCTTCGAAGTGAAGAGCACCTCGGGTGACACCGAACTCGGTGGCGATGACTGGGACGAAGCGATCATCGAGTGGCTCGTCGCACAGTTCAAGAACGCACACGGCGTCGACTTGAGTGCAGACAAGATGGCTGCCCAGCGTCTCAAGGAAGCAGCTGAGAAGGCCAAGATCGAGCTGTCGACGACACAGTCGACCAACATCAACCTTCCCTTCGTGACCGCAACCGCTGAAGGCCCCCTCCACCTCGAGGAGGATCTCAGCCGTGCAAAGTTCCAGGAGATCACCGCCGACCTGCTCGAGCGGGTGAAGAAGCCCGTCGAGGCGTCGATCAAGGATGCCGGCCTCACCTACGCCGACATCGATCACATCGTGATGGTTGGCGGCTCGACTCGTATGCCTGCGGTGACCGAGCTCGTCGAGAGCCTCACGGGCAAAGAAGCCAACAAGTCCGTCAATCCTGATGAGGTGGTCGCCGTCGGCGCCGCTGTTCAGGCCGGCGTGCTCAAGGGCGACGTCAAGGACATCCTCCTGCTCGACGTCACCCCGCTCAGCCTCGGCATCGAGACCAAGGGTTCGGTCATGCACAAGCTGATCGAGCGCAACACCACGATCCCGACCCGTCGTACCGAGACCTTCACCACCGCAGACGACAACCAGCCGTCGGTGGAGATCCACGTGCTGCAGGGCGAGCGTGAGATGGCGAGCTACAACAAGACTCTCGGCAAGTTCCAACTCGTCGATCTTCCTCCTGCCCCCCGTGGCATCCCGCAGATCGAAGTCACCTTCGACATCGACGCCAATGGCATCGTGCACGTGAGCGCCAAGGATCGGGCGACGAACAAGGAGCAGTCGATCACAATCACCGGTGAATCGAAGTTGTCGAAGGACGACATCGAGCAGATGGTGAAGGACGCGGAAGCACACGCCGAGGAAGATGCTCAGCGTCGTGAAGAGGCCGAGATCCGCAACGGAGCTGACAGCCTCGTCTACCAGACCGAGAAGCTCCTTCGTGAGCAGGGTGATTCACTCGACGACTCCGAGACGAAGCCCGTCGAGGAAGCGCTCGCTGAGCTGAAGACCGTGATCGCCGGTGACGACATCGAAGCCATCAAGGACAAGACCGAGGCTCTGCTCGGCGCAAGCCAGGCCGTGAGCACGAAGCTCTACGAGCAGGCCGCGGCTGAGTCCGAGGGTGGCGACGCTGCGTCCGATGATGGCGGCGACGACGATGTCGTCGACGCCGAGATCGTGGAAGACGACGAGGACGAGAGCGACGACTCGTGAGCAATCACGACCCCGCTTCGCCCGAGGGTGTCGATCGCGATCCGGTTTCTGCCGACGCCAACGCTGCGCCTTCCGAGCCCTCTGGCTCGGAGGGGGCCGAGTCCGGCAGTGGATCTGACAGTGGCCCAGACAGCGGCTTCGGCTCGGGTGCTGGCGCCGCCCAAGGTGCCACCCCTCCGCCGCCGCCGACTGAGGCATCGTCGGTTGCGAACGACGCCGATGAGTCAGCTGAAGGTGTCGACCCAAGCACGATCTCGGTCGAGGACTTGGTTCTTGATCTTGAACGGGTCAGCACCGAACGTGACGAATACCTCGACGGGCTGCGTCGACTCCAGGCGGAGTTCGAGAACTATCGCAAGGCCGTGACGAAGCGTGAAGCAGATGCGAAGGCCCGGGCCAACAATGGTCTGGTCTCGGAGCTTCTGCCCGTGCTCGACGCGTGTGATGGTGCGGTCGTAAATGGCGCTGACGATGTTGCTCCAATCCGGGGCGCACTTGTCGAGGCGCTGATCAAGCAGGGTCTCGAGCGGATCGACCCGGTCGATGCGCCGTTCGATCCTGAGCAGCACGAGGCGGTCATGCACGAGCCCGGCGAGGGCGATGGCGGACCGGTCGTGGCCGAGGTTCTGCGGGTTGGATATGGCTGGAAGGGCAACGTCGTTCGCCCAGCCATGGTCCGAGTCGTGGGTTGATCGGTCACGACCCGGCCTGCAAGAGACAGCCTGCAAGAGACAGCGTGCAAGAAACAGACGAACGAAGTGAGGAGGTGAGACATGCCACCACAACATGAATGGCTCGAGAAAGACTTTTACAAAGTTCTCGGTGTGAAGAAGGACGCCGAGGAGAAAGAACTGACGAAGGCCTATCGAAAGCTGGCCCGGCAGTATCACCCCGACGCCAACCCTGGCGATGCCAAAGCAGAAGAGCGTTTCAAGGAGATCTCCGCGGCCTACGACGTCGTTGGTGATCCAGACAAGCGCTCGGAGTACGACGACGTTCGCCGCCTCGGACCCCTCGGTGGGTTCGGGGGAGGCGGTCGCGGCGGTGGCTTTGGTGGAGGTGGCGGCGGCTTCGGCCCCGACACCGGCATGGGTGGCGGTCGGAACTTCTCCTTCGATGGCGTCGACCTCGGCGACATCTTGGGTGGTGTGTTCGGCGGTGGCGGCGGCCAACAGCGCCGTGGCGCCTCCCAGGCACGCAAGGGTGATGACCTCGACACCGAACTCCATCTCTCTTTTGAAGAGGCGGTCTCCGGTGTCACGACGTCGGTCCACCTCACGAGCGACGCCTCGTGTGAAACCTGCTCCGGCAGTGGGTCACGACCGGGCACGAAACCCCAGGCGTGCTCGCGCTGTGGCGGGCGAGGGGTGCTCGACGACAATCAGGGTCTGTTCTCGTTGTCCCAGCCATGCCCGGGTTGTGGCGGCAACGGACGAGTTGTCACCGACCCGTGCCCGAATTGTTCAGGCTCGGGTGTGGAGCGTCGGCCTCGCCAAGTGAAGGTTCGGATCCCCGCCGGGGTGAAGGACGGTCAGCGAATCCGTCTCAAGGGCCGAGGCGGCCCAGGTGTGGCCGGTGGGCCAGCTGGTGACCTGTTCGTGGTGGTCGTCGTCGCTGCGCATGACACGTTCGATCGTTCGGGAGACAACCTCACGGTGTCGGTGCCGATCTCGTTCACCGATGCGGTTCTCGGAGCCAAGGTGAGTGCGCCAACCATCGATGGTGGCTCCGTGACGCTCAAGATCCCGGCAGGCACACCGAGCGGGAAGACCTTCCGTGTGAAAAAGCGGGGCGTCGCCACCAAGAAGAAGACCGGCGATCTGCTCGTCAGTGTCGACGTCATCGTCCCGACGAAGCTGAACGACGAACAGCGTGCAGCGGTCGAAACACTCGCTGCCGCCTTCCCTGGTGAAGCGGGCGCTGAGCCTGTCGAGACCGGAGACCAGTCATGACATCCCAGCGAGCCGTGTACGTCATCTCCGTGGCGGCCGAGCTCGCCGGAGTCCATCCCCAGACCCTGCGCATCTACGAGCGCAAGGGTTTGGTGTCCCCGGCTCGAACCGGTGGCGGCAGCCGTCGTTATAGCGACGCCGACATCGCTGCGCTGCAACGGATCCAGTCGCTGACCGACGAGGGTCTCAACCTCGCCGGAGTCAAACGCGTGATCGAGCTCGAAGCCGAACTCGAACGAACCAAAGCTGCGTTGGCCGAACTGGCCGAGCAGCAACGCCTCGCCGTTGAAGAGGCCCACAAAGAACACCGACGTGATCTCGTCCCGGTCAGCACCGAGGTCACCGTCTACCGCCGACGGAGGCGTTCCTAGCTTCGGCTTCTGAACGCTGGCTGACAAACCCCAAAAGCACGAACCCTCGAGAGGAGTGACCCCCATGGCCCTCGACCCGAACCGCTGGACGGTCAAAACCCAAGAAGCGATCACCGCTTCCATCGACCGAGCCAAGAACGACTCACACCCAGAAGTCACGCCTGACCACCTGTTGTCGGCGCTGCTCACCCAACCCGAGGGAGTGGTACTCCCCATCCTGACGAAACTCGGCCGGCAGCCATCGACGCTGCGCAACGAGACCGAAGCCGCACTCGACGCGATGTCGAAGGCCTACGGCTCGGAACCGCGTTTCTCAAAGCAGACGAACCGGATCTTCTCCGACGCTGACTCGGTTCGAAAGGACCTCGGCGACGAGTACCTCTCCACCGAGCACCTTCTCTTGGCGTTGGCGAATCCTGATGCCGGCGGCGCAACCGCGTCTCGGATCGACCTCAGCCGGGACGAGCTTCTTCAGGCTCTCCAGGACGTTCGCGGCTCCCACCGCGTGACGAGCCAGAATCCCGAAGACACCTATCGGGCGCTCGAGAAGTACGGCCGCGACCTCACCCAAGATGCGCGAGCGGGCCGGCTCGACCCGGTCATCGGACGCGACGAAGAGATCCGGCGCGTCATCCAGGTCCTCAGCCGTCGAACGAAGAACAACCCGGTGCTCATCGGCGAACCCGGCGTTGGCAAGACGGCCATCGTCGAAGGGTTGGCCCAGCGCATCCTCGAAGGCGACGTTCCCGACAGTCTTCGCAATCGTCGCGTGATCTCGCTCGACATGTCGTCGATGCTCGCTGGCGCCTCGTTGCGCGGCGAATTTGAGAAGCGGTTGAAGGCCGTGCTCAAAGAGATCGTCGATGCCGATGGCGAAGTGATCACGTTCATCGATGAGATGCACACCGTTGTCGGCACCGGCGCCGGCGGCGATTCAGCCATGGACGCGTCGAACATGTTGAAGCCGATGCTCGCCCGAGGCGAGCTGCGGATGGTGGGTGCAACGACACTCGACGAGTTCCGCAAGTACATCGAGAAGGACCCGGCGCTCGAGCGCCGCTTCCAGCAAGTGTTCGTTGGTGAGCCGTCGGTCGAAGACTCGATCGCCATCCTGCGCGGGCTCAAGGAGCGCTACGAGGTGCACCACGGCGTTCGAATCCAAGACTCGGCGCTCGTCGGAGCGGCCACACTCTCAGACCGCTACCTGACCGGTCGATTCCTGCCGGACAAGGCGATCGACTTGATCGACGAGGCGGCCTCGAAGCTGAGGATCGAGATCGACTCCTTGCCCACCGAGATCGACGTCGTCGAGCGGCGCATCCGCCAGCTCGAAATGGAGCAGCTCGCTCTCGGAAAGGAAACCGACGCAGCGTCGGGCGAACGTTTGACCGAGCTTGAAGCGGAGCTGGCCGATCTCAACGAACGGTCCGCTGGCATGAAGGCGCACTGGCACAACGAGAAGGATGCGATCGATCGAATCCGGGTGCTGAAGGAAGAGCAGGATCAGATCAGCCGTGATCTCGAACGCGAGGCCGACCTCGAGAAGGCGGCTGAGCTTCGATACGGGCGCCTTCCCGTGCTGCAGCATCAGATCGACGAGGCCACCGAGGCGCTTGCTGAACTGCAGTCGGAAACGACGATGCTCAAAGAAGAGGTCGACCCCGAAGACATCGCCGAGGTCGTCAGCCGGTGGACTGGCGTGCCGGTCTCTCGTTTGATCGAGAGCGAGTCGCGCAAGCTACTCAGGCTCGAAGAACAGCTCCACGAGCGAGTGATCGGTCAAGACGAAGCGGTTACCGCTGTCTCGAGTGCCATTCGGCGCAGTCGGGCCGGCCTGTCCGATCCGAATCGCCCGATCGGTAGCTTCTTGTTCCTCGGTCCAACCGGTGTTGGCAAGACCGAGCTCGCTCGTTCGCTCGCCGAGTTCTTGTTCGATGACGACCGGGCAATGACCCGCATCGATATGAGCGAGTACATGGAGAAGCACGCGGTCTCGCGTTTGATCGGCGCTCCTCCTGGTTACGTCGGATACGACCAGGGCGGCCAGCTCACCGAAGCGGTTCGTCGTCGGCCCTATGCCGTCGTCTTGCTCGACGAAGTGGAGAAGGCGCACCCCGACGTCTTCAACGTGTTGTTGCAGCTTCTGGACGACGGACGCCTCACCGATGGTCAAGGTCGCACGGTCGATTTCACGAACGTCGTGTTGATCATGACGTCCAACCTGCCGGGTGATCCGAAGGACTTCTTCCGGCCCGAGTTCATCAACCGAGTCGACGACATCGTTCGGTTCGGAGAGCTCACTCGTGAGGACCTCACGGAGATCGTCGACATTCAGTTGGAGACGCTGACCCAACGCCTCGCCGGCCGCCGAGTTGCGCTCGATGTCACCCCCGAGGCCAAAGTGCGCCTCGCCGATCTCGGCTACGACCCAGCGTTTGGCGCTCGCCCACTCAAGCGAGTGATCCAAAAGGAGCTGGCCGATCGAGTGGCGCTCGCCATTCTCGAGGGTCAGATCGAAGATGACACCAAACTTCGCGTTGATGTCT
>CALEWY010000123.1 GCA_937925335.1 uncultured Acidimicrobiales bacterium
GCGGTGACACACGTCGGGATTGGTTCCATTGGGTAGTCGCTGTTCGCGTTGAAGAAGAACGGGATCGAATAGCGAGACGCCGACCCCTGAACCCCGTTCTCTCGATTCACAAAGTGCCGCACGCTCAAGAAACGATCGTTCGTCCATTGCTTCAACAGCTCGCCGGAGTTCACGACGAACGCATTTTCAACGACCGGCGCCTTGATCCAGCACTCACGAACGTGGCTGTAGATCGTGAGGCCTGGCCCGTCCTGCAAGAGCAGCGTGAAAAACGTTGTGTCGACGTGCGGAGCAATACCGAACTCGTCGTTCGACTCACGCACGGCATCGTCGGGCGGATAGTGCGTCATACGCAGCCGCCAGAACGGATCGGTGAAACCGGGTGCGAAGTGATCAGCCTCCATCCCAAGCGCAGCGGCGTAGATGGGCAGGATCCGAAGGGCGAGCGACTCGACCGCGGCGGCGTAGGTTTCGACCGCCTCCCGGAACCCCGGCGCATCGGCTTCGGCGAGCCACTGATTGTCATCGAGCGAAACGTCTCGGCCGCGCTTTGCGAGGAACGCTTCGTTGAGGTTTCCGGTCGCTCGAGCGGGGAGCTTGCGGTTCTTCACCGGGAGATATCCCACGCCACCAAGCGGGTGCTCCGGGCGATCCATCTGAATCATCCGCTTCGTCTCGAGTGGCAGTGCATGGAATGACCGCACCGCATCGAAGGTCGAGTCGATCAGACCGGCCGGCATGTCGTGCCCGACCATTTGCCAGAACCCGACGGTCTCACACGCTTCACGCAGTTTCGCTGCCACCTCGGAGAGCGACTCTGCGCTGCCGGCGCTCAAGTAGGAAGAGACATCGATGATCGGGATATCGCCCGGCTCAGCGGGCTGCGGGGATGAGGTGTCCCACGATTCAGACTCCGCTCGCAGCAACCGTTCTTTGTCTGCTGGATCAAAGTCTCTTTGCGCCGAGTCGCCTGATGCCGAGTCGCTTGTCATGCGAAGTCGTTCCTCATGCACCGTCGTTCCTCACTCGCTGTCTCATCAGGCACCGAGCCGCTCTGCCACCACATCGGCCACAAGCGCCGCTGGTTCGGCCATCGCCCGCTCCGCTCCGAAGCGGTCCGAGAGTGACACGACCTCGACGTGGTCAGGCGTCTCGAGACCGGCATCGCACTGACCGACCACGGCGAGCACCGGCACGTTTTCATCCGCTGCCCATTCGGCGACTCCACCCACGAGTTTGCCATCGAAGGATGTGGCGTCGAGACGCCCTTCGCCGGTGACGAGAAGGTCGGCGCCCTCCACCATGTCACCGAACGCCAGCCGCTCAGCCAGGAGTTCAAAGCCGGACTCGGCTCGTCCGCCCATCGCGAAGAGTCCACCGGCAAGTCCGCCAGCGGCACCGGCACCGACCATCTCCGAGACGTCCACGCCGTAGTCATCGCGATACATCTGCACCAGCCGTTCAAGGCGCCGCGTCAGCAGTTTGACTTGGGCCCTTGTCGCACCCTTTTGTGGGCCAAAGACGGCGGCAGCGTCGACGAATCGTGTTTGTACATCACAAGCAACCACGAGGTCGACCTCTTTCATCCGCGGCCGCGGGGGCATCGCCCGAATCGCTCCGAACCCACCGTCGGTCGTGGCCGAACCGCCGAGGAAGACGTTGACCGTTCGGGCGCCAAGCTCGATCGCCTGGGTGATCAGTTCGCCGGTGCCGAGCGTGTCAGCACTGAGCGGATCGTTGTGTTCGGCTCCACCGACGAGCATCAATCCGGATGCAGCGGCCATCTCGATGTACGCCGTGCGGCCTTCAAGCCGCCAACCGGCGGAGACCGGATCACCGAGCGGTCCGGTGACGAGGGTGGTCTTGTTCACGCCGCCGATGACGTCGAGCGATCCTTCGCCACCGTCAGCGAGAGGTGTTCCTACCGCATCCCAACCGCGTGGGGCCGCGCCAATCGCCGCATCGACGAGTTCTTGGGCGGTGGCGGTGCCTCGAAACTTGTCGAAAGCAGCGACGAGACGAGGCATCCGTGAGGTCGACGAAACGTCAGACCTGGATGACGTTGTCGTTGCCGACGCGCACGATCACGTTGGCACCCTGGGTGTCCGCGATTGGGCTGGTCGCCGGATCAAACGGCGCAACGACCGCATCGGGGTCGACACCGAACGCCGCAGCGACGGCGCGAGCATCGGCTTCATATCCCTCGACGTAGAGGACGACGGACGGGCCATCGACGTCGGCGTTCTTCGGACTCGCTCCGACGTAACCAGCACCGGTGACCACTGCGGTTCCACGACCAGCGACACCCTTGATGCCGTTGGTGCCGTTGAGCACGAGCACGGTGACTTCAGCCGGTGGCCGAGCGACGGCTGGAGCAGCGGTCGTTGTGGTCTCCTCGACCGGGGCTTCCTCCGCTTCGTCGGCGGTGTCGGTCTCGGGGTCGGTGACGAGATTGTCGTCGGCGCTGTTGTCCGGAGCCGTCGTGGTGTCGGTGGTTGCCGCTGCCTCGGTGCGTTCGGCCAATCCTTCACGCATCAACAACAGACCGACCACGACCGCAACCGCGATCACGGCGAGTCCACGGGCGGTGTTCACGCCGGCTGAACGTCCGAAGCCGCCTCCGGCTTCGTGTGCTCCTGCTGTCATCGATGTCTCTCCAACGGTCTTGCGGACGTCAGACTCTACATCTGAATCGGCAATTGGATCGACCGGTGTTCCGAGCGAGCCCGAAGTGGGATTCGAACCCACGACCTCTGCTTTACAAGAGCAGCGCTCTAGCCAACTGAGCTATTCGGGCGTATCCGAACCGAACACCAGCGGCGATCGGCGATTGGAAAGGCAAGTCTAGGTTCAGTTGAGCCGAACGTAGACCTGGCCGTCGACTCCATTTGCCTCGAGGATGAGGCGCATGTCAGCGAGGTCGGTCGAGGGGGCTGCCCAGCACAGGTTTCCTTCGATGCTGCCGCCCGGGAAGAGCTCGGCGAACGAATCGAGGGAGTCTGGCGTGACACCACACGTGGCTTCGAACGTCTTCAAGACTCGGCCGGATGGGCCAAGCGCACCGAAGTCGAGATCGAAGACATCAGCCGGTGCAGGGCCGGCCTCATAGGTGATCCGAATGCGCGTTGCGGCGAAAACTTCACCGGCTGCTGGCGGATCGTTGAACTGGTTTTCGTCAGCGACCGCCTGCGTGATGTCTTCGATCGGGGACAGAACCTCGATCAACCACCGGCGCTCTTCGCCGGTTGTGGTGTCGTTGTAGAACAACACGACACCGTCACCGATGGCGTATGGATTATCGAACGACCCGATTCCAGAACCGGCTGGGGGCGCGTCGGTTGCCGGGTCGTCGTCGCCGCCGAGGGTTGCGACGGGCACGGTTGTGGTCGATGCCGATCCAGGATCATCGTCACCACCGGCGAACACGAAGAAGCCGATCACGGCTGCTGCGAGAAGGGCGACAAGGCCACCGACTCCAGCGACGATCTTGCCGGTCGATCCGCCGCCACCACTCGTGCTCGGGGCAGGTGACGGACTTGCGGAATACGCAGGGCTGATGGCCGGCGCGGGCTGTCCAACAGCCTGCGGCGCGGTGAATCCGCCAGCAGGAGGTGGTGCAACACCAGCCGCGGGAGGCGGCGCGGCATAACCAGCTGCGGGTGGGGCGGCAGCGGGAGGCGGAGCCGCGGCGGGCGGCGGAACAGCTGCTGGAGGCGGGGCGACCGCTGCTGGAGGCGGCGCAACGTTCGATGCCGCCGGTGCGGGCGCGGCGGACTGCCCGGTCTCGATGACCGTGCCAGGTCCGGGGCCATAACCCTCGGGCCACCACTTGGCGTCGCTACCTTCGTACCAGCCATCCGGCGGGGGCCACGGGTAGTCGTTTTCGTCCCATGCTCGATATGTACTCATGCGCCCTCCCGGCTCATTCTGTTCCCTGTCGGCACCGAACCACTTCGAAACAAGCGATTCCACCAGCAATCGCCACGTTCAAGCTGTTCAGTTGCCCGGCCAACGGGATAGCCGCCACAGTATCCACTCGTTGGCGGGCGAGTCGGGACAGGCCCGCACCTTCGGCTCCGAGCACGAGTGCGACGGGTCGACCATCTCGAATCGGAAGGTCGAACAGCGACGTATCGCCACCAGCGTCGAGGCCAACGGTGAGAACACCGGCGTCCTTCAGCTGAGTGATCGCCGTGGGGATGCCGCCGACCAACGCCATCGGTAGGTGCTCGATCGCACCCGCCGCGTTTTTCGTGACGGTTGGTGTGATGTGCACGGCGCGATGCCGCGGCAGAACAACGCCGGTGACACCAGCGCACTCGGCGGTTCGCAGCAAGGATCCGAGATTGCCGGGATCGGTGAGGCCATCGAGCACCAAGATGAAGGCGTCCGGGCGATCCATAAGATCGTCGAGCGCCTCTTCGGGCATTGGCTGCGTTCGAGCAATGACACCCTGGTGTGATTGCGTCAGCGCTTCGGTCTCGAAGCGCCGACGAGTGATCACACGAAGGGTCACCTTCATCTCGATTGCAAGTTCGGAGATGTCATCGAGGATCTCGGCAGGATCGAGATCGTCGATCATCACGACTTCGCGAACGCGCCGTTTGCCAGCAAGCAGCAGTTCACGCACGGCTTGGCGTCCCTCGACGTGATCGCCTCCAAGACCGCGGACCTTCTTCTTGGCTCCGCCTCGGCCCTGGCCGCTCCGCCCGCCACCCTGACCACCGCGGCCGCTTGGCGGACCTGACGCTTGATCGCCGCGGCCGCGATCGGACCCTCGATCAGTTCCTCGGTTCGGGCCGCCACGCCCGGCGCCGCCGGAGCGCTTCTTCGGACCGGAGCCTCGACCCGCGCCTCCCCCGCTGCGGCCCGCGCCTGATCCACCGCGGCCCGGGCCAGTTGCTCCTCGTTTGGCGGCCGGTCGGCCTCCGGAGGGTCGTTTACTCATCGTTGGTCTCGTTCATCAGTCGGGTGGATCTTCGATCCATGTAGTGCAGAGCTTGATTGTGTGTGTCACAGAGTTTGGTGCCGTGACACAGCGCTTGGGCGCCGTGTCACCAAGAGGACACAGATTTCAGTGGCACGGATGCATCGCCGTTCAGGTGTTTGCTGCGAGAAGAGCAACGGCTTGACACTGAATACCACCACCGAGGCCGGCAACACCTTCGGTCCGTTTGCCTTTCACCGAAACGGGCGCGCCGAGTGCTGCGGAAAGGTTGGCGATCATGGCGTCTCGGTGGGGAGCAAGTTTTGGCGCATCCAGGATCACCGTGGCATCAGCGTTGACCACCGACCAGCCGGCTTCGGTGACCCGCTCTGCGGCAATCGTCAGCAGCGCAATGCTGTCGGCACCCGCATGCGCAGCATCGGTATCGGGGAAGAGTTGACCGATGTCGCCGAGCCCTGCGGCACCGAGGATTGCATCGGTGATCGCATGGGCGATGACGTCTGCATCGCTGTGGCCAACAAGTGCTGGGCCCTCTGGAAAGGCCACGCCGCCAAGGACGAGTGGTCGGGTCGCGTCATCGGCGAAGGGGTGCACGTCGAATCCCTGGCCAATACGAAGGTTGGGAACGCTGTTGGTCGTCATGGTCGTTCACTTTGCTCGTCGGCCGGAACGTTTGCCGGGTGGCCAGTCGCTGGGTCATCGGCCGCCGGGTCATCACCGGAGAGAAGAGCTCTGGCGACGATGAGGTCGGTCGGGACCGTGATTTTGAGGTTTGTTGGGTCGCCCTCGACGTGGACGACGCGGCCGCCGTTGGCAGACACGAGCGTCGCATCATCGGTTGCGTCGGGTGCTCCCTCGTGGGCTCGCCGAATCGCTGCCACGCCAAACCCCTGTGGGGTCTGAACCGCAACGAAGGCTGCCCGATCGACCGGTTCACCGCCGAGCGTTCGAAGCGTGTCGGTCACCGGCACAACCGGCACAACACCGTCGGCTTCGGTCAACCCAACGATGACTCGTTCTACGAGCGCTGCGCTGGCGAGGGGCCGCGCTGCGTCGTGGATGAGGACCCGACGGGCGGTTTCTGGCAGCGCAGCGAGGCCGGCTCGTACCGACGCAGAGCGAGTCGCTCCGCCGGCGACGGTGATGGCGTTGGCGATCAGGGTCATCCCGGCCACATCTTCTGGCAGCACAACAACGGTGCGCTTTGGGCAGCCCATCGCGGCGACGGCAAGATCGAGCACGCGCTCGTCGCCGATCATCTCGAACTGCTTCATACCGCCGTATCGGTTTCCGCTACCCCCCGCGACGACGATCGCCCACAGATCAGCATCGTCGAGCCACCACTGGAGGAGTCGATCGGTGGTGGGAGATGAAGACATGCAGGTCAAACGGTATCCACCCCGTTATGTGACATCGACCACGAACCGTCGAGTACCGTTGCCCAAATGGTTGATGAAGAGATGCTGCGCAGCGTTGAGCTGTTCCGAGAGTTCGACGATGCCACCCTCTCAGGCCTGGCTGGCGAGTCCGACCTGCGCGACCTCAAGCGTGGCGATGTGTTGTTCGCCGAGGCTGACCAGCCCGATCAGCTGTACGTCACCGTCTCGGGCCGGATCGCCATGGTCAACCGTTCGATCGACGGCCGCGAGTCGGTCGTTGCACTGATGGAAGACGGCGACCTCTTCGGCGAAATGCCGCTGTTCGACTCCCAGACCCGCTCCACCGATGCTCGAGCGCTCGAGCCATCACAGGTCATTGCGATTCCTTACGCACCACTCAAGAAGATCTACAACGAGCAGCCCGAGCAGCTGTGGCGTGTTGTCGAGCTATTGGCAAACCGCCTGCGCACCATGGATGGTGTGTTGGCCGACTCGGTCTTCCTCGACGTCACCGGTCGCACGGCCAAACGCTTGCTCGAGATCGCTGGCGACAACGACGAATTCGCGCTGCCGGTCACCCAAGAAGAGCTGGCCGGCATGGTCGGCGCGAGCCGCGAACGTGTCAACAAGGCCATCGCCAGCTTCGTCCGCCTCGGCTGGATCGATCAGCGCGATCGTCGCTACATGATTCTCAATCGAGATCAGCTCGAGCTTCGTAGTCGCTAGCCCGAGCTGAGTCGGCTCGTTGCCGGCTCACTCGCACAGTCATGCCAGCGCTCCTCGCTCTCGCTTCGGCGGCCACCTTTGGTGTCGCCGACTTCCTTGGCGGCCTCGCAACCCGCAAAGCACACGTTCTCGTCGTCACACTGCTGACGAATCTCGCCGGCGGCATACTTGCCCTTGTCGTCTACAGCGTCATCGGTGGCGAATGGACACGAACCACGGTCGCTTGGAGTGTCTCCGGCGGCCTTTTCGGTTTGCTCGGCCTGATGTTGCTGTATTCGGGCCTCGCCGTCGGGCCCAACAAGTTGGTGAGTCCGGTGAGTGCCGTCGTCTCAGCTGTCGTGCCGGTTGCGACCGGTTTGGCACTTGGCGAACGTCCAGGATTGCTCGCCGCTCTCGGGCTCGCTCTCACGCCACCGGCTATCTGGTTTCTTGCGGGTGGCGAAATGCGCTTGGACGGGGCTGACCGCAAGCCGCTGGTGATGGCGGTCGGGGCCGGCATGGGCTTCGGGTTGTTCTTCACCTTCCTCGCTCAGGTTCCCGAGGGCAGTGGTGCGGTGCCGCTCGTTGTGGCACGCGTCGCCTCGATCTCGGTCCTCGTCGTTGCCGTACTCATCGTTCGTCCGGCGTTTCCCGCCCTTTCGTGGAGCGGTGTTGCGCTCGCAGGCGGCGCGCTCGACATGACGGCGAACGGCCTGTTTCTCTGGGCTGTGACCGATGGCGAGCTGACCATCGTCGGCGCACTCTCGAGTCTCTTCCCCGCTACCACCGTGATCCTCGCGGTGACCACACTCGGCGAACGTCTGACGCGCACGCAGATCGCCGGGCTCACCCTCGCTCTCGGGGCAGCAGCTCTGTTGAGCTAGCTCAGCCCAGCCCAATTCCGCAGGTTGCGTTGGGCTGTGAGGCTGGAACGTCTGGGCTAATTACGACGGCCGTAGCGCTCGTCGAGGGCCCCTTCGACCACCCGGACAAGCCCTTCGTGGACCGACTTCGCGCGTGATCTGCCGAGGCCTTCAACCTCTTCGAGCTCTTCAACCGTCACGTCGAGAAGGCGGCGCAATGTGGTGAAGCGATCGACGATTCGATCCTGCATCGCGCCCGTGAGTCGGGGCAGCTGGGCGAGCAACCGGTAGCCGCGAGCTTCGAGGCTCTCATCGAGATCGGTGACTGAGGATCCAAGGTGGAGGGTCTTCGCCAAGACGTCTTCATCGAAGAGCGCCTCGTCGTCGAGTTCACCGAGTGCCTCCATCGCCTCGTCGATTCGGAAGGTTCCGTCCGGCTGGAAGTAGTCGCGGATCAACAATCGGCGGTTGTCGTCGAGCCCGCCCATGAGCTCTTCGAGCTGAAGCCGCACAAGGCGGCCGTCGGAGCCAAGCTCGACCAGGTTGCGATCGATCTCAGATGCGATTCGGATGACCATTTCTGAACGCTGCAACACCTCGACCACGTCGCGCAGTGTGACGAGGTCTTCAACTTCGAGTGCGGTGAGGTCAAGGGTGACCTTGCGAAGCCTCGTGCGGTAGCGCTCGAGGGTTTGCAGAGCCTGGTTCGAGCGTTCGAGAAGGCGGCTGACCGGCTCGAGGGGGTGGCGTTGATCGCCGACGTAGACCTGGATCTCTTTGCGAGACTCTGACACGGCGACCACAGGGACGTTGAGCGATCGGGCGACTCGTTCGGCCGTTCGGTGCCTGGTGCCGGTTTCAACCGTCGGTACGTTGGGGTTCGGAACGAGGTGCACGTTGGCTCGTGCAATCCGGCTCGCATCACCCGCCAAGATGATGGCACCGTCCATCTTCGCGAGCTCGGAGAGCCGCTGTGGCGTGAACGATGCATCGAGCAGGAATCCGCCCGAGCAGATGTTGAGCACGTCGGATCCATCGCCAATAACGATGAGCCCGCCACGCCCCGATTGCAGAACGCGATCGAGACCGTCTCGCAACGGCGATCCGGGCGCGACCTGAGCCAATGCACGAAGCACGGCACTGTCAGATCGCGAAGCCATCTTCCGACTGTAGTCGACCTTGCCTACTGCTCCCCACGGGAATCATGCCCCCTGGTGCTTAGGCCGCTCGGCGTGCGGATCGGCTCTGCAGGGCGCGCAGATGCCCGAGGGCGTCGATGATCGTGTCGACTCGGATCAATTCGAGCCCTGTCGGACCGTTCGGGGTTGAGGCAGGCACAACCGCTCGACGAAAGCCCATCCGGTGCGCCTCTTGCATCCGCCGGTCCAGCTGGGCGACCGATCGAACCTCCCCCGACAGTCCGAGTTCTCCGCAGGCAACCACGTCGGCGGCAAGCCCGATACCGGTGACAGCGGTGGCGATGGCGAGTGCGATGGCCAGATCTCCTCCCGGCTCCTCAACCGCCGCTCCCCCGGCTGCAGAAGCGAAAACCTCCTGTCCCCAGAGCCCAACGCCGCCACGTTCTTGCACGACGGCGGCGACAAGCTTCAGACGGATTCCCGAAACGCCGTTGCCCGTCAGGCTCACGGGCTTTTCGCCGTGTGCCGAGGTGAGAGCCTGCAGCTCGACAAGAACGGGCCGGTGCTGATCGAGGGTTGGCACAACGATGGATCCCGGTTGGCCAGGGCGTCGATCTGCAAGGAACCGTTTGCTCGGGTCGGCGACCGCCTTCAGTCCGCCGGCCACCATCTCGAAGACGCCGACCTCGTTGGTCGAGCCGAAACGGTGCTTCACCGCACGCAGAAAGCGAAGGTCGTGGTGGCGGTCGCCCGTGAACGACAAGACGGTGTCGACAACGTGTTCGAGCAGGCGTGGCCCGGCGAGGTTTCCATCTTTGGTGACGTGGCCGATGAGCACGACCGACGTGCCCGTTCGTTTCGCCACCTCGACAAGACGGTGGGCCGCCGCCCGCACTTGGGTGACCGAACCGGGAGCTGAGTCCGCGTCGGACGATTGCAGCGTTTGGATCGAGTCGATAATCGCCAGCTGTGGACGCTCGTTGGTGATGGCGGCGACGACCGCATCAACGTCGGTCGAGTCGACCACCGACAGTTCGTCAGGGATCTGGCCGATTCTCCCCGCGCGAGCTGCGACCTGGGTTGGAGCTTCCTCGCCGGTCACCACGATGACCGACGAGCCAGCGCTCGCCACCGCCATCGCCATCTGGAGGCTCAGCGTCGATTTACCAATACCCGGCTCGCCGCCGAGCAACGAAACCGACGACGGCACCAAGCCGCCGCCGAGCACACGGTCGACTTCGTCGAGACCGGTCGGGATCGGCACCGCACCAGCAACATCAAAGTCGGCGAGAGATTGGACATTCGGGTCACCAGTACTCGGCGCCCGCTCCTTCCGAACCGACGCCTCCTCGATCGACGCCCATCCATCACACTGCGCACATTGCCCTGCCCACGAGACAAACTCCGCCCCGCACTCTCGACACACAAAAACTCGACGATCCTTGGCCATCCCGCGACCCTACGCATGGCCTGTGACAGTCACATTGGGATCGCTCCGCAATCCGGGCTCCGGCAGCCACATTGGGATCGCTCCGCAATCCAGGCTCCGCCTATCCGACCCACAGGCTCGTTGGCGGGTTCTCCTTCGTCGACACCGCGAAACACCGTCACAACCGGATCGCTCCGCAATCCGGGCTCCGGCAGCCCCATTGGGATCGCTCCGCAATCCAGGCTCCGCCTATCCGACCCACACGCTCGTTGGCGGGTCTCCTCCGTCGACACCGCGAAACACCGTCACAACGGGATAGCTCCGCAAACCGCTCCCCGACCCTCATCAACCTCTGAGGTGCGGCAGGTTCGCGAGGTGGGTGTTTCCTCAGAGGTGTGGCAGGTTGGGTTGGGGGCGCGCCCGAGGGAATGTTGCGTAGATCGTGGGTTTCCGCGATTTCCGCGGGATGAGTGGTCGAAAACGGCACCTGCCGCGCCTCAGAGGTGCGGCAGGTCGCACGTTCGCGCAGAAAGGTGCCTACGTTGGCCGAGCGCTGGGCCTCTAGGGCTCAGCCGTTGGCTCTGGCACGACGTCGGGGACGGCCAGGTCTGGCCCATCCAGGCTGACGTCGGCCGCAAGAAACATCATCGTGCGGAAGTCGTCGAAGAGCTTCTCTCGATCGCGAGGCTCGAGCTCGATCGAAAGGTCGAGGGTCGATCGAGCGGACTGAATACCAATAGCTGCCCGGCGAACTTGTCGAGAGCGGCGGCCGCCTAAGAGCGGGGCGAGGAGATTCGCCCCCAACTCAGCGAGTTCCCAGATCGTGTCATTCACGAACTCGCCGATGTAGCGACGGTTGAAGGACGTTATGAACAACGCCCGAGCGAGGTCATCCTCATCGACGAACACGACGAGTTCGTCGAACAACTCCTTCACCATCAGCACCGCATCGGCGGTGTCATCAACCTCGGCGATGGCAGCTTCAAGGCGAGCCTTCGCTCGGTCTGCATAGGGTGCAGCAAGCACCACAAAGATGGACTCGAGACTCGGGAAATAGCGGTAGATCGTCGCCTTTGAGACCGAAGAGTTTCGAGCGACATCGCTGATCGTGAAGTCTTCTGACGACGTGGTCAGAAGCTTTGCCGTCGCCTCAAGAACCGACTCAAGCGAGCGCCTTGACCGGTTCTGCTTCGGCACAATCCGAAGATCCGACTTCGACGATGATTCGGGCGTAGAACTCACTCCCCAACGTTAGTGTTAAATCAATCGTTTTCCCTGATCAGCGCGCTGACAGCCCGGCAACAGCGATGACCGCAGGTCAGCTATCGATCTCGGTGCTGTGCATGCTGCCCCTCACGTCTGCGGTTTCGAAGCCGCTGCGATCGAAGGGGGCGTCTGCGGCTTGAAGGGCATTGCATGCGGACAACCATTCGCCAGCCATTGCTCCGTCCCCGCCATCGATGCTTCGATCAGTTCGTCGGAGTGCGAGAAGTCGATCGGGCTGATGTCGATTGGGCATGGCGCTGGCACCAGGTGGACCGGAACGTCGTAATGACGATGCGACAGCTCTGAGATGAACCGTTGTTCGATCAACACGCCGATGGCCCGCAACGAAACATCGAGCGCATTCGTCGGTCTCGTTGTCGAGTCACACGAATAGCCAGGGGTGAGCACCCACACCTCAGTGGCTCCGCGATCGATCGCGACACTGATCGGCGTGTTGTTGGACACGCCACCGTCAACCAGAAGCTGGTCGTCGATCTCGACGGGAGGGAAAACAGCAGGCAACGCCGAGCTCGCGATGACTGCGTCGACGATCGAGCCGGAATCGATGACGACTTCCGTGCCGCTCACGATGTCGGTTGCCACCGCGGCGAACGGGATCGCGACGTCGTCAAAGTCGTCATGCGGAAGCTCGCGTTCGAGCAAGCGCCGGAGCCCTCGATCGGGCACGAAGTAGCGCGACTGGCCAAGAAAGGCTTTGAGCCCAAGCATCGGCCGAACGGGAAAGAGATCGTTGCGGCGCAAACCCCGCCAGATCGTTGCGAGTTCGTCCGCATCACCTCCGCCTGCAAGCCACGCACCATTGAGAGCCCCAACGGACGTCCCGACGATCAAATCAGGGCGCACATCCGCTCGCTGCAATGCCGTTGCCATTCCAACTTGAATCGAGCCGAGGCTGGCGCCTCCCGAGAGAACCCAGGCGATGGTCATACCCGACCAAACACACGGGCCACGTTCGTTCATCCCGCTCGGTAGGAAATTTGAGGATCAACAACCGTGATCGAGTCAGGCGGGTTCGGAAGCCGTCTCTGCCGGCGCGACCAAGTTGAAGCTGCGAAGAATCGAGTGGTTTCGAGCACCAGCGGGGTCGCCGTCGGGGGCAAACCATGCGGTTCGGTAGCCGAACTCTCGCGCCGCATCGAGGTTGTCCAAGTTGTCGTCGATGACCATCACATTGCCAACCGGTTCACGCGTCACCCGGCGCAGCACTTCAAAAATCGGCCAATCAGGTTTGCGAACACCGACAGCCCCACTGATCACCCACGGATCGATCAATCCATCCAGGCTGTGCTTCGTTCGAAGTTTGTTCGCCCAGCCGGTCGAATCGTTCGTCACGCAGGCAACCCGTATGCCGCGCTCACGAAGATCGCGAAGGAAGCTCACAACACCCGGCGACAGCTGGATGCGGGTGAGATAGGCATCGTCGAGTTCGTTCGGGTCACCCTCGACTTCGATCATCCGCCAGAATTCGGCAGAGGTGAGCCGGCCGAGGCTGAGCGCTCGAGCACGGGACACGATCTCATCGTTCGTGACCTCCGAGCCCATCTCACGAGCGAACGGGATCAGGAGCTCCGCAATGTCTTGACCCTCGCGATAGAGGACACCCATCGCGTCGAGCGCAATCACCGTTGGTTCATCGGAGACGGGTGCTTCATCCTCTTCAACGTCGCCATCGCTCGACGAGGCAGCGGCAGTCGTGGCCGCAGCCGCACCATCTTTTGCTGGACCCTTTGCGGAGGGCCGCGGCTTGGCGTTCGTGCTCTTCTTCTTTTTCTTGCGGCGTTCAGGCCGAAGCCATCGCAAGATGTGGCCGAACAGAACCAGCAGTGCAAGGACGGAGGCCACCACGGCCACACCACGCCAGACGAGCGGGGCGGTGTTTGTCGTCACCGTCGCCATTGAGATCTCCTCGACGCCGGTTTCATCAAGGGTGACTCGCCAGCCACGCTCGACAAGGTCGTCCTCGTCGATCAGGAGGCGGTTACCCGTCGCCTGGACTTCTTCATTCTCGTTGCCCGGCAGACGCACCCGAACGGTCACTTCAACATCGGCCGCGCTCCCGCCACCGCTCGCAGCGAACGACTCCACGGTTCGACCGAGCGCCTCCGTGAGCTCCTCATCGCCGAACGGCTCCAGTCCAGCGGGGGCAAGCTCGCCGGTCAGGAGATAGTCGACACGGGCAAACGTCTTCGTGCGAGTCAGTTCGAAGTTTCGAAACAGCTCAGCGTCGCCGCTGAGTTCTGCGAGTACTTCCTCGAGTTGTTCGGGTGTTCCGAAGGGTTTTGTCGCTCCGAGACGAGTGCGGCCGTCGTCGCCGATGGCTGGCGGCTCAATGACCCAACCCGCCTCGTTGATGTCGAGAAGGCGCAGGCCGTCACCCGACTGCAGGTCGAGAAGCTGGTCGGCTGCTTCCTCGTCGAGTTCGACATCGATCGTGACCACACCGGATCCGTCGGGCGCCACGTCGATCAACACGTCGGCGGCGGCTTCACACGCAGTCGCCAACATGGCGATGAACGCGACAAGAGCCAGCCTCCAGCGGCTGGCTCTCGTCTTCGACATACCCCCGGTCACCCGGGGAAGGTTAGTGCTCCGTCAGAGCCGAAAGGCTCTCTGGGGCTCGAAGCCTTACTCGGCCTCGGCCAACTCCGGCGTGGGAGGCGGCTGGAAACCCTCGTGAGGGGTGAAGGTGAGCTCGCGCACACCCTCTTCGTTCTCGCCAACGTCGACGACGATGATCTGACCGGCCCGGAACTCCTTGTAGAGGAGCTTCTCCGACAGAACGTCTTCGATGAGGCGCTGAATGGCTCGACGCAACGGGCGAGCACCCATGGTGGGGTCGTACCCAGCGTCGGCCAAGAAGTGTTTCGAGTCTTCGGTGAGTTCGAGGCCGATTCCCTGGCCTTCGAGCTGCTCGACGGTGCGCTTGATGAGCAGGTCGACGATCTCGGTGACTTCATCCTTCGAGAGCTCGTGGAAGACGATGGTCTCGTCGACACGGTTCAAGAACTCAGGGCGGAAGTGCGCCTTGAGGGCGTCGTTGACCTTGTCCTTCATGCGCTCGTAGCTGACGGCCTCATCGTTCTTCGAGAAACCAAGGTTGGCCTTGCGAAGATCCTGGGTTCCCAGGTTGGAGGTCATGATCAGCACGGTGTTGCGGAAGTCGACCGAACGACCCTGGCTGTCGGTCAAACGACCCTCTTCCAGAATCTGGAGGAGAGCGTTGAAGACGTCGGGGTGGGCCTTTTCGATCTCGTCGAACAGCACCACGGAGAACGGCTTGCGTCGGACGGCCTCGGTGAGCTGGCCGCCTTCTTCGTAGCCGACGTAACCGGGAGGTGAACCAACGAGGCGGCTCACCGTGTGCTTCTCCATGTACTCAGACATGTCGAGGGTGATCATGGAGTTGTCGTCACCGAACAAGAAGTCGCTGAGCGTCTTTGCAAGCTCGGTTTTTCCAACACCGGTTGGGCCCAAGAAGATGAACGAACCGGACGGACGCTTCGGGTCCTTCAGGCCTGCACGAGTACGGCGGATCGACTGCGAGACGGCTTTGACGGCGTCCTCTTGACCAATGACTCGGTTGTGAAGCTCCTCTTCCATACGGAGGAGCTTCTCGGTCTCTTCTTCGGTGAGCTTGTAGACGGGGATACCCGTCCAGATCGAGAGAACCTCGGCGATGGACTCTTCGTCGACCTCGTCAAACAGGTCGACGCCCGAGGCTTTGATCTCGGACTCCATCTCTTCTTTCTGAGCCAGAAGTTCCTTCTCGCGGTCACGCAAACGACCGGCGTCTTCGAAGTTCTGGTTGTCGACCGCTTCCTTCTTCTCTTTCACCACACCGGCGAGTTCGCTTTCGATCTCCTTGAACGCGGGCGGCGTGCTCATGCGCTTGATGCGCAGGCGTGAGCCGGCCTCGTCGATGAGGTCGATGGCTTTGTCGGGAAGGTGACGATCGGCGATGTAGCGATCGGCAAGGTTTGCCGCAGCCACGAGCGCCTGGTCAGTGATGGTGACCCGGTGATGGCTCTCGTAACGATCGCGCAGACCCTTGAGGATCTCGATGGTGTGCTCGACGGTTGGCTCTTCAACCTTGACGGGCTGGAAACGACGCTCGAGAGCGGCGTCTTTTTCGAGGTGCTTGCGATACTCGTCGAGCGTGGTCGCACCGATTGTCTGGAGTTCACCACGGGCAAGCATCGGCTTGAGGATGCTCGCGGCGTCGATCGCGCCTTCGGCTGCACCGGCACCAACAAGGGTGTGAATCTCGTCGATGAACAAGATGATGTCGCCGCGGGTCTTGATCTCCTTGAGAACCTTCTTGAGGCGCTCTTCGAAATCACCGCGGTAACGCGAACCGGCAACGAGTGCGCCAAGGTCGAGCGTGTAGAGCTGCTTGCCTCGAAGCGTGTCGGGAACTTCGTCAGCAGCGATCATCTGGGACAGGCCCTCGACGATGGCGGTTTTACCGACGCCCGGCTCACCGATGAGCACGGGGTTGTTCTTCGTACGACGGCTGAGCACCTGCATAACGCGCTCGGCTTCACGGGTACGACCGATCACGGGGTCGAGTTTCTTCTCGCGAGCGAGTTGGGTCATGTTGCGACCGAACTGATCGAGGATCAGCGAGCCGGAAGGAGCATCACCGCCCTGACCACCAGCGGTCGCGCCAGCCTTGCCGCCGCCACCACCTTCACCGGAAGGAGCTGCTGAACCCGAGGGTCCGGAGTAACCGGAGAGAAGCTGGATCACCTGCTGGCGAACCCGACTGAGGTCGGCGCCGAGCTTGACGAGGACCTGTGCGGCAACACCCTCACCCTCACGGATGAGACCGAGCAGGATGTGCTCGGTACCGATGTAGTTGTGGCCGAGCTGGAGTGCTTCGCGCAGCGACAGCTCGAGAACCTTCTTCGCACGGGGCGTGAAGGGGATGTGGCCGGATGGTGAAGAACCACCCTGACCAATGATGTCTTCGACCTGACTGCGCACAGCCTCAAGGGAGATCGACAACGACTCGAGCGCCTTTGCAGCAACGCCCTCGCCTTCGTGGATCAATCCGAGCAGGATGTGCTCAGTACCGATGTAGTTGTGGTTGAGTAGTCGCGCCTCTTCTTGGGCGAGAACCACCACACGGCGGGCACGGTCTGTAAAGCGTTCGAACAATTGAGTCTCCTTCCGGGAGCCGGCGGCTGATGCAGCCGGAGACAGCGTTTACCGAGTGTATCGGTACCGCTCATCCCAAGGTCGGCCCCGGGGAGCCAGACCTGAGTGATTGGGTCATTGGACCTAACAACGTCACCCGCTTCTCCAATAATCCCTCGACCTCGGTGTCACCCGTCACGATGCTCCACTTCGCCTGTTCCGGCGGCCACGTCACGGTCCGGGTCGCAGGTCCAGTTCAGGTATCCAAGTCAAGGGGCCCACGCCAAAAGCCCAGTTCCCGAGCCACTTCCCGAGCCCAGAGCCCCCAACGTTGATCGACGAGAACGGGGGCGCCCCCGATTCATGAAGTCGGGTTCATGGCGATCATCGATCCATGGCAGCTCTCGTCTTCGCACCGGCATTCGATGCCCGGCTCGTCGATCAATCGGCGTTCGCCGCGAACCCGGTCTATGGCCAGCGCCCACTTCTTCGAGGACGTTTTCATCAGTTCGGTGCCATCGCCTTCTTCCCCGCCGGCCTTCTTCTCGTTCTGCGCTACGCCGCACCCGAGGCTCGAACGTCGGCTGCGATCTATGCGCTGACGGGCTTCTTGATGTTCGTCACGAGCGCGAGCTATCACCGAATCGCCGACAGCGTGATGGCTCGTTTCTGGATGCGTCGCCTCGACCACTCGATGATCTTCATCCACATCGCCGGTGCAACGACGCCGATCGCACTCATCGGTCTCGGAGGAACGGCTGGCGCAATTCTTCTTGCGGTCTCGTGGGGTGGGGCCTTCGTTGGCTCGTTCTTGAAGCTCACGCAACTCACGATCGAACGAGACCCATGCCCGTGGCTCTTTCCCGTTCTCGGCTGGTTGCCACTTCTTGCCGTGCCTTCGTTGATCAGCAAAGTCGGCCTGTCTGCCGCTGCTCTTCTGGTCGGTTCAGCGCTCGTGTACGCAGCTGGCGGTGTGTGCTTTGGACGCAAGAACCCCAACCCGATTCCGACGGTGTTCGGCTACCACGAGATCTTTCACGTCTGCACGTTGATCGCCGGCGCCGGTCAGTTTCTGCTCACCGCTCGCCTCGTCGCCGGCTAGCCGGAGCGCTTGAACTGGGCAGCGGTGATCTCGTCGGCCAAGATGGCACATGGCATGGGACTTCGAAACCGATCCGGACTATCAGGCACAACTCGAGTGGGCTGACGCCTTCGTTCGTGAAAATGTCGAGCCGCTCGACTTCGTGCTCGGCAATCCATACGACAAAAGCGATGAGAAGGCGATGGCCGTTCTCAAACCGCTGCAGGAACAGGTGCAGGCCCAAGGCTTGTGGGCATGCCACCTCGGGCCAGAGCTGGGAGGACCCGGTTTTGGTCAGGTCAAACTCGCCCTCTTGAACGAGATTCTCGGCCGCTCACGGTGGGCACCGTCGGTCTTCGGATGCCAAGCGCCGGATTCCGGCAACGCCGAAATCCTCGCTCACTACGGAACCGAGGCCCAGAAGGATCGCTATCTCGGCCCGCTGCTCGCCGGCGAGATCTCCTCGTGTTATTCGATGACCGAGCCACACGCCGGTGCCGATCCCGTGTTGTTCAAGACACTGGCCGTTCGAGACGGCGATGAGTGGGTCATCAACGGCGAGAAGTGGTTCTCATCCAACGCTCGGTTCGCCAGCTTCTTCATCGTCATGGTCGTGACCAACCCCGACGTGAGTGCCTACAAGGGCATGTCGATGTTCATCGTTCCGGCTGAGACCGAGGGCGTGAACATCATCCGCAACGTCGGCCTTGGCACCGAGGAGGAGGGCGAGGGAACCCACGGTTACGTCCGCTACGAGAACGTTCGGGTACCGGCCGATCACCTACTTGGCGACGAGGGTGGAGCGTTCGTCATCGCCCAAACTCGGCTCGGAGGCGGCCGCATTCATCACGCCATGCGGACGATCGCGATGGTTCGCAAAGCCTTCGACATGATGTGCGAACGGGCGGTTTCTCGAGAGACCCGAGAGGGCACGCTCGCTTCCTTCCAGATGACTCAGGAGAAGGTGGCCGACTCATGGATCGAGATCGAACAGTTCCGACTCCTCGTGCTCCGCACCGCGTGGCTGATCGACAAGCATCAGGACTACAAACGAGTCCGAGGCGACATCTCAGCGGTGAAGGTCGCGATGGCAAGGGTTGGCCACGGGATCGTCGCCCGAGCGATGCATCTCCACGGCTCGATCGGCATCTCCAACGAGATGCCGTTCGCTTCCATGCGGATGACCGCTGACATGTTGGCCTTGGCCGACGGACCAACCGAAGTTCATCAAGTGGTGCTCGCTCGACAGCTTCTCAAGGACTACAAGCCATCCGACGGCCTGTTCCCGTCGTATCACCTGCCAACGGCGCGAGCGGCTGCCGAGGCTCGCTTCGCTGAGATGATCGATCACGAAGCTGGCGAGTACTGATGGCGGACGACCAAATAGCCGGCGAGGCACAAGCCTTCCCACTCCCGAACACCAGCCACGATCTCTCCGGCCAGGTCGCGCTTGTCACCGGGGCAACCGCTGGGCTCGGCAATCGGTTCGCTCGTGTGCTGGCCGCAGCCGGTGCACACGTCGTGGTCTCCGCCCGTCGAGTCGAGCGCCTCGAAGCACTCGCCGCTGAGATCGAAGCGGCCGGCGGCAAGGCAACACCGATCGCTCTCGACATGTCCGATGCCGAATCGATCGCATCAGTTGTCGCCGAAGCCACCGAGACGTGCGGGCCGGTGCAGATCCTCGTCAACAACGCCGGTGTGGTCGATGCGCAGCGAGCCCACAAGATGGATGTCGAACTCGTCGATCACGTGCTCGGTGTAAACCTGCGCGGCCCCTATCTGATGTCGATCGAAGTGGCGAAGCGTTTGATCGCCACCGAGACGCCAGGCCGAATGGTCAACATCAGCTCGATCGGGGCCTACAACTACCGAGGCCAGGGTGCCGCGTTGTACTCGATCACGAAGGCCGGAGTCGTTCGCATGACCGAGGCACTCGCCGTCGAGTGGGCTCGAAACCACATCAACGTCAACGCGATCGCACCGGGTGCGTTTCACAGCGAGATGATGGATGGCATGTTGAGTCGCATGGGCGACATCACCGCCGGCTTCCCGAGGGGGCGCCTCGGCGACCCAGCACAACTCGACTCGACGCTTCTCTATCTTTGTGCGCCGGCGAGCGAGTTCGTCACCGGCACCGTGATCAAAGTCGACGACGGTCAAGGGCCCCGCTGATCGACTTCAGTCTGGCTAGTTGCCGCCACCGGAGATCTCGATGTTGATGCCGGTCAAGAATGACGACTGACCGGACAACAAGAACATCACCGTGTTCGCCACCTCTTCGAGTGAGCCGTATCGACGCAACGGAACTGAATTGAGCATCTGCTCGGCGACGACGGCCGGATCGTCGTCGAAGTAGATGCTCGTTGCATCGGCCTGGGCTTGAACCTGGTTGTCCCACATCACACCCGGTCCGATGAATCCCGGACTGACGGCGTTGACGCGGATCCCATCCGATGCGAGATCTTTCGCTGCCGACTTCGTGAGCCCGATCACCGCAGCCTTCGAGGCCGAGTAGGCGGACATGTTTGGCGCACCACCGACGCCTGCCATCGAAGCCATGTTCACGATCGATCCACTCACACCGGCGGAGCGGAGCTCTCGAGCCGCTGTTTGCAAGACATTGAAGACACCCTCGACGTTGACCGCGAGAACCTTCCGCATGTCGTTTGTGTCGTAGTCGGCGATGTTGGCGAACGAGCCTTGGTACCCGGCGTTGTTGAACACCGTGGTTGCGGGTCCGAGCGCGGCAGTCGCGGCACTGAGCTGTGATCGCACCTCGTCGACGTTGGTGACGTCGAAGGGAGCGAAGTGTGTCGCTGCCGCACCGGCAGCACTGCATGCCGCCGCCGTTTCATCAAGGCCGGTCGAGGCAGCCGGATGGTCGGCGAGCACCAACC
>CALEWY010000124.1 GCA_937925335.1 uncultured Acidimicrobiales bacterium
GGCGACCGCGACCACCGCGAAGAAGATCGGGCTCGGTCGAACGCCGGCTGTTGAGCCGCGTTGGGGTGAGGGAGCCGTGGTCGCCACCGTGACAAACTACTGGCGTCTCACCGATCCTCCGAGTCGAGCGGTCACCGTTCCCAGCCAACCTGCGTAACGAATGGGGTCAGACCTCGATTTACGCAGGTTCGCGGGGTCGGCAACCTGCGTAAATCGAGGTCTGACCCCAGGGCTTACGCAGGTGCTGCCGAGTGTTGCGCACAGCTCGGACTGTGGCCCCGGTCACGCGGATACGGTGTCGGCATGGCGAAGTTGCGGTTCTTTTTCGGCACCATGGGGTCCGGCAAGTCGACCCAAGCGCTGCAGATTCACCACAACCTCACCAGCCGAGGCCTCAAGTGTCTGCTGATCACCCAGCTCGATCGCCAAGATGGCGTGGTCTCGAGCCGATTGGGTGTGTCCGCGTCGGCCATGATTCTCGACGGCACCGTCGATCTGTTTCGCCTGATCAGCGTCGAACACCGGACGGGTGAGGGACTCCACGCCGTCGTGTGTGACGAGTCGCAGTTCTACGAAACCGGCCAAATCGATCAGCTCGCCCGTGTCGTCGACGATCTCGATATCGACGTCTACGCATTCGGCCTGCTCACGAGTTTCCAGGGTGAGCTGTTTCCGGGAACGCGCCGCCTGCTCGAGATGGCCGACGTTCGCCAGGAGATCCAAGTCGAGGCTCGATGTTGGTGTGGCGATCGCGCCACCCACAACGCTCGGCTCGTCAACGGCACGCAGGTCTACGACGGTGAGCTGAAGGTCGTCGGCGATACGGCTGGTGCCGAGCCAAACGACCAACCGACCCCGGTCGTCACCTACGAACTGTTCTGCCGTCGCCACTGGCTGGCGGGCAAGGACGACCATCGTCAAGACGCACTGTTCGACGATCTCGTCGTCTGAGTGCCGATGCTTCACGACCTGGTTCTCAGCCCGCTTGGCGCGTCGATCGGCGGCATGGTCGAAGCAGCGCAGGTCGCCGAGGACAGCGGATTCGACGGTGTGTGGACGTTCGACCACTTCTCAGGCGACGCATTCGGCGCACCGCACTCTCGAGACCCGTTCGTCACCCTTGCCGCCATTGCGATGGCGACCGAACGAGTGACCCTCGGTGTGCTCGTCGCCAACATGGTGAATCGTCATCCAGTCGCCCTCGCCAGCGCGATGAACTCGCTGCAGTCGATGGCCCCCGGTCGAGTTTTGTGTGGCGTCGGATCCGGAGCGGTTGCCGGCAGCCGCTACGCCGGCGAGCAGGTTGCGCTGGGTCGTGAGCTGCTCGGAGCGACCGATCGAGCGACCTGGTTGCGGGAGACGGTCGAGGGTGTCCGAGCCGTGTGGTCAGGCGACGACCTCGATGGTGAATTCGTGACCATCTCCGGCTTGGTTCGGGTTGTCGACGATCAGCCCCCGCCGCCGATCTTCATCGGCGCATCTGGTGAGGCGACCGTGCGGGTTGCAGCCGAAATCGCTGATGGCGTCAACATCCGAATGACATCATCCTTTGCTGACCGAGTCGCCACGGTTCGAGCGACTGGGCCGAGTGATGACTTCGACATCTCGGTGTTCGACGCACTCGATCTCGAGCACCCGACTGGTGGCGATCTTGCCCCACTGGTCGATCTTGGGGTTGATCGTCGAACACTCTTCGTGGGATTCCCGTATCCCGTCGACACGATTCGGGCTATCGGCGACCGCTTGAACGGCTAGCTGCCGCCCGGGGAATCTTCCGAAACTCCTCGTTGCGGTCCCGAAAGCTCAGTCCTGCGGGCACTTTGGCTCAAACGCGGAGAGTGGTTTGTCGCTCACACTTGTCGGATGCGTATGTGGCGGGGCAAGGTCTCTCTCTTTTTCGTTCTGACGATCCTGATCTCGGCGGTTCTTGGTGGCGTCGCCCCGAGTCCAGCCTCGGCAGAGCTCAGTCCTGACCCGTCCCCCTCCTGGGGCGTGACAGGTCTCGGCGAGACACAGTTCACCGGACCGATCCTCAACCAGGTGTTTGCGATCGAACAGATCGGCGATCGCATCTACGTCGGTGGCAAGTTCACCGAGGTCCGAGCGTTCGCAAACGACACACCTGAGGATCAGCCCTATCTCGCAGCGTTCGACGTCGACTCCGGCGAATGGATCTCCAGCTTCCGCCCCGACATCGACGCACCGGTCTACGCACTCCAGGCCTCACCAGACGGCTCACGGCTCTTCGTCGGCGGCGAGTTCACCAACGTCAACGGTGCGCAATACACCGAAGGACTCGCACCCCTCGATCCGATCACGGGCGACGTCGACTCCTCCTGGATCGCTCAGCTCGAGAACCCGTTCACCAGCTACCCGGTCGTCGTGAAGACGATCGACATGAGCAACACCCACCTCTACGTCGGTGGCGTCATCAGCGCAGCCGGCGGGCGCCCCGGCGTGCCGCGTGTTTCGCTCGGCCGTGCAGCCAAGCTTGATCTCAACACCGGCCAGGCTGACCCGAACTGGACCCCGATCGTTTCCGGCGGCTCGGTCTGGGGTATCGCGGTGTCTCCCGACGGCAGTCGAGTGCACATGGGCGGCTACTTCTCCTCGGTGAACACCGAGGAGAACACGCAGTACTTCGCAACGGTGAACAACACCGACGGTGAGCTCGTCCCCGGCCTCACCCCCTACATCGACCAGATCGCCTACCCGACTCGCGGCTACCTGCAAGACGTTGAAGTCGCCGGCGATCGCGTGTGGCTCGGCGGATCCGAGCACGCCATCTACATGCTTGACGCAAGCGACAACGAGATCGAGCGAGTTCACTCCACGAGCCGTGGTGGCGACTATCAGGACATCGAAGTGATCGGCGACCGGGTGTACGGAAGCTGCCACTGCTACAACGACCACTTCACCGACTACGACTACTGGGTCAACCGAAACAACCCGATCCCCGGCGACGTGCAGGTCACCCCCATCAAATACGTCGCGGCGTATGACGCCATCTCTGGCGACTACATCCCCGAGTTCCAGCTCAACGCCAGTGCCCTTCGCTCTGGTGTGTGGGGAATCCACGGCGACGATCGTGGCTGCCTCTGGGTTGGTGGCGACTTGACGGTTGCTGGTTCACCAGCCGCCGGCACCGACGAATGGGCCGGCGCGTTCGCTCGTTTCTGCGAGTCTGACGGCGGCGCACTTCCTGCGCCGGTTGGCTTGCGATCGACCTTCCAAGATCGAGGGCGCATCGTTCTCAACTTCCAAGAGGTTGCAGGCGCAGTCGACTACGAGATCTTCCGTGATGGTGTTTCGATCGCCACCGAGGACGATGGTTGGTTCACCGACATCGGTCTCGACGAAGGCACCGAATACGCCTACCTGGTTCGTGGCATCACCGCCAACGGCGAGCCGGGCGACTTCTCGACCGAACTCCTGGTCTCGACCACCGGAACACCGGTTGGCGGATCGCTGCCAGCGCCGGAAGGCCTGCGTTCGACCTTCCAGGATCGCGGTCGCATCGTGTTGAACTACGGCGAGGTTGACGGCGCAGAGTTCTACGAGATCTTCCGTGATGGCGTTTCGGTCGCCAACGACGAGAACGGTTGGTTCACCGACCTCGGTCTCGATGAGGGCACCGAATACACCTACCGAGTTCGTGCGGTTGCCGCCGACGGAACCCCGGGCGAGATGTCCGATCCGATCGACGTCTCGACGACCGGCAACCCGCCGGGTGGCACGCTGCCCGCGCCGACCGGTTTCCAGTCAACCTTCCAGGACCGCGGCCGAGCGGTTCTCAACTGGCAAGAGGTTGATGGCGCAGCGAGCTACGAGATCTTCCGTGATGGAGAACTCGTCGGCACCGACGACAACGGTTGGTACACCGACCTCGGTCTCGAGCCGGGAACGACCTACGGCTACGACGTGCGAGCAATCGCGCCCGACGGCACTCCGGGTGCTCTCACCGTCGTCATCGACGTCACCACCAACCCGTAGGTGTCAAACCCCTAGTCTCAAGCCATGGCTGCTTTGGCTCAGAGTGATGTGCAGCGGATGGCGGACCTGGCCGGTCTTGGCATAGGGGCCAAGGCCGATTCGGTCGTCATCGATGGATACGACCCGGTGTTGCCGACGAGCTTTCACATTGGCGAGGCGGCATCGCTTGCTCTCGCCGAAGCGGCTGATGCTGCTGCTGGGCTGAGCCGCCAGGCCGGCGGTACGCCCGGCACGGTTCGGACGTCGGCGGTCGACGGTGCATGCGCAATCATCAGCTTCGCCGTGCAGCGCATCGACGGCGAGGTGATCCCGCGAACGAATCAATCGAACCCGTTCGTTCGCCCGTATCGCTGCGGTGATGGCCGATGGGTGTACCTGCATGGCGGGTTTCCGCATCTCGCGGCCGGTCTGGCTGACCTGCTGGGCGTGAGTGACGATGCCGACCGAACGACGGTGGGAGCAGCGGTCGAGCAATGGACCGGTGCCGATCTCGAGCGGGAGATCGGCGAACAGCTTCTCTGCGGGATCATGCTGCGCACTCACGACGAGTGGCTCGCTCACCCGCAGGGTGTTGCGGTTGAGGCCCTCGACACGATCGTTGTCCATCCGTTCGCCAAACCAGCGAATCCGTTCGAACCGACCGACCGAGCAAGGCCACTCACCGGCCTGAAGGTGCTCGATCTCACCCGTGTGCTCGCTGGGCCAACCTGTGGCCGCACGCTCGCAGCCTTCGGAGCCGACGTGTTGCAGGTGACCGGCCCCGACGTGGCGAACGTGCCGGCGTTTGTGATCGACACCGGGCATGGCAAACGTCGAGCCGTGTGTGATCTCACCGACCCGTCACAAGCGGCGGCCCTTCGTGCGCTCGCACTTGAAGCGGACGTGGTCGTGCAGGGGTATCGACCCGGCGTGATCGCTCGTCACGGGCTCGATGCCGCTTCGTTGCGAGCTGCGGGGTGGAACGGGGTGTATGGCTCGATCTCGTGTTTCGGCACCGTCGGACCATTTGCCGACCGAGCCGGGTGGGAACAACTCGCCCAGTCGGTCACCGGAATCGCACTCTCGGGAACCCATCTGACCGGAAGCGGACGCGCCGGGCGTGAGTCCTCGCCTGCGCTGCTTCCGGCTGCGGCCACCGATTACACGACGGGTCTGCTGATGGCTGGTCGCATCATGCGGCTGCTCGAACGCAGCGAAGCGGGTGACATAGAGGCCTCGTTGTGTCAGACGGCCTCGTGGCTCTTGCGGATCGGTGCCGACCTCGACCCGGGCGAGGCCGTCGGGATCGGGACGCCGCTAACCGAACGACAGCTCGGGGACTTCGGTGTCGTCGATCGTCTCGGATTCGGAGCGCAGGTCGACGGGCTGGACATTGGCTGGGAATGGTCGTCGCATCGACTCGATCGAGATCGCTTGCGCTTTGGCCAGTAGCTCCTGGTTCGCCTTGGCAGCCAGGAGCTGACGCTCTCGTTTGATCGAGTAGGCCCAGGCACCGATCACAAGCATGATCGCAACGAACCCGTCGAGCCAGTAGTGGTTGGCCGTGAGGACCACCACAGCGAGCGTGATCAGCGGGTGCACGAGTGCCAGCAACCGGGCTCGGCCGGGCGCCAACCACACGATGCTCAGCGCAACGATGAGCGCCCAACCAACGTGAAGTGATGGCATGGCGGCGATTTGGTTCGCAGCGGCGGATGCATCGATGTCGTAGGGCGACGGGCCAAAGAGGGCGCCGGTGTCGACGAACCCGGGAAGCATGCGGGGTGGGGCGAGTGGGTAGACGAGGTGAAGGATGAGGCCGGCGCCGGTCACGGTGATGAGCGTTCGGCGGATCATGCCGAACGCGGGGCGATGGAAGGCCCAGGCCCACGCCACGAAGGCTGCGGTCACGGGGAAATGCGCCCACATGTAATAGAAGTTCATCGCCCGAACGACGCGGGGTCGACCGAGCAGCAGCACTTGCACGCTTCCCTCGTGCGGGAGGCCGAGCCAACGCTGGAAGTTCAACACTTCGCCCGAGTTCACGATCGCTGCAGTCCACTCATCAGCGGTGACACGACGGACGTAGGAGTAGGCGAAGAAGAGGCCAACGAGGACGGTCGCGTTCATGGCCAGGTCGACTGGCCAGGGTCTTGGCTTCTTTGGTTGGACGATCCTTGCCATGCGGTGTCCCTCCCACATGTGAGCCGCGCGCTCGTGAAACGACGTTATGTCCCCAAAAGGGTCATATCCAGTCGCTTTCCTCAATTCCCCAACGAATTGGGGGGTGCCCGAGAGCCAAAAGTGCCTCATTGGTGCGGGAAAACGGCTTTGAACCGAAGAACCCACGATGAGCAGAAAGTGGTGAGGGATGGGGTGACTCGATCACGATGTGGGGTGTTTGGGCCAGCAGCTTCTTCTTGGATCGTGCAGAGGAACCCCAGAGCAGGAACACAACCGGGTCAGATTTGGCCGCCACGGCCTTGATCACTTCGTCGGTGAATCGCTCCCAACCCTTCTTCTGGTGCGATCCGGCGCTTCGAGCTCGAACCGTGAGTGAGGTGTTGAGCAACAACACGCCCTGTTCGGCCCAACTCGTGAGCGACCCATGGCTCGGTTGCGGAATCCCGAGATCATCCTCGAGCTCTTTGAACATGTTCTTGAGCGACGGTGGCGGCGGTGTTGGTGGCTTCACGGAAAACGCCAGCCCATGAGCTTGGCCCGGGCCGTGATAGGGGTCCTGGCCGAGGATCACGACTCGCACGGAGGCGAACGGAGTGAGGTGCAGGGCTGCGAACACGTCGTCGTGAGGCGGGTAGACGGCGTGCTGCGAGCGCTCGTCTGCGACAAAGGCCTGAAGCTCAGCCCAGTAGTCCTTCTTGAACTCGGCCCGAAGAAGCGGGTTCCAATCGGTGGTAGCCACGATGTCCGGATCGTACGCTCCTCCCCAGTGCGTCGCCTCCTCATCACCATCGTGTCGTTCATGGTCATCGCTGCGGCGTGTACTGGAACGGGCGACCTTGACCTCTCGGCGAGCGGCGACGGCTCAACCTCAGCCGTCGATGATGCCCCGACCACCGCAGCCCCACCGACGGCGGCCCCAACAACAACAACGGCGCCGACGACAACACCCACCACCCCGCCGCCAACCACGGCGCCGCCGACGACGATCGACCCGATTCAGCTCCGAGTCGATGCCATGACGGTTGAGGCGAAGGTTGGGCAGTTGTTGATGCCGCTGCTCAACGGTGTGGCGCCGGGCAGCGCGGCCGACCCGAACACACCGGCTGGTGTTGTTGCGCAGTACGAACTCGGTGGTGTGATCTACCTCGGCACGAACGTTGGGGGAGCGGCGCAGCTCACCGACCTCTCCGGTGGCCTCCAAGGTGCCGCGCCCGAAGGCATCGGCCTGTTCGTGTCGATCGATCAAGAGGGCGGGCGCGTGGCTCGGGTGACCGACGGAGTGACCGCCGTGCCGAGTGCTCGCACGATGGGAACCCGTGGCGCCGAAGCAGTCTTTGAAGCGAGCGCTTTGAGCGGAACCGAACTCAGCACCCAGGGAATCAACATGGTGCTTGCGCCCGTCGCCGATCTCGCGGCCGGAAACGCAGGCGTGATTGGTGACCGCTCCTACTCGGGTGATCCGGCGATCGCAGCCGAGATGGTGACCGCGTCGGTCACCGGTCTTGAGTCGAGCGGTGTGGCCGCAGTCGTAAAGCACTGGCCGGGCCACGGAGCGACCTCGATCGATTCGCACCAGTCGTTGCCGACGGTCGATATCGGCCTCGTCGAGTGGCAGAACCGCGAGCTCGTTCCTTTTGCGGCTGCGTTCGATGCCGACGTCTCGGCCGTGATGGTTGGCCACCTCTCGTTCCCACAGCTCGATCCCTCCGGGGTACCGGCAACGGTGTCGCCTGCGTTGATCGATGGTCTGTTGCGTGAGGAGTCCGGTTTCGACGGTGTCGTGATGACCGACGCTCTCGACATGGGAGCGGTGTCGAACTTCGATCAGGGCGAGTTAGCGGTGCTCGTGATCCTGGCCGGCGGTGACATCTTGCTTGCACCCGGCAACCTCACCGCCGCCCGTGACGGCGTGCTCGCCGCCGTCGCCGACGGCCGGATCCCGATGGAACGACTCGATCAGTCGGTCACCCGCATCCTCACCCTCAAGTCAGAGATGGGTCTGCTCGACGCGAGCTGAGCTGGGGCGTTGGCGGCCCGCTCCCCGCAGGTGACGGAGGGGGGTGGCAGACGGCGCGGCGAGGGGCGGGCAACCGATCCTTGGACTCGCTCGTCGGTGACCACGAAGACAGCGTCGCCCGACGCCACCGCAACTCGGTCGCGGAACCACCAGATGCCCGCAATCGAAACAAGGCATGTCACCGCTGTTGTCCCTGGCGCAAAGAACGATGCGATGAAGCAGCAAAGAGCCGCCGTCCCGATGAGTTGGTTGTGAGCACGAACCAGAGCGTCGTCTCTTTCCACGAGCTTCGCTCGCGGTGAGGCGCCGTCGCGGAACATGAGTGGGATCTGTTGGCCAAGGGTGAACGGCTTCGTTGATGAGCCCGTGCCGGCAACGAATCCGAGAATCGTCCGGCCATTCGCGAACCGCACTATTCCCCGGTATCGACAGATTCAGTGGCGAACCTGAACCCAGCGGCCGGGTCGATCGCTACCCGAACGGGAGTGACAAGGTGGTTGGCCGAGGAATCTCGCCGAGAACAAGGCGGGTTGCCCAGACTCCGACGGCGAGGGCAGCGTTGGCCGCGAGGAACCAGCGGCGCCTCGTCGGTGTCAGGAGTGACCCCGGCCGGGTTCGGGTTGTTGCGAGCAGGCCCCCGATCACGAGCACCTGTGCGGCGAGGAGAACGACGTAGGGATGGCGGGTCCATGCTCCGGCGATGTCACCCCGGAGGAGCCGGCCAAAAGAGCGGGTTCCTCCACAGAACGGGCAGTAACCGTCGGTGCACCGACGGAAGGGACACAAGATTGTGCCCTCGTCGTCCGAGGCTGCGATCCCAAGGGCGAACGCTCCGATGCCGAGCAGCGTCTTCAGCTGAAGATCACGATCTGACCCAAGCTGGGTGAACGGGATTTTCACCGGGAGTGCGTGGGCCACGAGCGAGATCGTAGCGTGTCGCCATGCTCTGGTCATTCGACAAGATCGCGGTGATTCACCTCGCAGCAACCGGCTTCATGGTGGGGTTGATCTGGACGATTCATGTTGTCCACTACCCGCTCTTCGCCTACGTGAACGAGCCGTATCAGCCGTTTCAAGAAGCACATATGTCGAGGATCACCTCGCTCTTGATCGTGCCGTGGGGCATCGAGACGCTGAGTGCGGCAGCGCTCTTGGCGACCGCGGTCGGAACGCAGGATCGAACGCTGGCGCTGGTCGGACTGGCATTGCTGGGGATCGTCGTGTTGGTGACCGGGCTCGGGGCAGCACCGATCCACGGGCAGCTCGTCGAGTCCTACGACGCGGACCTCCACCAAAAGCTGATGAGGGTCGACCTTGTCCGCACCCTGCTGTGGACACTCCGGTTGATCCCCGCCGCCTGGCTGGTGCTGCGAAGCTGAGGGAATGCTTGATCTGACCCCAACGGAGAAAGCGGTGTACCGGGTGGCTGATTGTGTTCTGGTACTTGCGTTTGTCGCCGTCTTGATGGGCAACATCTACGGGCTCCTGCTCGTTGCGTCCGGTCTTGCCGTCGTGTTCGTCGTTGGGATGGTCGCTGCCCTCGCACGCGGCAAGAATCGGTCTCGTAGCGACGGCTGACGACGAAGCAGTCGATGGGGCCACCCGGCGAGCGGTGCGAACGTGCGGTGCGGTGAGAACGTGCAGTGCGGTGAGAACGTGCTGCTGACCAAGATCACCGAGGTGCTCGGTCAGCTGACGATGAGTCTGTAACGAGGACCGAGATGTGCTCGGTCAGTTGACGGTGAGCTTGAAACAGAGGATGAACGGCAGGCCGTTGAATCCGGTGGTGAGTGCATCGCCGATGACGCCCATGAGCGGGTTGGTCTTCAACACGTCGGCGTTGTAGCCGAGTTCGACGCACTCGGTCACCGAGAGCCTCGAGGCCACGAAGGCGTTGAGCCACAACGACATGTTGTGGTGGTTGTTGCGAACGAAGTTCATGCCGCCGTCAAACCCGCCGTAGAAGGCCTGGCCGCCGAGTGCTGCCACCATGGGGTGGGGTTCGGTGATCACGATGCTTCCGCCCGGGCGAACGCAGCGGGCGAGTTCGGCAACGGCTGGTGCCGGGTCGTCGAGGTGGCAGATGGCGAGCGAGGCGACCGCAAGATCGAACGAGTTGTCATCGCATGGCAGCGAGTCGAGTGAGCCAAGTCGAAAGTCGCC
>CALEWY010000125.1 GCA_937925335.1 uncultured Acidimicrobiales bacterium
CGCACGGTCGATTTCACGAACGTCGTGTTGATCATGACGTCCAACCTGCCGGGTGATCCGAAGGACTTCTTCCGGCCCGAGTTCATCAACCGAGTCGACGACATCGTTCGGTTCGGAGAGCTCAGCCGTGAGGACCTCACCGAGATCGTCGACATTCAGCTGGAGACGCTGACCAAGCGGTTGGCGAGTCGTCGGGTCGCGCTGGACGTTAGCCAAGAGGCGAAGACCCGCCTAGCCGATCTGGGATATGACCCAGCGTTTGGAGCTCGGCCGCTCAAGCGAGTCATCCAAAAAGAACTCGCCGATCGTGTGGCTCTTGCGATTCTCGAGGGCCAGATCGACGACGACGCGAAACTCCGAGTCGGCGTGTCAGGCGATCAGATTACGGTCGAGCAGCTGTGAGGTTGTCCGCTTGAGGGTGAGGTGATGTAGCGATGGTCCTTACTCGGTCGCCCCGGCGGCCAGAAGGATCTCGATCAGCACTTCGTCCTCTTGCTGGAGCGCCCAACCGAGTGGTGTGAGTCCGCTCGTGTTCTCCTGGTTCACGTCAATCCCTCGTTCGATCAAAATGTTTGCCGCTTCAGCGTCGCCAACGAAGGCGGCGGCGGCGAGCGCGTTGTCGCCCCTGCGATCGAGCTGGTTGATGTCGGCACCGTTGTCGAGGAGAACGACCATTGCGTCGACGCCATTCAGGCCGTCGATCGCGAAGATCAAGCCGAATCGGTCGGTCGATGCCTCGACGAGGTCAAGACTTGCTCCTGAATCGATGAGGAGCTGCGTGACCTCCGGCTGGTTGCCAAACACAGCTCTCATCAGCGGCGTGTTGTCGCTCTTTCCGAGACGGTCAACCTCGGCTCCCGCGTCGAGAAGCGCAGCAACAACCTCGACTGGGCCATTCTCGGCCGCGATCGACAGGATCGGATTTCCGAGCGTCTCGCGATTCGGGTCCGCACCGGCTTCGAGTGCCGCCGTTGCGAGCTCGGCGTCGCCGTCCTGGATGGCCGACAGCAGCGCCGCTTCTGGATCATCGATGGACAGCGGGGGAGCGTCCGTCGTCGTTTGCTCTTCGGCCACCGATGTGGCGGCCGATTCTGCGACGGTGCTGATCGATGCGCCGTCGGCACCATCGTTGCCAGCTGCGGTCGTACTTCCGCCACAAGCGGCGAGTGTGGTCAACACAACCGCGACGAAGGCAAGCGTTCGCGCAGGTGACTTCGAAGCGTTTTCAGGGCGTGTCCTCATGTCAGCGAGACGCCCGGTCGTCCGATTCGGTTTAGGAGGTGCGCCGATAGGCGTGCCGACCCAGGAGCCCAGCGCAGTGTTCGACGACCAGGAGGAGAATCGCAGTGCGACGCCAGACCTGTTGGCTAGGCCCCCTTACGGCGGATCGAGAAGGTCCGCGACTTCTTCGATCTCCCACACTGTGGCGTGGTCGGCCAGTGGGCCGACGGATGTCTCGATCGATGGGTCAGCGCCACCATCGATGAGGGCTCGAACGGCAATCGGGTCCTTTGCCTCGATTGCGTAGACGAGCGCAGAGCGCCGTCGATCATCGAGCTGGTCGAGGTCGGCATTGGCGTCGACCAGCACCTCGATCACCTCGATATGTCCGTGTTTTGAGGCAACCATGAGGGGAGTTCGTGCATCCCGCTCGCGGACGCTGGCGTCGGGATCAGCACCGTTCGCGACGAGGAGCTCGGCCATCTCGGTCTGCCCCCAACGAGCGGCGACGTGAAGTGCTGTTTCGCCGAGCTCGTTCTCGAGATTTGGGTTGGCGCCGTTCTCGAGGAGGAGGCGAAGAAGATCCGTGTCGTTTTGAACGGCGGCGATGATGACCGCCGGGAAACCGTTGCCGTCGACGACATCGAGGTTTCTGCCGCTCTCTATGTATCGACGCGTCGTGTCATCGTCGCCGACTCTGAGCCCGTCGAAGAAGGCGGTGACCGTCACCGCCGAGACGCTGGTTTGGTCTGCTGCCGAATCGACAATCGTCGACTCGGAGCGACGGCCGACAGCGGCGAAGCCTCCCGTGAGGATGACGACGACTCCGATGGTCGCAGCGGCGACTCGGGTCCGCGTTCGATTGGCAGCCTGTCGTCTTGCACGGCGTTCGATCGCGCCGAGGTCGGCGCCGTTGTGGAAGGACGTTCGATCTCGGTCGATCAGGGTTTCGAGAGTGGGTTTCATGTCGCTGTCTCATCGTCTGTGAAGAGAAGCGTCCGCAGCCGCTCCATCGCTTGGCTCGTCGTTGCCTTCACCGTTCCCTCTGCGATCCCGCAGATGTCGGCCACGTCCGCGACCGACCGGTCACCATAAAAGCGAAGCCCGACCACCAGCCGCTGTCGTTCGGTCAGTGACGCCATCGCTTGACGAAGCTCGAGGATGTCGACGGTGGTCTCGCCCGCAGCGCCGGCAGCGAGTGCGTGGTCGAGAGCCGCTCGGTCGTGAGCGAAACGTTCGAGACGTTTCTTGGCGCGACGCTCAGCGTCGAATCGTCGAATTCGTGAGCTTGCAAGGTTGAGGGCGACACGAAAAACCCAGCGATCGGGGGACTTCATGACGCTGACCTCGGGCCACCGTTCCCACGCTCTTCCGAGCGCCTCTTGCGCCAACTCCTCGGCGACGTCGCGTCGCCCCAACTTCACCGTGAGAGTGCCGACGAGCGGGCCCCACATGTCGTCGCAGAACTGATGGGGGTCGGCGGCGAGTGAAAGGGAGACCTCGCCTCGAACCGGGTGAGACGAGCGTTTCTCGTTCGTGGTCGATCGGCGAAGCCGGCCCCTTCGATCCGTCGTGGCCCGCGTTTCGCCACCTTCGGACAGAACCCGACTGGGTGCTTGGGAGTTGTCGTTTGGTGTCGAAGGCACGTCAGAGGGGAGACGCATCGGGCTCACGATTGGTTTAGCCCCCGATTCCGCATCGCGCACCCCGCAGCGTTCGAACGTCTCGGTGTTGGCCTTGTATGGTCGCATTGCTGGAGGAGGGCAGATGACGCGAATCACCGTGTTCACAGCTGCAGCTGTTCGAACGATGGACGAATCACTTCCGCTGGCGACAGCGGTTGCGGTTCGAGACGGGCGCGTCGTCGAGGTCGGGTCGATCGGATCGATGCAGCCATGGCTGACTCGTCACGAGCACGTGATCGACGATCGGTTCGCCGACCACGTCTTGCTTCCCGGCTTCATCGACCCCCACGTTCATCCGGCGATGATGGCTTTGCTCATGGCGACCGAGTGGCTCACGCCTGAGGCATGGGAACTGCCTGGTCGCTCGATTCCTCAGACCGATGGGCGAGAGCAATACCTCGAACGGCTCGCCGCTCTCGAGGCTGATCACCCCGCAGAAGAACCGCTCGTCGTCTTTGGATTCCACGCGCAATATCACGGCGAGATCACTCGCCCCGATCTCGATGCGATCTCGACGACTCGTCCCATCGTTTTGTGGCAGCGGTCCTTTCACGAACTGCGATGCAATGAACCGGCGCTCGCCTGGCTCGATGCCGCCGAAGGCGCGGCGTGGGATCCTCACGTCGAACTCGACACGGGCCGTATGTTCGAATCAGGGATGGTGTGGGGGCTGAAGGTGCTCACGCCGTTCTTGCTTGGAGACGGCAAGCTCGAGGAGAACCTTCGGGGATTTCGCTCGGTCGTTCATGCAGGTGGCGTCACGACGATTGCGGACGCGGGGTATGGGATCTTCGACGTCGATCTCGAACTCGATGCGCTGTTCGCCGAGCTCGGCGGGACCGATACACCGTTCACGATCCACCTCATGCCAAATGTCGGGCGCGTTCGGGCGACAAACCCGGGCGTGCCGATCTTTGAGAAGTTGGCCGAACTCGCCGAGCGCGGTAACGAGCAGATCACGTTCTTGAAGGCAGCGAAGTTCCTCGCAGACGGAGCCTTTATCGCCCAGCTGATGCAGATGGGCCCGCCGGGTTATATCGATGGGCATGAAGGCGCCTGGCTCGCTGATCCCGAACGCCTCCTCAAGCAGATTCGTTACTTCTGGGAAGCCGGCTGGGACATCAACATCCATACGAACGGTGACCGTGGCGTTGACGCCTGTCTCGACGCGATCGCAACGTTGCTCGATGAGACGCCACGTTTCGATCATCGAACGACGCTGCACCACTTCGGCATGTCGACTCAAGCCCAATCGCGTCGTCTCGGAGCTCTTGGGGTGGCGGTGCAAGCCAATGGCTACTACCTCAACTTCTTCGGGGATCTCTTCATCGACGAATGGCTCGGCTACGAGCGAACGTCACAGATGACGCGTGTTGGATCGGCAATCCGAAACGGCGCAAGCGTTGCGTTCCATAGCGACGTTCCGATGGGGCCGGTCAAGCCGCTTTTGGCCGCTTCGGCCATGGCGACCCGCACGACACGTGGCGGACAAGTGCTGTCACCAGCCGAAGCGCTCACGCCGATGGATGCGCTTCGAGCCGTAACGATCGAGCCGGCGTTCCAACTGCGGCTCGATCATGAGGTCGGCAGCCTGGCTGCTGGCAAACGAGCGGACATGGTTGTGCTCGGCGCCGACCCGTTCGCGGTCGATCCTGCGAACTGGGCGGAGATCGAGATCGTGGCGACGATCCGTAGCGGCGATGTGTTCCCGCTAGGGCCGCCCACCAACGATTGATGACGAACGATGGATGAGGATCGGGTTCGATGCCTCGTGCTGGCGGGATGGCTCGGCTCTGGCAAAACAACACTTCTGAATGAACTGCTCGCCGACGCCATTGGTTCCGGAGGCGGCTCCGGCGAGCGAGTGGCGGTGATCGTCAACGACATTGGTGACATCAACGTCGATGCCGCGCTGATCGCAAAGGCGGATGGTGAACGAATCGAGCTGACCGACGGCTGCATCTGTTGTTCGATCGGTTCGAGCCTTGCCCTGACACTGCGCGACCTCATCATGGTTGACGATCCGCCCGATCTGATCGTGATCGAGGCCAGCGGTGTTGCGGAGCCCGCCAAGGTTGCGGCATACGGCGACCGGCGCAAGATGCGGGAGCCCGCGATCGTCGTCACCGTGGACGCAGCCGACGTTCTGGAGCGGTCCGTCGACGAACGGTTCGGAGCGATGGTTCGGGCTCAGGTCGCACAGGCTGACGCGCTTGTTGTGACGAAGCGCGATCTCATCGACAGCGCGCAGTCGGCGCGTGTCGACCGCTGGCTCGACGAGGTCGTACCGACAACACCGATCATCGATCGAGCGGACGTGCGCCGGTTCGAAACCGCAGGCGCCGATCGAGCCGACAGGCACGAGCCGGTTGCCGACGCGCGGGCGGTGAGCGCAGAGGTTGAGACTCGCACGATCACCTTCGGTGACGGGAACGTGAAGACGATCAGCGAGCTTGAGCAGTTCCTCGCAGCGACCGATGGGTTGGTTCGGGCCAAGGGAGTGCTGCGGCTTCAGGACGGTTCCTACGTGGTGCTGCATCACGCCGGCTCATCTATTTCCTACGATCCGCTTCCGATTCCGAGCCCCCAAGAAGTCGCCATCGCCCAGCAAATCGTGCTGATCGTGGCGTTGAGCGGAAACTCTTCCCCGACCGGTGACCAGCGCCTGTAGCCTCGTCCAACGTGCCAGCAACGGTTGTCGTAGGAACGCAATGGGGCGATGAGGGGAAGGGTAAGTTCACCGACCTCCTCGCCAAGGAAATGTCGATGGTGGTTCGCTACCAGGGCGGCCATAACGCCGGCCATACCATCGTCATCGACGGAGAGAAGTTCGCCATCCAGCTCATTCCGAGCGGCGTCTTCTATGACCACATCACGCCGGTCATCGGCAATGGTGTTGTGGTCGATCCGTTCGTACTCCTGAAAGAGATGGACAGTCTGTCCCAGCGCGGGATCGACGTCAGTCGGCTCAAGCTGTCGGGCAACGCCCACTTGATCCTGCCGTACCACCAAGAACTCGATGCGCTGCACGAGCGTCATCTCGGCAAAGCCAAGCTTGGAACGACCAAACGAGGCATCGGTCCGGCATACGCCGACAAGGCAATGCGAGTTGGTATCCGTGTGCAAGACATGCTCGACGAAACGATCTTTCGCGAGAAGCTGCACGCCACGCTGAGCCACACCAACAAGGTGCTCACGAAGGTGTTCAACCGGCTCCCGCTCGACGCGGACGAGATCGCTGACAAGGTTCTCTCCGAGTGCCTCGATCAGCTGAAGCCGCACATCGCTGACTCGGTCAACCTGGTTCACGATGCGCTCGATGCTGGTCAGCACGTGCTGTTCGAGGGTGCACAGGCAACCTTCCTGGACCTCGACCACGGCACGTACCCGTTCGTTACGTCGAGCAACCCGATTGCGGGTGGTGTGTGCGCGGGGGCTGGAATCGGCCCGAAGGAGATCACCCGCGTCGTCGGAATCGCCAAGGCCTACGTCACTCGCGTTGGAGCCGGGCCGTTCCCGTCAGAACTCTTTGACGGCGATCACGACGGCGACCGCATGGTCGACATCGGCAAGGAGTTCGGCACGAACACCGGCCGACGTCGTCGCCCAGGTTGGTTCGATGCGGTGATGATGCGCCACGCAGTGCGGATCAACGGGCTGACCGAACTCGCGATCACCAAACTGGATGTGCTCGACACGTTCGACACCGTGAAGATGTGTGTCGCCTACGAGATCGATGGCAAGCGGGTTGAGAAGCTCCCGTATCACCAGTCAGAACTGCACCGGGCAACACCGATCTACGAGGAGTTCCCGGGTTGGAACACCGACCAGACTGCTGCGACCGAACCCGACCATCTGCACCCTCAAGCGCAGGCCTACTTGCGAGCGCTGGAAGCGCAGGTTGGGGTTCCGATCACGCTCGCGTCAACAGGGCCTGGCCGAAACCAGTTCATCCACTGGGAATCGTGAGCTAGGAGCCGCGACGCTTCGGAAGGTTGTGGCGTTCCTCGACGGGTGCCATTCCTCGAAGCAGTGGTGGGATCCAGTTGCCGTTTGCATCACGATCGGCGTTGTCTCCCGGTCCGTCAGCCTGGGCGAGCTTCTCGCGTTCCGCAATGGCGCTGGCGGCCTCGGCAACCTCGGGCTCGATTGGATCGAGTTCGACGACCTCTGACGGATCGACAGAGAACGGTGTTGGTTCGAAGGGGTCGGGCGCAAAGGCTGTCGCTTCGTCGAACGTGGGCTGTTGGCTGGTGAAGCCGAACGGATCGTCGTTCCCCGTCGTCGGGGAGTGGTCGACCGGTTCGTTGACCAGCGGTGCTGGATCAAACGACTGGGCCCCAAAGGCCTGGCTCTCGAACGGCTGGGCCTCGAATGGCTCGGCTTCGAAGGACTGGGCCTCGAACGGCTGTGCCTCGAAGGGCTGTGCCTCGAAGGGCTGGGCTTCGAAGGGCTGGCCGAGGTCGGCGACGGGCTCGGGTTCGGCCTTGTGGAACGGCCCGCTGGTGAACATCTCCGACTCATAGCTGTTGCGGGTGTCGGGGCTGTTGTGGGTGTCGGAGCTGTTGTGGGTGTCGGGGCTGCTTGACTCGGTTGGAGCGAACGGGTCTGGAACGGGGTTGCTGATCGGCGTGTTCTGTTCGAAGGGTGCGTCCTGGAATGGCGCGTCCTGGAACGGCGCATCTTGGAACGGCGCATCAACCGGTGTTTCGTCAGAGACGAACGGTTGGTCGTCCGCCCAATCGGTGTGGTCGGGTTCGGCCCGGTTTGTTGCCGGAACCCATGGATCGTCGACCGGACCGACCGGTGCTGGTTCGATGGCGTTTGCGCCGCCGCCAGCTTCGCGGAGCTTGGAGAGAAGTTCGGTCGCCGACGACTTCGGGACGGCTGGGTCCGGTGCTGATTCGGTGAACGAGAGCGACTCGAGCAACTCTTCTTCATCGGCGGATGGCGCGGCCGTACCGGGATCGATCGATCCGAGAGCAGCGCCGATATCAACGACATCGTTTGCGTCGTCGCCAGGATCGCGGAAACCGAAGTCATCAGGGATGTCCTCGGCGCGACGGTTCATCGGGTGTTTGGTCGGCGGAGGTGGAGGCATGTCCGCTGCCAAGAAGTCGTCGACGCTGACGCCTCCGTCTTCGGTGGGAAGATCGGCCGCGAAGTCGTCAGCGCGGGAGCGTGGCGACGTGTCGGGTTCAACGTCTGGCGAAGCAACGTCGTCGGTCTCGGCAGCGACTGCGGCGACGTCATCGTTCGCCGGCTTGGAGGCCTTGGCTTCCTTCTTCGACTTGTTCTTGTCTTCCTTGCGACGAAGGCGACGCGATTTCTTGGTCGCGTTTGCGTTTTCGTCCTCTCGCTGATCGGCGAGGAACATCGACTCGCGATCGCGCAGCTCGATGTCCGAACCATCTTCGTCGAAGTACGTGAAGTGGCTGCCCTGCGGATCGTTTTCTGCCTGGGCGACAACTTCCTTGCGGCGCTTGCGGATTCCCTTGCGGTTTGCGGATTCCCACAGCTCTGCTCGTCCCGAAACGCGAACGCCCGACTTCACGATGGCGCAGGATTTGCACACCGGTGGCCGCTTTTGACCGCGTGGATAGACGAGGCATGAGGAGCAGAACTCCCCGCCACATTCGTTGCAGACGTTTTCCGCCTGATCCAGTGGGTTGTTGTCACACCGTCCTTGCACGGCACATCCTCGAACTCATCCTTGGCACACTTGTTGTTCTAAAGGATCGTCTCGTTCGCGGGACCCCTTGAGTAGTCCATTCGAGCCGTTGGAGTCTGTGGAAAAATGTCCATCCAAAATGTGTTGGCCGATCGATACGCAAGTCCAGCGATGGTTGCGATCTTTGACCCGGTCAATCGGGTCCGACTCGAGCGCGAATTCTGGGTTGCGGTGCTCGAAGCCCAGATCCAGCTTGGGCTTGATGTCGACCCGTCAGTGCTCGACGACTATCGACGGGTGATCGACCACATCGATCTCGATGCCATTCGTGAGCGTGAACTGCAAACCCGACACGACGTGAAGGCTCGGCTCGACGAGTTCTGTGCGTTGGCGGGCCACGAGCACCTTCACAAGGGGCTCACATCTCGTGATGCCACCGAGAACGTCGAGCAGCTCCAGATGTTCCGGGCGATCGAACACGTCGAACAACGAGCGGTTGCCTTGGTCGGTTTGCTCGCTGAATTGGCATCCGCCCATGCCGACACCGTGATCGTGGGCCGAACCCACAACGTGCCGGCGCAGCCAACGACGGTCGGCAAACGCTTCGCTCAGTTCGGCGAGGAGCTGATGGCGGCCATCAGCACACTCCGGCATCTGCGTGAGACGTTTGCCCTGCGCGGCATCAAAGGTCCGGTCGGGTCTCAGCAAGACCAACTCGACCTTCTCGCATCAGCCGACGCTGCCGGACGGCTGGAAGGCCTCGTCGCCGAGCATCTCGGCGTTCCCCACGTCATGAATGCGGTGGCTCAGGTGGCCCCGCGGTCGCGAGAGTTCGGTGTTGTCGCCGCCCTTTCACAGCTGGCGGCAGGCCCCGCGAACGTCGCAATTTCGATTCGGCTGATGGCTGGCCACGATCTTGCGACCGAAGGCTTCCGGCCCGGCCAGGTCGGTTCGTCGGCCATGCCGCACAAGATGAACACGCGGTCGTGTGAGCGAATCAATGGGCTCGCCGTCATTCTCAAAGGCCATGTCACGATGGCATCGGGCTTGGCTGGTGATCAATGGAACGAGGGTGATGTCTCGTGCTCAGTCGTGCGACGGGTTGTCATCCCAGACGCATTCTTTGCGATCGATGGCTTGCTTGAAACGACCTTCGCTGTGCTCGCCGATTTCGGTGTCTTCGATGGTGTCGTGAGCGCAGAACTTGACCGCTATCTGCCATTCCTCGCTTCGCCGACCTTGTTGATGCACGCAGTTCGCGAGGGCCTTGGTCGAGAAACAGCGCACGAAGTCATCAAGGAACATGCCGTGGCCACAGCGCTTGAGCTGCGTGCAGGAACCGCAGATGGTTCGGCCCTGATCGAACGACTTGGAGCTGATGACCGGTTCCCCGGAGATGTCGCAAACCTCAAGTCGATCTCGGCTGATGCTTCAGCCTTGACGGGAATGATCGATCGTCAGATCGCAGTCTTTTGCGAGCGGGCCAGCTCGTTGGTGGCGTCGAGTCCTGGCAGCGATTACCGCGGCGGCGACATCTTGTAGGCCGCACGACACGGTGTGAACCGCACGACATCGAGCCGGTTGCGGGACACCGTGCTGGTCACCGCAGTGGCACTCGCTCATCAGCTCGCTCGGGAAATGCCCGACTTCTTGAGGGTGGCAGCGGAAACACCGAGCTGACGGAACGCGGCATAGGAGATGCCTTTACGTTCGGCGTATTCCTTGGCGACCTCGGCGAAGTCAGCTTCGAGCCCGGACAGATCGACACCTTCGTCGAACGTCTCAAGTTCTTTGGTGAGATCGAGCTGTTCTTGGGTGAGTTGCAGACGCTTTAGCGCGTCGGTCGTTTCGATCTCTTCGGCGATCTTTTTGAGCCGGGCTGCGATGGAATCTGGCGTGCGCTTCCTGCCTCGTTTCGGCTTATGAGCGTCGAGCGCTTCGAGGTAGGCGCGAACAGCACGGCCCTGGGACCGGCCGACGGCAAGCGCTGCTTTGTGCTCGTCGGACATTTCGGACTTCGGAGGCGGTGTCATGGCAGCCAATTCAACCAGGTCGTTTCACGCAATGAAAGACCGCACAACGGATCAGACACTGTTGATGAATGGCACTGTTTGGCGGTGGACTGTTGGCTGCATTGCTGGCCAATATCGGTGATTTCGCCGAGGTGAGCGCTGCAGCAGTGCAGATCGGGCGAACGAGACCTGCGCCCACGGCACGCCGTGGCGCTCTCGCCACCCACTGGCATCGAGTCTGCGTGTGGGCGCCAGGGTTTGCGAGGGCACCAAAACGAATCATGTCCGAGACGTGAGTCCCGGACATGTTCAGGTGTGTCTCTACTGTGGTCGGGACCGGCGTCGATCCGGTGACCTATCGCTTTTCAGGCGACCGCTCTGCCAACTGAGCTACCCGACCGTGAGAACGAAAGGGTTCTCAGGACCCTCCCGAGCTTCTTGAAGGAATCGTCCTGCGATTTCTTCAAGAAACCCGAAGGGTTTCCGCGGTCCCGACGAGATTTGAACTCGCGACCTCCGCCTTGACAGGGCGGCGTGCACTCCAGACTGCACTACGGGACCAATTGCGCAGCTGATTCTTTGCCCGAGGGCGAAGTACCAGCTCCGAGAGCATAGGGGATAGAAAGCGCACCCCCAACGGGATTCGAACCCGTGTTGCCTGCGTGAAAGGCAGGTGTCCTAGGCCACTGAACGATGGGGGCTCAGAGCTGGGTCAGGCTAGCAGTCCCGAATTGCCTCGCCACCACCTTTTTCGAAGCCCAGCGCTCGGCCAACGTAGGCACCCTTCTGCGCGAACGTGCGACCTGCCGCACCTCTGAGGCGCGGCAGGTGCCGATTTCGACCACTCATCACGCGGAAATCGCGGAAACCCACGATCTACGCAACATTCCCTCGGGCGCGCCCCCAATCCAACCTGCCGGACCTCTGAGGAAACACCCACTTCGCGAACCTGCCGCACCTCAGAGGTCGATGAGGGTTGGTGAGTAGTTCGACGTGAATGAAACTGGGTGGTTCAGTTTTCGTCGCTTGGGTGCGAGTCGTCGGGCCTGTCGGTCAAGTTGATGCCGAAGCCTTCGAGATCATCGTCGGGTTCATCACCATCGGACTGCTGCTCGAGTGCACTCATGAGGCCATCGACGATCTCGGAGAGGATCATTCCGAGCTCGTGGTAGAGCACGTAGAGCGTGTGATCGGGATGGTCGGGTTCGACATCGTCGTGTCCGTCTTCGGAAACGTCGAGGCGAGTGCCAAGCACGAGACGCACATCGTTGACGACGTGCATCCACGATGTGAGCTCTTCGTCGGTCAGCGTCTCGTTGTTCGCCGTTTCGGCGAGCAGGGCGATCGCTTCTCTTCGCGAATCGATGAGTTCACCGCGAGCGAACACCTGATAACCGGCGTCGCGCTCGGCATCGTCGGCGTAGGCGGTTGGAAAGAGCCGATGCAGATCGGGATTGGTGTCGTGGTCGAGAGCGGTGTCGAGCTGTGACCCAAGGTCGACGAGGAGTTCGCGGATGAAGTCGGGAAAGCGAATCGTGAACGTGCCATCGCGGTTGGCCTGAACCAGGCGTTTGCGGAAGAAGTTGACCATCGCTCTATTCGTCTTGTTCCATCGTGGCCCACAACCCGTGGCTGTGAAGGCGTCGAACATCCCGCTCGGCTTCGGTGCGAGTTCCGCTGGACACGACCGCACGGCCCTTTTCATGCACGTCGCGCATCAAGCGTTCCGCCTTGGCCTTGCCGAAACCGAACAACTTCTGGAAGACGAACGACACGTACTGCATCAAGTTGATGGGGTCGTTCCAGACGATGACCTTCCATGGAAGATCCTCGTCGACGACGGTGTCGAGATCCGGCTCGATCAGTTCGACTGGTGATGTGTTGGTCATGGGTGCGTCTCGAGCGGTTCGCGGATCAAGCGGTCGGTGTGGAGGAGAACGTACCGGGGGCGAGCTCATCGACGGCCGGAGATCGCTGGGAGACGCCGTTGTTGGCGCCACTGTCGGCATCGGGACGTGACTCGGTCAACGGCGACTCGGTCAACGATAGGGCATGGCGAACGGCGAGGAACCAAACAGCGACCGACCCGATCACGTGGATCTCGACCAGCAGGGGAGGCACGCCGGTTGCGTATTGCAGATAGCCAACGGCGCCTTGAGCGACGGACGCGATCAAGAGCCGTTGGATCGTTCGAGGTGCTCGGCCAGCCCGAGCGACAAGAACGCTCGTGGCCACGATCGAGCCAACGAAGAGCCACGCGCTCACGCTGTGGATTCGTACGGTCCATTCGAGGTCGAGCGGCAGTCGGTCAGCCCTGGCATCTCCGCTGTTTGGTCCGGTGCCGGTCACGATCGTGCCGAGGATCAGCACCACGGCGCCCAGCGCGACGACTCCCCAGCTGACCGACGTGAGACGTGCGTCGCGAGCTGAGTGCCGAGCGGAGGTAATTGAGTCGGCGTCGTGACGGGGACCGACAGGCGTCACCGGCAGAGGTTTCGCCGCGAGATGCCAAACGATCGCTGCCTGGGTGACGGTCACGATCGATGCGAGGAAGTGAACGCTCACGAAGATCGGGTGAAGATCGACGAGCACGGTGGCGCCGCCCAAGAGAATCTGACCGATGACAACAGCGACGATGCTCCACGACCATCCAACGGGGCCCCAAGCGATCGGCCCTCGGCTGAGTCGGCGTCGTGCATGGTCGGGGTTGGTGGCGACGAGGCGTCGAGCAGCCCACACGAGTGCGCCAACGGCGATGCTCACCGCGCCGGAGAGCAACCGGTTGCCGAACTCGATCCACTCGTGGAATCCGAACTCTGGAACGATGCGATCCTCACTGCAGCGGGGCCAGTCCTCACAGCCAAGCCCAGAACTCGTGAGACGAACGGCGGCACCGGTGAACATGATCAGCGCCAAAAATGTGCCAGCGATCGCTGCGATGCGGCGAAACCGTTCGAGAGTCACCCGTGAAACGGTAGAGGCGGTTTTCCTCTGCGCTCCATTCAGGAGAACACGCTCTTGTTCGCTAGCCTTGCCCCCGTGGTGTTGACCGCTGTCGCCACCCGGTCGCGGACCCGGGCTTTCATAGCGCTAACCAAACCTCGCATCATCGAGTTGCTGCTCGTCAGCACGGTGCCGACGATGGTGCTGGCTCAGCGCGGACTGCCATCACTTTGGCTGATGGTGGCCACGGTCATCGGCGGAACTCTTTCAGCCGGCGGCGCAAATGCCATCAACATGTATGTCGACCGCGACATCGACGCACTCATGGAGCGAACCCGCAAGCGCCCGCTCGTCACCGGCGAAATCGAGCCGAACGAAGCACTGATCTTTGCCGTCAGCCTCGAAGTCATCGCCTTCTTCTGGCTCTGGGGCTTCGTCAACCTTCTTTCAGGGCTGCTCGCCGTCGCCGCCTGCGCCTTCTACGTCTTCGTCTACACGATCTGGCTGAAGCGGACGTCGACTCAGAACATCGTCATCGGTGGGGCGGCCGGCGCCGCTCCCGTCTTGATTGGTTGGTCTGCGGTCACGAACACCGTTGGGTGGCCCGCCATCATTTTGTTCGGCGTCGTCTTCTTCTGGACACCACCGCACTTCTGGGCACTCGCGATCCGCTACGAATCCGACTACGCAGCCGCCAGTGTCCCGATGATGCCGGTCGTCGCTGGCCACCGGAAGACCGCCATCCAGATCTTCATTTACTCGCTCATCGTCTTTGCCTGCTCCCTGGCGCTTTGGCCGGTCGCCGACATGGGCTACATCTATTTGATCGCTGCAGTGCTGGTCGGCATCGCTTTTTCTGGTGGCGCCTGGCGCTTGATCACCGAGTCGGATGAGAAGCGGCTCGACTCGCTTGCCATCAAGTACTTCGCCTTCTCGATCACCCACTTGACCGTTCTGTTTGCGGCCGTGGCGATCGACCAGCTCGTCGGCTGGGGCACTGCTTGATGACAGCTGGCTTGCAGAGTTTCCAAACGCGCCCCGCCTCCGGTTACAGTACGGCCCTGCCCGCGTCTGGAGGCGCTCGTCCCGCGTCCCGTTGTGTCAACAACGGGTCATGTGTCGTGCGCGGCCTTCGAGGGTTAAACGAATTCGTTCGTATCCCACCGTTCGCTCGCTGAGGTCCCTTCGTCAATGCCCCCCACCGACACGGCAGTAACCGATTCTGCGTCGACCGAGGCTCACGTTGAGCCTGCGATGTCGTCGTCGGACGACATGTCCGCTGCCACTCCGCTCGCCGTCGGCGATGTCATCACGACTGGCGACCACAAAGCGATTGGCCGCATGTGGATCGGCGCCTCGTCGCTGTTCTTGCTCGCCGGCCTTGCCGTTGGCGCCATCGCCGGCTTCGAACACGCTGATCTCTCCGGCTTCGCCATCGCCAAAGATGCCGACCAGTTCACCCAGCTCTGGTCACTCGGCCGAGATCTCGTCATGTTCGGCGGCATCGTTCCGCTCTTCGTGGCTCTCGCCATCACCGTCGTGCCCTTGCAGGTTGGTGCCTCAGCGCTGGCCTTCAGCCGCGGTGCGGCCGCCGCCTTCTGGACCTGGTTGGTCTCGACCGGCATTCTGATTCTTTCCTACGTCATGAACGGCGGCCCTTCCGGAGGCCAGACCGACTTCGTCGTGCTCTGGGCTCTCGCACTCGCCGCGATGCTCCTCTCGATCGTGTGGGCGCTCATCTGCATCGCCACCACCGTGCTCGGCGCCCGAACCGCTGGCATGAAGCTCGAGCGGGTCCCGATCACCACCTGGGGCTTCTTCGTCTTCGCCATCACCGGGATCCTCGCCCTGCCGATCATCATCGGTGAGCTCGGCCTCGCCTATCTCGACGTGAAGTACGGCTACCTGCCAACCGACGACACCCGAGGCATTCTCGTCGGAGTGATGAACAGCGTCAGCTTCGCCCCCGCCATCTACTGGCTCGGCATCCCAACGCTCGCGATCGCCGTCGACGCCATCTCCACCCACACCGGACGCCCCGTTCGATTCCACCGCTCGGTGATGGTCGCTCTCGGCATCCTCGCCGCCTACGCATTCGCCGGTGACTTCTTCAGCTTCAGCTGGCGTGGCCGCCCGGTGGCGCTCGACAACGGCGCACTCGTTCTCCTCTGGCTCGTTTCCTCGATCCCCGTTCTCGCAACGCTGGCGTTCGCCGGTGAGAGCTTGAAGAAGGGCACCTTCAAGGTTCGGACCCCCTTGATCGCTGGGCTCTTCGGCGGATTGGTCCTGCTGCTCGGCACGGCGATCGGCATCCTCCTGGCCGTCGCTCCGATCATCGGCTTCCTCAACACCAACTTCGATGCGGGGATCAACCCTGATTCGGCCTGGATCCTCGGTCGGACGTCATTCCACGAGGCAAGCCGCGGGCTCCTCGTCGGTGCCGGACTCCTCGGAGCCATCGCCGGTCTGAATCATTGGGGTCACAAGATCTGGGGTCGTGTCTTCGACGACCGAATCGGTCTTCTCGCCGCTCTCGCCGCCGCTGGTGGCGGAGTTGTGATGGGTGCCGGTGCCATCGTGTCCGGCTTCGCCGAACAGCCAATGCTCCCGGCCATCGCCGAGTCGGCAACGACCGGTATGGAAACCGGCAACCTGATCGCCGCAATCGGAACCGCACTCCTCGCCGGTGGCGCCGCCCTTCTCGTCTTGCAGGTGCTCGCCGCAAGTGCCGGCGCTGGATCATCGGTCGAACCATGGCGCGGGGTCACCCTCGAATGGGCGACCGCATCGCCGCCTCCGATCGGCAACTTTGCGGTCGCACCCGTCGTCGCCTCGGCAACTCCCTTGCTCGAAGAGGGATTCGCCATCGTCGACCCTGATGCTGAAGAAGCATCCAATGAAGAAGCAACCGACGCTGAGGAGGTGTCGGCCTGATGACCGACATCACGGTGTACGACGTCATCCCGGAATCGAACCCGGTTCCAGTCCCCGCTCGGCCTCGGCTCTTGCTGATCGGCACGATGCTCGCATCGGCCGCGGCGACCACTGGCCTGATGGGTCTGCTCGGTATCTACCTTGAGACCCGCGCCGACATCATCGCTTCTGGCGAACGTTGGCTGCCGTCGGGTGTCAACATCCCGCTGACCCAGCCAAACATGATCGCTGTGTCGTTGTGTTTCTCGGTCTTCGCCATGGTGTGGGCCGTCGCCTCCATCAAGGCTGACGACCGACCAAACACCTACATCGCATTGTCTCTGGTCCTTCTCTTCGGTTTCGCGTACATCGCACAAACCGCTTACCTCATGACCATCATGGAAATGCCGATCCGGGGCGACGTGCTCGAGCGTCCGCCGCTGATCTACGCCGTCATCGGCGCACACATGATCATCATGATCTCGGCCATGCTCTACGTGGTCGCCATGGGAATTCGAGCGCTGGGTGGTCAATACAGCGCCAAAGACGTGGAGGGCATCTACGGAGCTGCCACGTTCTGGACCGTCGCCGTCGTGCTGTACCTCGCTGTTTGGTACGCCATCTACATCACCAAGTAGGCCGCCATGCTCACCTGGGGTTCCAAATATCTATTCGCCTTGTCGGGTTTCGCCTTCATCGGTGCAATCGTCTACGGCCTCGTCACCGGTGGTGACCCGGTCGGTGTGATCTCATCCGGCTACAAGGGCGGCGTCGGCGATCACCTCGGCTACGCCATCCTGCTTGGCGTCTCCATGTCCACGCTGGCGCTTGCGGTCACCACGATCGTCACCCGCGATGGTGATGCAGAAGAAATGGCTGCCCGTCTCGGCGTCGCTGGCGTTCCTGCAGTCACACCACCGGCAACCGGCAGCGTGTGGGGCATCGTCACCGCTTTTGGTGTTGGTGCGATCATCATCGGCATCGCCGTCAGCCAAGCCTTCTTCATCCTCGGCCTCGCCGTGCTGTTCGTCGTCGGCCTCAACTGGGTCGTGCTGGCATGGTCCGATCGAGCGACGGGCGACCCTGCGGTCAACGAAGTCATTCGCCGTCGAGTGCTTGGCCCCGTCGAGATCCCGATGATCGGATCGCTGATCATCGCCGTGATCGCCATCGGTATGTCGCGAGTCTTCCTGGCCGTGTCGAAAGAAGGCGCAACGATCGCCGGCTCGATCGTCACGGTCCTCGTCTTCGGAACCGCCGTTGTGCTCTCCAAGGTCGATGTTAAGCGCAACGTGATGTCAGGAATCGTCGTTCTCGGCGCAGCACTTGTGCTCGTCGGTGGCATCGTCGGTGCCGCTGTTGGTCAGCGAGACTTCGAGCACCATCACGAAGACGGTGAGCACAGCGAAGAAGAAGGTCTTGGATACATCGGAGCTGGCGAGTGACCAGCCGATCCAACGACGAAAAGTTCACAATCTTGTCCCCCGGCTCGGGTTGGCATAAACCCCTCCGCTCGACAACTCTTGAGAAGGTCATGCGAGCCCCCAACGCAACCTCCCGCTTCTCCTCGATCCCACGCCGTCTCGGCATCGCAGGCACGGTGCTCTTTGCCGCCGCGTGCGCCGAGGACAAGCCGCTGAACACGTTCGAACCGCGTGGCCCACGGGCCGAGTCGATCGACACGCTCATGCAGCCGATCTGGATCCTTATGGGCGTCGTCTTCGTCCTCGTGATCGGTGTGACGATCGGCCTCGCTGTCAAGAACCGGGTGGCTCCGGAGGACTACGACGAGAACGATCTCCCCGAGCAGGTTCACGGCAACTTCCGCCTCGAGATCATGTGGACGATCGCCCCGGCTGTCCTCTTGGCCATCGTTTCGTGGTTCACCGTCGACAAGATCTGGGAACTCGAAGAAACCAACGCCGATCCAGCCGCCGGTGAATGCCGAACCAACGCAGACGGCTCACGCTCTGGTGATCTCGACATGATGGTGATCGGCCAGCAGTGGTGGTGGGAATACCGCTACGACATCGACTGCGACGGCTTCTTCCAAGACGTCGACGGTGATGGCGACATCGACGATGCCGACCGCGAATGGCCGCTCAACATCGCCCTCGACGATGACGATCTCGTCGTTGCCAACCAAGCTGTGATTCCAACCGGTGAGCAGGTCGACCTCGTCGTCACCTCTCGCGACGTCATCCACTCCTACTGGATCCCGCGTCTCAACGGTAAGCGAGACACCGTTCCAGGCCGCCTCCACACCTGGTCGATCGAAGCTGATGCCGCCGGCGAATACAACGGTTGGTGCACCGAGTACTGCGGTCTGTCACACGCCCGCATGCGGATGAGCGTGGTGGCCCTCGACGGCGCCGAGTTCGATGCGTGGCTCGACAATCAGATTCTCCCCGCCGAAGTTCCGACCGAGGCCGACGAAGATGAGTTCGCCGGGTACCAGCTCTTCCAGCAACTCTGCATGTCTTGCCACGTCATCGACGATGGCGAGCTCGACTATGCCGAGGACTTCGAGGCTGAGTTGGCCGCAGGTGCCGCTCCAAACCTCACCCACCTCGCCACTCGCACGGTGTTCGCTGGCGCGATCTACAGCCAGTACGCCGGTGTCGACGCTGACGATGACGACCTGGATATCGGCGAGTATTTCGAACTGTCGGTGGATGACAACGATCCCGACGGCGACCTTCGACTGAATGAAGCGATCATCAAGCGTTGGATTCTCAACGCACCCGATCAAAAGGCCATGGCCCCCGAAGATCGACGGGGCATGCCTGCCTTCCCGCAGTTGACCGAAGAAGACCTCGACCACCTCGTCGCCTATTTGGCGACGCTTGACTAGAGCAGGAACTGACGATCCATGGCGATCATCGAAGAGCCGCTCGCCCTCCCATCAGGGGATGACGGTGAAATCCAAGCCAACCCGCTCGGCGTGTTCGCACGGCCGCGCGGACAGTCCGGTCTCAAAGACTGGCTGACCACGGTCGATCACAAGAAGATCGGAATCATGTACGGCATGGCCGCCATGTTCTTCTTGCTCATCGGTGGTGGCGCCGCCCTCGCAATCCGTGTGCAGCTGGCGACCCCGAACTCGAACTTCTTGTCGGCTGACCAGTACAACCGCATCTTCACGATGCACGGCACCGTCATGGTGTTCTTGGTCGTCATGCCGATCGGTGCGGCGTTCGCCAACTTCTTGATGCCGCTGCAAGTCGGCGCACGAGATGTGGCCTTCCCTCGAATCAACGCCTTCAGCTTCTGGGTGTTCTTCTTCGGCGGGCTCATGCTCAACACGAGCTGGTTCCTCGGTGGTGGCGCCAACGGTGGTTGGTTCAACTACGCCCCGAACAACGGCATCATCTACTCGCCGTCGACGGGTATCGACTTCTGGAACGTCGGTCTCTTGATCGCCGGTATCGGCTCGCTGACCGGTGCGATCAACTTGATCACCACGGTGCTCAACATGCGTGCACCTGGCATGAGCCTCATGAAGATGCCGGTCTTCGTCTGGATGACCCTCGTCACCCAGTTCCTGCTTCTCTTCGCCATCCCGGTTCTCACCGTCGCCCAGGTCCTCCTCTTGATGGACCGTGTCTTCGATGGCAACTTCTTCAACGTCCAGATGGGTTCCGACCCGCTTCTGTGGCAGCACCTCTTCTGGATCTTTGGACACCCTGAGGTGTACCTCATGATCCTTCCGGCGTTCGGCATCATCTCCGAGGTCATCCCGACCTTCGCTCGTAAGCCCATCTTTGGTTACCCCTTCATGGTGTTCTCCGGAATCGCCATCGGCTTCATGGGCTGGGGCGTATGGGCTCACCACATGTTCGTCTCCGGTCTCGGCCCACTATCGGTCACGGCCTTCTCGGTCGCCACGATGTTCATTGCGGTTCCGACCGGCGTGAAGATCCTCAACTGGATGGCCACCCTTTGGGGCGGCAAGCTCACCCTCAACACGGCGATGCTCTTCTCGATCGGCCTGGTCACCCAGTTCACGATCGGTGGCCTCTCCGGCGTGTCGCACGCCATTGCGCCATCCGACACCCAGCAGACCGACACCTACTACATCGTCGCTCACTTCCACTACGTGCTGTTTGGTGGAGCGCTCTTCGGCTTCATGGCGGGCTTCTACTTCTGGTGGCCGAAAGCCTTTGGCTACAAGATGAGCGAGAAGCTCGGACTCTGGAACTTCTGGCTCATGGTGATCGGCTTCAACCTCACCTTCGGTCCGATGCACATTCTCGGCCTGCAGGGCATGCCCCGCCGTATGCAGACCTACGACGATGCGATGGGCTTCGGATTCTGGAACTTCATTGCCAGTATCGGCTCGTTTGTCCTCGCCATCGGCACCGTGTTGATCTTGGTCAACGCCTACGTGTCATGGAAGGCCTGGAAGGCAATGGGCTCGCCCGACGTTGGGCCCGATCCGTGGGATGGCCGCACGATCGAGTGGTCGATCCAGTCACCGGCTCCCGAGCACAACTTTGATGTCGACCCGACGGTCACCTCCCTCGACGACTTCTGGCACCGCAAGTACGCCGAAGATGACGAAGGTCGTCTCCGCAAGGTTGCCGACGGTGCCGATCTGGCTCAGCCGGGTAACGGCGAGGGTGTCCACCTTCCCGCCCCGTCCTACTGGCCGATCCTCCTGGCGTTCAGCCTTCCGATCATCGGCTATGGCTTGATCTTCTCGCTGTGGATCTCAATCCCCGGAGCGTTCTTGCTCGTGGCTTCGATGTACGGCTGGGCCCTTGAGCCCGCTGATGACCTCGACATCCCGCACGATCACGACGATCACGCTCCAGAGCCGGTTGGTGCCAGCCATGACTGACGTTATTGAACCGACAACCACGGTCGACGATCACGACGCGCACGACGACCACGGCGGGCACTACTCGAGCCTCGGCCTTTCCAACATGAAGTTGGCGATGTGGCTGTTCCTCGGGTCGGAGTGTCTCCTGTTCGGAGCGCTCATCTCGTCCTACCTGCTGCTCAAGGC
>CALEWY010000126.1 GCA_937925335.1 uncultured Acidimicrobiales bacterium
CCCATCTCGTTCAAGACGCCGGGCGAGTGGGAGACGGCCACCATCTTCCTCGCCGACCTGATTGCCGTCATCAATGGTCGACCGGTGGAGAGCGAGCCGTTTCGTGCTGACCTCGCCACCCGATTGGGCGTGATCGTGAGCGACGGAACCGACGGCGAGTTCTCCCTTGAGATCGATTCGATCAGCGCTTGTCGGCCAGAGCCTGTCGACCCGACCGGCAAACGAGGTCGACCAGCTCGCGGTTGATGACGTTCTGGGCTCCCATGATCGATTCGTGACAGAGTCACCCGGTGATCCGCCAAGCCACCGCCGTCTTCCGCGGCTGGCACATGGTCGGCGCAGCCTTCGCCGTGATGTTCGTGGTCTACGGCATTCAGTTCAGCTTCGGAACGTTCGTCGACGACGTCGTCACCGACACCGGTTGGTCCGAGACGCGATTGCAGCTGGTCTTCGCGGTCTACGTGTTCAGTTACAGCGTCCTGTCAGCGGTGAGCGGAGTGTTGACCGACCGATTCGGTCCTCGAGTCGTCGTGTCTGCTGGCTCGGCGCTTCTCTTGGTTGGCTATCTCGTGTGGGCGACGGCTCCCAATCTGTGGCTGGTCTTCCTCGGCCTCGGCGTGATCGCTCCGATCGGCATGAGTGCATCGTGGGTGCCGTGTAACGCCACGGTCGTGAGATGGTTCGTCGAACGCCGGGGTGCGGCGGTTGCTCTGGCCACGTCGGGCGGAAGCTTGGCGAACATCATCGTCCCGCCCGTGGCAGCCACGCTGGTGCAGCGCTACGGATGGCGGACTGCGCTCGCTTCCCTCGCCCTGGTTGGCTGCACGGTGATGTTCGCGAGCGCCCAAATCTTCAGGCGAGATCCGGAGTCGGTTGGCGAACGTCCAGATGGTGCGAGCGGGCCTCAGGAACCGATCGATGAGATCGCCGGTGGTTCGGTCGACGGTCTGACCGCTTCGGAAGCGATGCGCACGGGTGCGTTCTGGCTGATTCTGGCGATCTACTCGCTCTCGTTCCTCGTTGTCTTCGTGCCTTTCGTTCACATCAATCAGTTCGCAACGAGTCTCGGTATCGACGTGGTGACTGCAGCAACGGTGATCTCGTCGATCGGCGTTGGTGGGCTGACTGGCCGGCTTTTGGTTGGACCGGTGTCGGATCGGTTCGACCGGCGTCGGGTTGTTGCGCTGGCGTTCGCAATCCAGGTGCTTGGTTTCATCGGGATGGCAACCGCCCAGGGTCTCGTTCTGCTGTATCCCGCAGCGGCAGCCTTTGGGTTCGGATACGGCGCATCCGTTGCGGCGTTCCCTCCGCTGATCGGCGACTACTTCGGGCGAGCTCACGCTGGCGCGATCGTTGGCCGGCTCTTCGGTGCCGCAGCATCGTTGGCTGCGGTCGGGCCCTACGTTGCCCAACTCTTGGTCGATGCGTCCGACAGCTATCGGTTCGCCTTTGCTCTCGCCGCCGGTGCCAATGGTGCAGCGCTCGCCCTGGCGTTGCAGCTGGCACCCGTCGACGGTCGCTCGCGACCTCGAGCGACCTGATCCAGAAGACGCGATCGGCGATAGGAGCGGTCAGCCGAGGGTGCTGCCCTTTGGCGGTGGCCACTGGTTCGGGACAACGCCCGACTCGATCAGGATGGCAACGATCGGTTCGAGTCGAGCGATCAGGTCGGTTGTTGCCTGAGGCCCGAGGGCTGATTGAGGACCGGCCGCAAGGCGATCGGTTTCGAGCTCGATGTGTCGCCGGAACGTGGTTCCTTCCTCGGTGAGTGCACCAGCCTCATCGACGAAGCCTCGGTCGGTGAGACGAGCATGGGCGGCGTTCCAACTCGCCGCGTCCCAGCCTCGGATCTTCTCGATCACGTTCTGGTTGCCGATACCTCTTCCGGCGAGCAAGACGTGGCACTCGATGCCGTCGATTCCTTCGTTGGCCAACGCGATGTTGTGTCCGTCGCCTCGGAACTCCCTCCACAGCGTTGCTGCGTGCCAGAGCCGCATCAGGGGTTCGGTCGGCGGCTCCAAGGCTCGGTAGGAGCCGAACAGTGCTCGGCCGGTCGCCGGGAGATCGGCCATCGCGTCAAACACCGAGTCGGCGATCGCGACCGCGTCTGACTCATAGGTGTCGGCCGCGTGGCCTTCGAATGCTCGTGCCAACGATGCGGCGATCGCGTCGTCGCGAAGGCGAAGCGCTTCAGCGGGGGTGAGAACCTCCCACACCGCTGGGACGGCGGCTTCGACGAGCGTGGGGGCGAAGTTGTAGAAGGTTGCCGTGACGACCGGCGCCTCGACCCGGCCCATGGGTGCGGACCGAAACGCCATGTAGCCATGCCAAAACTCGTCGATCCCGCGCTCTTGAAAGACCTTCAGCTCCTTCGCGTAATACGACACGTTGTGGAACACGCCGAACGACTGAGCCAGCACTCGGGCCTCAGGTTTTGCCATGCAGCGAACCTACTGCCCCGATCGCTCAGGACGAATCCGGAGCAGCGAGTAGCTGGTGTTCACCAATCCTGGCTTAACTGGACGGATGACAACGCCGCTTCAGATCGACATCGTGTCCGACGTGATGTGCCCCTGGTGCATCATTGGATATCGCCAGTTGACCGAGGCGCTCGTGTCGACCGGCACCGACTACGTGCTGCAGTGGCACCCCTTCGAGCTCAACCCAACCATGCCGGCCGAGGGCCAGAACGTCGTCGAGCACGTGGCAGAGAAGTACGGCTCAACGGCAGAACAGTCGGCCAAAGGCCGCCAGCAGATGGCCGACATCGGGCGTGAACTCGGATTCGATTTCCAGTTCAGCGAAGAGTCACGGATGCACAACACGTTCAACACGCACCAGTTGTTGCATTGGGCGAAGAAGACCGGCCACATGCATCACCTGAAGATGGCCCTGTTCTCCGCTCACTTCACCTACGGCCGAGACCTGTCCGACGATGGCGTGCTCGCCGACGTCGCCAGCGAAGTTGGTCTCGACCGGGAAGAGGCGCTTGCGATCCTCGAGGATCAACGCTTTGCCGAGGCCGTTCGAACCGAGCAAGCCTTCTGGATTCAGCAGGGGATCACCGGCGTGCCGGCGGTTGTCTTCAACCGCCAACACTTGGTCACCGGAGCGCAGGGTGTTGAGAACTTCACGCACATCCTGAACCAGCTGAGCGGGATGGCCGCCTGAACGCAGCCTGCTGCTCGACGGCCGACGGCCGCCTCGCCAACAGGCCCTAGGGGCGATAGGCCATCGGACGTGGGCCGAGATTGTCCGGCGAGGCTGCAACTCTTGCGGCGTTGATCACCCACTCACACACGAGGCGTCGAGTGTCTCGGGGATCGATCATCTCTTCGAGCTGGAACCGTGAGAGAGGACCAAGCGGACCTCTGACCGATTCGATTCGAGCCTCGAGTTCGGCACGGAGCGCAACTGGATCATCCGCCTCGGCCAACTGTCGCTTGTAGGCAGCTTCGATCCCGCCTTCTGGTGGGATGCCACCCGTGTCAGCGGCCGGCCACACGACGCGGCTGTTGAAGGATCGGCGCGGTGTTGCGTAGTTGTTGCCGGCCACACCAAAGCTGCGCCGCATGACGACGGTGAAGATCGGCACGGTCGTTTGGGCAAAGGCCACCATCCAGGTCGCACCGCGGCGAATCGTGCTGGCGATCTCGTGCTCGATACCAACGGCAAAACCGGGGTTGTCGACGAGGTTCAAGATGGGCAGATGAAACAGGTCGCACAGGTCGAGATGCCGAGTGAGTTTGTCGCAGCCGTCGGCGGTGAGAGCACCACCGTTGGTATGTCGAGAGTCCGATGCGATGACACCCACCGGGTAGCCATTGAAGCGGGCGAACCCAGTGACCTGATCGGTTCCCCAGTGCGTGCCGATCTCGAAGAACGAATCGTGATCTGCCATCAGCTCGATGGCCTGACGAACGTCGAACGTGGTCGTCCGCTTACGTGGGATCAACCACGCCAGTTCGTCCGATCGTCGGTTTGGATCATCGTCGGTTTCGAGCCGAGACGGTGCTTCGTGAACACTCGACGGAAGGAAAGACAAGAAGCGCTTCGTCATCTCCATCGCCTCGTCTTCAGAGTCGGCCAGATTGTCCACCGAACCGTTGCGTGCGTGGATCTCCCAGCCACCAAGCTCTTCCTTCGTGACATCGACACCCATCGCATGGCTCACCACGGGCGGGCCAGCGACGAAGAGCTGCGCGATGTCTCGGACCATCACCGAGAAGTGGCCGAGCACGGCCTTGGCCGCCCCGAGCCCAACAACACTCCCGAGCAACACGTTGACGACCGGGACCTCGGCGAGCTGGTTCGCATATTCGGTGGAACCGAGGTGGCCGGGGAGAAACGAGCCGCCACCTCCTGCGACTCGAGGTTTGCCGGCCTCGATTGCCCCGCTGCTCTCCTTCGCCTTCGATTCGCCGTCCGTCTTTTGGGCGGGGACCATCGCCGCAACGGAGCCGCCGCCGGACGAACCATCGAGGAGTCGAATCGATGGGATGCGAAGCTCCATCGAGAGTTGATCGAGGTACACACTCTTCGCTGCGATGGCGCCATCGGCGTGTCCGCCGCGCGAGGTGAAGTCGTCGGCGCAGACGATTGCCGGCCGGTCGTCGATCGTCCCGGTTCCACCGACACTGTTGGCTGGTGTGAACGCAGTGATGGTGCCGTCTTCGTCGTAGGAGGCGAAACCGGCGGTGCTCCCGACCTCGCGGAACGAGCCATCGTCGAGAAGTAGGGCAACCCGTTCGCGGCACGTCAGCTTGTTGCGAGTGCGTTGGCGAACAACGCCGCGTTCGGTCGAGTCAGGACCAAGCCGTTCCTCGGCGAGGCGACGAAGTGTGGTGACTTGATCGAGCGTGTCCTGCCACGGGCTTCCGCCGTCACTGGATGAATCGGCGTCGTCCGCGCCCGCTTCGATCGACGCGAGAACGTCGTCGGTGCCGACCGTGTCGCCGATCGCCAACGTGGCGAGGGAGCGGATCGTCCCTGACACCGGAGCGGTGACCACCGTTTCCATCTTCATGGCACTGAGTGCGAAGAGGGGAGTGCCGGCCGCGACGACATCGCCGATGGCCGCGGAGATCTCGATGATTGTTCCGCCTCCCGGTGCAGACACGGCGAGATCACCAGGAGCGACCACCGCGCTCTCGATGGTGCTTGTGGCCGAACTTGTTGTCGACCCCGTCGGCGTTGCGTCACCAGGGGCGGAGCTGGAAAGCAGCGATTGCAGCGGAGACTCGGTCGCTGCGGCATCGATGAGCTCGGGATGTTCGGTGAGAAGTGTGATGCGTGCGTCGCCAGCTCGAACGTCGTCAGCCTCGAGGATCGCCGCGAGTGCCGAACGATTCGTCGGTAGCCCGTCGATGTGGAAGCGGTCGATGGCGCGCC
>CALEWY010000127.1 GCA_937925335.1 uncultured Acidimicrobiales bacterium
TCTCGCCGGCATCGGCGGGCCTGATCTTCCGCTCGAGGTGGCTGCGATCGATTCAACCGTGTCGGTCACCGATGCGGCCGAGCGAACGCTGTCGATCGTGTCGAAGCTCGAACTGTCGCTCGGCGAGCTCTTCATGCAACAGGAGAGCCTCTGCGACACCTTCGATCGCTGTCACGCAGTGAGTGAGTTCCTGCTCGACCACTCCCCCCTCTGGCTCGACACCGTCTAATCCAGCCTGGGTGGCGGCCCACGGGAGCAACCCTGCACCCCACAGCCGCCAGCCACTGAGCACGACGCTGGGTGGCGGCCCACGGGAGCAACCCCGCACCCCACAGCCGCCAGCCACTGAGCACCGAGCCGATCTGAGTTCGTTAACGGCCGCCGCTCACGTTGAGGAGGGAGCCGGTGACGTAGCTCGAGGCGTCAGAGGTGAAGTACAAGATTGCAGCGGCCACTTCTTCGGCTGCTCCACCTCGCTGCATTGGGATGTTGCCTCGCAGCGCTTCGACTCGATCGGGTGCTCCGGCGCTGGCGTGGATGTCGGTATCGATCACACCGGGGCGCACAGCGTTGACTCGGATGCCTTCGTTCGCCACCTCTTTCGCGAGACCGATCGTCATCGTGTCCATCGCGCCCTTCGTGGCGGCGTAATCGATGAACTCGTTCGGGCTTCCGAGATAGGAGGCGGCCGATGACACATTCACGATCGTCCCGCCGTCGCCACCGTGTTTGGTCGACATGCGTCGCACCGCTTCGCGGGCACAGAGGAACGCGCCGACGATGTTCACGTTGACGATCTCGGTCAACCGCTCGACCGAGTACTCATCCAGCCGTTGCAGTGGAGCCACGATGCCCGCGTTGTTGATGAGGCACGACAACGACCCGAGCTCAGCTTCGGTCTCTTCGAACAGATCGACCACGGCGGTCTCGTTCGAAACGTCGGCCTGCACGGCCATCGCCGTCGCACCAAGTTCTCGACAGCGGCGCACCACTTCGTCGGCCGCTTCTCGGTTCGAGGCGTAGTTCACACACACGTCGAAGCCAGCTTCGGCCGCCATGATCGCGGTCGCCGCGCCGATGCCTCGGCTGCCTCCGGTGATCAACATCACGTTCGACTCGGTCATCTCTCCCCATTTCTTGCTGCTTTTCGTCCGACGTTGCGCTGGTACCCAACAGGGCTCTTTCGGTCCCCGGGACGAGGCCAGACTAGGTTCGCTCCATGGTCACCTTCGTTGATCCACGCGGTGTCGCTGCCACCGAACCACTCGCCTACGACCTGGTGCATCCCTTGGAGCCTGGCTCACGAGTTGCGCTCATGGCCAATGGCTTCCCCGATTCGGTGGCGTTCCTCGAACACATCGCCGAGGCACTCAAGCCACTCCTGCCCGGGGTCGAGTTCGATCGGTTCGACAAGGGTGACGCCTCCAAGCTCGCATCCGAATCGATGCTGACCGACGCAGCGAAGGCCGACGCGGTCATCGCTGCTTACGGGCATTGAGGCAGCTGCACCTCCGGCACCGTGCGTGACGGAATCGAAATGGCCAAACGAGGCAAGGCAACCGTTGCCCTCGTCACTTCTGACTTCTGGCCACAGGGCGACTTCATCGCTTCGGCTAGCGGCATGCCCGACCTTCCCCGCCAACAGGTGCCGCATCCCGTCGCTGGGTCTGGCAACGAGGCGATGAGTTCTCTGGCTCGGGAGATCGCCCCCAAGCTCGTGGCAACGCTCCGAGGCCAAGACGGAGGAGCGGCATGACCATCACTGCACCAACCTCGAACCTCATCGAGGCAGCCGATGACGAAGCCGCACTCGAATGGCTCCATGCCCAAGGCTGCACCGACGGCCTCCCCGTCGTGATTCCAACCCAGGCTCGTGTCGAACGAATGATCCTCGCCTCGGGCCTCGATGGTTCGCTCTCGCTGGGTTCCATGGGCCCCGGCAATGGCGCCACCACGATCTCGGCGATTGCGACCAACGCTGTGATGGCTGGTTGTGAGCCGGACTACATGCCCGTCGTGGTCGCGATCATCCAGGCGATTCTCAAACCCGAGTTCGACCTCACCGAGATGCAAGGCACGACTCACTCCACCGCTCCCCTGGCGATCATCAATGGACCGATCCGCTCGGCCTGTTCGATCGAATCAGGCTTCGGTGCACTCGGCCCCGGCTTTCGAGCGAACGCCTCGATCGGGCGAGCCGTCCGCCTCGTCATGATGAACGTGGGCATGGCCAGACCAGGCGAATCCGACATGGCCTTGCTGGGCCATCCCGGCAAGTTCAGCTACTGCTTGGCCGAGGCTGAAGAGGCATCGCCGTGGGAGCCGCATCACACCTCACTCGGCTACTTCGCCGAGCAGTCGGCCGTCACCGTCGTCGGTGCGGAAGCGCCACACAACGTGGTGTTCGTCGCCGATGCCGACGATCCCGACTCACCCGAACGCTTGCTTCGAAGCCTCGCTGCGGTGTTGGCCAACCTCGGCTCGAACAACTCGCACTTCGGCGGGGGCGCTCAAGTGGTCGTCCTCAACCCCGATCACGCAGATGTTCTGCACGACGCCGGCATGTCTCGCCGAGATGTGCAAGAGCGCCTGGTCGAGCTCGCAACCAACTCTCACGAAGCCGTCGCCCAACTCAATCCGACCTTCGCTGGTAAACCTGGCTCCACCCGCCAGGCCCTGCGCAGCGCCGACGACGTGATCGTGATCGTCGCCGGCGGTGTTGGTCTCTACTCGGTCGTCATGCCCTCATGGGCAGCCGGCGGCCACATGAACTCGATCGTCCACAACGAGATCATCACCGATCTCAGCTGTGAGATTCCCTTCGCCCAAACCTGAGGTCGAAATCCTGCAGGTCAATCGAAGAGGCGAGCGGACGCGATGGCCGCGCCCTCTGCGAGCGAGCGAAGCTTGGCCCACGCGACGTCGGGGTCGATTCCCTGCATGCCGACGTGGACACTGAACCCGCAGTCGACACCTGCCATCACCCGTTCAGCCCCGAGCAAGTGGGCATAGCGCTCGATGCGTTGAGCGACGACCTCCGGGTGCTCGATGTAGTTCGACTGCGGTTCGATCATGCCGGGGCACAAGATCTTGCCGTCCGGGACGGTCATCGTCTCGAACACGGTCCATTCGTGGGCGTGGCGGGGATTTGCCGCTTCGATCAGCACCGTTTGGGGCTTTGCCTCCCACACCACATCGAGAAGATCAGTGATCGACACGTCGTGGTGGTGCGGCCCGGGATAGTTGCCCCAGCACAAGTGCATCCTGAGCTGTTCCGCCGGAATGTTCCGAACTGCGTGGTTGATGGCTGCGACGTTCAGCGCAATCCGATCGCGAAATGCCCGTCGGTCGAGGCCGGCATAGGCGGTGTGACGCCCCATCGCGAGGTCGGGGCAGTCGACCTGGACGAAGGCGCCAGCGGCAGCGATCGCTTCGTACTCGTGACGCATCGACTCGGCGATTGCCATCACGTACGACTCATCGTCCGAATAGTGCTGGTTCGCAAAGAACAGCGAGACAACGCCGGGCGACGCTGCGCTCGAGAAGAGACCCACCGGGTCGGCCACCGAACTAGCGCGGACCAAGTTCTCCATGTCGAGCACGGCGGGGCCCGGGTCACTCACCGAGATCGGCCCGGTGCAAGCCGGAGCGGACCGTTTCCGTCGACCAGGATTCGCCGACACCATCTCCGCACTCCGCGGAAAGTCGACCAGGTCCTCGAAGAAGTAGTCCTGGACCGACTCTCCCTCGAACCCGGCCAATCGATCCTTCACGTACGTGGCGTAACTCGGCTTCGACATCTCACCGTCGTTGATGACATCGATTCCCGCGTCCACTTGCTGCTTGACACAACGACCGACCGCGTCCCTGACCTGCTCGGCGAGTGCTTCTTCGTCCAGCGGCACGCCATCTTCTTTCGCCCACATCGAGGCGATGAGATCGTCGGGGCGCGGCAAGCTCCCCGTGTGCGTGGTCAAGATTCGGCCGTGATCAAGGGTCATCGCCGAACCGTAGCGGGCTGCCAACAAGTGGGCCCGTTGATCTCGATTGAGACGTCGGTGTGGTAGGAATCGAGCATGCGTCTTCTCGCCGGCATGTCCGGTTCCCACCTCGTGTTCGGCGTCCGGTCGGGCGACAAGTTGGTCGACCTCAGCGATCGGTTCGACACGCCCAGCGCGCTCGTCGCCGCATCCATGGAACCAGCCGACCTCGAACCGATCGTGGCGGCGAGTCCGAAGCTCGACCTGAGCGCGCTTCACCCACTTCCGCCGATTCCTGCACCGGGCAAGATCCTGTGCGTCGGAACCAACTACGCCGACCACGTCGCCGAGTCGGACTCGGTGGTCGATGCTCCGGCCTATCCGATGCTGTTCGTCCGGTTCCCCGACTCGTTGGTGGGCAGCGGCCTATCCATCGAACGACCGGCCGCGTCGACGTCGTTCGACTTCGAGGGCGAACTGGCCGTGGTGATCGGTCGGTCGATTCGCAACGCCGAACCGAGTGAGGCGATGGCAGCGATCGCGGGCTACGCACCGTTCATGGACGGCACGATCCGCGATTTCCAACGACACACGAGCCAGTTCACACCGGGCAAAAACTTCGACCGATCCGGCGCGTGGGGTCCCGAGATCGTCACAGCCGACGAAGTTGGTGATCCCGCTCGACTCACGCTCACCACGACCGTCAATGGCGAGCTCATGCAAACGGCGTCGACCCAACAGTTGATTCACCCCATCGACAGGATCGTGGCCTACGTGTCGAGCTTCACGACGCTACATCCGGGCGACGTGATCGCGACCGGCACCCCCGGCGGCGTCGGCTACGCAAGAACACCCCCGCGCTGGCTTGAACCGGGCGACCGAGTCGAGGTTGCGATCGATGGCGTCGGCACACTCACGAACGAAGTCGTCGACGCCGAAGCGTGATGGCGCTCGCCTGCCGCGAGGCTCGACCTAGAGCTGCGTTCGAACCAAGGTGGCCCCGTCCACCATGGCCGCGAGCTTGGCAATGGCGCGATCGCGCGGGAGATACTTCATCCCGCAGTCGGGTGAGACCCACAGCTTGTCGGGCTCGATGTGGTCGAGCGCTCGCCGAATCCTCGCAGCTACCTCCTCGGCCGACTCGACCGACTCGCGGCCGAGGTCGATCACCCCGAGAACCACACCCCGAGGCGCAAGACGGGCGATGACCGCTGGGTCAAGGTTGGGTTGTGCGCTCTCGATGGCGATGAAGTCGACCGGGGCCTCGCTCAGCTCGTCGAAGAACGGGTATCCGCCTTGCTTCGATTCGACGTAGGCGGCGTAGCCGTAGCAGGTGTGCAGCGTCGTCGTCGCCGCCACTCCGTCGACAGCGGCTGCGATCGCGTCGATCGCGAAGTCCGCAGCGACGCTCGCGTTGGCTTGCAGATAGGGCTCGTCGAGTTGGACGACGTCGACGCCCGCTGCGCTCAGATCGCGGAGCTCCTCGTTGACGGCCGCCGCATACGCCATCGCCAGCGCTCGTTGATCGGCGTAAAACCGGTTGTCGGCGAGCTGCGACAGTGTGAACGGGCCCGGCACCGTCACCTTCGACCGACGCGACGTGTGGGCGGTGAGAAAGCCCGCGCTCACCAACTCGATCGGGTCTGGTCGGCTGATCGGCCCGTTCACGAGCGGGACCTCGGCGGTGCCGCCACGTCGATTCACGCCGGTCCCGATCTCGGTGCGGTCGACGCCGCCGAGCGAATTCGCGAAGTGGTTGAAATACGACTCCCGTCCGACCTCGCCATCGGTGATCACGTCGACGCCGGCGGACTCCATATCGGCGATGGCCACGAGCGTCGCTGCCTCGATTGCCTCGTCCAGGTGCTCAGGAGCGACCGACCAGATGTCGGCGTTGCGCACCCGAGGCACACCATCGCCCACGAGCCGATCCTGATCGATCAGCCAACGGGGCTGGGGATGGCTCCCCATCACGGTGGTCGCGATGGGTCCCAGCGCTGGTCGAGTCACTCGGAGCGATAGTTGTTGTTCGAGCTGTGGTCGCCCGCCAGCCAACGCTTCAGCGTTTCGTGGGCATCAGCGGCGCGGTCCTGATTGATCGCCTCGACGCCATCGGTGTCGACGGTGAACTCCACGAGCATCCCGTTCGGGTCTTCCGCATAGAGGCTGCGGCAATATCCGTGTTCGAGCACGAACGTTCCTTCGACTCCCGCATCGTCGAGTCGCCGCTGGAGCTCGGCCTGACCCTGCTCATCGACCTTCAAGGCGATGTGTCGGAACGGGGAGGGCAACAACTGCGGGTCGAAGAGGTCTTGGTCTTCCTTGTTGGCGAACTGAAAGAACGCGAGGGCACTGCCGTCCTGGAGCCCAAAAAAGGTGTGGCAATACACCCGCTCCGCACCGAACAGTTCGTCGGTCTCCGACCAGGTCGCGATCAGCGGGAACCCGAGCACGTCCTCGTAGAACTGGCGGGTTGCCTCCTGGTCTTTCGTGACATAGGCCGTGTGGTGCAGTCGTTGTGCGATGGCGGTTGGCTGTGCAGCGCTCATGAGTTCATTCTCCTTCGTTCCCCGAGACGCACTAGGTTCGCACAGAGCCGAGTACCCGACCAGAAGAACGCTCACGACCTCTGGTTCGACCTTCCAATCACCTCGGTAAGGAGCTGATCATGTCCCTCCCACTCGCAGCCGGAACCTGGGGTGTCGACCCCGTTCACAGCACGGTTCAGTTCTCGATCCGCCATCTCGGGATTTCGTCGATCCGGGGTCGGTTCACCGACGTCGACGCATCGCTGACCGTCGGCGACGACCTCGCTGCCTCGTCGGTGTCCGCAACGATCGGCATGGGGTCCATCGACACCGGCAACGCCGATCGCGACGGTCACGTCACGAGCTCGGACATCTTCGACGCACAAGCGAACCCGAAGATGACGTTCGTCTCGACATCGATTAGCGCTGAAGCCGACGGCACCTACACGGCGACAGGCGACATGACGATGCATGGCGTCACTCGATCCGAGACACTTGCGGTCACGTTCTTCGGCACCGAGGACAACCCTCTCGACGGCTCCGTCCGAGCCGGGTTCCTCGCAACGGGCTCGATCGATCGCACGCACTACGGGATCGATTGGAACGTGCCGCTCTCGGCCGGCGGCTTCATGTTGAGCAACGACGTTGCGATCTCCATCGACGCCCAGCTCGTCGGACCGAGCGCGTGAACATGACCTCAGCAGCCTCAATCCCGACCAAACCATTCGGCCGCACCGGCCACGACAGCACCCGCATCATCTTCGGCGCCGCTGCGCTCGGGGCGATGAGCGAGGATCGAGCCGCCGCCACGATGCAGCTCGTTCGCGAGGCTGGGATCAACCACATCGACACTGCCGCTTCCTACGGCGAATCGGAGGATCGTCTCAAACCGTTCCTCGCCGAGCATCGATCCGAGTTCTTCCTTGCGACGAAGACCGGGCTCCGAGAAGCCGATCTCGCACGCGCCCAACTCGAGACATCACTCGAGCGAATGGGTGTCGACCAAGTCGACATGATCCAGCTGCACAACCTCGTTGAACCCGACGAGTGGGATGCGGCGTTCGCCAAGGGTGGTGTGGTCGAAGCGCTCATTCAGGCACGCGACGAGGGGCTCACCCGCTTCATCGGCGTCACTGGTCACGGTGTCCGAATCCCCGGCATGCACATACGCAGCCTCGCCGAATTCGACTTCGACGCCGTGCTGTTCCCCTACAACTTCACGATGCTCGACAACCCGGCGTACCGCCACGACGTCGAGGAACTCCTTGCTCTCTGCGCAGCCAAGAACGTGGCGGCTCAAACCATCAAGTCACTCGCCAAGGGCCGCTGGCCAGCCGACCACGAAGGCCGCCGCTTCACCTGGTACGAACCGATCACCGATGCCGATGCCATCGCCCGCGCCGTCGCCCACGTGATGCAGGACGACCGGGTTTTCTTGAACACGACGAGTGATGCTTCGAAGCTGCCAGCGATCTTCGCTGCGGCCGAAGCGGCCGCCAGCGGCGAGCTGACCGTGACCGATGCCGAACTCGAAGCCGACGTCGTCGCCCAAGGCATCACTCCGCTCTTCGATGGCGGCGACAAAGAACGTATTACCCGAGCCGACGTTCCCTGGTAGGAGACCGCACCATGACAATTCGTGAACCAATCATCCCCGAAGGCTCCGAAGCCTCATACGAACGATTCCAGTTCGCACCGGCCTTCAAGGTCGGCAACACGATCCACGTGTCGGGCTCGATCGGCAGCAACGCCGACGGTTCAGTGCCGGAGGATCCAGTCGAAGAGTTCGCCATCGCCTTCGGCAACGTTGCGACGGCACTCGAAGCAGCCGGTGCGTCGCTGGCCGACATCGTCGAGATCACGTCGTATCACACCGACATGCCCGCATCGCTTGGCGCGTTCATGAAGGCCAAGGCGAAGGTCATCGCCGAACCCTTCCCAGCGTGGACCGCAATCGGCTGCACCGCACTCGCCATCCCCGGTGCTCGAGTCGAAGTGAAGGTCACCGCCGTCATCGACGACTGAACCTCTTGGGGTCAGGTCTCATTCTTCAGAGGTTGGCGTTCAATCACCTTCGTCCCGCCAAGTCGATCGTGGACCGTCCTCGATGAGCTCGTAAAGAGCATGATGAGGCTTGCGATCCCGATCACAAGCCACACGAGCATCAGGATCGGCCCTGCGAATGCGAACCCTGCGAGGCCAATCACACCGAGGCCGAACATGAGGCCTGGAACGATCCCGAGTGCAGCGCGACCAAGGGCTTGGCCATAGCTCGGGGCATCGCCTGTCGTTACGTCGACAACGGTGAGACCGAGCAACAGCTTGCCTGGGGTCGCCCCGAGCTTCCCGACAAACAACGTGTCGAGCACCACCCACGTCAGGATGAGACAGATTCCGTAGGCGAAGTTCACGACATCGCTGATCTCATCGGCAAACGATCCGGCGATCGCACCAGCCTGGAAGATCGGTCCGCCGATGGCGAGAATCGAGCGATCGATCAGGCGCCCGACGATCCGCTTCAACGGTGGAGCGTTCGGCGGGCCTGGCGTTTCAGGGACGAGCGGCGCCCGGTCGTCTGTCCAACTCACGCCATCCCAATACCGCCGCTGATCAGCCACGTGCGGGTCGGCGTACCACCCTGCGACGACGGTGACGGCCGAATCAGTCGTGGCCGCACCGTCCTGTGACGTTTCATCCCGCAGTGTGACGGCATGTTCCTGGCTCATGGTTCCCTCCATCAAGCTTCAGAGCTGTCTGCCCGCTAAACGCGAGCGCTGAGAAGGTCTACCACCTCATCGAGCGACGTGTCCCTCGAGCCCTTGAGCTCAGCGAGCCTGGCGTAAACCTCGGCCGCTGCGAGGTGGAAGCCATCGGGAAGATCGTGAGCGGCGAAGCTGGCCGCGATCTCGTGCATCTCGCCTTCAAAGCGCCATGCTTTCGCTCCCACCATCGCCGGTGAGCGATCGGCGCGTGCGCTGAGTTCGGGCATCGACGTAGCCCATTCGCCTCGCAACGAGTCGGTGACACCTTCTGCATCGGCGAGCGCACAGATGTCGAGGAGGAGCGCTGTGGTTCCCTTCGTCCAGGCGGCGAAGCACATCTTCACAGCAGAGGCTGCTCCCGCTGGCCCGTCGACGACGCGCACCTCGAGATTGCTCGATTCGAACAGGTTCTCGATACTGCCCATCGCCACGGCATCCCCAGAGATGTAGAGCCGGGTCGAACCAGGACCGCTGACGGGAGGGCCCACGATCCCGCCATCGATGGCGATGGCTCCACTCTCCGTCGAGGAACCGTTGAACAGAGCGGCAACCGAGCGCCCCGTTGCGGGAGAGACAGCGTTCGCATCGAGGTAGACCCCGGCAAACCCAAGATCGGCGATCGTGGAAGCGGTCGCAACGGCGGCCGCCGGCGGACACACCGAGATGATGAGGTCGGCCTCGTCGACCAACGCCTGCATCGACTCGACGTCGACAAGACCCGCATCGCCAGCCCGCAGATGAGACTCCGTCGATCGGCCTTCACCTGCCCACACGACGCGGCTTCCCGCCCTGGTCAATTGCGCACCGATCGATGAGCCCATCGCACCGGGGTTGACGAGGCCAACGCAATCGAACGAATCGGGAGAGCTCGCATCAGAGGAGGTCATGGGACCGATCCTGCCAGCTCAGGCGATGAGGAGCCTCGTCTCGACTGCTTCGGGAGCGCCCAACTCGGCGACGATTGCCTCGACGAGTGCGGCCGCCGTCGCCGGGTGCTCACCTGGCACAGCGCGGGCAACCTGGTAGATCTGCGGCAAGGGCGTCAACGCCGCACCTCGTTTCCACTCGACGACATCGCCAGTGAGGTGGTGCTCGGCGAGGACACCCACACCAAGTCCCGCAGCGATCGCGGCGTAGGTGCCCGACGTGCTCGGTACCGAAATCGAGATGGTGTAGTCGATGTCGTGTTCGGTGAGAATCGGCTCGCTCAGCGGCCGGTAGAAGCAATCGTCGCCGTAGGTCACGAGCGGGACGGCCCCAACCTCATACGGCGTCTCACAACAGGTCGCCCATTTCAGCGAGTCGGTCCAGAGCACCACGTCGTCTGATCGAAGGTCGGCATCACTCACCTGGATCACGGCAACATCGATCTCGGCGTCGTCCACCATCACGGAGAGCCGAGACGTGTCACTGGTGATGAACTCGATGTCGAGCCCCGGGTGTGATCGTTTGAAGCGGCCAAGAATCGCTGCGATGCGCGCCGCGCTCACCTCGGAGGTGGCGCCAAGCCGAACCTGGCCGGACAGCTCTGACGTGGTGAGCCGGGCGACAGCCCGGTCGTGCAGGTCGACGATCAAACGAGCGTCGTCGACCAACGCTCGCCCATCTCGAGACGGCCGAATCGTGTGCCCATCGCGGATCAGCAACGAACGGCCAACACGCTCCTCGAGCCGCTTGATCTTCCAGCTCACCGATGATTGCGACATCTCGAGATAGTTGGCGGCGCTCGTCATCCCACCGTGATCGAGCACGGCGAGGAAGGTTCGAAGCGATTCAACGTCGAGCTGCATGGGTTGAGTGAACCACAACCGGCGCCGAAAGTCCATGACAACTTGCCATGAAAACATTCGAATCATGTCTCTGGCGTCATACCGGGCGCGAGAGGATGATGGACACATGTTCATCAACCCCACCGCCACCTGCCCTCCACTTGCCGCCGATCCCACCTCTGCTCGGGGCGGACGAATCCGGCCAACGCCCGCCGCGATCGGCCGCCTCCTTGCCGGCACGACACGGACCATGAGCCGGGTCATCGCACGCAGCGCTCGGCGTTCCACAGCCGCGATCACGTCGGCCGTCGCCGACGGTCAGAACCAAGCGACCATTTCCAACAACACGCTCGGGAGCATCGAACGGCACCGTCGCTCTCGCTGACACTCGGCTGGTAACACTCGCTCACGATGGGATGGGCCTGCTACACCAACACGGGTGAATTTGTTCTCTCGCTTGCTCGGCGACATCGATGACCGCCCAGCTCTGACCGAACCCCCGTCCCAGGGTCAGGATCGTCGCACCCACTCCGTTGCTGAGCTCGATGCTCGAAGTGCAACGTTCGCTGGTGCGCTTCTCGCAACCGGCGCGGGCGCTGGCGACCGGGTGGTCGTCCAGGTCGACAAGTCAGTCGATGCGGTCGCCCTCTACCTCGGCTGCCTCCGAGCCGGCCTTGTCTACGTTCCGGTGAATGTGGCTTACACACCAAGTGAGATCGCGTTCTTCGTCAGCGACATCGGCGCATCGATCCTGGTGTGTCGGCCAGACAAGGCCGACGGGCTCGCTGAGGCCGCTGGCTCCGCCAGCATCCTCACACTCGGAAGCGACGGCGCTGGCACTCTCCCCACCGAGGCTGGCAACGCAGCGCCGTTCGATGGCGTCGTCGCCCAGGATGAGACCGACCTTGCTTGTGTGCTCTACACCTCGGGCACGACCGGTCGCTCCAAAGGCGCGATGCTCACCCATGGCGCCATCTTCGCCAACACCAAGGCGCTTCATGAGACGTGGCAGTTCGGGCCGGGCGATGTACTCCTTCACACACTCCCGATCTTTCACGTGCACGGCCTCTTCGTTGCGCTCAACGTGGCGCTCCTCAACAAGTCCGAGATCATCTTTTGCGATCGATTCGATCCCGAGCTGATCGTCACCGAGCTCCCAAACGCAACGGTGCTCATGGGAGTCCCGACTCACTACGTCCGGCTCCTCGCCAACCCCGGCTTCGATCGCGATCGAGCAGCTCACATGCGGCTCTTCACCTCGGGCTCGGCGCCGCTCACCGAGCAGACGTTCCACGAGTTCACGCAGCGCACTGGCTTCGAGATCGTTGAGCGCTACGGCATGTCTGAAGTCCTCATCCTCACGTCAAACCGCCTCGACGGCGAACGCGTCGCCGGAACTGTCGGTTACGCCCTCCCTGGCGTCGATCTCCGAATCGGATCCGACGGCGGCGTTGAAGTCATGCTCGACGCTCCATTCGCCGGCTATTGGCAGCTCCCCGACAAAACCGCTGAGGCCTACACCGACGACGGCTGGTTCCGCACGGGCGACATCGGAGAGATGGACGAGAGCGGTCGGGTCACCCTCGCTGGGCGAGCTTCAGACATGATCATCTCCGGTGGCTACAACATCTACCCGAAGGAGATCGAGCTGGTGCTCGACGAGACGCCCGGGGTCGATGAGACTGCGGTCATCGGCGTCCCCCACCCGGACTTCGGCGAAGGCGTTGTGGCCGCCGTCGTGATGTCGCCCGACAGCGACGAGTCCACCGCCACCGCGGCCATGAACGCGGCGTGCACGGCCGAGCTTGCCCGCTTCAAGCACCCGAAGCACTACGTCGTCGTCGACGAACTCCCCCGAAACACGATGGGCAAAGTTCAGAAGAAGGCCTTGCGCGAAAAGCTCGCGGGGTTGTTCGACACTTCACCGTCCTAGGTTTGGCCCGGTGAGCGATCGATTCGAACTCCACATGTTCGCCGAGGCCGGCGACCTCATTCGTTCGATGGCACCCGATGGCATCGGCGACGTCCGGATCCACGCTCGCAAATGGGGGCTGAAGGTGTGGACCGGGCCCTCGAGCCCGATCAAGGAGCATTACGAGGGTCAGTTCATTCGCCGCAAACACCTGAGCGACGATGGAAACGGCGAGGGCATGGCCCTCGAGATCGGCTTCCACTCCGAGCACAAGGACGAGGCGAAGAATCAAGAAGTGCTCGATGCCCTCAACAAGAAGTCGAAGATCTGGCGAAAAGAACTCGGCAAGGAACCCGAGTCCGGTGTCTTCCTCGGCAAGGCATCGTGGCGTCGAATCAGCGAGGTGTGGCTCGACGCCGAGATGGACGATCCCGAACTTGCGTTCGAGGTCGCCAGTCGACTCGTCGACTACCTCACGATCCTCGAACCGATCCGCCTCGATCGCTGACTTCGCCACGGTAAGCGATCACGGTCGCCACCATTGCCAGCACCGAGGGGACGAGCTGCGGCAACCCGCTGGCCACTTCGATCGTGAGGGCAGCGGCGATGCCAGCAACGGCGACGAAGCCGAGGAAACACATCGCGATCCGAAAGCGCCACACCGGGTCACCGATGAACAGCGACCAAATCAGACCTGCAGCTAAGAACAGGTTGTAGACGCCCTGGTTGGCGGCCAGTTCTGTCGTGTCAGGAAAGAGTTCGGGGGCGAACGTGTCGAACACATCCGGACCAACGGTCTCCCAGGCGAAGATCTCAAACCACGCGATGTAGAGGTGCAACAGAATGACGAGCGCAATGAGGACACGCGAGATCAGCTTCATGCGGTGACGCTAGCTGTCGCCGTTCCGGCCCGCTCGCCGCAGCTTCGACGTCCAGGCTTTGCTTCACTTCGAGCCGCGGTCGCTCATCGACAAACCCTGATCCGCGGCTCGTCGCAACGAGACGCGGGATGTGCACCAAACTGACGCCATGAGCGAGCAGTCTGAAGCCACCGACCGTCAGCCGTGCACGATCCAAGTCGTCATCGACTGCAGTGCGCCCCATGACCTTGCCGATTGGTGGGCGGAGACGCTCGGCTGGGAAGTCGAACCACAGGACGAGTCATTTATTCGCTCGATGATCGAGCAGGGGTTCGCCAGCGACGACGACACGGTCCTCCACAACGGTGCACTCGTGTGGGCGACCGCAACGGCGGTTCGACCGATCGAGCCCGGCCCGGGCCAAGCTCGCCTCCTGTTTCAGCAGGTGCCCGAAGCGAAATCGGTGAAGAACCGGATTCACCTCGATGTCCGCCCGGGTCCTCCCGGCACGGTCGACCTCGACGCGCTTCGCTCTGAGCTCATGAGCCGTGGCGCAACCGAGGTCGGACGGGGGCAGCAGGGTGCCCATGAATGGGTGACCCTCGCCGACCCAGAAGGCAACGAGTTCTGCGTCTAGCTCAGTCGATCGAGCCAGTCAGAATCAGTCGCCGGGGCAGCAGCTCGATCCGGTGCTCATCGAGACGAACACTGGCGCTTCGACGTCACCCTGCTTGACGTACCACTCCCACTTGTTGTCGGGGCCTTCGACCCACGTCTCGGTCTTTGCGGCATAGCAACATTCGGTTGCATCGACACCAGAGGTGGCAAGACCGTCCGCTGCGATTCGAGCCTCGGCAGCTTCGACCTGTTCGCCGGTCTCGACTTCAACCCCGAGATGGTTGAGCGAGCCGCCGGCATCCGGCGCCTCAAAGAGCACAAGCTTGAGCGGCGGGTTCTCGATCGCAAAGTTGGCGTAACCCGGCTTCACCTTCAGCGGCTCGGTCTGGAACATCTTCGAATAGAAGTCGATCGATGCATCGATGTCGGTGACGTTGAGAGCAAGTTGAACACGCATGTTGGGGATTCCTTTCGGCTGCAGGAGCAACCGTAGTCGAATTGATGATGATCAATACGTTAACTCCATATCGATCATTGTCAATATGTTTTCCCGAAGATCTTCTATGCTGCACCCCATGGCAACGTCGGCCGCAAACGAAGAGCTCCAGCTCTGCTGCGCTCCCCTCTTGAGCTCAGCATTGAGCGACGATGAAGCGAGCGACCTCGCCGACATCTTCAAGGCGCTCGCCGACCCGGTTCGCCTCAAACTCGTCAGCATCATCGCCGCTGCGGGCGAAGGGTGTGCGTGCGATTTCCCCGCCGCAACCGGCAAGTCTCAGCCGACGGTCAGCCATCACCTCAAGCAGCTCGTCGCCGCCGGCATCCTCGATCGCGAACAGCGCGGCAAGTGGGCCTGGTTCACGATCAATGACGATCGCCTCGCTCAGATACGAGCTGCACTGACATAGAGACGCCCCCTCGCCCCGCCAGACTGCTTGCGAGTCGCCCGTCATACGCTGTATTGTTTTCGTATGACGATGATGAGTTTCCGAGCCGACGATGAGGAGGCAACAGCAGCGCAGCGTTGGGCGGAGAAACTTGGTATCGACAAATCGGAGTTGCTCCGAGATGCGCTCCATCGACACCTCACGCGGCTCGCGGCCGAAAACGACGCTGAGAGGTGGACAGCCAAACCGTTAACCACCGACGAGTCCGCAATCGCCAACGTCGCCGACTGGGGCCCGGCTGAAGATTGGTCGGACTGGGTCGATGCAGCACGGTGAGGTTTGGTTTGCTGCAACACCAGGCGGAGATCGCCCGGTGTTGGTCCTCACCAGGGATCCCGTGGCAGACCGCATCGGGTCCATCGTCGTCGCCGCCATCACAAGGACGGTTCGCGGCCTGGTATCGGAGCTCGAACTCACTCCTGACGATGGTGTGCCGACTGAGTGCGTCGTCAACTTCGACAGCATTCACACCATTCCGCGATCTGCGTTCCGGCGACAGGTAACGAAACTCAAGCCGCCCAGGCTCGCCGAGGTATGCCAAACGCTGCGAGACGCCACGGGCTGTTGAATCAGCCGCGTCTGCCTGGTCTCTAGGACGGTGGCGTGTAGCTGTCCTTGAAGACGCCCGAGTGCAACAGCACTTCGGCACACGCCACGTCGGTGTCGATATCGACGAGTGTCGACCGAGTCCAGTACGACTCGGTTCGTTTGCTCTCGCCGAGGCCAACGATCTCACGATCGACTCGGTACTCACGACCCACCAACACGGGTGTGCCGAGGCTCTTCACTTCGAGGTCGATGAACAGGCCGAGCGAAGGCTGACGAACCCGAAAGCCAGAACCCTTGGAGGTGCTGCCCGTCAACACGCTGAGCATCTCAGCGGGGACCACCGCACTCCCCCATGGCGACGTCGGCCCACCTTCGGGTGTCTGCCACTCGATCACTTCGGTCATCGAATCGAGCTTGCGTTGCAGAGTGAACGGGTAGAGATCGCCGTAGTGCTGATCGAACTCGGCCAAGACGTTGGCAGTCTCGCCACCCTTTTGCCCGACGCTGAGCTGGTCGAGGATGACGAGCGACTCGGGCGGGTTTGCGTTATGACGAGCGAGACGAGCCGAAAGTTCAGACTCGCTGTCGTCGATCGACGCGGTTCCGGTGAGCACCGGTGTTCCATCGGCTTTGGCCGCATCGATCCGAGCCGAGGTTGCGCCCGGCCCTTCGATGGTGACCGTGGCCTGAACCTCTTCACCCTCAACGACCATGTTCAGGAAGTGAGAGCTGAGGCAACCATGTGAGAACCACCGCTCGCCCCACAGTGAGGCGAGCAGCGGTTCAAACTGGGAAAAGTGAGTCGGCCCCTCGATCGGGGCACCAGCCAAACCAAGCTTGGCTGCGGACTCATCGTCATGAACGCTGAGATGACCGTCATAGGTCTGCTCAGCAAGGAGTTGCACCGGAGCCCGCAAAGGCCCAGTCAATGTGATTGATGTGTTGGACAGCTGCATTGGCGGAACCTCCCGCTCTCGATGAACACGTCGCCGCGTAGCGAGGCACGAGCGAGCAACGAACGACTCACTCGATCGCGAGTCGCAGGAGGCGAAGCCGACTCAATGTGAGAGCGCGAAGCCGACTCAATGTGATCAGTTGCGGCCGACGTCGGTGTGTGAGTCGGGGCCGGATGGGGCTCCCTGGCGCTGGTGACGAGCGATCTCGGCGCGGCCCACAACCATGTGGTGCACCTCATCCGGACCGTCAGCGAGCCGCAGGGTGCGCTGCTGGGTGTACATCTCGGCAAGTGGGGTCCACTGCGAAACGCCGGTGGCACCGTGCATCTGGATGGCCTGGTCGATGATCTGGCAGACCTTCTCCGGAACCATTGCCTTGACGGCGCTGACCCAGACACGGGCTTCTGCGTTGCCCATGAGGTCCATGGCCTTGGCGGCCTTGAGCACCATCATGCGGCAGGCTTCGATCTCGATGCGGGCACGAGAGATGATCTCGGTGTTGCCACCGAGTGCCACGAGGGGCTTGCCGAATGCGTCGCGGCTGAGGCCACGAGTGATCATCAGCTCAAGAGCCTTCTCAGCAGCACCGATCGAGCGCATGCAGTGGTGGATACGGCCCGGGCCGAGACGCAGCTGGCTGATCTCGAAGCCACGACCCTCACCGAGGAGCATGTTCTCCTTGGGGACTCGCACGTCGGTGAAGTCGATGTGCATGTGGCCGTGCGGTGCATCGGTGCGACCGAAGACGTGCATTGGGCCGAGGATGGTGACACCGGGGGTGTCGATCGGAACGAGGATCTGTGACTGCTGCAGGTGAGGAGCCGCATCGGGGTTGGTGCGACACATCACGATCATGATCTTGCAGCGAGGATCGCCGGCGCCGGAGATGTAGTACTTCTGGCCGTTCATGACGTACTCGTCGCCATCGAGGACGGCGGAGAGCTGGACGTTCTTGGCATCGGAAGATGCAACGTCGGGCTCGGTCATGGCGAAGGCCGAGCGAATCTCACCGGCGAGGAGCGGCTCAAGCCACTGCTTCTTCTGCTCCGGGGTGCCAACGCGCTCAAGCACTTCCATGTTGCCGGTGTCGGGCGCTGCGCAGTTCAAGGCTTCGGAGGCAAGGCGGACCTTGCCGAGCTCGGTTGCGATGTAGGCATAGTCGAGGTTGGTGAGTCCACCCACCTCGGAGTCGGGGAGGAAGAAGTTCCAGAGGCCGTTGGCCTTGGCCTTTTCCTTCACTTCGTCAAGCATCTCGAGCTGCCCTGGGGCGTAGCTCCACTCGTCTTCCTTCAAGTGATCAAGCTTGTGGAACTTGATCGACATGGGCTCGACGTCTTCTTTGATGAACGTCTTGACCTTTTCGAGGAATGGCTGAGCGCCCTTGGACATCGCAAGGTTGAAAAGCTCACCGTCAAAGTCATCGGTGTTCAGTGGATTCGCTGGCATGTGGGTCCTCGGCTTCTATCGATCGCGTGCTCGGGAGATCATGGCACCGACTGGGGGCAGATTGCGAAGTGGGGCACTGAAGAACTAACACTCACTGATGGCAAACGACTCGACCGAGCCCACTCGAACCGCCTTCCGAACCTGCCCACTGTGCGAGGCAGGCTGCGGTTTGGAGATAACGGTCAAGGGTGAAGGAGCCGCTCAAGAAGTGACTCGGATTCGCGGCGACATGCAAGACGTGTTCTCCAAAGGCTTCGTTTGCCCCAAGGGATCGACCCTCAAGCAGCTCCATACCGATCCCGACCGCCTCACCCATCCAATGGTGAAACGAGATGGCGAGTTCGTGCAGGTCGAGTGGGACGAAGCCTTCGCAACGATCCAGGCTGGCCTGATGCCGATCCTCGACGAGCACGGCCGGGATTCCGCTGCCATCTATCTGGGTAACCCGGGCGCTCACTCGATCGCACCGATGCTCTACAACCGCAACTTGATCCTGGCGCTCGGAACACGAAACCGGTTCTCAGCCTCGACGGTTGATCAGCGGCCGAAGGAGATTTCCTCGGCGCTCATGTTCGGGTCGGTCACCGTTCCCGTCCCTGATCTCGATCACACCGATCACATCATCTTGCTCGGCGCGAACCCTTACGCCTCCAACGGCTCGCTCTGCACGGCGCCCGATTTCCCCGGCCGCCTCGAGCGGATTCAGGAGCGTGGTGGCAAGGTCGTCGTGGTCGATCCCCGACGCAGCGAAACGGCCATCAAAGCCGACGAGCACATCGCCATCCGCCCGGGCGGCGATGCCCACTTCCTCGCCGCGATCGCTCACACGCTCTTGAGCGAAGGCCTCGCCGATCCGTCGAACGTCGCCGCTCACTGCGCCGATCTCGATCGTCTTCCTGAACTGCTCGCACCGTTCAACCCCGAGGCGGTCGCCGAGATCACCGGCCTCTCTGCCGATGAGATTCGCCGGGTTGCTCGAGAACTTGCCGCCGCTCCGACCGCTGCTGTGTATGGCCGAATCGGAACCTGCACGCAGGAGTTCGGCACGTTGTCGTCGTGGCTCGTCGACGTGGTCAACATCTTGTCCGGCAACCTCGACAAGCGTGGCGGTGCCATGTTCTCCAAGGGCGCCGTCGGCCAGCCGTCGACCAAGGGTGAGCCTGGAAAGGGTCGTGGCTTCCGGATGGGCCGAGCCGCATCTCGAGTGAGCGGCATGCCCGAATCACTCGGCGAATTCTCCGTGGCCGCCCTTCCCGAGGAGATCGAGACCGAGGGCGAAGGGCAGGTGCGAGCGATGATCACCGTCGCTGGAAACCCCGTTTCGTCAAACCCCAACTCCGACCGTCTCGATGCAGCCCTCGAATCGCTCGAGTTCATGGTCTCGGTCGACTTCTACTTGAACGAAACCACGCGCCACGCCGACGTGATCCTGCCTCCCCCATCGCCACTTCAGAAGAGCCACTACGACCTGGCACTCTTGAACTTCGCGGTTCGTAACGTCGCGAACTACTCGGCTCCGGTTCTTCCACTCGCCGAGGGACAGCTCGAAGAGGGCGACATCATCCTTCGTCTGGCGGCGTTGCTGACGGGAACCGAGCTCGGTCGGCTCGCCGAAGCCGCCGAGGAAGCCGACCTGGCGATCGCCAAGGCGATGTTGAGCTCGGCTGCTCGCGACGAGCACGGCAAGGTGGCTGGTCGCGACGTCGACGAGATGATGGAAGAGCTCAGCGATCGCTCTGGCCCCGAGCGCCTCCTCGACATCATGTTGCAGACGGGCCCGTACGGCGCCGGCTTCAGTGACCAAAGCAGTGACGAAAGCAGTTCTGGCGCTGCCGAGGTTCCCGTCACCGAGCGACTTTCGCTCGCCGTGCTCGAAGACAACCCGAACGGTGTCGACCTCGGCGCACTCGAACCCGAACGAATCCCGGCCAACCTCCGCACGCCGAGCGGCAAGATCGAGATGGTTCCACCACAGCTCGAGGCTGATCTCGCTCGCCTCGCCGAATCGCTTGAACGCGAAGTGGAACAAGATCAGATGGTGCTCGTTGGCCGACGCCACGTCCGCTCGAACAACTCGTGGATGCACAACATCGACGTCCTGGTGAAGGGCCGCAATCGATGCACGATGCAGATCCATCCCGACGACGCTGATCGCCTCGGAATCAGCGACGGTTCACCTGTTCGAGTGGCCTCTCGAGTTGGCGAAGTGATCATCGACGCAGAACGAACCGATGGCATCCGACCGGGTGTCATCAGCATCCCGCACGGCTTTGGCCAGAACATGCCTGGCGTGCGACTTCGCCGAGCGAGTGAATATCGCGGTATCAATACCAATGTCTTGACCGACGAAGCGTTTCGGGACGAGGTGAGCGGCAACATTGCGCTCAACGGTGTTCCCGTCAGCGTCACGCCCGCTTAAGACCCGTTCTTCCCAAGCTCTGCCCCCTCAAACACGTCAAACACTTGCCTTCCAGGAGATCCGATCGATGAACAGCGCCGCCGCTCCCACCGAGACCGAAGACGAATTCCGGGCACGCGCCCGTGCCTTCCTCGACGAGCATGCGACTGGGCTTTCCTACGAAACGCCTGACCCGCGAAGCGCCAACGAGTTGGAAGCCAACAAGGCGTTCCAACAAAAGGTGGCCGAGGCAGGCCTGGCGGGCATCACCTATCCCAAGGAATTCGGCGGCCTCGGCTACCCGAAGTCCTATGACCGCATCTGGCGTGAAGAAACCTCGAAGTCGGCCGACATGACGGGCCAGCTCACGATCAGCCACGGCATGTGTGTGCCGATGCTCGCCGAGTACGGCACCGATGAGCAGCGTGAGCGCTTCTTGCCAGACGCCATCGCCGGACGCACCGTGTGGTGCCAGATGTTCTCCGAGCCCGGCGCCGGCTCCGATGTCGCCAGCCTTCAGACCAAGGCCGTGCTCGACGGTGACGAGTGGACGATCAACGGCCAGAAGGTGTGGACCACGCTCGGCCACGTGTCGGACTACGGCATCGTGATCGCCCGAACCGATCCCGAGGTGTCCAAGCACGCCGGTATCACGATGTTCATCGTCGACATGAACGATCCCGCCGTCGAGATTCGCCCGATCCACCAGATCGACGGCGGCATGCACTTCAACGAGATCTTCTTCACCGACCTCCACATCCCCAAGGATTGGATGCTCGGCGATCTCAACAACGGCTGGCGTATGGCCACGGCCATGCTCATGTACGAGCGTGTCGCCATCGGCACCGGCTCGAGCTCGGGCATCAAGACTCCAACGTCGAAGTACCTGATGAAGGCTGCGAAGGAAGCTGGCAAGACCGACGATGCCGTCACCCGCCAGGCCCTCATGAAGATCTACAGCGAAGAGACCACCAAGAGCCTCGTCTCGCTGCAGACCCGAGCAGCCATGAAGGCCGGGCAGACGCCGGGACCGGGTGGTTCGCTTGGCAAGTTGCACGGCGCCAAGATCGCTCGTATGTCGCGTGACCTCGCACTCGACATCGTCGGACCGGCCGGTTTGGCCTGGGATGGCGACGATTCCAACGGTGGCCAGTACGCAACGACCACCTTGCGAAGCTTCGCCGCCAACATCGCTGGCGGCACCGACGAGATCCAGAAGAACATCATCGGTGACCGAGTTCTCGGTCTTCCGCGCGACATCAACGTCGACAAAAACGTGGCCTTCAAAGACCTCAAGGTCGGCACGCAGAAAGACTGACGTCCCACTTCAGGAGCCAAGTCTCGATTGTTCTGAAGCTGCCGCGAGCGCGCAGCGGACGAACATTCGACCGATACTGGTGGAGTGATCGACCTCACCTTCACCAACCGATTCACCGAGACTCTCCCCGCGGACCCGCGGGAGGACCTCCACCGCCGCCAGGTCGAGGGCGCATGTTTCTCGCGCGTCCATCCCGTTCAGGCCGCCGCGCCTGCACTGATCGCTTGGTCCGACGAGATGTTCGAACGACTCGGCCTCGTCTCCCCTGGTGACCTCGATGACGAAGCTCGTGAGCAGTTGGCCCGGGTCCTCGCTGGCAACGACCTTCTCGACGGCTCGGATCCCTACGCCATGTGTTACGGCGGCCATCAGTTCGGCAACTGGGCCGGTCAACTCGGTGACGGCCGAGCGATCGCCCTCGGTGAAGTCGAGACCCCAGCAGGCGACCACCTCACGCTGCAGCTGAAAGGTGCTGGACCCACGCCGTATTCGCGAACTGCCGACGGCATGGCCGTGCTTCGTTCGTCGGTCCGAGAGTTCTTGTGCAGCGAGGCGATGTTCCACCTCGGCGTGCCGACCACCCGAGCGCTCAGCTTGGTTCTCACCGGAGACAAGGTGGTGCGCGACATGTTGTACGACGGCAACCCCGCTCCCGAGCCAGGAGCCGTCGTCTGCCGCGTCTCCCCCGCCTTCATTCGGTTCGGCAGCTTCGAGATCCACGCCGCCAGGGGCGATATCGACACCCTCAAGACGCTGGCCGATCACACGATCGCCAACCACTTCGGCCATCTGCCGAACGCCGATGCTCCGACGTCGGAGACCTACATCGCATGGTTCGCCGAGGTTGCTGAGCGCACCGCCGAGATGATCGTCGGGTGGATGCGAGTTGGCTTCGTCCACGGCGTGATGAATACCGACAACATGTCGATCCTCGGCGAGACGATCGACTTCGGCCCCTACGGCTGGGTCGACGACTTCGACCCGACGTGGACGCCAAACACCACCGATGCCGCTCACCGCAGGTATCGCTACGGCAACCAGCCCCAGATCGCCTACTGGAACCTTGCGAAGCTCGGGAACGCCGTCGCAGCACTCGTCGACGATGTCCAGCCGCTCCAGGCCGCCATGGATCGCTACGTCGAGGCCTACACCGAAAAGGGCCGAGCGATGTCGCTGGCCAAGCTTGGACTGTCGGTCGGTCGCGACGTCGAAGAGGCAGACGAGCTCATCCACGAGCTGATTCGGGTTCTGCAGCTTGCCGAGACCGACTACACGATCTTCTACCGACGCCTGGCCGACATGCCCGCCGGTGGCCAGGGTCTGTCAGACGACGAACTGATCGAACCGATTCGCGATGCGTATTACACGCCCGATTCGCTCAGCGACGAGGCGAAAGAGGCGATGGCGTTGTGGCTCCGCCGCTACTTCGACGCAACCGCAGACGATGCGCTCAGCGACGCTGATCGCAAGGCAGCGATGGACGCCGTGAACCCGAAGTACGTCCTGCGGAACTACATGGCGCAACTCGCCATCGATGCCTCAGAAGCCGGCGACCACAGCGTGATCGCCGAGCTCCTGGACGTCTTGCGGAACCCGTATGCCGAGCAACCAGAGGCCGAGCGTTGGGCCGAGAAGCGCCCCGACTGGGCCCGTACCCGAGTCGGCTGCTCGATGCTCTCCTGCAGCTCCTAGCGAGCGAGCGCCCGGACGGCATCCAGGGCTTCGTCGGCGTGCTTTTCGAAGCTCATCTCACCGGTGACGACGGCGGCGACTCGACGGTCGGTGCCGATCACGAACGTGACTCGCTTTGACGGCAGGGGTCCTGCTCGTTTGACACCGAACTGCTTCGCCACCTTCTTCTTCTCATCGGAGAGAAGCGGGAAGTTGAGCTCGTTGAGTTCGTCGAATTCCTTCTGCCGACCCACCGGGTCAGCGCTCACGCCCACGATCGAGGCTCCGAGTTCAGCGAACTCGCTAGCCAGGTCACGGAAGCGCTTCGATTCGATCGTTCAACCAGGCGTTTTGGCCTTGGCGTAGAAGTAGAGAGCGAGCGGACCGGAGGCGACGAGATCGCTCAATGCGGTCGGCTCGCCTTCCTGGTTCGGGAGCTCGAACTCCTCGACGGTGTCTCCAACCTTCATGTGTCTCCAACGTTCGTCGCTGCAACGTTCATGACGACGAGGGTAGGGCCCCATCGACGACAACACCGGTGTCCACCAGGGACTGAACTTCGTCGGCTGAGAAGCCGGCGGCGGCGAGGATCTCAGCCGAGTCGCCACCGACGGCCGGCGCCGGGCCTCGCACCGCGACGTCGGCCCCTTCGATTCTGAAGGGTGTATTCAGCGTCTCGAACGAACCGTCAGGATGATCGATCGTGGCAAACGCGTGATTCGCTCGGAGCTGCGGATCGTGAACGGCGTCAGCCATCTCAGCGATGGGTGCCCAGGTCACACCCGCCTCGGTGAGCGCCTCGCCCCAATGGTCACGATCCTGCGTTGCGAAGATCGCATCGAGTTCAGCCACGAGCGTTCGTGCGTTGGCCTGGCGGTTGACGTGGCGCACGTAGCGTTCGTCGTCGACCCACTCGGGACGCCCGATGGCCTCACACAGACGCTTCCAAGCTGGCCGCATCGGGGAGACGAGATTGATCCACTTTCCATCGCCACACCGATAGGTGTTGACCAGCGGGTTCGGTGGTTCGACTCGCGAAACCGATGGCGGTGTCACGCCGTCGACCAAGACCGCCGACAGGTCACAACCAAGGCTCCACGTCGAGGTCTGCAGCAGCGAGGTGTGCACGACTTGCCCCTCCCCCGTGAGGTCACGCAATCGAAGCGCCGAGAGGATTCCGATCAACAGGTTCATGCCCGTCATGTGGTCGCCTTGGCCAGCCCGGTAGCGGACCGGATCGGACTCTGGCGCAGCAACCGCTGCCATCGCTCCACTACGAGCGAAGAAGGCCGTCATATCGAAGCCCGGCGAATCGGCGTCGTCGCCCTCGCGCCCGAATGCGGAGACCTGCGCGATCACGGCCGAGGGGTGAACCTCGAGAATCGTTTCTTCGTCGAGACCGAATCGAGCGAGCCGGCCTGGCAGCAGATTGGTCGTGATGACATCAAAGCCTGGGAGCAACCGATGCACCGCAGCCCGGCCAGCATCCGACTCGAGGTCGACAGCAATCGATCGTTTGCCCCGGTTCGCCTGTTGGAACGGATGGTCGACTTCGCTGGCGTTCGGCGTGGTCGCCTGCCTGAGTACCCGGCGCATCGAATCACCCGACGCTGGTTCGACCTTCACCACCTCAGCGCCAAGATCAGCCATCCAGGCGCCAGCGCATGGTGCGGCGATCCAGTTGGCGACCTCCAGTACGCGTAGGCCTTGCAGCGGTCGTCGGTCGGTCGTTTGCCCCATCGATGCGAATCTACGGGTATGCGAGGATGTCGATCCAGTCCAGACATGGCACACTCGTTGATCCCTGCAGGCGGCGAGACGCAGGACAGTTGTTCGTACGAAGGCGGAAAGGCATCTCTTCATGAACGTCGGAGGGGCGTTTCAACCCCACGTCGCAGCAGACTCAGTCGCTGCGCTCATTGGTGATCTCGCACATCTGGTCCGCAACGTCCCACGTCGACGTTGGGCCATGACCGCGGCCCTTGTGATCGATCACCACACACCCGAAGTTGCCGATGCGCAGCTCACCGAGGTGCAGGCAAGCGTCCAGATTGACGCACACTCGCTGCTTCGCACAGTGGGCGGAGCGGCAGAGAGCCTCAGCGGCTCGACGGTACGCAGCGTGGTCGACAAAGCCGAAGAGATCATCGCTCGCTGGAACGACGACTCCGCCGGCGAACCACGACTCCTCGTGTCGCCCCGACCGGAGCAAAAGCCGGTGATCGACCTTCGAGGCGACGAAGGCCGAACCCCGCCGCAGTTCATCGAACAGCCACCAGAAGAAACCCGCTGGTTCGAGTTCCGCAAGCTGTCAGGCCGTCTTCGCTAATCGACTGTTACCGTCTCGCTGGGCTCGTAGCTCAGTGGTTAGAGCATGGGACTCATAATCCCTTGGTCGTGGGTTCGATTCCCACCGGGCCCACGTCGTTCGTCCGCCCTAGCGGGCGTCCTCTCTCACCGCCTTTTGCCTGACGGCAAAACGCTCTCGCGTGGAGGACTCCCCGAAGCTCACAACGTCGCAGTCGTTGAACCCCTTGTCGAACTCCGTCGAGTTCGGGCGGGGGTTGCCCTCGCTACTCCGGCTGTTGGCAGGGCTCGAAGTCGTTGGCTGCCGCGGTAAAGCTGAAGCTCTCGCCGATCTGTACGCGTCCTTCGTTGCGTTCTTGGTGACCTCGAGTTACTTGGCTTGTCAGACTCGGCCTCCACTAGCGTTCGATGGATGTCGCAGGCCGAGCATAATCCGTCGCCCTATGCCGTGAAACACGAGTCGGGAATGTGGGAAGACAAGTTCGGCGGACTCGGGCCGTTCAAGCCCGGGTCTGGCCCACGTCAGGATCCGTTCGGCGAGTTTCCAACCGGACCGGCGATCGGTGAACAGCTTCCCGACATCGTTGCCATGTCACACACGGGCTCCGAAGTCGACGTGCATGCCGACCGAAGCGGGCGTCGAGCTGTTGTTGTGTTCTATCGATCGGCGGTTTGGTGACCGCCATGCCGTTCGCAGCTGGTCGAGCTGCAAGATCACATCAACAACTTCGCTGACGCTGGGATTGCTGTCTATGCCCTCAGCTACGACGAACCCGATGCCCTCGCCGACTATGCGTCGGGCCATG
>CALEWY010000128.1 GCA_937925335.1 uncultured Acidimicrobiales bacterium
GTGCCGTCGCCGGCAACGGCTCGCACCTGATAGCGATACGTCGTGCCCGGGCTCAGGCCGAGATCGGTGTACCACTCGTTGTCGTCGGTGGCGACGACAGCTCCATCTCGCAGGATCTCGTAGTTCGCCGCGCCGGCGACCTCGCCGTAGTTGAGCACGAGGCGGCGACGATCCTGGAAGGTGTTGCGTAGGCCAGTGGGAGCCGGAAGCTGGTTGCCGCCCCCTCCCCCGGTCGTGGTCGCTGACACGACGGGCGTGAACGCACCCTTCGCTCCGTCGGCCGCAACGGCTCGCACCTTGTAGATGTAGGTGGTTCCCGGCGTCAGGTTGAGGTCGGTGTACCAACCGTTGCTGTCGGTTCCCGCGAGCACATCGTCACGAAAGATCTCATAACTCGCGGCGCCAGCGACCTCGCCGTAGTTCAAGACGACGCGTCGACGGTCTTGGAAGGTCGTACGCAAGTTGGCCGGAGCGGGCAGACCGCCACCACCACCGCCCTCACCCTTCGTCGTCGCCTCGATCGGTGCGCTCAGAGTTCCCGGGCTGCCTGCATCATCGATGGCGCGCACGGCATAGGAGTAGGTCGTTCCTGGCTCGAGACCAAGATCGGTGTACCAACCGTTCGGGTCGGTCGCTACGACCTCACCATCACGAAGAATCTCGTAGCCGTTCGCGCCGGCGACCTCGCCGTAGTTCAAGACGATGCGGCGCCGATCTTGGAATGTCGTGCGGAGACCTGACGGCGCGGGGAGTGTGCCACCGCCCGGTGGGTTCGAACCCAGCATGCGAGCGAAGAGGTTCTGCGTTGCTCGCTGGATCGCGGCGCTCACGTAACCGTTGCGAATGAGACCCCACGCCCACGATGTCGTTCCGCCCGAGAAGACATACGCACCACTCGTCGACTTCCACACGACGGTGTGGGCGAAGTTGAAGCCGAACTCGTCGCCGGTGAAGGGTGACGCGGCGAGGAACGTATATTCGGAGTTCGCCGGCAAGGCTTCGCCGAAGTTCCTGCGGTCCACCTCGTAACCCATGATGTTCGTGGGGAGCGGTTGATCGTTCTGTGCTCCTGTTCCCTCCCAAAACCAGTGGTCTTCGGCGATCGGTACGATCGGCGTGTAGGGGCCGGCCAGGAAGTCGGCAAAGTCCATGAAGTTGATGCCCCACATGCCCTGCATGGTCGTGGAGGTGTCCTTGAACAAGATCGTCGACGGCGCAGCGTTCTCGCCGTTTGCATACTTCCAGCACACCACCGTGCGCCGCGCTCGTCCGTCGGACGCGGCGGTCATCCGCACTCGCCAATATGCGCAGTTGGCGCCGAAGTTGGCGATGTGAACACCGGCGTTCCTGGCGGCCAGGTAGGCGTTCATCATCGGCTGGGTCCAGTACTCGTCGTGACCGGAGATCACCGCCACTTTGCCTCGACGCAACGTTGCCGGTGAGCGGTCGACGTCGAGGTTGGTCACGTAGCTGACGTCGTAACCCTCTCGTTCGAGCCACGAAACGAGGTCGTGGTCCCAGAAGAAGAGATCGCCTGATCCGGAGTTGCGGTAGGGGCGATCGAGGCTGACTTCGGTTGCCCGCTGCGTGCCTCGGTTGGTCTGCGATCCGCCAGATTGGCCGTCGTACAAGCTCTTGCCGATTGGGCGCGGCGTGTTCGTATAAGCGGCATAGGTGAGGATCGGCTGAGCCATCACCATGTCGACTGCGCGCGAATCACGAACGACGAACGTGGCGTGGCAGTCGACTCCGTTTGCGACGAAACGAACCAGGTAGATGCCGCTGACCCAGCCGTTGGGAATCGTGAAGCTGAACGCCGCCGGCGCCTGCGAGTTTGTTGCGCCGGTCGTTTGGTTGGTCGTGAGCGATGGCGACGCCGACACGGTTGTCGACGACAACGTGCGCATCAGCCGAGCCCGAGAGCCCCCATACCAACCGAGTCGGAACACTTGCGCTGAAACCGAAGCCGAGCTCGGAACGAGCACATGCAGATCGAGACGATCGCCAACTCGAACGCTGTCCTGCCTGGCATAGGCGCCGAGCTGGCCCAGATCGTCGTTTGCCGGATTCGTCAAGCGCCAAGCCGTGCTGCCCGCGTTGGCGTTCTCGTTCGAGATCACCACGCCTGCCGCCTCGGCCGGACCCATCCCAACAAGCGTGGTCGCCGCGGCGGCTGCGCCCGCGCCGATCAGAAATTGTCGTCGATTCACTTCAGACATGTCGCCGCTCCAAAAGTCCCCCAGGCTCACGCCTTGAGGCCGCACACTACGGGGCGTGAAGGCTAGGCGTTGGGCGTCAGCTCGCCAAGCGCGACCGGTCGAGCGTGGCCTTCACATCGGCGCCTAGGGCAGGGTCGAACGGTGCTCGTTCGGCAAAACGAGTGACTTCCAGCCAGCTCGAGGCCACCTCCGCATCGATCGCATATCGAGTCGTCAATTCATCGATGATGGCTGGCCGGTCATGCAACGCTGTCGCCTCGGCAACGATCGCATCGACCACTCGGCCGACCTCGGTTGTTCGACCGAGCAACACCTCGTTTCGGACCGCGAAAACAAACGACGGCCACGGCGTTGGCTGGACGGCGATCTGGCGAAACTCGCCGGCGTCCACGAAACGCTGCGTCATGAAACGGTCCCACAAGAACAGCTCGGCCTCGCCGCCCGTCAGCGCAGCTCGAGCCCCGTCGAGCCCGCCGGTGACCACGAACCGATCATCGTCGATTGATTGGCCGAGGCGCTCCGCTTGAACGAACGACATCAGATGTGATCCAGAACCGAATCGCGAGATGGCGATCTTGGTATCAGCCAGTTGGCTCTCGTCGGTGATGTCACCACCGGCAGGAACGTAGACGCCCCACTGCAGTGGTGATTCGACATAGACGCCGATCACCGTTGCCTGCAGACCCTTGGCGATCGCATCGACGGTTCCCTCCGTCAGGATGCTGACAAGGTCGAGCGAACCGTCATCGAGACCAGCCAGCATTGCGCCGGTTCCGCCGGGCTGAGGAGCCCAGGGAAGGTCGAGATCGGCCAGCGCTTCAGACTCTCGAGCGAGGTGCCATGGGAGGTTGAAGTGCTCCGGCACACCACCGAGCTGCAACGGTTCTGACGACATGCCCGAGAATCCTACGGGCGCACCATGGTCAGCCGACCGAGATCTCGATGACCGTCGGAGTCGACCGGTTGTTGTGGAAGTCGAAGGCCACGATTTCATATGACGCAACACCACCCTGCGGTGCCCCATCGCCATAGACCGTGTCATCGAGGAAGGACGTTTGGCCGAGGTCACCTCCTCCGCCGATGTACTGCGGTTCGCCCTCGCCATCGGTGCGGAACACTCCATAGGATCCGAACTCGACGTCGTCCGACGATGGGTCCCATTCGAGCAGCACGCCTTCGCCGGTGATCGACGCCTGCAGGTTTGTGATCTGTGTTGGCGGCGTTGTGTCATCGACGGCGAGCACGTCGGTCCAGCGACGCTCGAGCACCTCATCGTCGGCGATCACTCGCAGCACGTAGGTGTAGAAGGCACCGGGTTCGATCGCTGCGTCGACGAACGCCAGCTCGCCGATCACTTCCGCGTATGGCACCTCGAGGTCGACCGCCTCTTTGTCGAGAGCCGGCTCGGTTTCAAAGCGGAAGAGTTGGTAGACGACGTCGTCGCCCTCAACTTCTGACCATGTGACTTCGACTTCAGCGGCCGACATCGAGACGACCCCGATCCAATGGCTCGACTCTGTCGACACCTGGCTCGGCACAGGCCGAACGGGAACGGCATCGATCTCAACTTCGGCTTCATCAGCGTCGGCATCGTCAGTCTCTGCCTCTGTTGTTGCCTCGGTTGATGGCTCTGTTGATGGCTCTGTTGTTGGCTCTGTTGATGCGTCTGTCGATGCCTCTGTTGATGGGACAGCCGACGTCGTCAGCTCCGGAGCCGCGTCGTCTGAACCCGAGCATGCTGCCAGCATCATCGCTAGGGCCGCGGCTGTTGCGAGACCAATCCTGCGCCGCCCTGATTTCGTGTTTGCTGACATCAGCTGACCATCGTCCCACACGTTCAGATGACGATGGAAGCGACTCGGTTCTCGATGCAACGGGCCAGGCTGAGCGCCGCCAGGGCTGAGGTCTTTGGATTTGCGGGGAGTGGGTTGTTGGCGATCGTGACGTCCATCGAGCCGAACGGCCCCTCCGCTCGCAGCTCGTGGCGGTTTGTCGTCGCTGACGGATCAGCCACGAGCGTGACGACGGTCTTCTCAGGCCCAATCCCAGCCAGCGCTGTCGTCATCGCAACGTTGGCATTCTTCGGGAAAGCAAGCGCCGTCTCTGAGGCGTTCGAAGTAAACAGCACCTCTTCGGTCTCCATCGAGTCGAGATCGTGCGATTCCTCAGCCGGGGTTCCCGCCCAGGCCTTCGGTGGTTTCACGATGCGATGTTCGACCGTGTCCACACCCATCAGGCGCGCCGCAGCGAGCGCCTCGACACCGGCTAGCGCTCCGGGCTGGATGATCACTCGAGTGCCGGTGCGCTCGGCTGTCGTTCGAAGCGACTCGAGCAGCTCAGGGTCGGCAAACGCGGACACCGACGACACGATGAAGTCGGCTCCCGCTTCAAGGGCGGCGTGGCCCCACGGCCCAACGCTGGCGAGACCAGCGGCCTCGGCAACCACGTCGGGCTTGGCCGCTGCGAGATCATCCGGGCTTGTGATGATTCGCAAGCTCGCCGGCAGATCGCTCACACCCTCATCAGGGTTGCGCTTGGCAATCGCGACGATCTGCACCGAATCGCTCAGCGAGACAACTGCCGTGCGAGCGATCGCTCCCCAGCCGATGATCGCAAGGCGCATGTCAGACTTCCAGTCCGCAGTTTTCGAAGGCTTCACGGGTGATGGCCTTCTCTTCGTCGGTGAGTTCGAGCAGTGGCGCTCGCACCGTGCCGCCGACCTGACCGAGCAGTTCCTGCCAGTACTTCTGATGGGCGTGCGGCTTCTCGGCGGGGCGGGTTCCCCACAGCGCGTCACGAACCGGGTCGAGGCTGGCGCTGATCGCCTTCGCATCGTCAGCCCGACCCTCGAATGCCGCCTGGGTGTAGTCGTGCATACGGCGGTCCTTTGCCGACTGCAACAAGAACGGTGGCGACGAGCAGAGGTAGAGCTTCCAATTGAGTTCGAGGATGTTGTCGAGCCACTCCGGCTCTGAGGCAGTGCTGACCTGAATGCGGTCGGAGGCCAGCTCGGTCAGCTCGGAATACATGGGCCGGGGAACGCTGTATTTGATGGCGACGACGTTCTCGATGTCGGCCAGCCGGTTACAGAGCTCGGGCGACATGAGATACCCGCTGGCCGGGTGGCTCCACAGAGCGATACCGATGTCAACGCTGTCGGCAATCGTTTGGTAGTAGCGGAGCAGCGTTTCGTCTTGTTCGGTGTGGAAGTGCAGAGCCGGAGCGTGGACCACGATGTAGTCGGCGCCAACCTCTTGTGAGTGGCGAGCAAGATCGAGCACCACATCGAGGTTTTGATCCGAACACGACGTGATCGTGTAGTGATCATCGCCCGTGGCCTCCGCTGCCAGCTCGAACGAACGCTTTCGCTCCTCGAGCGACATCGAGAAGAATTCGCCCTGCTTGCCCGAGATGAACAACCCCTCGATGCCGAGGTCTTGTGTCCAGTGGCGGACGTTCTCCCGGAACCCGTCTTCGTCGATCCGGTGATCGGGCGTGAACGGCATGAGGGCCGCAGCCCAGATGCCCAACATGTGTTCGCGGGCGTAGGCCTTTGCGGTGCTTCGGTCGTACTTCATGAGAACCTTCAGACGATCTTGATGCTGTGGGAGACGTTCTTGGCCACCGTGTAGTGGTGGAGGCCCTCGGTGCCACCCTCACGGCCGTAGCCGCTCGACTTCACGCCGCCGAACGGGGTTTCGGGCAAGGATGCTTCGAGGGTGTTGATCGAGAGATTTCCGGCCTCGACCCGTTCGATCATTTCGTCCGCATAGTCGGCCCGATTGGTGAACCCGTAGGCGGCGAGGCCGTACGGAACCGAGTTGGCCTGTTCGATCGCGGTGTCGAGCGAATCGACCGGGTTCACGATCGCGATCGGGCCAAACGGCTCTTCCTGCATCACGCGGGCATGCGCAGGAACGTTGGCCAGAATCGTTGGTTCGAAGAAGTAGCCGGCGCGATCGATTCGGGCGCCACCGGTGAGAAGATCGGCACCACACTCGATGGCATCGTCGACCAGTTCGGTGAGCGCGTTGATGCGACGAGGGTTGGCGAGCGGCCCCATCTCAACGCCGGGCTCCATACCGTCACCGACGACGGTGGCTGCGGTGCGTTCGGTGATCACTTCGAGAAACTCGTCGAACACGTCTTCTTGCACGAAGAACCGGGTCGGTGAGGTGCAGACCTGGCCGGCGTTTCTCATGGCGCGGATGGCCGAGGTAACTCCCGCCGCTTTCACGTCGGTGTCTTCACACACGATGACGGGAGCGTGGCCGCCGAGCTCCATCAGCACCGGAGTCATGTGATCCGAAGCGATGCCGGTGAGGTGGCGGCCGACCGATGTTGACCCGGTGAACGCCACCATCTTGATCGAGTCGTTCGGAATCAAATACGACGAGATGTCAGCCGGAACACCGAACACGAGGTTGAGCACACCGGGCGGTAGGCCGACGTCGTGGAACGCCTGTGCGATGTGCATCGCTCCGGCCGGGGTCTCCTCCGCGGCCTTCAGGATGATCGAGCAACCGGAGGCGACAGCGCCGGCGATCTTTCGGGCCGGCTGGCTCATCGGGAAGTTCCACGGCGAGAACGCTGCGACCGGGCCGATCGGCTGGTGATGCACGATGTATTTCACGCCGGGGCCGCTTGGGATCACTCGGCCGTAGGTGCGGGTGGCCTCCCCCGCGTCCCATTCGAAGAACTCACAACCTCGAATCACTTCGGCTTGTGCTTGAGCGTGGGGCTTGCCGTGCTCGGCCGTGATCGAGTGGGCGATCTCGTCTTGACGCTCACGCATCAGCGCCGCAGCATCACGGATGAGATCCGCACGTGCCTTTGGCGACGTCTGGCTCCAGATCGCAAAGCCAGCATTCGCCGCGGCGATGGCGTCATCGAGATCTTCTTGACGAGCGATCGGAACGCGGCCGATCTCTTGCTCGGTGGATGGGTTGACCACCGGCAAGTCGTCGTCGGTCGTGCGCCACGAACCGTTGATGTAGAGCTGGAGTTTGGGGTATGCGCTCATCGCAGAAACACCTTTCGAGTGCCGTGGCTAGAAGTTGGTGCGGATCGCCCAGAGGTCGGGGAACGCAGGCTGGAAGAGAGTGGTGGCGAGGTAGGCAGCGCCGTCGGAACCACCGGTTCCGTGTTTGGTGCCGATCGTGCGGCGAACCATCATCACGTGGCGATATCGCCACTCTTGAAGGCCTTCGTCGAGGTCGGTGAGCGTCTCGCACAACCCGGCGAACCGCTCGTTGGAGTAGCGCTCGATGATGATCGCTTGGAGATCTTCATTGGCGACGATCGGCTGGCTGACATCACGCTCGAGCACCTCGGCTGGCACGTCGAGTCCGTCTCGATGGAGCACACCAACGAAGGCATCCCACAGCGTTGGTTCGGCGTGGCGGCGTGTGAGGCGTTCGCCCTCATCGCCGGTGAACCAATCGAGCTGAATGCGATCTTTGATGCCGAGCAAGAACTCGAGCTCTCGGAACTGGGCTGATTGGAACCCGCTGGCGTTCGCCAGGAACGACCGGAAGCTCGCAAATTCCGCCGGTGTCATCGTCTCGAGAATGTCGATCTGGCCAACCAGCGTCTTCAGAATCTTCAAGACACGCTTGAGGTGGTTGCTGGCGGCGCCAACCCGGCCCTCGTTGAGGCGAGCGACGATGAAGTCGAGCTCGTGCAACATCTGTTTGAACCACAACTCGTAGACCTGGTGGATCACGATGAAGAGCGTCTCGTCGTGCTCGGGCCCATCGGTGTCTGGGTCGACCGACACGCACTGTTGGAGTGAGAGCAGCTCGGGGATCTTGAGGTAGCTGCCGTAGGTGAACTGGTCGTTGTTTTCGAACGGAAGGCTCATGAGACGGAGAGGGCCTTGGGGTCGGCGAGTGGATCGAGTTCGGGGAGTTCGGGGAGTTGGGCGACAAGACCATCGACGTCGACCGATGGATCGGCGATGGCTCTTGCGATGATCTCGGCCTGCGTGGCAGCACGAGATTGCGCCTCGGCGTAGGGCATCGTCGAGAACATGACCATGTTGTAGCGAGGGCTCAAATGCTCCGGATGACGCTTCTCGAGGTCGAGTGCGAGCTCTCGTTTCGCCACGTAATCGGGGTCGATCACGCCCGATCGCATCTCGATGTAGTTCTGCAGCGCCATGTCTGCGATCGCATCAGCATCGGGTTTTCGATCGTGTTCGTAGCGCTCAAAGGCAGCCGCAAGATCGTCTGGCGATTCGCTGATGTGACGGTGGAGCGCACGAGCTGATTCCATCGCCGCGTTCATGCCTTGGCCGTGGAACGGGACGATCGCGTGAGCAGAGTCGCCGACCAAAACCGCTTTGTCCTGATAGCTCCAACCTGTCGCCCGCATGGTTCCGAGCGGTCCGGTTGGGTTCTCTTGGAACTGCTCAGCAAGGTCTGGCACCAACGCAGCGAAGTCGGCGAACTCGGCCTCGAAGAAGGTGTTGATCGAGTCGGCTGAGTTGAGCTCATCGAACGTTGCGGTCGGGGCAAACAGCGTCATCGTGAAGTCACCCTCGGGATTGGCCAATGCGATGAGCATGAACTCACCTCGTGGCCAAATATGGAGCGCTTGGGGGTCAAGCTGGTGCGAACCATCAGGCGCTGCTGGCAGGGTCAGCTCCTTGTAGGAGTGATCGAGCCACTCGGTTTCGAACTCACATTCGCCCTTCGCAGCGATGGCTTTCCGCACCCTCGAGCCAGCACCATCGGCTCCAAAGACCACACCAAAGGGAGCTGTTGTGCCGTCGGCGAAACGCAGCAGCGACGCATCGAGGTCAACCGAATCGATCTGGGCTTCGAACTCGATCGTCACCCGGCCGGTCGCTTCGGCAGCGTCCAAGAGAATCGCATTGAGGTCGGTTCGAGAGACGGAGTGAATGACTTCGTGGACCTTGCTTCCGTAGGCCTGCAGAGCGGGGGCGGGATCGCCGAGTGCGTGAACCATTCGACCGCGCATCGGGATCGTGATCGCATCGACGTGTTCGATCACACCGACGTCAATCAGCGGCACGATGCCGCGGGTGGCGAGCGCCAGGTTGATCGAACGGCCAGCATCGATATCGCTACGGCGAAGATCGGGTCGACTCTCGTAGATCGTGACGTCGTGACCCTGACGAGCAAGGTAGATCGAAAGCAGCGCACCGGCCTGACCAGCGCCAGCGATGACCATCGGGCCAGATTCTGCCGACGCCGGAGCTCCCAAACTCCCCGCGTTCGAGGTCTGTGCCGCTGATGTCTGTGTCGCTGATGTCTGTGTCGCTGATGTCTGTGTCGCTGATGTCTGTGCCGCCGATGACTGTTCTTCCGAGGTCATTGCACGATCCCATCGAGAATGTCGACGAAACGCTCGATGTCGTCGAAGGAGTTGTAGAGCGGCACGGGCGCAACTCGAATCACGTCGGGCTCTCGCCAATCGCAGAGCACTCGAGCCTTCTCCAGTTCTTCATAGACACGTTTGCCGTCGCCATTGGTGACCTGCAGTGCGTATTGACAGCCTCGCTCTTCGAGACGTTGCGGAGAGATGTTCGTGATTCGATCACCGAGCGTTTCGCCAAGGAGGTGATCAAAGAAAGCGATCTGCAGTTCCGACTTCTTGCGGAGTGCCGCCACTCCCCCGGCTTCGGAGATGATGTCGAGCGAGGATCGCAGCGCTGCCATCGAGAGGATCGGAGCGTTCGAGAGTTGCCAGGATTCGACGGTTGGAATGGGTTCGAATTCGGTGGCCATCTCAAATCGACTGGCCGACTGGGTGCCCCACCATCCAAGGAACTTCGGAATCTCTTGGTCAGCGATGTGGCGCTCGTGCACGAACGCACCGGCGACCCCGCCCGGACCACCGTTGAGGTATTTGTAGGAGCACCAGGCGGCAAAGTCGACATCCCAATCGTGGAGTGAGAGCTCCACGTTGCCCACGGCGTGGGCGAGGTCGAAGCCAACAAGTGCGCCGACGTCGTGCCCGCGCTTTGTGATGTCGGCCATCGGTAGAACCTGGCCCGTGTAGTACTGAACGCCAGGCAGCAGGATCATTGCGAGCTCGTCACCGGCGTCAGAGATCGCTTGCAGAATGTCCTCCGCCCGCAGCGTCTCTTCCCCCTCGCGAGGGTCAACGCAGATGAGCGAATCGGCCGGGTCGAAACCACGCTGGCGAATCTGAGACTCTGCAGCGAAGTGATCGGACGGGAAAGCGTGGCTCTCGATGAGAATCTTGTGACGCTGCGGGGTCGGCCGGTAGAAGCTCACCATCAATAGATGCAGGTTCACGGTCAAGGCATTCATTGCGACGACCTCGTCCGATCGAGCGCCGGTGATCGCAGCGAGCTGATCGGTCAGCAGCTCGTGGTAGTCCTTCCAGGCGAGATCGCCCGTGAAGTGGCCCTCAACGCCGAGGGTGCTCCATCGATCGAGTTCGGTCGTGACGAGTTCACGAGCCCGCTTCGGCATCGCGCCGAGCGAGTTGCCAACGAGGTAGATGCCCTCGGGGAGTTCAAAGTGGTCGCGGAACCCAGCGAGCGGATCGGACGCATCGAGTTCGGCGGCCGTTGTCGTTGCGGCCGTTGTCGTTGAGGCGGCCGTTGTGCTTGAGGCGTCCGAGGCGTTGCCTGTCATCAGTGAACCAGCTTTCCGGGGTGAACGGTGGCGCAGTGCGGGCAGGTTCTGGCCTCTTCGTCGGCGTGGAACGCGGCGAACAGCGGCGGGAGGTCCTTGTCGATGGCCTGCACCTGGATTTCTACGCGGTGCACGAGCTGGGAACAGTTGCCGCAGACCCATTCGAAGCCGTCGAGCTCGCCGACGTCGCGCTGATACTCAACAACGAGGCCGATCGATTCGGGATCGGGTCGCTGCGGTGAATGCCGCAGGCGTGGTGGGAGGAGATAGATCTCGCCTTCACGGATCGGCATCTCGTAGGGCTCGACACCTTCTTCGGGCCAGATCATGAGGATCATGTCGCCCTTCACTTGGTAGAAGAACTCTTCGCGAGGATCGTCGTGATAGTCGTTTCGCTGGTTACCGCCGCCGACGATCATCACGATCATGTCGGCCTCACGCCAGATCTGTTTGTTCGAGACGGGCGGTCGCAACTCATCGCGGTGCTCGTCGATCCAAGCCTGAAGGTTGAACGGCCGACGAGCCGTCGTCGGCGTGGGATCCCAATCGGTGTTGCTCGATTGGGCACTGGCTCGTGCGGCGGAAGCAACGGCAGAATCGGTCGAGTCAGTCATGGTGCGGTTCTCCTTGTTGGCGCCCCACCTCGGAAGGGTGGCCCACGCCAACGATCAGCTTCTGAAGCCCGGTGACGAGATCGGTGAGATCACCAACACCTGCGTCGTCGAGCACGGTTCGTTGCAGTTCTTCGGCCTCCGCGATGAGTGAGGCAGTGAGGGTCGACCCCTTCTTAGTGAGGGAGACGAAGCGTTGGCGTTTGTCGTCCTTGCCTTGCACACGTTTCACCAAGCCCCGCTCCTCCAACCGACTCACCGCATGGGTGACGGTTGGCTGCGGCGAAAGCGAGCGGTGCGTGAGCTCAGCGATCGAAAGCGAGCCGAGCTCGTGGAGGACGGCAATCACTCGCCAATCAGAGCGTGGGACACCGTTCTGGTTCAGTGCTTCATAGAAGGCCGCCGAGAGCGCTTGGTCGGCGCGACGCAACAGATACGGCAGGTACCCGTCAAGAAACGAAAGCTCTGGATCGGCGCTCACGCCAACAACATAGATTCATTCGAATGCATAATCAACATTCAAACGAATGGAGATTCGAAACTTCTCTCCCACGTGACCGAACA
>CALEWY010000129.1 GCA_937925335.1 uncultured Acidimicrobiales bacterium
TCGCTACCGGAGTCGTCGATACGTCACTCGGGCGAGTCCTCCTTCTCCTCGACGCAGCGATCGTTGGTGCGATGGCGTTTGCGCAATGGACGGGGTTGCGGGCGACGACCCCAGAGCGGCACGCTGTCGCTGCGTGACCGAAACAGCCCAACGCCTTCTCGATTCGCTCGACTCCGTCATTGCTGAGCACGGCCCCTCCGGGGTGACCCTGCGGCGTGTCGGAACCGAAGCCGGTTTATCCCACACCGCTGCCGCTCACTATTACAAGGACAAGCCCGGCCTCTTCACCGCCTACATCACACGGGCGTGGAACCTCGTGGCCGATGGGGTCGTTGCAGCCGCTGCGATCGACGACGATCGCGAAGCACTGCTCGCGACCGCCGAGGCCTACGCCACGTTTGCGCTCGAGCAGCCATCGGCATTCAGCGTGATGAGCCGGCTCGAAATCGTGAATGTCGACACGCCGGAGCTGTGGGCCGCACGGGAACGCGGCTTTCTCACACTCGCAGCACGGATCGACCAAGCCCGCGCGAACGGATGGGCGAGTCAGCATGAGACGCTCGATCTTGTCGCGATGACGTGGGGGACGGTTCACGGCATCGTCGACCTCTGGACCGGCGGCCCACTTGCCGCTCCCTACGACGGGCATGAGCTGACATCCACGCTGCGCCGTCTGGTGAACACGTTGCTCGATCAACTCGACCAACCCGTCGCGGACTGACCCCTCGAGGCCTCAGGAACGCGTATCTCGATCGTTCAACTGCTCATGAAGGATGTCTGCATGGCCTGCGTGGCGGTCCGCTTACTCGATGATGTGAGCTCGGATGGGTTCGACGCTGGTGACTCAACCACGTCCAAACGCTCCGCGGTGATGTGTCCGGCGTCGCGATCGATGAGAACGTCACCAAGTCTCATCGACTCAGAGCACGACCACATTGAGATCGAGCTGATGGCCTCCGTTGCTCGAACTCTCAGTTGGACTCGACGAATGCACGCCCTCGCCATCGGTGCAGCGGTCGTTCAGCCAGCCGAGCCGATGACGACGACCGCCGTCAGATCCTCGACTGCTGTCACCACAACACTCTTGGCGCGACGAATCTCGACTGAATCGCCCTGCCCAAGAACGACGGGCTTCGAGTCAAGGCTCACGGAACCGGAGCCGGCCACGACGAACACGATCGACTCGCAGAGGTCCAAGCCGATCTCGGACGATGCGCCGGCGGTGAGATTCACGCTGCGAACGAAGAGATCGAGTCCTTCATGGAGATCGGGCGTTGCGCTTCCGCCGTGCGGACGGTGTCGACTCGCAAGCGACTGGCTCCGAGTGTCGGCAAGATCTGAGCAACCGGGTAGGCAAGGGCTCGACTCAGCCGCAACAGCACCGGGAGAGAACACGATGACTTCCCTGTCTCGATCTCGGCGAGGTGCGAGAGCGAGATGTCAGCCGCGTCGGCAACAACCTGCAATGTCTCCTTGCGGGCCACACGTCGTTCGCGGAGCCGCCGTCCCACCTCCGCCGACAACGAGTCAGGCGACGCGTCGTCCTTCGTCACAACAGTGCCGGCGACGATACGAGGAACATCTCTGCCGTCTCTCCAGCGGGCGGGCTGATCGTGTGCTCTTGGTGCGAGCTGTAATGAATCGTGTCGCCTGCTTTGACGACGTGGCGCTCCCCATCGATCGTGACGTCCAACGAACCCTCGAGTACGAGCAAGAACCGCTCGCCATAGTGCTGGAAGACCGCATCGCTCTCGTTGACTCGCTGCACCACACTCGAAAAGGAGCGGTTCGAACCCATGCTTCCATGGATTCGAAAGACAAAGTCTTCGAATCGAAGGGTGTGTTCCGAACCAGCGCGGGTGACCGACATCTCTGGCCCTGACAACCCCTCGATCAGCGTGCTCATCTCCACACCGAGGGCAACCGCAAGTGTCGCCATCGCACTCAGCGAGGGAAGCGACTGCCCCCGCTCGATCTGACTGATGTATCCCGTGCTGTAGCCCGTGACGTCAGCGAGATCAGCAAGCCGGAGGCCGGCTTCACGACGCAACTCCCGCAAGCGAGGGCCAAGGACTTCGAGATCAACCTGCACGCGTTTCGAGAACTCCCATTGACGCAACCTCGAACACCCTACCGATGGTCCCCTCTCCAACCGGGTTCTTGAGCAGGGCACTGAGCGCCGGACCGGTCGACTCACGATCTGGTCGTGACGTCCACCGATCGTACGCTTCTCGATCGTCCCAGGTTGCGGTCACGATCGCTTGTAAACCGTCCGAGGACATCGTGAGTTCGGCCGAGTGACAGCCCTCCTGAGCCACCGAGTTTTCTAGGTACTGCTGGGCCGCGAAGAACGCCACGAGTTCGTCGGCCTTACCGGGCAACACATCGAATTCAAGGTAGGTCCGGATCATGGTGCGACACGTCCGTAGACCTCAGCGGCACGCTCTGGGGAGAGCAGACCATCGCGAACGTCCTGCTCCACCAACTCGGCCGGTCGTTCGGCCGGGTCGCCAACTCCACCGCCGCTCCCGGTCACGATTCGAATCACGTCGGCTGGTTGTGTCGCAAGCTCCGAAACAAAGGAGTAGCGCGTGGTCGATCCGTCATCGGCCTTGATCACCTCGCAGTAGTTCGGTGACCCTTCGCGTCCACCGTCGATCGACCACGGCGGGAACTTCGAGCGAGTAAAGGCCAAGGTGGCAAACCCATCGTCGGCTCGAATCTCATACTCGGTGACGATGCCACGGCCGCCGACTTGACGGCCCTCGCCGCCATCTTCGAGGCGCTCCATCTCCATCGCAACACGGTTCGTTATCGGCTCGACCGCATCGCATCAATGCTCGCTGTCGATCTCGACGACCCCGACGACCGACTCCTCCTCGAACTCAGCTGCCGAGTCGTCGACGCCGAGCTGCTTTAGCAGGGTGCTGAAGAATGCCGTCGAGTGTCAGGGCGTCGAGTCGCCGGTCACGCAAGGAGAGATTTTCGCCTACTCCCTTGCCGGAATCGGCGGAAAGACCGACGCAGCGTGGTCGGATGAATCGGCGTTCTGGCTCCGACATGCGTTTTTCTCAAACCCTGCTAGGAGCCGAGCTGAGGTCGATCAGTTCAGCGGTCATGCAGTCGACTCTGACACCAACCCACGATCGTGGCTAGCACGCACCTTTCAGTGCCTGTGCGATCCGCCTTCTTGCACGCACCTGTGCGAATCAGTGACAGGCGGTGCCGGGTGGGATGTCGAGCGCGGGATTGCGGTCGAAGAAACCAAACGGCACCCACGTGCAACGGGCGTACTCGGTCGGCATCACGGGGAAGTCCTCAGGGCGAACCGAATGCGTCAGGCCGAACACGTGCCAGACAACGATGTCTTCCTCAGCAATCGAGCGATCGGCCTTGGTCCACGTCGGCAGGCCTTGATCGAGCGGCTCGGACTGGGTGACGTGATCGCCAGCGGGAAAGCGCTCAGCACCGTTGGACGGTGTGACCCACAGATTCTGCTTTGCGAAACCAGCTCGCCCGGCAACTCGCGCCCGATGCGGGAACAGCGTCGCGGTGTCGGCCGGGAGCAGTTTGTAGCCGGTGGGCTGACCGAGTGGGTTCTCGGCAGACTCGTTCACCACGCGCCACGTCCGCGCCTTCGAGGCATCGACGACATCGATCGCTTGTTGTTCGCTCTCGAGTCGCGTTGCGACCGCTCTGAATGCGTTGTCGAACGGATTGTCCGGACCGGGGTCATCAACCTCGATATCGACTCGATACGCCGTGTTGTTGGGGCCGTCGACCTCCATATCGAAACGCGCACAGAAGAGATGCTGATGGATGGGCCCCGCGATCTCTTCACCGATCAACGCTGCGTATCTGAGCGAATCGCCGGGTCGATGGGCCTGGGTCGTAACGATGCCGGTCAGCTTGATTTCAAGCTGGATCGTCCCGTCGAGGTAGAGGTACCAGAAGATGCCGTAGTCGTAGTTGCCAACGGTGAATATCGAGCTGATCACGAGTCGGCGGCTTCGCCGGACCTCGGCGGAACCGACGTGGCTGTCGGTGTGTTTCCAGAGGATGCCGAAGTCCTCTTCGTGAATGCAGATGGCCTGGTCGACCTGGATCGGCGTGCCATCGTCGAAACACCAGGCACTGTCGAGGTAGGTGATATCGCCGAGACAATCGCAACCGAGCGCGAGCGAGTTGGCCGTTCGACCGAGGCCGATTTCCCCGATGTCGAGCGCGTTCTTGAACGCTTGGGTTTCCCTCGTCTCTCCGTAGGGCACGACCATCTCGGCAACACTCGCCCGGCGCATCACGGGTCGGCGAGCACCGTCCGAACCGGTCCAGCCGAGCGACTGCAACGCAATGCCCTCGGTGTGGTCCATGACGACCCGCACATCCCAGCTTCCCCAGCGAATGTGGTTTCCGTCCTCGACGGTGAAGCTGGAACCCTCGGGCTGGGTGATCGAGATCTCCTTGAGGTCTGTCCGGTCGGGAACCGTCCCGTGGGTGTAGTTGTTCGTATCGGCGGCGATCGGCCAATCGCCAATGTCGTCGATCCGGTAGACGCTCATCTCGTCGAGGTCGACAAACACCGACAGCCCGTCGACTGGCTTTGCATAACCGTTGTCAGCTGCATCATCCCGCCAGAACAAGACTGCTCGCGAGACTCGTCGCCCCTCTTCGTGTTCGAGGCCCATGTTGCCCGTCGGCCACGGGTCGACCTGAAGTTTCGAGGGGTCGGTGATGCCTCGTTTCGCGACGGCAGCGGCGACATCGGGATCGGTTCGGACCAGCTCTTGCATCGCGAGGATCTCGCCGAACCCGTATTGCGGAATCTGACCGGTGACGGTGGCCGACGAGACGATCTCACCACTGGTGAGCGACACCATCAGTTCCTCGATCTCACGAGCCTCTGCGTGATAGAGCCAGGCCTCGATCAGACGGCCGCCATCAACGCCGCCCGTCTCTGCTGTGAGATGAGCAGGTGAAACGCGCCGAAACGTCGTGTCATCACCGACCTTGCCGGCATCTCGAAGAAGCGTTGCGACCGCCTCGATCTCATCGACGGTCAGCAGAGCTTCGGGATGGGCGGCCATGCGCGGATCCTAGATCGCCCGCCACAGCGACAGTCAACGAAGGACGCCTTCCACCGGCGTGAACGATCACTGATCGAGGGCTCGACCATCGCTCCGGAGTCTCTTCAAAAAGTGACTGTCACACCCCACTGCAATGATGGTGGGACGGCGAAAAGGTAGGGGGAAGCATGAAGGCGGAAGGTTCGGAATTGGCGACGGTGATCAGCCATTTCGATGCGGTGGAAGGTGGGCTGCGGGCGGCGAACGCGTTTCTCAATTCGGAGGTGTTCGGGAGCGATGGCTTGGCGGAGGTGACGCGAGCAGCGCGGTCGGCGGAGCGCTTGTTGGCCGGCGTGCTGATGTCGATCGGCCGTCAGGCGAGTCGGCTCGAAGCAGCGGGTGTCGGACCGGCAGCGGTCGACGTGCTGTCTGACGGGGACAGCGTGTCGACTGCTCAGGTGCGTCAGGAACGTGAGCGAGTGCGCGTGGCTGCGTCGTTTCCCGCTGTGGGCGCAGCGTTGGCCGACGGCACCGCTCGACCGGCGAACGTCGATGTCCTCGCCCGGATGACGGCGAGAATGACCGACGAGGAAGTTGCTGTCCTGGCAGACCAGGACAGTCTGTTGGCCGCGAAGGCTGGCACGCTCGCCGAGGAGTCGTTTCGCAAGACAGCGCAACGTCGACGTGACCGAATTCGAGGGGATGCCGGCGTGACCGCTGCTGAGCAGGCGAAGACCGATGCGTTCGCTCGTGTCTCGCCCAGCCGGGACAAATCATCGTTTCGTATCGCTGGTTTATTGGAGGGCCAGCGGGGCGGGCTGATCCAGGCGGCGATGAAACACGAGACCTCGGCGCTGGCCCGTTCTGACGAACCGCTGCTCAAAGGGCTCGACCTCAATCAGTTGAGCGCTGAGGCTCTCTATCGACTGATCATGCGCGGCAGCGCAGAGGGGACTGATGCCGGCGAGCCACAGCCGACGGTTGTGCTGAATGTCCTGGTTGATCGGGACACGCTCGAATCGGGCCCACATGACGGGTCGATCGTGGAGACCGACGACGGGGTGGCAGTGTGTCCCGAGCAGCTGGGATACATGGCCTGCAACTCGATTCTCCGACGGCTCGATGTTCTGCCGGATGGCACGGTGCACGCGTCCCACACGGGCAGGACTGCCACGCAAGCGCAGCGAGCCGTGTTGCGGTCGCTCTACCCCGTGTGCCCGCTGAGCGGCGTGCCATGGTCACAAATCGAAGTGCACCACACCGTGCACTTCGAGCAGAGCAAGCGGACGGTGCTCTCCGAGCTGGTGCCGATCTCGAGGTGGTGGCATCACCGAATCCATCACGCCGGTTGGGAGATCACCTTGGACGAAGACCGCACGCTTCGGCTGTACCGGCCAGACGGGACACTCGACCGAACCGTTGCGCCACCGGTGGTTGCAACTCGCCGAGAGTTCGAGCAGGCAGCGTGATGCGCTGGATCCCACGC
>CALEWY010000130.1 GCA_937925335.1 uncultured Acidimicrobiales bacterium
GCCGTCGGGGAGTGTGTCGAGGTCGAAGCAGACCATGTGCATGCCGGGGGTGAGTCCGCCGAACATGTACATGCCGTTTTCGTCGGTGACGGCGGTTTCGAGTGGTGTCATGTCGGCGTCGCAGAGGTGCACGGTCACACCTGGCACGCCGGTCTCATCGACATCCTGTACACCGTCGCCGTTGGAGTCGTACCAAACGGTGTCGCCCACCTTCGCAACCGGGAAGAAGCCGAAGTCGACCGAGAGGTTCGAGTCGGCATCGGTCGTGTCGGTTGGTGAGGCGTCACGATCGGTTTTGCCGTCGCGGCTCACTTCGTTGACCGGTTCTGTCCCAGTCATCAACGAGACGCCGTCGGACATCACGGTTGCGGTTGTATCCGACATCGTGAGGCCGTTGTCGTCGTTGTCCTGGTCGTCATCGGCGCCGTCAGACGCCGGAGTCGATGACTCGAGCCCGAAGAGCGGCTGCCCTTCGCTGGCCTGCGGCGGGATGTTGATGAAGTACACGTTCTTCGCCAAGCCGCTGAAGGCGTAGTAGCCATCCGCGTCGGTGGTGGTCTCGTCGATCTTCGTGTCCTTCACGCCGTCGCCATCAGCGTCGATCCAAAGCTCCACGGTTACGTCAGCAATGCCGGGCTCGCCCATCTCGGCAACACCGTCGTTGTCATTGTCGAGCCAGACGAGGTTGCCGATCTCGAGCGATGTCTCACCGACGATGAATCCAGCATCGAACGAGTGGTCGTTCTGGCCGGGCCCGGCGGTGACCGCCGTGATCTTGAGCGTGTCGACGTCCATATCGGAGTCGATCTCATTCGCAGCGCCATCGGCAGGGACAGCGTCCATCAGCGTCGGAGCGAGCTCGTCCGGCGAGTTCACCTCGGCGATGCCGGAGACGTCGGCCATCGATGGGTCGATCATGATCGTGTACGTCGTGAACGGGGCAACCGAGAGGTTCCACGTTCCGTCGGGGCCGGTGACGACCGTGATTGGATCGCCGCCCTCGACCGACACCATCACCTTTACGCCAGGGATGCCCGGCTCGTCGCCATCTTGGATTCCATCACCATCTCGGTCGAACCACACTCGGTCACCGATCTGAAGAGGAGCAGCGGGGCACATCGATTCGAGATCGCCCAAACCGTTGGCTTTGCCAAGCGTTTGGGGCTGCGGCTGAGCCCCATCGCGGTAGAGCTCGTATTCGTTCACCGTGAGGCCGGTGGTGTTATCGAACCACGAGATGCCAGCTGCATCGAGGCGCTCGGTGAGCGGATCGGTGTTGGTGACCGCAACACTTGAGCGGCCGGGTGCGAGAGCGAGGCCGCCGAGTGTGGTCTCGGAGTGCCATCGATCGCCCCACGCAAAGACGAAGTCGTCGGCGTAGAACTCACCGCCACCAGGCCCCTGGTTGGTGTTGGCGCCGCCTTGCCCGGTCGGGCCGTCGCCGGTTCCGCTCGTGGACACTCCGCCGACGGATCCGTTCTGTTCCAGCACCCACGTGCCGTCGCCTGCGGGGGCAGCACGAAGAAGGTCGCCACCGGAATAGCCGGTCACGAGGTTGCCGTCACCAGCGGGGGAGAGGTTGCGGTGGCCGAACTGATCGCCGGACCGGTCGCGGATTCCGATGATGAGTGACCCGTCAGCATCGATCTCGAGGTCGGACACGAGCGGTTGGCTGCGGGTCGGGCCCTCATAGGGAGACGGATCAGGGACGAGGCCGAACGCGGCATCACTGTAGGTATCGAGCCAGGTCTGGAACCCACAGCCCGTGTTGAACTTCGAGCAGCCCTTCGTGTAGTCGAGGCCGAAGTCGATCGCCGGTGTGGCGGCCCAGCTGCCGGCGCCGAGGTCATAGCCATACACGGCTGCGCTCAAGTCGCTCGTGGCTCCGGAGACCTCAGCGCCGCACGTGACCGCCGCCCAGAGTGTTCCATCGTGGATTTCGATGCCGAAAACTCGGCCGGGTGATCCGTCGGAGCAGGAGTGGGCGGGCGCACCGAGCGAGGTGTGAGCCGAGGTCGATCCGCCGGCAGCGGCGGCGACGTCGATGGCGTAGATGGAACGGTCGGCAAGGTTTGCTGCGTAGAGCGTCGCTTCGTCCGCTGAGAGGTCGATGTCGCCCCAACCGACTTTGCCGACCTGAGCGAAGGCGTCGAGATCGAGGCTCGTTGGGTCAGCCGTGTCGGTGGGAAGGCCTCGGTCGGCGTTGGATGCGACGGTTCCTGCATCGATTGCGGTGTAGAACACCGATGCGTTGCCGCCTTCCACGACATAGATGGCATCGATGCCGCCAACGCCGAGACCGATGTGGCGCTTCATGAACGCTGAGGTGAACATGCGCTGCGCAGATGGCTGCCATGCGAGGCCGTAAGTCGAACCGATCGTGGTGTTGTCGGCGAGGACGGTGGGTGCCGGTGGGTTCGCCCCAGCATCACCCTTGGCGCCGTCTGCCGCGCCATGCACGCTCACAATGGCGGGTGCATCGGCATAACTCGACCCGTCGATCGTGGCATCGCCGTTGATGAAACAAGTGGTGGCGAAGCCGAGTTCACCATCGCCGATTGCACAGAAATCGTCCGCCGTCGCAACGGCGAAGTTGGCCGTGCCACCGCCGGACACGAACTGTGTGGCTGTTGCGTTGTCGGCGCCGACTGGGGCCGCGGCAAGCCACTCCTCAGCCCAGGAGAATTCGACTCGATAGCTCGTGCCATCGTCGGTCTCGGCAATCGAGTAGGAGCCGTCGGCCGCGGACGTTGCTGTGGCCGTTGAACCATCGGGCGCAATCGCCGTGACGGTGACGTCTGGCCAGCCCTGCTCGTCGGCATCGCGTTCGCCGTCGTGGTCGAGGTCGCGGAAGATCGTGCCGGTGATCGGTGCGGTTGCGGCCGACGAGGGGATGCTGGCGATCGTCACGGTTCCGAGCGCGAGCGCACAGCTGGCTGCGAGCACGCGCGAGATCGACGAGGTCCATCGAGTCATTGAGGGGTCTCCTGCCCAGAAGTGACCGACGACGGGCTCGTCGACCACAGTTTCCACCCGGGTTGCCCGAGACCTTATGACACGAAATAGGTGACGTTAGGTTTTGTTGATGGTGCCTAAGTGCGGCTTACCGGATCGCGCTGATCACCCCACATTCAATATGTTTGCGGCTGCAGGTGAGTTCATGGAGTTGACCTGATGTCGCGTTCGGAGGGTCCGAATGGAGTAGAACCAGGACACGTCAGGTTGAGGGAGACGATTCGATGAGGACAAGAGCGTGCTGAGCGTCAAACGACGGAGCCAAGCAGCCGTCTTGGTCGTGTTCGCATTCGTTGGGGTGTTTGGTGCCTCGACGATTGCCGCTGCCTGCGGAGGATTCTTCTGCTCGAACGATCCCGTCGACCAGGTCGCCGAGCGAATCGTGTTCACCGTCAACGACGACGGCACGATCACCTCGCTCATCGAGATCGCCTATCAGGGTGAAGCGGCAGACTTCAGTTGGGTACTTCCCATTCCCGAACCAATTTCGGCGAACGACATCAAGGTGCCCGAAGGTGGCCCAGAGGTTTTCGACTCGCTCCACCAGCTCACCGACCCTCGCATCTTGTCGCCCGATCGAAACTGCAGCCGTGGTGACGAGGATTTCGCAACGGCATCAGATGCCTCGGCGGAGGAGGACGGCGGCGTGGAGGTCTTCGCATCGGGCGAAGTCGGTCCATTTGGCTTCGACGTCATTGGTTCGTCGAACCCGGCAGCGATGATCGATTGGCTGCGCGACAACAACTACACCGTCGACCAATCGATGGAACCGCTGATCGACGTCTACGTCGAGGAGGAGTTCAGCTTCATCGCCATGCGGCTCCTTGACGGCGAAACATCCGAGTCGATCGCTCCGGTCGAACTGACCTACCCAGGGACGCAGCCGATGATTCCGCTTCGGCTCACGGCGATCGCAGCGTTCGACAACATGCCGATCTTCACGTGGTTCTTTGCCGACGAGCAGGTGGTGCCTGACAACTACGGCCACATGTCGATTCACACCGACGAGATCACGTTCTTCGAATTCAGCGGCAACAACTACACGAGCCTGGTTCGCCAGCGTGCTGACGCTTTCGACGGTGGGCAGGCCTTCATCACCGAATATGCAGGTCCGGCGAGCGAACTGAACTCAGCGAGCCCCTACGTCCAGGAGCGAAGCGACCGGTATCTCACACGTCTCACCACCTACATCTCTCCCGAGGAGATGACGGTCGATCCGCTCTTCACGTTTGACGCTGACGCGGACGACGTCTCGAACATTCGCGATGCCTCGGACCGCAAGGGTTTGGTGAGCTGCCAACGAGAGAGCGCCCGAGCGTTCTTCTTGCCGGGTGACGCAATCGATCCCACGGATGGAACCGGTGCCGTGCTGGCCATGACGCCCGCACGGCCGCTGCTCGGCCACGAACTCGTCCGCACATTCGCCGTGTTGGCGCTGCTCGCCGGCGCAGTCGGAGCGTTCTACATGTTCCGAGCTGGCCGACTCGAAGACTGACCCGTTCTCGGCGCGAATCTGGTTGTCTGGCAACCAGCTCCGCGCCGAGAAGCAGCAGAGTTCGACGGGCGAGACCTACGAAGCGCTCTGGATCGCTCGCCACACACGCTCGGCGGTGGCGGGAATCTCAACGTGGCGAACGCCGAGGTGTGAGAGTGCGTCGACGACGGCGTTCTGCACAGCCGGGGTCGCCCCGATCGTGCCGGACTCGCCGACACCCTTCACGCCCATTGGATTGCGGTCGGTCGGCGTCTCCATCGCGATGCGCTCGAAGCTCGGAAGCTCGGCGGCTGACACGAACCCGTAGTCCATGAAGTTCGCGGTGAGTGGGTTGCCGTCGGCGTCGTAGGAGAACTCCTCCATCAGCGCCTGAGCCACACCAGAGGCAACGCCTCCATGTACCTGACCTTCAACGATGAGCGGGTTGACCATCATCCCAGCGTCATCGAGGCACACGTGGCGCATGATCGTGACGTTGCCCGTGTCGGCATCGACCTCGACAACCGAGAGGTGCGTTCCGAACGGGAACGTGGCGCCCGGCGGGTTGAAGTCGATCTCGGCCTGCAAGTTCTTGCCAGCCTTCTCCGCCGCAGCGGTTCCCACCTCAGCCCACGACTTGGCGACGGCAGGCGTTCCGGCCACAGCGAACTCGCCACTGCTGACGTCGAGCACGATGTCGTCAGGGTTTGCTTCGAGGAGGTCAGCAGCGATGTCCTTTGCGAGTTTGACGACCTCTTCAGCGGCGAGCCAAACGGCGGAGCCGCCGATCTGGAGTGACTTCGAGCCGCCGGTGCCGCCGCCTCGGGGGACTTCAGCGGTGTCGCCATGGCGCACATCGATGCGCTCGATCGGAATGCCGGTTAACTCGGATGCAACCTGGGCGAAGGCTGTGTGATGACCCTGGCCGTGTGATGAGGAGCCGGTCAACACGATGGCCGACCCATCGGGCTGGATCTCGCAGGATCCGTACTCGCCGTTGCTCATCGGGTTGGCGATCTCCACGTAGCTACACAGGCCAATACCCATGAGCTTCGAATCACCGGCTTCTCGACGACGGGCCTGCTCGGCTCGCAGCGCTGCGTAATCAGCGGTCTGCAACACGGTGTCAAGGCCGACTTCGTAGTTGCCCGTGTCCATGTTGGCGCCAGTCGGCGTGGTGAGCGGGAACGCATCGGGAGTGTGGAAGTTGACTCGGCGGACCTCGGCCGGGTCCATGCCGATTTCGGCCGCGAAGTTGTCGAGAGCACGCTCCAGCGCGTGGGTTGCCTCGGGGCGTCCAGCACCTCGGTAGGCACCGGTCGGCATCGTGTTGGTGAGGACCGATGTCGCCGAGAAGTCGACCTTCTCGATGTCGTAGACACCGCATGCCACAACCTTGGTGAGGAATGGGAGAACACAAGCGATCTCGGCGTGGCCGCCGCCGTCTTGGGTCATGTGCACCTTGAGCGCCGTGACCTTGCCGGATCGATCGCCACCGATGGTGACGTCAAAGTGGCAGGCTCGTCCGTGAACAAGGCCGAGCATGCTCTCGGATCGGGTCTCGGCCCATCGAACGGGTTTGTCGAGCTTGCGGGCAACTTCGGACACGACGATGTCTTCCGGGTAGCCGCCGTTCTTGGCTCCGAAACCTCCGCCAACGTCGGGGGTGACGACACGGATCTGATCGGCTTCGATGCCGAGCTTGGCCATCAACGCATCGCGGGTGCCGTGAGCGCCCTGGGTCGTGGCGTATTGCGTAAGGAACGGGCGGCCGTCTTCGGTCGTGGTCCAACGAGCCGTGGTTGCTCGTGGTTCGAGCGGGCACGGCGCAAGGCGAGGGTTTGCGAAGCTGAGCGAAGCGGTGACTTCACAATCGGCGAAGATGTCTTCACCGCTCGACGGGATCTGGAAGGCGATGTTGGTGCCAGCATCGGGGTGGATGAGGACGTCGCTGTCGGCAGAGGTGTGCATGTCGAGAACGGGCTCGAGGGGGTCGTAATCGATCACCACGTTCTCGGCGGCGTCGACGCCGGCCTCACGCGTGCGAGTGACGACGACGGCAACCGGCTCGCCGACGTACCGAGCCGTGTCGATGGCGAGCGATGCCCGCTTCATTTCAGCGTTGAGCAACGGGTTGCCCGAGTGAGCGACCAAGCCAAGATCGGCTGCGGTGTAGACGGCGACGACGTCCGGCATTGCGAGCGCTTCAGACGAATCGACGCCGGCGATCTTGGCGTGTGGCAGTACGGAGCGAACGAACGTGGCCCACAACGCATCCTCAGGGGCGAGGTCATCGACGTACAACCCGCCGACGGTCAAGAAATCAGGGTCTTCTTTGCGCAGAACGCGCGTGCCGATCATGCTCATGCATGCGCACGCTAGTGCGAGAAGCTGACGAAACGCGAAGCGAGTGTCAGCGTCGTTGGGAGCCTCTTAGACCCTGGTCTTGCTCAACGCGACTCGGACTGGCTTTGAGTGGTCGTTCGTGGAGATCGGTCGCATTTCGACGCCGACGTTGGCAAGGGCATGTTCGCCGTGGCCGCTCACACACTCGGGGTCAGGACCATCGAGTGGCATACCCGTGAAGAACTTGGCAGCCATACACCCGCCCTGGCAGGCATCGAATTGGCCACAGCTCGCGCAGGCTCCGGCCGATTGCGGCTCACGCAGCTCGGTGAACAGTGCTGACTCTTTCCAAACCTTGGCGAAGCCGCCCTCGTCTCGAACGTTGCCAGCTTTGAACTCGTCGTGGAGGACGAAGGGGCAGGCGTAGACGTCGCCGACCGGGTCGATCAAACAAACAACTCGACCAGCGCCGCAGAGGTTGAGGCCTGGGAGGTTCTCGTCGCCGAGGGCGTTGAGGTGGAAGAAGCTGTCGCCGGTGAGCACGTGCGGGCGAGCGAGCAGCCAGTGGTAGAGGTCGACCTGCTGCTCTTGCAGCGGGTGGAGCTCGTGCCAGGTGTCCGCACCTCGGCCGGCCGGGCGCAGCCGGGTGAGTCGAAGCTCGGCGCCGTATTGGTTGGCGAGTGCCTCGAAGTCGTCGAGTTGGCCGGCGTTCTCTCGGGTGACGACCACGCTGATCTTGAACGGACCGAAGTCGGCAGCGGCCAACTCGTCCATCGCCGAGATCGCTGTTGCGAACGAACCTTCACCTCGGACGTGATCGTTCGTTGCCGCGTTGGCCCCGTCGACCGAGATCTGAATGTCGAGGTACTCCATCGCGGCGAGTTCTCGGGCTCGCTCGCGGTCGATGCGTGAGCCGTTCGTTGAAAACTTCACACCGACACCGTTGGTCGTGGCGTAATCGACGAGCTCGAAGAAGTCGGGGCGAATCATTGGCTCGCCGCCACCGATGTTCACGTAGAACACCTGAAGGGCTCGCATCTCATCGATGACGCCAATGGCTTCTTTGGTGCTCAGCTCTCGAGGGTCACGACGACCCGACGAGCTCAGGCAGTGAACGCACGCCAAGTTGCAGGCGTAGGTGAGCTCCCACGTGAGGCAGATCGGGGCATCGAGCCCAAGCTTGAGTTCATCGGTGAGAGCAGGCATGAGAATCCAGAGATCTAGACGGGTTGGAGAAAGTCCGACGCTGCAAGCGCAGCGAGGGCCTTTTCGAAGCTCGACCATCGGCTGGGGTCGAGAGAAAGAGCGTCGAACGCAGCCCGAGGGTCGGGGTGATCGCCAAGGATCTTGACGAGATCGACGAGATCGGGGGAGCGAAGGAAGTTCAGCCGACGATTGTCGTAGTGATACGCAAGCGCGCCGAACGGCTCAGGCCGAAGTGACACCCGGGGATGCAGACGCCACGAGGTGGTGACGTCGAAGGTTGATGTGGCAGTTGCCGACACGGAAGGTGTCAGTGGCCTAGTAGACGCCGCACATGCCGTCGATCGAGATCTCCTCGACCAACAGTTCTTCGACGACGAGGTCGGTTTCGGTCACTGCGGTTGCGGCGTCGCCGGCCTCAACAGAGGTGTTGTCGCTCGCTGCGCCGTCCGGGGTGTTCAATTCCATAGCTGTGCAGGGTAGCCCGACCGCTAGCGCAGGTCGAAGCAGACCTTGATCGTGCCCCGTTTGCCAGCGCTCGCAGCGTGCAGCATGGCCTCTTGATAATCGTCGAGCGGGTAGACCGCTCCGACGAGGCGGCCGAGGTCAGCCGAGCCGACGAGCTCGGTTGCAAGATCGAACGACGTGCGCTGTGAACCGTCGGCCAGGGTCTCGGTGCCGTAGGTGTAGGCGCCGACCAGCGTGGTTTCGCGATGCCACAGGGCGGTGAAGTCGATCGTGGCTCGGCCAGGCATGCCGACGAGGACGACGGTGCCGCGAGGTCGGGTGATGCCGATGGCCTCTTCGAGCGAACTCGATGAGCCAACCGCATCGATGACGACGTCGGCGCCACCGGAAAGGTCGTCGCCGATCAAGAAGCTCTTCGTTGCACGGCGAACCGCACGGCTCAGTTCGCGAGGCTCGACGACGAGGTCGGCGCCGAGATCGTTCGCGAGAGCAACCTGCTCTGGATACTTCGCTCCGACGATGATCGTGCCGGCTTCGGTGAATGCTCGGAGGGCAGCGACGGCAACGAGGCCCATCGTGCCGGCGCCAAGGACGGCGACGGTTGCGCCCTTTTCGATCGGCGTGCGCAGTGCAGCGTGGACGCCGACGGCTGCCGGCTCGATCATGACGGCTTGTTCGTCGGTGAGTGAATCGGGAACTGGGTGAAGCTGTGATTCGTGAGCGACGAACTCGGTCGACCATCCGCCTCCGGTCGATGCGCAGTAACCGGTCTGAATGCCAGGTTCGAGATCGCCGCTGACGAGGTGGCGGTAGTCGTCGCCGTCACCAGGTGCGGCGTCAGGCGTCGGCTTGTCGAAACCTCGTGCGGCATGGCCGAGCACGGGCTCGAGCACAACCCTGGTGCCGTCTTCGAGTTCGCCGACGACTTCGTGGCCGGGAACGAACGGGAACGAAACCCACGGCTCGAAGTAGCGAGACGATTGTCCGTCGATCGTGGCGAGATCGGATCCGCAGATTCCAGCGAGACGGGGGCGAACTCGTTGCCAACCCTCACCGGGGAGCTCTGGCGCATCGGTGTCGACCAGGCTGAGCGGCCCGGTTGCAGCACCGCTTCCCGGCCGGAGACGTGATGAGATCGCGGCCGCAACATAGCGACCCTCTTGGCGGCGGAACTCAAGCGCTTTCACGCCCGAGAACCTACCGCCTCGTCTGTTCGCTGCGCTTTCCGGAGTTCAGGACATCCGAGACTTGATCCCTGAACTCGGTTGCGGCGAGCTGGTCAGGCGACTCGCTGGAAGATGTACGCAAACGGTGACTTGGTGTAGGCGACGCCACGTCCGGTCTCGTGCAGAAGATCAACGGTGATGTCGATGTCGCGCTTCGGCACGAGGTAGGTGTCCAACTCGTCTGTTCGGGCCCGGTAGTGGGCGCCTCCGTTGATGACGACACCCGACAATTCGAAACGGGGGTCGATCGAGGCCAAGGCTGCGTCGCCATGGCTTGAGTTGACGAGCAGGTGGCCGCCGACCTTCAGATACCTCGTGCAGTGTTCAGAGACGAGTCCCGCATACAGCGAGACCAGAAGGTCGAATGACCCCGCGGGAAGATCGAGTTCGTCGTCGTAGTCGCCGTGGATGAAACGCACGGTGTGCTGTAAGGGATCGGCTTCATTGGCGACGAGGAGTTCGTCGACGCCTTCGATGTCTCCGAAGAACTGGTTTGCCCTTTTGTCGACGTCTACGTAGGTCACGGCAGGCCAAACGAATGACGGAGCGATGTCCACAAATGAGCCTGGGTAGAGAACCGTCGTCGCCGGCACAGCCTCGGCGACCGCGCGAAAGAGCCGGTGCCGATCGCCAGTGTGCTGGTCCTGCTTTGACCAGAGCTTCCTCGTTCGTTCCAACACCCTCTTGAAGATACTGCCGCTCGATCGGCCTCGTTTCTCGGAGCCCGGACTGCGGAGCAGTGCCAGTGTCGCGGTGTCGACGGAGGAGACCAGCCATCGGGCGGGTGACCCGGATGGGCGAAGCCCGGACTGCGGAGCGGTCCCAATGTGACTGTCGAAGCCCGGACTGCGGAGCGGTCCCAATGTGACTGTCGAAGCCTGACTGCGGAGCAGTCCCAGTGTGACTGTCACAGGGGGTCGTCATGGTGTGGGTATGAGTGTTTGTATCGATTGTGATTCGTGCGTCCGCCAGGGAACCAACGACTGCGACGACTGCGTCGTGAGCTTCATCACGTCCCGTG
>CALEWY010000131.1 GCA_937925335.1 uncultured Acidimicrobiales bacterium
ATCAGTCGCTGAGTTACCCTCAACCCGATCCGCCAACACCTTCGTAATCGCAGCCGTCAACGTCGTCTTCCCATGGTCAATATGACCCATAGTTCCAACATTCACATGCGGCTTATTACGTTCGAACTTTTCCTTAGCCATGCGGGACTGCTCCTTCGAACAGGGGTATTTGCGGGTTGTAGCGACGGTCGGGCTCGAACCGACGACCTCTCGATTATGAGTCGAGCACTCTCACCAACTGAGCTACGTCGCCATGCGGAGCCGATGGTCCAAGCCGGATCAACCGGCACGGACCAACCTGCGCTCTACAGAGCCTCCTGACAGAATTGAACTGTCGACCTCTTCCTTACCATGGAAGCGCTCTACCGACTGAGCTAAGGAGGCGCGGCTCTTTTCAGAGCAGGAGGAGTCTGCCACAGCCCGGAGGCGTCCCCAACCAACTTTACGCGATTCGTTCTCGCGACCTAGGCGAGCGATTCGCCACGCTCAAGTTTTCGACCCGATTTGGTCGATGGGATCCTGTGCGGATCCGCCGGCTCGAAGACGTCACTGAGACTCATCGGGCATCGCTGCGGCTGCACGACGAAATCACTGTCATCACCGGCCTCGACCGCTCGACGAGAGAAGGGCTCGCTCTCGAGCTCATCGGATCGATCGGCAGCGGACGCCCCGGTTTGTCCGCCGACATCATCATGGACGACGGTCGGCGGGTCTCGATCCAACGGCCACTCGAGGGCGCAGCCACCGCCGTTGACCTCAGTACCGATGAGCTCGGTAGCGATGAGTTCCGCCACACCCGAACGGGCCCAATCGACAGCTCCATCAATGAGCCCATCAAGGCCGGGCCCCTCGACCCGCTGTCATCGGTCGGGATCGCTCGCCACCGCCACCGAGCGTCGGTTCGGCTCGGAAGGGCTGAGCTGCAGCGAGCTCGCCTCGATCACGAACGGTTGACCGTCCTCGCAAATGCCGACCAGGCCACGATGTGGGAAGCGGCAGAACAACTCGCTGAGCTCGAGGCCGAAGTGCGCGGTGCGGTCGCTGCTTCACGAGAAGTCGACGAGCACGCCATCGAACGACACGAAGCGGTCGAGAAGGCTCACGGCAAGCTCGAAGCGCTCATCGACCGAGGGGTGCTGGACGACGTCGAGTTGGCGACGAGCGTGATCGCACTGTTCGTGATGGGAATCGGCGTGGCGTGGTCTGCGTCGGTTCCATTCGCCGTGCCGTTTTACGTCGTGGCAGCCTGCCTCGTCGTCTTGCGCGACCGGCATCGCCAAGCCGTCGCAGCAGCGCGTAGCGCAGAGAACGAAGCGCTGGCGGCAAGCGGCGTGAAGACCTATCTCGACCACCAGCTCCGAGAAGTTGATGGATTCGTTGGGGCTCCAGAGCGACGGGCTCGCACCCTCGTGCTGGTCGAACGCCAGCAAGCGGAGCTTGATCGATGGAGCCGCCTACTCGGCGACCGCGAAGACATCACGCCGCGTTGGGCGCTCGAACATCGCGACAAGGTCTCCGAATTGGTGGAGCGGCGAGTTGCCGAGCGGCCAACCGCAGACGATGAGCTCGGTCGAGAGGTTCCGCCGACGACCAACTCGCCCGGCGATCGCGGCGTCATCATCCGCCATCTTGCGCATGTCCGAGACGCTGCCACCGAGTCCCTTCCGCTCTTGCTCGACGATCCCTTTGGCTCACTCGACGACTTCGACCTCGCCGCCGCGCTCGATTGCCTCGACGAGGAACGAACGAGAACTCAGTTCATCGTGTTGACGAGCGATCCTCGCATCATCGGCTGGGCCGAACAGCTTGCGTCGTTGAATCGAGCGTCGGTCGTGCATCTCGGCAGCGAGATCCATCCGGAGCAAAGCAGGCTCCCGCAACATTCGGTGAATGAACACCGCGCGGCAAGTCCCTCCGCATAGGGGACCCGGGTTAAAGCGGAGCCAATCCCGCAGCACTCGGTCACGAACAACTTGCGGAGAATCCCTCCGCATCGGCGCGCCCGGCAGGAGAACGCGATCTGGCTTTGTCTCGTGGCTACTCTCGCAACTCGTGGAGATCCGGCCAGCCAGCCTCAGCGATGCAGAGGCAATGCTCGACATCTATAACCGCGAGGTGCTCGAGTCGACTGCGACATTCGACTTGATCCCTCGCGAGCTCGACGAGCAACGGAGCTACATCTCTGAGCGATCCGGTGGTTTGGTCGCACTTGTCGCCGTCGACGATGGCGTCGTGGCTGGGTTCGCCAGCCTCAGCTTCTACCGGACTCGCCCGGCCTATCGGACCTCGGTCGAGAACTCGATCTACGTCCACCGCGATGCGCAGCGCAAAGGTGTGGGCGATGCGCTGCTCACCAAGCTGATCGAGCAAGCCTCCGCCCATGGGTTCCACGCGATGTTCGCTCGGATCGCCGACGCCCAACCAGCGAGCATGGCGTTGCACACCAAACATGGATTCGAGCTCGTCGGTATCGAACGAGAAGTCGGGCGAAAGTTCGGCAAGTGGCGCGACTGCGCTCTGATGCAGCGCCTCCTCTAGACCCCCGCTCGCGCCCCGCTTCAGCGCGCCCCGAGAAGGCGGAGGAGATCCCCGCAACAACTTGCGGCACATCCCTCCGCATCAGCGCGCCCCGAGAAAGCGGAGCCAATCCCCGCAACATCTTGCGGCACGTCCCTCCACATCGCGAACAACGCCACTGGGATCCCCGCCCCAAAACGACGAAGAACGGCCGCGAGGCCGTTCTTCATGCAACGCCGAAGGCGTTGCCGTGGGCCGGGTAGGATTTGAACCTACGTAGGCGAAGCCGGCGGATTTACAGTCCGCTCCCTTTGGCCACTCGGGCACCGACCCAGGAGGGTGAAACCCTATCGCTGCGCTAGCGTCGCGCCATGCCTAGTTTCGACGTCGTTTCCGAGATTGACATGCAAGAAGTTCGCAACGCGGTCGACCAGGCCGTCCGCGAGATCACGAATCGCTTTGACTTCAAGGGCACGGACTCGACCATCGAGCTCGATGACAAGGCCATGTCGATCACGATGGAGACGGCCAGCGAAGACCGAATGTTTGCGCTGAAGCAGGTCGTCGAAGAGAAATTCGTCAAGCGCAAGATCTCGCTAAAGGCGATCGAGTTCGAGGACATCGAGGACGCTGCCGGTGGGCGGGCTCGCCAGAAGATCTCGCTCAAGGCTGGCATCTCTTCCGACATGGCGAAGAAGATCAACACCTCGATCAAAGACATGAAGATGAAGGGCGTCCAGAGCTCGACTCAGGGAGATCAGGTGCGAGTCACCGGCAAGAAGCGCGATGCTCTCCAAGACGTCATCGCGGCGCTGAAGGAAGCAGACCTCGATTTGCCGCTTCAGTTCCAGAACTTCCGGGACTAGTCACGCGCTTCGGCGCTCTCGAATCGTTCGGGACTCAATCCCGCACCGGTACAAGCAGACCAGCCACACCATTCTCACCCAGACCAGCCAAACGAACACCAGCCAAACGAACACCAGCAGCACGTAGCAGGCACACGAACACCAGGCCCATGCAAACGCAGATCAGCAATACCCAACACGGAGGGGGAACGACAACATGAGTTATGCGCTTGGCATTGACCTGGGAACGACGTTCACCGCCGCCGCTGTCTGCGAGCCCGGCCGGCGCCCGACCATGTTGTCGTTGGGGTCGAACTCCTACACGATCCCCTCGGTCCTTTTCTTGCGAGAAGATGGCTCGTTCCTCTCCGGCGAAGCCGCCGAGATTCGATCGCTCGCGGCCCCGACTCGGGTGGCTCGCCACTTCAAGCGTCAACTCGGAGCGCCGGGCTCGACCTACATCGCCGGCACGCCGTACTCGCCCCAGACACTGACGAGCCACCTACTCAAAACGGTTCTCGACTTGGCAACGACCCGTCAGGGATCCGAACCAGACACGGTCGTCCTCACCCACCCTGCCAACTGGGGTCCGTATCGGCGAGAAGTGTTCGAGCAAGCAGCGGCGATGGCCGGCGTTCGTTCAAAGCTCGTGCTCGTCAGCGAGCCTGAAGCCGCGGCGATCAACTACGCCTCATCCGAAAAGCTCACGCCCGGCGAGTTGATCGCTGTCTATGACCTCGGCGGCGGCACGTTCGACGCCGTGGTGATGCGCCGCACCGATGAGGGCTTCGAAGTGGTTGGCCACCCGCAGGGTGTCGAACGACTCGGCGGCGTCGACTTCGACGATGCGATCTGGAGCTTTGTTGCTCAGGCGAGCGAGCTGAACGTCAACGACCTCGCAAGTTCTGACGACGAAGCGGTGCTCGCCGCCGGCCACGAGTTGCGAAACAACTGCGTGCAGGCGAAGCGTCTGCTCTCAGCCGACACGAGCGCCGACATTCGCGTCGCCCTCCCCTCGCTCAACCGCACCGTTCGGATGAACCGCGAGGAGTTCGAGACTCGGATTCGACCACGCCTCGTCGAGACGATCGCCGCAATGGAGAATGCGTTCCGGAGCGGCGGGGTCACGAGCGATGACATCAGCCGCATCCTCTTGGTTGGCGGATCGAGCCGAATCCCGTTGGTCGGCCAGCTGTTGATCCAACACTTCGGCCGTCCGCTCGCGGTTGATTCAGACCCAAAGAACACCGTCGCTCTCGGCGCTGCCACGCGCGGGGTCATCACCGACCCCGACCCAAGCCAGCTCCCGTCAGCTCAGCGCCCACCGGACGTCGACTTGTCCGAGCGACCGGTTCCTGAGCCTCCGACACCACTCGATCCCACGATCGATCTGACCGAGCCGATGCCCACAAAGGCGGCGCCGGCGCGTCTGGCGGGCACCACGCCAGCTCCAGCGCCCGCCCAACCCACAGCGCCGGCCCAGCCACCGGCACCGGCCCAGCCGCCAACACCAGTCCAGGCACAGCCAGTTGCTGAACAACCCGCCGCTCCGAGCGTCCCGGTTCAACCGGCCGCCCCGAACCCAACCGCCCCGAGCCCAACCGCCCCGAACCCAACCGCGCCGGCTCCACCGACTGCCGCTGCGCCACCAGCGCCAGCTCCTCGCACGCCCCCGCCCGTTGCACCACAAGCTGGCGCGCACGCACCGTCTCCCTCACCGGCACCACCTGTTGAGGAACCGATTCAGATGCCGAGCACACAGTCGGCCACTCATGTCATGCGTCATGAGGCTGAAGCCGAGTCGGCGATTGAGCCAGAACCGGCAGAACCACCGAGCGAACTCCAGGCGGTGTTGTCGGAGTCGAATCACCGCGTCGTGATGCCCTCCGCATCGACGAAGAAGGAGAACCCATTCTCCGCTGCCAACGACGCACCGCTGGCAGATGTTGCTCCGGTATCGAACGGCTCACGAGCAATCGTCCTGGTCGTTCTCGCCATCTTGGTGGTCGCGATCGTGGCGGTGCTAGCCGTCCAGGGCCTCGGCTAGATAGTTGCCTCTTGCTATAAGTGCAATGCGGTAGTTCACTGTTTCGGGTCTACGGAGGGAATTCAATGACGATGCAGGCTGACCCGTCTCACATTGAGGCGTTCAAAGAGCGTTTTGACGCTGTCCACACCAACATCTCGCGTGCCATCAAGGGCAAACCAGGCGAGATCCGGCTTGCGTTGACCTGCATGTTGTCCGAGGGGCACCTCCTCGTCGACGACGTGCCCGGCACCGGAAAGACCACCCTCGCCAAGGCGATCGCCAGCTCGATCGAAGGCGACATGAACCGCATCCAGTTCACGCCTGACCTGCTCCCGACCGACGTCACCGGCTCGATGGTCTTCAACTCGAACGACGGTCAGTTCTCGTTCCACCAAGGTGGCGTGTTCGCGAACGTCGTGCTCGCCGACGAGATCAACCGAGCATCACCAAAGACCCAGTCTGCGCTCCTCGAAGTGATGGAAGAGCGGCAGGTCACCGTCGACAGCGTGCGCCACAAGGTGCCGCGCCCATTCGTCGTGATCGCCACGCAGAACCCGGTCGAGTTCGACGGCACCTATCACCTGCCCGAGGCCCAGATCGACCGCTTCATGATGCGTATGGCGATGGGTTATCCAAGCCATGAAGCCGAGGTCGCAGCAATCCAGGATCGCCTCCGTGGTGAAACCCCCGAAGGCCTGGCGCCGGTTATCAGCGTCGCCGAGTTCGAGTGGATGATTCAGACGGCATCAGCTGTGCACGTCGCCGAGTCGCTTGAGCAGTACGTCGTCACGATCGCTCAGGCAACGCGCCGGATGGACGAGCTCCGTCTTGGCGTCAGCCCACGTGGTTCGCTGGCTCTTGTCCGGTCCTCGCAGGCTTGGGCAGCAGCAAAGGGCCGCAACTTCGTCTCGGTCGACGACATCAAAGAACTCGCACCGTTCGTGCTCGGGCATCGCATGTTGCTCGCCCCTGAGGCGGAGCTCCAGGGTGTGTCCAGCGGTGAGCTCGTCCGCCGAACACTCGACGCCGTCCCGGTCCCGACCGAGCGCGTCTGATGCTGTCGGCCAACGGCCGATGGGCCGTGGTCGCGACTCTCCTGCTGGGTGCAGCCGGGTGGGTCTTCCAGTACCGACTTGCATGGGTGGTGGCGGCGATGCTCGCCATCGCACTCCTCGTGTCGTTCATCTGGGTCATGCGCCGACCATCACTCTCCGCATATCAGCACCTTCAACCCGGCGTCGTCGGCGCTGGTGAACCAGCCAACGCACTCGTCACGGTCACCAACACCGGTGCTCGATCCAGCGCGCCCCTGATCGCTAGCGATCTCGTCGCTGGTGAGCGTGTCGCCATCGATGTTCCTCGCCTTGCCTCGCGTGAGAGCCACACGGCAACGCTGGCCCTTCCAACCGAGAAGCGTGGACACTTCGCGGTCGGCCCATTGAGCATCGAGCGGACCGATCCGTTTGGTTTCATGCGTCTCACCACCCACCGAGGCACACCAGCCAAGCTCGTCGTTCACCCTGCCGTCCACGCCATGTCGACCCTCCCGACCGGCCATCGGCGCGAACTCGAAGGGTCTGCCTCCGAGCGACCGCAAGAGGGTGGTATCTCGTTCCACTCGCTGCGCGACTACGTCCCCGGCGACGATCTCCGACTCATTCACTGGCGTTCACTCGCCAAGACCGGCACGTTGATGGTTCGGAAGAACATCATTACGAGCGAGCCCCGTCTCATGGTCGTTCTCGACACGTGGGCTGGTTCCTACGACGACGAGAGTTTCGAAGATGCCGTGCGAGTTGCGGCGTCACTCGTGAGCGCTGGATGCGATAGCCGCTACCCCGTCATGTTCCGCACAACCGGTGGGCTCGAAGCCGACGCTGCCCCCTCGGGCGAAGGTCGCCTCGAGATCATGCGAATCCTCGCTGGTGTTCAACCTGATGACGACGATCCCGGTCTCAACGGCGTCGTGCGCGTCGCCGAACGAGCCGAAGGAATCTCGCTCGGTGCGGTCACGGGCCAGCCCCCACCCGAACGCACCGTTGGCATCACCCGTGTCCGGCCTCGATTCGACATGGTCACCGTCGTCCAAGTTGGCGAGGCATTCGATCGACCAGCGATGCGGATCCCCGGCGCGGTCGCCATCAATGGCGCCACCAGTCTCGACGTCGCTGCTCGATGGAAGGCGAGGTTCGGCTGATGCTCACGTTCCTCACCCGATTCCGCCCCGTCGATGGCGCCATCGTCGCGCTCACGACGATCGCCGTCTCGCTCACGCTGGTTCATTGGAACCGGATCTTTGCCGACGCGTCGGTTGACGTTCCCGTTGTGCTGGCCGCGCTCGTCGGCGGCCTCGGTGCCCTCATCGCAATGCGCGGCGGGCTGCGCTCGCTGGCGTCGACAGCTGTCGCGATCGTCGTCGGACTCGTTGGGTTAGCGGCTTGGTACAACACCAGCGTCGCTGACCTGCCCGGCGATTTCATCTCGAGCTGGAAGGGCTTGGCCTCAACCGGCCTGAAGATCCCGACCTTCCGAGAGTTCGTGATCGTCCCGACCATCTTGGCGTTTGCGTCCGCATGGGCGATCGTCGACATCACGGCTCGCCGCCGTGTTGGCGCAGCGGTTGCGCTTCCACTGACCGTGGTCCATGGCGCAGCGATCGCCTACTCGATCAGCGCTGGGCGTTCGCCCTGGTGGTACGCGGTCGCCGTCGGTGCATCGGTGCTCGGGCTCATCTTGCTCAGCACCGTCGACCGCCCACTTGCTCAGGAGATGCAAGAGACCGCAAAGGCTCGGGCCGCGGCCGGAGCCGAGACCGGCCCCACACGCATCCGCTGGCGCCAAGCTGCCGTTGCCGCCCCGATCATCGGGCTGCTCGCCCTCGGTGGCGCAGGACTCAACCGGTCGCTCGCTTCTCGCGACGACGAAGCGTTCGATCTGCGTGAACGTCTCGTGCGTCCACTCGATGTATTCGAGGCAACCACTCCCCTCGCCCGGGTCAAAGGTGGGCTCGTCGAGCCTGCGCCGGTCGGGGTCTTCACAATCAGCCTTGAAGGACTCGGCCCGGACGATTCGGTCCAGTTCATTCCCATCGCCTCGCTCGATCAATACGACGGAGCGGTGTGGACATCGTCCGCTCGGTTCGAGTCGGCCGGCGCCGTGCTCAACCAGCCGGCCCAGCTGGTTCGCACAAGCGATCAATCGATCGTGCAAGTCGTCGACCTCACGGACGACTATCCATTCCGATTCTTGCCACGAGTTGGCGTTCTCACGGAGAACACCGCCGGCGAGATCGGTTGGGATCCACGGTCGGGGTCGATCGCTCGACCCTCAGATTCGATCGACGAGCGATTCCAGAGCACGCAAGTGCTTCGGCTCGATCCCGAAGAAGCCGAACCGTCCCTCGATGGCCCACCGAGTTCTGTTCGTTATGCCGCAACACCTCCAACGCTGAGCGAAGACCAGATTCCGATCTTTGAATCGTTCCTGGCCGATGCGACCGAAGGCGCCACGTCTGAGTGGGATCGGCTGCTTCGCCTCAACGAATGGCTCCGTTCGGACAACTTTGGCTACAACACCGAAGCTCCTGCCGGACACAGCTTGGCAGCACTCGCCTCCTACCTCGATCCAGGTGAGGCTGGTGAGGATGCTGTTCGAGCTGGTTTCTCCGAACAGTCCGCTTCGGTCTTCGCCATCGCTGCTCGTCAGCTCGGCGTGCCATCGCGAGTCGTCGTTGGCTACCGATTGCCCGAGGGCTCGACGTTGACGGCTGAGAACAGCCAGATCCTCGTTACCGAGGACATGATCTACGCATGGCCCGAAGTGTGGGTCAGCGGCACGGGCTGGACACGGTTCGATCCCACCAATACGGGCAACGAAACCCTCGAGCAAACCGCGCGAACACCTGCGGTGAGTTCCGAAGGTGAGGAGGCGCAGATCTCCGATCTCCCCGAGCTTCAAGAGCCCGTGTTGATCCCCGAAGAGGGTGCTGGAAACAGTGTTCTCCAGCGCTTCATGTGGCCAATCATCCTGCTCGCACTGCCGCTTCTTTATTTGCTCGGATTGTTCATCGCCAAGCGCGTTCGGCGAAGCCGGCGCCGTCGGGCGAAGAGCACAGCGGACCGCACCGTTGGCGCCTGGCTCGAAACCCGGGACCGCCTCGGATCGCTCGGGCTTCCAACCGACAAATCGAGCTCGGTGGCCGATCTGGCCGATGTGCTCGATCTGCGCGATCTCAGCCCCGTCGCCGACGAGGTCTCATCCATGAGCCCACTCGTCGACGCAGCACTGTTCTCACCAAGTGAGCCGGATGCACAGATCGCTGAGCAGGCGTGGAGCGCGGCCGACGGTGCAATCGCGGTGGCGAAGAAGTCGCAGCCACTCGCCACGCGAGTGCGGGCGAGCGTTCACCCGAGCTCGATCGTCGGCAAATAGCTCGCCGCAACTGACTCAGTCGCGAGCACTCGCAGGATTGACCGGCCGCCTCCCACCCATCAGCTGAGCGGTGGACGGTCGATCACTCGTCAGGCGGCGGGTCGCTTGCCGGTGGATCCGTTGGCGGTGGATCCGTTGGCGGCGGGTCGGTCGGCGGTGGATCCGTCGGTGGCGGATCCGTTGGCGGCGGATCCGTTGGCGGTGGATCCGTCGTTGGGGTCGTCGGCGGATTGGGATCACCGTCCGGTGTTGGGTCGCACACGTTGCCGAGGCCGTCACCGTCGTTGTCCGCTTGATCGCCGTTCGCGACATCGGGACAGTTGTCACCCGCCGAGGTGAACACGCCATCACCATCGGGATCGTCCGAGGTCGTCGTTGTGGTTTCGGTCGTTGTTGTCGTCGTGTCGGCCGGCATCGTGAAACTGATCGTCGATGACACCGACGGCAAGACACCGGCTGGATCGTGGGCGGTCAACGTGACCGTGTAGGTACCGCCGGGTGACAGCGGCAGCGAGCCGCCCCAATCGGGATTCATGTGATTGTGGCTGGTAAAGCAGTCAGGACGAGGGCCGTTTCGGCTCACCGCGGTTCCTGACCAGTCCGACCAGGCGCAGATGTTCGTGGTCGCCCGGATCGACACACTCGTCGAGCTCGTCGGAGTAGCCGATAGGCCAGAGATGATGATCTGCGTCGGCGCATCTGGGCTCGATGTCGACGTTGTTCCCCCGATGGTGACCTCATCGGAGCCGAATCGGCGAGTGGTTCCGTCGTTCACTGTTGTGCTGAAGCCATAGGTGACACCGGTCGAGAGGCCGGTGATCACGAAACTGTGCGACAAGCGAGAAACGCCATCGCCCCCGTTGCGACCGCCTTCCCAATTCATATCGGCGGTCACGCATTTGTTAGCGGTGACGGTGACGTCGACACGGCCACCACCGGAGTCGGTTGCGACGACGGTCGGCTGCTGCAGCGCGGCGCTCTCGTTACAACCCGGATCGACGACAGGGCCCTCGTCGGCTTCGATCACGATCGTGTGCGTGTCGACTCCGGTGCCACCGGGTCCGGTTGCTTCTACTCGCACCGTGTAGGTCCCAGCCGTTGACCAGCTCGCAGAAAAGTTCTCGCCGGAGCCAGTTGCGCTCGTGCCATCGGCCGACCATGAGATCGATGTGGCGGTACCGCCGGCGATCGACACGCTGAATGAGACGGACTGATCGATCTCGGCGTCGGTTCGGCCAGCGATCGTTGGGGCGGGCTCAACCTGAGCGACGATGGCTTCGAACGTCAGCGCTGCTGAATCGGTCACTGCTGAGCCGGTGGCGACGTCGGTTGCTTGTGCGGTGACCGTGACCGATCCACCACCGTCGTAGGTGAACGTTGCCGACCCTCCGCTTGGGTTCAGCGAACCGAGCGAACGATCGGGGGCTGAGAACGACCACGACACATCGCTGAAGATCGCAGACGAGTAGCCGTCGATCCCACACTGCGTCGACTCACCAGCGGCGAGCGTGCTCGGCGCACAGCGGATGACCAAGTCCGCCGGTTGTGCTTCTTCGACGACCGTGATGGTCATCGTTTCGGTTCGGCGTTCTTCGCCCCGCTCGGCGGTCACACGGACCGTCTTTGTCCCAACGGAATTGAAGCTCGTGGTGGCACTGGTGCCTGAAGCGCTCGCCGGCGAACCGTCTTCGATGGTCCAGGTGATCGTGTCTGGGTCGCCTTCGACGATCGCTCGGAGTTCGACACTCTGGCCAACCACGGCTTCGGCAGGCCCGCTCAGGCTGACGGTGACGGGAATGGCGTCTTCGTTGTCGACGACCTGCAAGGAACGAGTCGCTGAATCGCAGCTGGTGCCGTTCTGGTCGCAGGCGGTCAGTTGGATCGTGTAGGTGCCACTGTCGGCAAAGGTCCTCGTGATCTCGAGGCCGCTGGTCGAGCCGCTGCCGCCCGGATCAGGTGACACGCTCCACTGGAAGCTCGCCGGATCACCCGAGCTCACAACCGCCCGGAACAGCACCGAGTCGCCCACTTCGGCGGTCACCTTCGACTGCTGGATCGCGACGGCGATCGCATCGCCAGCCGGCTCATCGGTGTTCTCGTCTTCTTCCGACTCGTTCTCGACGGTCGGGCCGGCGGGCGCAAGCCCCTCGTTCTCGTCGCCTGGCTGTTCCTCAGCCACCGATTGGTCTGGTTCGGTGTTCGACGAGTCTTCGCTCACGTCCGGCCCGAGGTTCGGCTCCGGCAAGACGTTGGACGGCTGTTCGGTTGCCGCTGCCGGCTCAAGGTCGGGTTCTTCGAGACTTCCGTCTTCGGAATCGTCTTGGTTGGCCTCTTCCGGCCCCGGGTCATCCGATTCGCCGATCTGGGGCTCTGGAGCATCGTCTGGCTCACCCGAACGGTTTCCGTCGAGGCCGGCAACCTCGAGGTCGGCCGTGGAGTTTTCGGTCGGGGCAACGGAGAATCCGCCATCACCCTCGTCGGTGTACTTCTCGATCTCGATGACATCACCGTTTGGCTTCAAGAGCCCAGCGGTCGACGAGGTCGGGTCGTTGAACCAGATCGAATCGTCTTCGCCGACGAGGTCGAACTCAACGCCGGGCTCCAAGACGGTTCGGCGGCTGACGACCGACACGTCGTCGAGAGCGATGACCACAACCTCGCCGGAGGAAAGGTCGGGGATGACCGCCCAATCATCCGCGACGACAGGTGTGCCGAAGCGACCGGGCTCGATGGAGAGAAACTCCTCCGTTGCCGGGCAGCCAGCGGCCGGATCGAAGACGAAGACCGAACCCGTGTCGGCCGCCGCCACGAACTTGGTCCCGGAGCCGGCACCGATGAGCGGGGTTCCGGATGGGACGGGCAGACCCTCACACACCACACCCGAACCTTCGAGCCATACTGCGCCCGAGTCTTGATCGAGCCCGGCGACACCGTCGATCAGCGAGGCGAAGGCAACCGGGCCATCGAGGCCGGAGATCGCCTGTGGTTCTTCGCCCTGGGCGAACAGCATGACGTCGCTGTTGGCGTCTTGACCGGAGAAGACGAGGTCACCATCGGTGGTGACGACCGCCGAGGCGAGCCGATCGCTGACGGGAAGAGCCGAGCGGAGATCGAGCGTCGTCGGGTCGATCGGGGCGACCGACCCTTCTCTCGCGACCCATGCTCCACCGCGGCCGACGATGAGATCGATCCCCTCGTCGGGTTCAGCGAGCGACACACGACGAGTGATCGACCACGTGGCTGCGTTGACACGAGCGACTTCGCCCGTCGAGTTGTTGACGACAAGGGCGTTCGGGCCGTCTTGAGCCACGGTGAAGTTTGCACCGTCCTCGGCCACCTGCAAGTTGGTCATCGCCGCGCCATCGCCGCCGTCGTGCAGCGAGATGCCGCCGAACGCGGTCGACGTGAGCCAAGCGGCACCGTCACCGAGACGCGGCTCGACCTCGGGGCGTGGAACCGAGCCGGCCACCATCCATCCCGCGACCAAGACGATGGCCCCGATCACGGCGCCGAACGCGGCTCCAGATCCAGACTTCTTCGGGCGCCACTTGTCGCCGATCTTTGCGCCTTTTGTGCGGGTGCCGCCCACGTTCTTCCCTCCGACGCTCATCGCCGGCGGCGGGCACCGCAGCGATGGACGAATGATGATTTTGCGCCGTCCAATGCTTGCTGTCCAATTGTTCAGCTCATTGTCGAACCAAGGTCGGAGTACCGCGCCGCCAAAGCAGGAAGAATTGGCGGCGGACTACTCCGACTTTGAAAAGTGACGGTGCGTGCGAGTCCGCTCAGCATGCCACGGGGACGGCTCTGTTGGCTCGGGGAACTCCCTATTCAGGATGGGGGATTCGACGAGGCGAGCGAACCGCTCTGTTCGTCAGACCGGCGTTTGGAAGCGAACCGCTGCGGCCCGGTGAGCGGCGAGGTTGGCGTCCAGGCTCGCATGAAGAACCCGGCCCTCGTCGACCACAACGTTGCCGGCCACGATCGTCGTCCAGACCGTTGTTGGGCCGGCGCGGAGCCAACCCTCGATCGGGTCGTCGACCACCCCGGCGAACGGCAAACCGTCGAGCTTCCAAATGGCGACGTCACCGACGGATCCGACGCTCAACTCGCCGAGTTCACCCTCGCGGCCGAGGCATCCGGCCCCTCCTCGCGTGGCGATCTCGAGTGAGTCGCGAGCCGTCATCGCCCCGGCGCCGGAAACGAGTTTGCCGCTGAGCATGGCGAGCCGAGCTTCCTGCCAAAGCGAGGCGGCATCGGCCGACGATGAACCGTCACAACCAAGGCCCACAGGGCAGCCGGCGGCGCGCAAGTCGACAACCGGCGCGATGCCAGAAGACAGGATCATGTTCGAGCTCGGGCAGTGCGCAACACCAACACCGGCGGCGCCGAGTCGAGCCACCTCACCAGGGTCCGGGCGAACAACGTGAGCGCCCCAGGTGCGGTCGGACATCCAACCAACGTCTTCGTAGAGGTCGACGGGGCGCATGCCGAACGTGGCGATGGCGAACTCGTCGTCTTCTGAGTTTTCGGCGAGGTGGGTATGCAACCGAACATCGAGTCGCTCGGCGAGCTCGGCGGTCTGGCGCATGAGGTCAGGCGTGACGGTGAAGGGCGAGCAGGGAGCGAGTGCAACTTGCACCATCGAGCCGTGGCTCGGATCGTGCCAGCGAGCGACATGGCGTTCGGACTCTGCGAGGATGTCGTCTTCTTCTCGCACCGCGGCGTCCGGCGGCAAGCCACCGTCCTTCACCGACAGACTCATCGAGCCATACGTCGGGTGGAAGCGCATGCCGAGGTCGATCGCCGCTCGGATCTCCGCGCCGAGCAAATCACCCGCTCGAACGGGATGCAGGTAGTGATGGTCAGACGAGGTCGTGCAGCCAGAGAGGGCGAGCTCGGCCAGGCCGATCCAGGCGGCCAGGTACTCGGACTCCTCATCGATGTTGGCGGTCCACTGCGGATAGAGCGACTGCAACCACCCAAACAGGGGGGCGTTGGTCATCGGGCGCCAGGCACGGGTGAGGTTTTGGAACAGATGATGATGGGTGTTGATGAGGCCGGGCGTGACGAGACAACCTTCGGCATCGATGGTTCGATCGGCGCTCGGTTGAGCATCGTTACTCGACCCAACACCGCTCACCAACCCATCGGTGATCGACACCCAACCACCGGGCAGCTCGCGCCGATCAGCATCGACGGTGGCGATGAGCCAAGCGTTCTGAATGACCAGATCGGCCGTGGTGGTGGGTTGCGCCATGGCGAGATTGTGCCTGCCGAGCGGGCTGGTCGCTACGCCATCGGGTGGCTCTGGGCTGATCAGACCGGATCGAAGAACGAGCGGTTCGGCGGCGGCTCGCTACAGAACTGGCACATCTTCGCCTTCGGCGGAACCATGGCTCCACAGTTGCAGCGCACCGGCATCTTGCGTCGCTTCAGGTCACGTCGACCATCCGCCATGTCGAGTTCGTTGAGCTTGGCTGCGAGGGCCTCGGGTGTGCCGCCGGCGTCGCAGATGACTTCCCACATCGCTTCGCACAACATCGTGAGACGATCGATGCGCTCGTCGATGACGTCGAGCTCGCGGTTCGTGCCGCGCTTGGCGTCCATCGCAACGTTCTGGGCCATGGAGTTGCGAACTCCGGCTGTATTGGAAGACATCACCATGAGGTGATCATCGGATTCACGAGCCGAGAGCTTGAGCCGCCCGGATTGCTCGCAGCCTCAGGCTGCAGTCCAGCCCGATCTCGAACTAGGCCGCGTCGACGACGCCGGCCATCAGGAGGCCGATTCCTTCGCGGGTGGCGTCGGCTGCATCCACGATCGCCACGATCTCGCCTTCGAACATCACGGCGATGCGATCCGAGAGGCCGAGCACTTCGTCGAGGTCTTCGGAAATCAGCAGGGTCGCGGTCGACTTGTCTCGTTGCTCGATGAGCTGGGAATGGATGTATTCGGCGCTGCCGATGTCAACACCACGCGTCGGTTGGGCGGCGATGAGCACGGCAGGGTCCGACATTAGCTCCCGGGCGATGATCACCTTCTGGATGTTGCCTCCGGAAAGGCTGGACGTCGGCGTGTCGATCGTTGGAGTCTTGACCGCAAAGCGCTCGACGAGCTTCTTGGCGTGGTCAGCGATGCGCTGCCGGTCGAACAGGCCCGATTTCGTGAACGACTTGCTGGCATGGTCGACGAGGATCAGGTTCTCGCTGACGGAGAAGTCAGCGATGGCGCCATCGGCCATCCGTTCCTCTGGCACGTAGGCAAGGCCGGCGTCTCGGCGCGCTCGTGTGCCCATCGAAGCCACGTCGACACCGTCGAATCGGATCGATCCGCCAGGCTCCGGAGCTCGGAGTCCGGCGACCGCCTCGGCAATCTCTCGTTGCCCGTTGCCGGAAACACCAGCGATGCCGACGATCTCGCCACCCTTGATCGATAGGTCGACGTTCTTGACCGCAATCGTGTCTCGGTCACCACGAACCGAGAGGTTCGAGATCTCCAATCGAACGTCGCCCGTTTCGACCGGAGGGCGATCAGGAACGAGCTTGACCGACCGTCCGACCATCATCTCAGCGAGCTCTTCGCGTGAGGTTGCGCTCGGAATGGTCTGGCCGACCATTTGTCCGTTGCGCAGCACCGAGATGCGATCGCTCAACGCCATCACCTCGTGCAGCTTGTGTGAAATGAAGACGAGACCTCGGCCTTCATCGGTCATCCGGCGAAGGATCACGAACAGGTCGTCGACCTCTTGAGGGGTGAGCACCGCGGTCGGCTCGTCGAGCACCAGCAGCCGCGCATCGCGATAGAGCGCCTTGATGATCTCGACTCGCTGACGTTCGCCGACGGAGAGGCGCCACACCTCGGTTGACGGATCGACCGACAGGCCATGGGCTTCGGAGATTTCCGAGACTCGAGCCGAGACGGCATCAAGATTCGTGAGCGGGCCGCGTCCGGACGGGAGTCCGAGCGCAACGTTTTCTGCGACCGTCAAGGTCGGCACCAACATGAAGTGCTGATGCACCATGCCGACGCCGGCCTCGATGGCCGTCGAGGGAGAGGTGATACCCGACGGTTTCCCGTTGAGTCGCACCTCCCCCTCATCGGGCCGATAGAGCCCGAACAGGATCTTCATCAACGTGCTCTTCCCCGCGCCGTTCTCACCCAGAAGGGTGTGAACCTCGCCGGCCACAACGTCGAAGTCGACGTCCTGGTTGGCGATCACGCCCGGGAATCGTTTGGTGATCCCGCGCATCGACAACATGGCCGCTTGATCGGCGACCGGTGTTGAGGAAGAGACGTCGTTCACGATCAGGCGCCGGTGTCGATCGAACCGTCGATGATCCCGGCGATCGCAGCATCGGCTGAAGCGATGACGTCATCGGAGAGCTCGAAGCCGTCGTTGTATTCGATCTCGAGGCCACCGTTTTCGAGGTTGAGTTCGAAGACTTCGCCACCGAGGGTGCCGGCTTCACGGAGGTCGAGCATCTCCTGGATGACAACTTCCCAGTGGTACACCTGCGAGGCGACAACGAGGTTCGGATCGAGCGAGGTCTGGTTGGACTGCGTGCCGAACCATGCAACGTCGGTCTCAGAGGCGACGCCGACAGCTCCGACGACGGCCTGCGAGGTTCCGGTGAGCACATCAGCGCCCTGATCGATGTGCGCCTGGGCTGCTTCGGCCATGAGCTGAACGTCGCTGAATGAGCCGGTGTAGACGACGGAGGTCGAGGCACCATTGGCTTCGGCGCCAGCGACGAATCCATTGACGTAGGCAACGGCGTCGCCTGCTTCAACCGGACCAACAACACCAATGCTGCCGCTCTCGGTCACCGCCGCAGCGATCACGCCGTTGACGTAGCCGCCCTGGTCAGCTGCGGGGTAGTAGGCGAACACGTTGGCAAGGCCCTGCGTGTCAGCAGCGGTGCCCCAGATGAACGTGGTCTCCGGGAAGTCGGGGGCGATCTCGGCAAGCGAGCCGCCGTACTGGGTGCCGTGAGCGATGACGACGTCGACACCCTCCTCGGCGTAGCCACGGATCGCGGCGGCAGCGTCTTCGACAACGAAGGTGCCGTCGGTGACCTGCGGGGTGATGCCGAGAGCGTCGAGCGAGTCGATCATCGACTGGGTGAAGGCGAGGTCGTCCGAGGCGCTCGGGGCGACAACGGCGACGGAAAGATCGCTCGAGGCTGCTGGGGCGTCGTCATCGCTACCACCATCGCTGGCATCGGTGGCATCGCTGCCACCACACGCTGCGGCGAGGAGTCCGAACGAGAAGAGCAACGCCAGAAGGCGTCGAAGAGGGAAGGTTGACATGGCGGGAAACACTCCTGTGTTGGCTTTCGTTGCTGATCGTTGAGGGGGACGGTTCATCGGCTGAACGGGCGAGTGAGGGCGGCGGGCGCGCTCACTCGGCCGGCCAGCACGATGAGAGCAAGAATCGTGAGAATGGCTGGTGCCATCGCGGCGATGTCGGAGGCGCTGCGTGGAATGATCTGCAGCGCTTTCATCTGAAGAACGGATGCGGCGACGAGCCCGTACAGCAGGGCGCCGCTCATGATCCCGACGGGGCGCCATGCACCGAAGTAGACGAGGGCGACGGCGATGAAGCCAAGCCCGGCGGTGAGGTTCGGTTGGAAGATGCCCAGCTCGAGGACAAGGGCGGCGCCAGCGAGGCCGGCGAACGTGTTGCCGATCAGGATGGCGAAGGCTCGTGTCCAGCCGACGGAGACCCCGAGGCTGTCGGCCGCCTGCGGGTTCTCGCCCACAGCTCGGACGTTCATGCCGAACGTTGTGGACCGAAGCATCAAGGCGAGTACGGGAACGGCGGCAAAGGCGAAGTACGTCAGCAGATTGTGCTGGAAGAGTGCGTCGCCGACGTTCGGAATGTCGGCCAGAAACGGGATGCCGTATTCGGGCAGCTGGGGAACGGGACGCGGCGAACCAACCTGGCGCCGGAACATGAGGTCACTGAAGCCAAGGCCGAACAGGAAGATGCCAATGCCGGAGATGCCCTGTTGGGCCTGCAGCACGACGGTCACGAACGCATAGATCGCACCCATCACGAGCCCCACACCGATCCCGACGAGCGTTGCCAGGATGAGCGACCCACGCTCGAGCATCGTCCAGTAGGCGAAGAACGCGCTCAGTTGCATGACGCCGTCGACGCCCAGGTTGAGCACGCCACTCTTCTGGCCAACCGTCTCTCCGAGGCCTGCAAGGAGGTACGGCGTCGCCAGGCGAATGCCCGATGCGACGGTGGCGACGATGACCGACAGCGTGAAGAAGTCCCTCATGATTCGTTCAATTCAGATCGAGCGTCCATGAATCGGTCGAGGCGGGTTCGGACCTTGCCCGAGCTCACGACGAAGACCACGACGATGCCGTTGATGGCGACCGCGATGGGTGCTGGCACCTGCAGCGCTCGCTGCATGTTGGTCGCACCGGTCAGCAACCCGCCGAAGAGGAACGAAGACGGGATCGTCCACAACGGGTGCAGCCCGCCGAAGAGTGCCGCGACGATGCCGTTGAATCCAGCCGAGCCCGTGAAGCCAGCAGCTGATCCATCGGTGACCATCCGCTGGCCCTCGCTGCCGTAGACCAAGATCGCTCCAGCCAAACCACCGAGCGAACCGGAGATGCCCAGGGCATAGGTGATGTTGCGCTTCACATCGATGCCAGCGGCACGAGCGGCGTTCGGACTATGGCCGACCGCACGAAGGCGGAAGCCAAGCGGGGTGCGCCAGAGGAGGTAATACGCACCGATCGCGGCGAGCACGGCGATGGGGAATCCAAGATGCATGCGGGTGCCGGGAATGATCACGGGGAGCGCAGCAGCATCGGGCAGGCGCTCGGTCTGGGGGATGCGGGTGCCAGCTTCAACCTCGAGTGGGTCGATCAGCGGGCCGCGCAGCAAGTAGTTCATCAGCTGAACCATCACGATGTTGAGCATGATCGTGCTGAGGATCTCGTTGACCGACGCATACGCCTTGAGCGCGCCGGGGATGGCTCCGACGATCGCTCCACCGATCACACCGGACAGAAGAAGAAGTGGCACGAAAAGAAGTGCGGGCAGGGTGTCGAAGGAAAGCCCGACCGCAGTTGACGCGAGCGCCCCGGCGATGATCTGGCCCTCACCACCGATGTTCACCACGCTCGCTCGGAAGGCGATCGTGATACCGGCACCGACGAGGATGAGCGGAGTGGCCTTGATGGCGGTTGCCGCGATTCGGTCACCCGATCCGAACGCTCCGGAGACGAGCGCTTGAAGGCCTTCCCACGGGTTGGCGCCAATCGCGAGAAGCATGATCGCGCCAAAAAGGAAGGCAACGAATGCCGCCATCAGCGGGATCGACGCGCCAACGAGCCTCTTCACCGCTCGCACACCTCGAAGTGTCTGCCCGTGCCTCGATGGCCGTCCACGTGTCTCCCCACACCGTTTCCGATGGCTCACTCCTGAGCCGTCGGGCAAGTTAACAGAAGGTAAAGAAAAGAGACACTGGAACTCGATGAACGCTCTGTGACCGGCGCGTTTCGGGGGCTTTCGCCCACGCCGTCCCCACGAAGAGCGGGCGTCAGCTCACGAGTAGCGCTGGCAGTTGACTCAGTGACGCCACCTCGTGGGTGACGTCACCGGACCGCGCGTCGACAGATCGGTTCGGGTTGTACCAACACGTTGCGATGCCGGCATTGCGTCCGCCAGCAATGTCAGAGGACAAGCTATCGCCAACCATCACGGCGGTAGCTCGGTCCGGTTCGCCGAGTTCGGCAAAGGTGATGTCAAAGATCCTGGGATCGGGCTTCGATACGCCAGTCGCCTCGCTGATGATCACCGCATCGAAGAACCGACCGAGGTCGAGCCGTTCGATTCGATCCGTCTGAATCGAGCGAAGACCGTTTGTGACCATGGCAAGCGTCGCACCGGCAGCGAGCTGCTCGAGCGCCGACCGTGCCTCGGGGTAGAGATCACCAAACGCACCGAGGCCATACACAAAGGCGTCGGCCAACCTCGATGGGTCAGCGTCAACGCCGGTGGCAGCGACGAAGCGCTCGAACCGGGTGAGCCGCAACTCGGTCGGCGTGGTCTCGCCCCGCTCGACCGCACGCCAGAGTTCGTTGTTGATGGCGTCGTAGGTTGGGAAGACAGCGTCAACATCGTCGACACCAGCGATCGCCATCGTGTGAGCGAAGGCCGCTGCTTCCGAGGCATGGGAGTCGAGCAGCGTGTGGTCGAGGTCGAGAAGGATCGTCGAGTACGTCAAGCGGTGGACACTACTGCGAAGGCCACCTGCGTACGCCGTGGGGTCAGACCTCGATGTACGCAGGTTGATGACTCGCACCACCTGCGTACATC
>CALEWY010000132.1 GCA_937925335.1 uncultured Acidimicrobiales bacterium
GTCGGTGATGCCAGCATCGATCAGCAGGTTCGCGAACCGGATTGCGCTGGTCTCGAGTTGATCCCAGGTCAGAGACTTCTCACCACATCGAACCGCAACGCCATTCGGGTCGTCAGAGCTGAATGGGAAGAGCGTTGTTGGCTGTGTCTCTGGTTGTGATTCTGACTGGGTCTCCGGCGACATTTTTCCAGCCTTGCCGAAATCCAGGCGAAAACTGGAACTCGATCGACTTTCGCCGACGTTACGAACAAGACACTCAGCGAATCCGTTTGGGCTAGCGTGACGCGATCTACCCCCGAGAGGGACGTATCGCGTCGAAATGAACGACACGAGACGAGGGAGGAAGTAGCGAATGGGTCGATTGATCGAGCTGTCATTTGGGTTCCCGACAGTGATCTTCACGGGCATGCTCCTGCTCTCATTCGGCTACTGGATCCTCGCAGTCGTCGCCGGCAATCTCGATCTCGAGATGGAGACCGACATCGACGGCGAGATCGACCTCGACGGCGCCGGGGTTGGCACGTCGCTTCTCTCCACCTTCGATCTGCACCACATCCCGTTTACGGTGATGTTCACGCTGCTCTCCCTCTTCGGCTGGGCGATCTCCGCTGGTTTCACGAGCTTTGTCGTGACCGCCGGAGCAAGCGCCGCTCTCCTCATCGGCACCTTCATCGCCCTCGGTTCGTTCGTGGCCTCGGTCTTCGTGACCGGGCGAGTGAGCCGAGCGCTGCAGCCGTTCTTTGCCACGCCGCCACACGTCAAGCGCCGCGATCTCATCGGAAAGATCTGCATCGTGCAGACCGGCCGAGTCGATCGGGGATTTGGTCAGGCGGAAGTCGTTGATGCCGAGCGTTCGACCCACCTTGTGCAGGTCCGTTGTGAGATCGAGAACGAATTGTCCGCCGGCCGCAAGGCCCTGATCGTTGATGTCGACGACGAGGGGATCTTCATGATCTCCCCCGATGTCGATGCCATCACGTAGCGCCCAGCGGTGCTTCACAAGTTCGAGAAATTGGAAAAGGAAGAGGGAATATGATTGTCGTTTGGATTGTGCTCGGCCTCGTCATAGGCGTCTTGGCGCTCGTGGTTTTCGGAGCATTCGTGCTGTCGCAGCTGTACCGAAAGGTGCCGCAAGGTAAGGCGCTTGTTGTCAGCACCACCAAGAAGGTCGTCGTGTCCTTCACGGGTAAGACGGTCGTTCCCGTCGTCCACAAGGCCGAGATCATGGACATCTCGGTGAAGACCATCGAGATCGACCGTCGTGGCACCGAGGGCCTCATCTGTGAGGACAACATCCGGGCCGACATCAAGGTCAACTTCTTCGTCCGGGTCAACAAGGCCGAGGAAGACGTGATCAAGGTCGCTCAGGCCATTGGTTGCGAGCGTGCCTCTGACATCGTGACACTCGAGGAACTCTTCGCCGCCAAGTTCTCCGAAGCACTCAAGACCGTTGGTAAGCAGATGGAGTTCGTCTCCCTCTACACCGAACGTTCCTCCTTCCGCGATCGCATCATCGAAGTGATCGGTACCGACCTCAACGGCTACGCCCTCGAAGACGTTGCGATCGACTATCTCGAGCAGACCCCTCTCGACCAGCTCGACACGAACAACATTCTCGACGCCCAGGGCATCCGCAAGATCACCGAACTCACCGCGATCGAGCACGTTGCCACCAACGATGCATCGAACGAGGAGGCCAAGCAGATCACGGCGAAGAACGTCGAGACCAAAGAGGCCGTGCTTGAGCTCGAGCGTCAGCAAGCTGATGCCGAAGCCCGCCAGCGCCGAGAGGTCGAAGGTGTGCGTGCCCGTGAGCAGGCAACGATCGACACGATCAAGGCCGAAGAGAAGCTCCGAGCCGAGATGGCCGCTCTCGAGGTTGAGCAGAAGCTCGGCGTCGAAGCGGAGAACCTCCAGCGTGAGGTCGAAGTTGCCGGTAAGAACCGCGAGCGAGTGCTCGCCGTCGAAGAAGAGCGGGTCCGCAAAGCGGCCGAGCTCGAAGACATGAGCCGTCAGGTCGAGACCCTCGCCGCCGAGAAGGCGCTCGAAGAAGAGATGGGCACGATCGCCGACATCCGCCGCAGCCGTGTCGCCGTCGAAAAGACCGTGGCCGAGCAAGAAGAAGCCATCGCCACCCTTCGTATGGTCGAAGAGGCGAACCGCGAGCGTGAAGCCGTGGTCATCGCGGCCGAAGCCGTCGCTCAGGGCGACCTGGTGAAAGACATCAAGGCTGCGGAAGCAGCCGAGACCGCGGCGACCCACGAAGCCAAGCGTCAGCTCACCCTGGCCCAGGCCGAGATGGAAGCGGCTGACCTTGAAGCCCGTGCGAAGATTCGTATGGCCGAAGGTGTGAAGGCAGAGGACGCAGCGAGCGGCCTCGCCGAGGTCGACGTGATGACGGCTCGCGCCGATGCTGAAGAGAAGCTCGGTATGGCGGCGGTCAACGTCGACAAAGCCAAGGCCGACATCATCCGTGAACAGGGTGCAGCGGAAGCCGCATCCATCGAAGCCAAGCTCAAGGGCGAGGCTTCTGGTCTCACCGACAAAGCCGAGGCCATGCGTCAGCTCGAGGGCGTCGGACAAGAGCATGAAGAGTTCGTGCGTAAGCTCGAAGCCGACACCGAGGTGCGCCTCGCGCAGGTCGAAGCCACGGTTGGTGTTGCCACCGCCCAGGCCGACGCCATGAAGGCCGGCCTCGAGAACGCCGACATCGACATCGTCGGTGGATCCGACATCTTCGTCGATCGTCTCGTCGGAGCGATCAGCCACGGTAAGGCTGTCGACGGATTCGTCGAGAACTCCGGTGTTGCTTCAACCGCCCTCGCTCCGTACATGGATGGCGAAGGCGACGACGACCTTGTTGCCAAGCTCGCCGAGGCCATCTCCGGCCTCGGTGCAGATGGCATCCGAGATCTCTCGGTCGCAGACCTCCTTCGTCGTATCGGCAAGTGAGGCCAGAGTGAGCGAGAGCGAATCGCTCGACGGCTCTGGTCCCTCTCCACAAGCCGCCGACGGCCAATCGGTCGACACCAACCCCGACTCAGCTTCTCCCTCTGAGTCAGGGGGCGGTGCCGACGCGCCAGCGAGCCAAGCAGGCGGTGGAGTTGCACAGAGCACCTATGCGCTGTTGCGGTCACGCCTCAGCTCGGCTGCGGCCGAGTTGTCGACCCGTGCCAACCGACTGAACGACGACCGACTCGAGACCTTCGGCGCCTCGACGCTGGAGCTTGTGGCCACCGAACGTGTTCGGACCGAAGCGAACGCCATCCCCCGAGACGTTGCCACCGTCGGCGACCAGCTGGTTCTGGCCTACAACGTCGCGGCCGGCATCAAGGCCGAGACGCGGGCCGAGGATGTGTTCGCGGTTCATCACATGACCATCGGCGACTCG
>CALEWY010000133.1 GCA_937925335.1 uncultured Acidimicrobiales bacterium
TGTACGCAGGTTGATGACTCGCACCACCTGCGTACATCGAGGTCTGACCCCATTCGTTACGCAGGTCTATTGGTCGAGGGCGTTGAGGTAGTTGTAGATGGTGATGCGGCTGACGCCCATCACTTCGGCGATGTCGTCGACGGCACCGCGCAAGAGGAAGGCGCCGCGTTCGTTGAGCTCGCGGACGACCGACTGTTTGTGCTCTCTCGTCCATTCATTCGACGAGACCCCGAGCGAGCGCTCAGCGCCTCGGACCATCGTGGCCAGCGCATCGTGTAGATCCGGTCCGGCGGCAAGCTCGGGGGACTCGCCACCAACTCGCAGTCGGATCTCGGTAGCGCCCGCGGACAGCGACGCTCGAATCATCTCCGCCGCAGCGTCCGCGATCTGGTCGATCTCGCCGGTAGCGACCGAAGCGAACGCTCCGAGCTCCACCTCGATGCCAGCTCCGGTGAACGCGTCGACGGCGGCGTTCACATGGGGGCCAGGTTTGCCCTCGGCGAACGGCTCGACGAGGAATTCGACCTGCACAGGTTTCATGGAGATGAACAGTACCGAAGCGGGTCTTTACAAACTGTAAAGGTGCAGTACCGTTGCTTCGGTGACTCCGTCTTCTCTGACTGGCGAAACCGCCGCGCTTCGTATCGACATCGATCGCCTCATCCGTCGCCTCGCCGATCTGGCTGCGATCGGGGCGATCGAGGGCACGGAGGGATGCGCTCGACTCGCCCTTACCGATGAGGACAAGGAGGGCCGTGATCTCGTCGTGACGTGGATGAACGACCTGGGCCTCGACATCACCACCGATGGCATCGGCAACGTGGTTGGCGTCATGGCCGGCAAGACCGATGGGCCGCCCGTCATGTGTGGATCACACATCGACACCGTCCGCACGGGTGGTCGCTACGACGGCAACCTTGGCGTGCTCGCTGGGCTCGAAATCGTCGAGACCCTCATGGCCGCCGGCCATGTTCCGGATCGGCCGATCGCTGTTGCGTTCTTCACTGATGAAGAGGGCTCCCGTTTCCAGCCGGACATGCTCGGCAGCCTCGTCTACGTCGGCGGGATGCCACTCGAAGAAGCGCTCGACATCGAAGCCATCGACGGGGCTCGCCTTGGCGACGAACTCGTTCGTATCGGCTACGACGGCCCGGCTCCGCTGCCCGCCGCAGCGCCCCACTCCTTCGTCGAGCTGCACGTCGAGCAGGGGCCGGTCCTCGAACAAGAAGGCATCACGATCGGTGCGGTCGAGTCCGTCCAGGGGATCAGCTGGTCCGAGGTTGAGGTGGTCGGCCAGTCGAACCACGCCGGCACCACACCAATGCATCTCCGGAAGGATCCGGGTTACGTCGCAACGGCATGCGCCACCTTCATTCGCGAACTCGCCCTTGAACTTGGCCACCCGCAGGTCGGCACGGTTGGGCGCATCGAGTTCTTCCCGAACCTCGTCAACGTCGTGCCGGCCAAGGCCACGTTCACCGTCGATATTCGCAACACCGACGAGGCGATCCTGAAGGAGTCCGAGCGGCGCTTCGCCGAGTTCCTCGCGGCCACGGCCGAGGCCGAAGGGTGCACGGTCACCACCACTCCCCTGGCTCGATTCGAACCGGTCATCTTCGATGCCGATGTCGTCGACCTCGTCGCAAACACCGCGGCCGAACTCGGCCACTCGGTGAAGCGCATGCCGTCGGGAGCTGGCCACGACGCTCAGATGCTGGCCCGCCTGTGTCCCACGGCCATGGTGTTCACGAATAGTGTCGACGGCATCAGCCACAACCCTGCCGAATACACCGCTCCCGACGATCTCGAAGCCGGCACCAACGTGATGCTCCACACGATGCTCACGCTCGCAAAGACCGACTTTGACGCCAGCGACGCCAACACCAGCGATAAGGGAGACGCTTGATGGCTGAGGAAACACCACCGCTCACGCCGATGTCACTCGGCGCACTGCTCGGCCGCATCGATCACGAATGGTCGAGTCGCAAGAAGATCTTCGATCTGCCGACGGCCCGGTTTTGGCGGCCACACCCCGAGATCGACCTCGGCTTCGACTTCCTCGGCCGACGCTGCGCAACCCCGGTCGGGCCAGCGGCAGGGCCCCATAGCCAGCTCGCTGAGAACATCGCGCTGTCGTGGCTCGGCGGCTCTCGCCTGTTCGAGTTGAAGACGGTGCAGATCATCGACGATCTCGAGATCCAGCGACCGTGTATCGACATGCAAACCGTTGGCTACAACATCGAGTGGAGCCAGGAACTCACCTGCCCCCAGAGCCTCACCGAGTACGCCAAAGCGTCGATGCTGCTCGAGATCCTGCGCCAGTGGGAGCCGATCAGCGAGTTCGTTGGGACCGACCCCGGCCCGCACGTGTTCGACATGAGCGTTGGTTACGACCTCGCCGGCATCTCCTCGGACAAAGTTGCCACGTTCATCCGCGGCATGCGTGATGCCACCGCTGAAATCGACGCCATGCGCAGCGAACTCACCGGACCGTGGGCTCAGTTCGCCGACTTTGACTTCAACCCGAACCTGTCGGACACGCTCACCCTTTCCACCTTCCACGGCTGCCCGCCTGAGGAGATCGAAGGCATCACGAAGCACCTCATCGACGAGCACGATCTCGACGTGATCGTGAAGCTGAACCCAACGCTGCTCGGGTACGACACGGTCGCATCGATCGTGAACGACGAGCTCGGCTATGCGGACATCTCGGTGAAGGAGCAAGCGTTCGAGGAAGACCTGCAGTTCGGCCGCGGCATCGAGTTGATCGACGAACTTCACGCTTACGCCAAGGAGCGAGGCAAGGCGTTCGGCATCAAGCTCACAAACACGCTCGTGGTCGACAACCTCAAGCAGTGGATGCCCGAAGACACCATGTATTTGTCCGGCCCGCCGCTTCATGTGCTGGCGATGACCCTGCTCGACAAGCTCGCCACGGCGCTTCCCGGCCGACTCGATGTGCCCGGTCATGACGGCGACATCATGGTGAGCTTCTCGGCCGGCATCACGAAGGACAATCTGGGCGAAGCGGTCGCAACCGGCGTGCACCCGGCGACGGTTTGCTCCGATCTGTTGAAGCCAGGCGGCTACGGCCGATTGGCGCCCATGCTCAAGGCGCTCACAAAAGAGATCGCCGAGTCCGGCCACTCCGACCTACCAGCATGGAAGGCTTCGAAGCAGTCCGAGGCTCTCGAAGCCGGGTTCGAATCAACATCGGCTCGTTACGTCGGCCATCTGCGCGGCGAGGGTGCTGTCGACTATCACCTCTCCGCCAACGAGAAGCTGCCACGAGAGGTCGACCACGATCTCGAAATGTTCGGCTGTGTCGCCTGCAACTTCTGCATCACCGTGTGCCCGAACGATGCGTTCTTCTCAATCCCGACCTCCGAGGCAATCGCTGAATCGGTCGGTGATGGCGCTGGCCGTCAGCAATACCTCGTGCTCCCCGAACTCTGCAACGAGTGCGGAAACTGCATGACCTTCTGCCCCGAAGAAGGTGACCCGGCGCAGATCAAACCCAAGCTCTACACCGATGCATCCCTCTTTGAAGCCCGCTCCGGATCCGGCTTCTTGATCGACTCGGCTGGGGCGATCGCTGGCCATCGACCAGCCGACGTCACGTCGACCGACGTCGAAGTCAACCTGCTCGCCTCGCTCTTGACCGAGGGCGCATTGCCGCTCGCAGCAACACGACCAGGCCCTGCCACTCAATCCGAAGCCGGAGACAACTCGTGACTCGCTCGATCACCGTCGGAGCCGCCCAACTCGGGCCGATCGCGAAGGACGAAGGCCGCCCATCGGTCGTCGCCCGGCTGATCGATCTCTTGCGAAAAGGCGCCGAGGCTGGGTGTGACCTCGTCGTGTTTCCCGAACTCGGGCTCACCACATTCTTCCCTCGTTGGTACACCGACGACATCGCCGGCCACGATCACTACTACGAGCGATCGATGCCCGGCCCGGAGACACAGCCCCTGTTCGACGAAGCGAAGCGCCTCGGCGTTGGCTTCGCCCTCGGCTACGCCGAGCTCGTCGACGCGGCCGACTCCCCCGATGGGGAGACCCACCGCTTCAACACCACGATCCTCGTCGAGCGCGATGGTTCGATCGTCGGCCACTTCCGCAAGGTCCACATCCCCGGCCATGAAGACGACGAGCCGTGGCGACCGTTCCAGCATCTCGAGCGCCGCTACTTCGAAGAGTCCGACGCGGGCTTCCCGGTGTGGCGAGCCTTCGACGGAATCATGGGCATGGCAACGTGCAACGATCGCCGCTGGCCCGAGACCTATCGAGAGATGGGTTTGCAGGGCGTCGAGATGGTACTGATTGGCTACAACACGCCAATCCACTACGCACCCGATCCCGGCCAGAACGCGCTGCAGGGTTTCCACAATCACCTCTGCATGCAAGCTGGCGCCTACCAGAACGGCACCTGGGTGATCGGTGTGGCAAAGGGTGGTACCGAAGAAGGCGTCGAGTCGCTCGCTCAGAGCTGCATCATCGCTCCCTCCGGCCAGATCGTGGCGCAGGCGGTCAGCACGGGTGATGAGCTGATCAGCGCGGTCGCCGACCTCGACTGGTGCGCTCACTACAAAGACACACTCTTCAACTTCGATCGCTACCGGCGACCCGAGGTGTACCAACGAATCACGAATCAGAAGGGCGTCATCGAGCCGCCCGAGAACACCGGGTCAGATCAGACACTGGCAGGGGACGACAACTCATGACCGATTTCATTCTCAACGGCAAAGCCGTCAGCGCATCAGGCGATCACGGCCACCTTCTCGAGGCGCTGCGCGACGAACTCGGAGTGTTCTCACCAAAGGACGGTTGCTCGCCGACCGGCCAGTGTGGTTGCTGCACCGTCCTCGTCGACGGAAAGGCGCGAGTCGCCTGCCAGACGAGCATGGAGAAGTCCGAAGGCACCGAGATCGTCACCCTCGAAGGTGTCGAAGAAGCCGAACGCCAGCAGATGGCCGCCGCGTTCGCGGCCCACGGCGCACTGCAGTGTGGTTTCTGCACACCCGGCATCGTGATGCGCACGAAAGCAATGCTCGACAAGAAGCGCAACGACGACGGCACGAGCGACGTCACCCGGGATTCCGCAGCCCGCTTGCTCGGCGCTCACCTTTGCCGTTGCACCGGCTACACCAAGATCCTCGATGCGGTCGAGACACTCGCCGCTAACGAGACACCCGTTGCGATCAACCCGAAGGGTGTTGGCACCCGCGGCGTGAAATACGAAGGCATCGAACTCACACTCGGCGATCGTCCCTTCATCGACGACATGATCCCCGCCGACGACCTGCTCGGTGATGGATTGCTGCACGGCGCCTTCCACCTCACCGCTCATGCTCGCGCCAACATCGTTGCGATCGACACGAGCGCGGCCGAAGCCGTTCCTGGTGTCGTGCGGGTGCTCACGGGTGCCGACGTCCCCGGCGAGCTTCGATCCGGCCTGATCCACAAGGACTGGCCGGTCTTCATCCCGATCGGTGGACGCACCAGTTACATGGGTGATGTGTTGGCGATGGTCGTTGCGACCGACCGCCCAACCGCTCGTGAAGCCGCAACGCTGATCGACGTCACCTATGACGTGCTCACACCGATCACGAACCCGCTCGACGCAATCGCCGATGGCGCGGAAGACGCCGTGTGGACGCTCGACGGCAACATCTTGTCGACCTCCACCTACGCCCGAGGTGACGCTGACGATGCACTCGCCACCTCCGCTCACGTCGTGCGCGAAACCTTCCAGACCCAGCGCATCGACCACGCGTTCGTCGAGCCCGAATCAACCCTGGCGGTACCGATTCCCGCCGGGCGCGAACTTCCGCTTACCCGTGGCGGAACCGGCGGCGAGGCTGCCGACTTTGATCGGCTCATGGTGTACTCCGGCGGCCAGGGAATCTGGGACGACCGCAATGACATCGCTCGAATCCTCGACGTGCCGACCGAGCAGATCGTGACCGAGCTCGTCTCGAACGGCGGTGCATTCGGCGGCAAAGAAGACATGTCGAACCAGGGCCAGACCGCACTCGCTGCGTGGCTGCTCCAGCGGCCGGTGAAGACCACCTTCTCCCGTGAAGAGTCGTTCCTCGTTCACACCAAACGTCATCCGATCAAGATGCACTACGAGGCGGGTTGTGATTCCGATGGCCGCCTCACCGCTCTGCGTATCCGGATGGTCGGCGACTCCGGCCCGTATGCGTCGGTCGGCATGAAGGTGCTCGAACGAGCGGCCGGTCACGCCTCCGGCCCCTACGTGGTGGACAACATCGACGTGGAAGCCATCGCGGCCCGAACCAACAACTCGGTGTGTGGCGCGTTCCGCGGATTCGGCGCCAACCAGGCACAGTTCGCCATGGAAGGTGTGATGGATCGTCTCGCCGATGCGGTCGGTATCACCGGCTGGGAGATGCGAAACCGCAACGTGATCTCGCCGGGTGTTGTGTGGGGACCGGGCCAAACCATGGACGACGGCTGCCTCGGCGCCCAGGCGTGCCTTGATGCAGTGAAGCCCGCTTACGACGAAGCGATGGCGGCCGGCAAGGCGGTCGGCCTCGGTCTCGGCCTCAAGAACTCTGGCCTCGGCAACGGCTTCAAAGAGATCGCAAAGGCGGTCGTGCGATTCCGACCAGACGGCAAGGTTGAGGTACGGCATTGCTGGACCGAGATGGGCCAAGGCATCCACACCGTCGCACTGCAGGTTGCCGTCGAAGAGCTCGGTATCGACGCCGAGCGCGTCGAGGTCATCGTCGACTCGACCCGCGAGCTCGGCGCAGGCCAAACCACCGGAAGCCGCGGCACGTTGATGGGAGCCGGTTCGGTCGCCGATGCGTGCAAGGCGGCAATCGCCGACGGTTGCAAAGAGAACGTCGACTACGAGGGTGAGTATCGAGTCGATTGGACCAACTCGCTGAGCGAGGGCCTGGCGAACCCGATCATCCACTCGACGTTTGGCTACGCCGCTCAGCTCATCGTGATGGACCGCGAGAGCGGTGAGATCGACATCGTCGTCGCCGCCCACGATGTTGGTCGAGCCGTCAATCCGCTGCTTTGTGAAGGCCAAGTCGAAGGCGCCGTGCACATGGGCCTTGGTTATGCGATGAGCGAAGGCTTCCCGTGTGACGAGAACGGCGTGCCGCACAACGAAACGCTGCGAAGCCTCGACATCATCCGGCCGAAGGACATGCCGGATGTCGACGTGATTCTCGTGGAATCGCCCGAGCCCAACTCGCCGTATGGCATCAAGGGTGTCGGCGAGATCGGCTTGGTCCCAACCGCTGGGGCGGTCGCAGAAGCCATGCGCTCGCGCGATGGTGAGTGGCGCACCGAACTTCCACTCGTCAACGAAAAGAATCGCGAACGCGCGACGGCGTGGGTGAAGAGCTAAGCCTCTTCAGCCATTGCTTCGAGCCCTCAGGAACGCAGGGCCGTCTCGATGCAAGAATGGGCCAGATGAGGCTCACGATCACCGCTGCTATTCATGCTCGTTGGGGCCATCGCGTCGACGGGTTGATCCACACCCACGCCTGGCAAGTGGAGGCCACCGTCGAAGGACCAGATGATGCAGACATCGTCATGCCTGCGGATGACTTGGAATCGATGTTGACCGAAGCGGTTGCACCCTGGATGGGCCACTACCTCACTCACGAAGACGTGGGCACGTGGAAGGGTTTCCAGCCACTGCTCGTGGAGAAAGAGGCGACGGTCGAGGAGATCGCTCGCATTTTGTGGCGGCTACTCGAGCCGGCCATCCCTGGCTTGACCGAAGTGGCCCTCGTCGAGAGCACCGAGTTCGACCGCTGCCGCACGGTTCGCCTCTCTCGTTGAACCGGCTGCGCTGAACCGGCTGCGCTGAACGGGCGCTGTTGAGCGCGGACACCGCACAACAGTCCGCTGACCTGGCCACGCCAAACCGCCCCAGGGTCAACCAAAGAGCTCAGGCGGGCAGCCGTCGAGGTACACCTGAGGGATCGCGTTGTTCCCGCGGAGAATCACGACCGGGTCGCCGGCTCCGAGATCGAAGAGGACGAGGTCGTCACCAAGACCATCGAGGATCACGGTCTCGCCTGAACCGGGACTGCCGTTGTAGACAGCGCCGCTGAACCGCTCGGGCTCTGGAGGGGTAGTGCCGGTGCGGCTCGAGTACTCGATGCACACCGCCTCGAGCGATCGGAATGTGCCGAGCCCGGGGTAGCGAGGTCCACGATCGGGTCGAGCGTCGGACGGCAGGGGGAAGCGAGCGATGAACTCGGGTGAGTTCGAGATGAGCAACACCATCTCCGACCGGGGCATCCCGGCCTCGAGCTGGCCGAGCCAGAACGTGAAACCCGTGCCGTCCGGTTCACGCTCGAGCACGTTTCGGTAGGCCACCTCGGTGAACGCCGAGTTGTCCAGGTTCGATCCGAAGACGGCCTCGAACTCAAGCGAGTTCACGAAGTGATCGGCGATTCGGCGGGTCGTCCAGTCACTCGAGTCATATTCGTTGAGCCAGAAGATCGCTCCGCCAGCATCGGGGGTTCGGCCGAGCACGGCTTGATATAGACGCAGCACCTGCGAATGGCCTTCGTGCAGTAGCGGATCGCTGATCACCTCTTCGTACGTCATCGCCGAGCTCGGAGCGGGCATCGCTGTCGCGGCGCCGAGCATCATCGTGAACGCCGCCAGCACGAGGGCAACTCGTCGCCAAGAGCGAGAGCGCGTCGTCCGACAGCGAGCGGTGCCAGTACATATGGTCATCAGGGTCCCTCCAGATGTGATGTGCCTTCGACGCTACGTCACCCACACTCCACCGCGCTGGATATCGCCGAGGTCGGAGTCGTCAGCCGCCATTTCGAACCGATTTGGCGGCCCAGTACTCCGACTCGATTAGATGCCGTCTGAGATCACGTTGCCAAGGCCGAGGAAACGTTGTGGTTTGCGCCCGTAGGCAACGACTCCTCCCGAGAGCGCGGCGCGAACCTGACCGACCCGGCCGAGCGACGACATGATGAACATGATTGGATCGGCATTGAGACGAGCATCCGCCTTCGTCGGCTTCCCATCCGAGATCGACAAGCGAGCATCTTGCTTCGTCCACGTGTAGTCGGCGCCGCCCCTCATCTTCACGTGGTAAACGCCATCGGGTTGTGCCAGCGCCTTCTCTCGATCGACGAACGCGGGCGTGGTCACAAACATCGCTGGCACGATTCGCCGCGCCTGTTCCTCGCTGTGGCGCGGCACCCGGGCGCCGGTCACCGCCGCAAGATCTTGCCCGTGCATGATGAATTCGTTGTGCAACAGGGCGACCGTGTGCCGGCTCTTCGATTCTTGGGCCCATTGCCAACGAACATCATCCGGACCGCCGAGCTCGTCGATGAACTGCGCCATCTCCGACTCGATCAGATCCGCCAGTTCCGCTGGGTCGGTCGAGCTGATGTGCGCTCGAGCTCGATCGGCAAACCCGGAGAATCGCTCCGGCAATTCATAGTTCGAACCGGCTTCGTGTTGCAGTCGATAGAGGCCTGGCAGCGATGCAAGGTGCGACGCGAGGTCAACGACGGTCCATTCGAGGTTCGGGACGCGGGCTGAACCATCGACGTCCGTTCGCAACTGATCTGAGAATGCTCCGATCGCAGACCGGAGCTGCTCGATCTGATCCTCCCAATCATCGGTCGAGACGTTCCCTCTGATCGTGGTCATTCCAAGCTCCTTTGCCAGATGCTTGTGAAGCGTTTCACAAGCGAGTTCCATGGGCAAGCGATGTCGCATGGTCGGAGTAGTAGCCGCCATTCCGTCCGAACTGGTGCGTCGCACTCCGACCCGGAGAGATGGGTCGGGAACAAGGGTCGGACCGTGGGTGCTCGAGAGCCGCAATACTTCGACGATGAGTGCCCAGGAAGATGTCGAGCGGTGGTTCATCGCCCAGGGGCTCCCGCACGCGATTCACGACTACTCCGCCACCACAGACGTTTGGACCCGGGCGGCACCATTTCTCAGCATTGTGTTTCTTCTCGAAGCGACGGCGAGCTTTGGTGATCGGTTTACGGGCTGGACCCAGGCGGGTGTCTTCCTTGCCGCGCTTGCACTGCTCTTCGGGGCGGTCGCGGCTCTCAACACCTTCCGAGGACGGAGCCGATTCGCTCGGCCAGACGACGTCGGTTTCTTGGAAATTGCCCTCTTCGTGTTTGGCCCTCCCCTCCTGCCGCTCGTGTTCAGTCGGGACGGCAGCGGATTCCTTCTTCTCGTCTTGGTGAACATCGCAATCTTGGCTGTCACCTACGTCACGGTCAGCTTCGGCATGCTCCCGATGTTGCGCACGGCCGCCGGGCACATCGTTCGTGAGGTCAGCGACCTTGGACGGCTCATGCTTCGTTCGTTGCCGCTGCTCCTGCTGTTCGCGACGTTCCTGTTTCTCAACGCCGAGATGTGGCAGGTCGCTCACGATTTTACGCCTGCGTTCTACGCGATTGCCGTGGGGTTCGTCGCACTCCTGTCCTTGGCTTTCCTCGCGTTTCGGATCCCCTCGGAGATGTCAACCCTCGCCGGGTTCACAAGTTGGGATGAGGTGTGCGAGGTTGCGTATGCCTGCGATGCGCCGATCGAACAACGCGAGCGACCGTGGCTGAACGACCCGCCTCAACCCAACCCGCTCGAACGCGTCGACCGAGTCAACATCGGCATGCTCTTGTTCGCTCGTCAGGCCGTGCAGGTGATCCTCGTCGCACTTGTGATCGGTGCCTTCTACGTCGCCTTCGGCCTCTTCACCGTGCGCAAAGAAACGATCGTGACATGGACCGCCGCCACCGACGCCACCTTCTCTGACCGAGCGATCGTCGAGACGACACTGTTCGGGTCAGAGCTTGTTCTCACCTGGGAACTCCTCGCGGTCTCCGGGTTCATCGCTGCGTTCTCCGCGCTGCAGTTCGCCGTCTCACTCATCACCGACACGACCTACCGAGATGAGTTCTTCGCCGACGCCGCCAACGAGATCCGCGGCGTCTTGGCCGTCCGAGCGCTCTACCTCGACGACATCGAGCGGCAGGGTCCCCGAACCTAAGCGACTGGCACAGAGGTGTCTGGTCGATGGGCCATGCCTGTCTGTCGCCCTCCCGACAGACTCCTTCGTTGAGCACCCCTCAGGCTGAACATCACATCAACGGAGGGAAACGTTATGTTCAGCCACAAGAAGGTCATCATCAAGAGAGCAGCGATCGCGACCATGACACTGGCCGCATCCGCAAGTCTTGTCAGCCCTGCCAATGCGGCGCCACGGCCACCAGACAGGCCGACGAGTCCACAGCAACAACAACTCCAACGCCCCTGGTCAACCGGGTGGGCTGCGTGCATCGGCGACAACCAGCTTCTCCTGCAATTCGCAGACGATCAGTCGCCGTCACGGCTCCAGCTTCGCGGGGCCGTGAAGACGTCAGACGGAACCTGGTTCCAAACTGGCTTCCGGCTCGGCTCAACCATTGGGCTGGCCGACGTCTACATCACACCGGACACGGTCATGGGCGTCTTTCAGGTCAGCGACCAGGATGGGCTCTACAGCAAAGTCATCTTCGTCGACGTCGACACCAACGGCGAATGCCGAGTCTTCGCAACTGTCGACTACGGAAGTCGTTTCGACGTGATCGGCAACTTCTTCGACTAGTTCGCCACCTCAGACGGCGGCCGATCCTCACCGGTCGGCCGCCGATCAGGTCAGGAATCGAGGGCCGCGAGGAGTTTTGTCGGGGTGTCTTTCGGCGTGATCTTGGGCCAGGCCTCGGCGACCTTGCCCTTCTCGTCGATCAGCAGAGCTGAGCGCTGCACACCCATGTACTTCTTGCCGTACATGTTCTTCTCGACCCAGACGCCGTACTTCTCGGCGACGGCGTGATCCTCGTCGCTCAACAGCATGAAACCAAGGTCGTATTTCGCGTCGAACTTGGCGAGCTTGGCAGGCTTATCCGGGCTGATCCCGATCACAACCGTGTCGCCGATCTCATCGGCAATGTCGCGAAGGCCACAAGCCTGCGTGGTGCAACCGGGCGTGTCCGCCTTTGGGTAGAAGTAGATCAAGACCTTGCGGCCTTTGAATGACGACAGGCGGTGTTTGGTCTCGTGTTGATCCGAGAGGTGGAAGGCGGGCGCACGATCTCCGGTGGTTGGGGTCACCCGTCCGATCCTAGGGTTGGCCCGATCACACCAACAGCACTCCCGGTCTTGATCCGATCGAGTACGACGTGGGTCGTGAAGCTGCGCACGTTCGAATCGTCGAGAAAGAACCGCCTCGTGAATCCGTCGTAGGTCTCCATGTCAGGCATCAGCACGGTCACGATCAGATCGGCAGAACCGGTGACGTAGTAGATCTGCTGCACACCCGGATGGCTGCTCAGTGCGCTCGTCAGTTCGTCGATCTGATCGGAGCCCTCGTGCTCGAGTTCGACCGACACCACACACGTGATCGGGCGGCCGACTTCGCGTGGCTCGACCTCGGCCACGATGGCTCGAATCACCCCGCTCGAGCGGAGCTTCTTGATTCTGCGTTGGACCGCAGCAGCAGAAAGGCCGACCGAATCACCAATCTCGCGGGCGGGCACGGTGGCGTCGACCTGCAACAGATCAAGAATGCACCGATCGAGGCCATCGAGCTCACTCATGGTCGCGAACGATAGTGCGGCCAAACCGCGCCACGAGCATCGATCTTGCGGCCCAGCGTCGCCATACACGCGGTAGAACTACATGATGACTACGGACACGACTGAATCCGGCCTTGCGATCTTCGGCGAGTTCGCCCCCGACGGGCGCCAGTCCTACGACAACGCCGTCGGTCGATTCAAGGAGCTCAACATCGTGCTCCCCACCTTCGCTCAGCTTCGTGACCCCTCAACCATCCCGACCGCCGTGCAGGAGCAACTCGCTGGTGTCGAAAAGGATGCGGCCGACGCTCGCAACCTCTTCCGTGTCCACTGGTATAACGAGCACGCCGACGCCCCGGGCGACAACTTCCCCGGCTTCGTCGACGTCCCCACGCACATCGAGCTTCCGTCGGAGCTGACCGGTGTTGACGCTCGCATCGTCTTGGCGTTCGGCAACCGCTTCCCGATGATCCGAGCCCACAAAGTGCTCGCCGCCTACTCCTGCCTCGTCGCTCGTCTCGTGACCGGCCGCTTCGATCCGACCGAGAACCGGGCGATCTGGCCGAGCACGGGTAACTACGCACGTGGCGGCATCGCGATCTCGAAGATCCTGGGTTGCCGTGGCGTTGCGATCCTGCCCGAGGGCATGAGCCGTGAGCGTTTCGAGTGGCTCGAGCGCTGGACGAGCAACCCTGACGAGGACGTCATCAAGACCTTCGGCACCGAGAGCAACGTCAAGGAGATCTACGACGCGTGTAACGAACTGGCGCTCGACCCGATCAACGTGATCTTGAACCAGTTCTCCGAGTTCTCGAACCACATGGGCCATTACGCAGTCACGGGGCCATCCATCGAGAAGGTCTTCAACCACGTCACGGCCGATCGCCCAGGTCGCCTCGCCGCATACGTTTCGGCATCGGGCTCAGCAGGAACACTCGGCGCCGGCGATTACTTGAAGGATGAGCACGGCTCAAAGATCGTTGCCGTCGAAGCGCTCGAGTGCCCGACCATGCTCTACAACGGCTACGGCGACCACAACATTCAGGGAATCGGCGACAAGCACATCCCTCTGATCCATAACGTGACCAACACCGACCTCGCGGTCGCCATCAGCGACGATGCCACCAACCAGATCGACGTGCTGTTCAACTCACCAGCCGGCAAGCGTCACCTCGTCGAGCGGGGCATCGCCCCCGAACTCGTGGACATGCTCGTCGACTTTGGCTACTCGTCGATTTGCAACACGCTCGCCGCGATCAACGCAGCGAAGGTCTGGGGACTCGGCTCGGACGACGTCGTGATGTCAGTCGCCACCGATGGTTCGGATCTCTACAACTCCGACCGCGAGCGGATCATGAGCCAGGACTTCCCCGGCGGATTCGACGATGCACAGGCTGCTGAGGTCTTCGATCGTCATCTCGCCGACGTCGACATCACCCATGCGATGGAGATGGGCGAAGTCGAGCGCCGCCGGGTGTTCAACCTCGGCTACTTCACGTGGGTCGAGCAGCAGGGCACCGACTTTGAGGACTTCGAAAGCCGTCGCAGCCAGGACTTCTGGGATGGTCTCCGACCCCTCGTCGGGCAGTGGGACGGCATGATCGAGGAGTTCAACGCCGCCACCGGCGCAAACCACGGTTAGGCCCTAGGCCATCCGCACTAGGCAGCCCGGGCAAGGCTCAAGCGGGGGCTGTATCGCGTCGACATAGGGACGTGGTGCGGTTGAAGCGTCTTCTCTCGATGCGACTACGAGTCGGCACGGTGATGATCCTTCTCGCGCTCGTCCCCACGCTCGGTCTCGCCGGTCTCGCAACCGCACAGGCATTGACCGTTGCCGAGACTCGCTCCAACTTGAACGACGTCGAGACCGCTGTTGAGGACCTCCTGGTGCTCGTCGAGCTCGAGATCGCCGTGGTCGACGAGGTCTACTGGACCGAGGCCAAACTCACGACCGAGAAGTTCGGGATCCCGACTGGCTTCGTCACGGCGGCCTACGGCTTCGACATCGATGAACGTCTCTCCGAGGCTCAGTTGCGAGTCGATCGACTTCTCGCCACCACCGGCGACTCCGATCTATCGCAAGACTTCAACACCGTTCGTCGCGCCGATGACACATCGCTGACCTCCTCGCCAATCGCCGAATTCGCCGACAACGTCTTGCGACCGATGGTGGCAGCGAGCACGACAAACGCCGTGCAGGTCGCAGCGAACATCGACGGGTCAGCCGATGTCGTGCAGGCCACACAAATCCTCGATAAGAGCAACGCACTTCGGGCGACGGGTGTCGAGCTCATCACATCGTTCTTCTTCGTTACGGCCTTTGGGCCGGGCGACAACAACGAAGCCGTTCGCGAGCTCGACAACGCACGGACTCAATACAGAGCGCAGTCGGCTCAACTCACCGAGATCATCGAGGCCGACTCCCCCGCCGGCGAGGCGTGGAGGGAGCTGCAGACGAACCCGCCGACTCGCTCGATCATCGAAGACACCGACGCATTGCTCTCGGGAACTTCTCCGGAGCCAGTCGTCGTCGACGGCGTTCTGAACCCCGAGGGACTTGGCGAGATCGCAAGCTCGTTCATCGACGCAGAGTTGTCGATGGAAGCCCACCTTTCGATGCTCGAGTCGGTCGCACTCGAGGCTGAAGCGGGTGTGCAGGAACGACGAGACGCAGCCGATCGCTACGCCTGGCTCATCGGATCGATCGTCGGCATCATCACCCTGATCACCTTGACGAGCGCATGGGTCAGCACTCGCTCCATCGTTCGTCCCCTCAGCGATCTGGCAAACGCGGCCGAGCAACTTCGAGCCGGTGACAACTCGGCCTCGGTGAGTGTTCGTGGGCCAGAAGAGGTCAGGACCGTCGCCGAGACGTTGAACGAAGCGGTCGCCAACCTTCGCCGCGCCGAGATGCAAGCGCTTGCCCTCGCCGATGGCCGACTCGACGACTTGGACGACGACGACGTCGCGTCCGGCACCCTTGGTTCGTCGCTCAGCACCGCAGTCGAGCGACTCCGCGTTTCGCTCGGCGAGCGTGAGGAGTACCGACGCCGTCTTGCCCACGAAGCGTCACACGACGGATTGACCGGTGTTCCCAACCGAAGCGCGTCGATGGAGCACCTCGAGGGAGCGCTCGCACGAGCTGAACGAATCGACTCCGATGTCGCCGTGCTCTTCGTCGACCTCGACAACTTCAAACAGGTCAACGACCTGCACGGACACGCCGCCGGCGATCGGCTGCTTCGCGAGGTTTCGCGACGGCTCATCCGAAGCTGCCGTGATGGTGACCTCGTCGGCCGCATCGGTGGCGACGAGTTTCTCGTGATCGCCGAGCCCGTGGCGGACGAGCAGGAGGCTCGTCAGCTATCTGAACGGCTGCTCGATGCGGTCTCCGCCCCCTTCGACGACGTCGAGGGGACCACGATCCCCTCCGCCTCGATCGGCGCAGCTCTGGCCGGCGGTCGACGCAAAGCGAGCGACGTTGTGCACGATGCCGACCTCGCCGTCTACGAGGCGAAGGAAGCCGGCCGCGGCCGAACCGCCTTCTGTGATGACGAGATGCGCTCTCGTTTGCTCGCCGAGGCAGACCTGGAGAGTGCCATTCGCCAGGGTCTCGCCGATGACCAGTTCCAGCTGCACTTCCAGCCGACGTTCAACTTGCACACCGGGGAGCTCGACGGAGCAGAGGCCCTGCTTCGTTGGGAGCGAGAAGGGGTCGGACAGATTCGCCCCGAGCGGTTCATCCAGTTCGCAGAACGAACCGACCTCATCAGCGAGATCGATTCGTGGGTCATGTGTCGGGCGCTCACTCATCTCGCCTCTTGGGCGGACGACGATGAGCTCAAGCACCT
>CALEWY010000134.1 GCA_937925335.1 uncultured Acidimicrobiales bacterium
ACAGGCTGGCTTCGTGGAGTCTTGGAGCCGCTACTGCTCGCCCTTCTCGCTGACGGTGAGGCATACGGCTACGAGCTCAGCGGACGTCTGGAAGCATCCGGACTTGGCCGAGTTCCAGGCGGGTCGCTGTATCCGGCACTGCTTCGTCTCGAGAAGCAAGGTCTCATCGAGGCCGAATGGAGAGCGGGCGAAGGCGGCCCGGGCCGCAAGTACTACGTGCTCACTCCAGTCGGGAAAGGCATGCTCGCTGATCAGGCGGAGATCTGGGAGCGATTCGCTTCGTCGGTTGGCTCGATCCTCGCACGTGCAGCCACCTCATGATCAACACGTCGTGGCTCGATGCTCTCGATCATGAACTCGCAGTGAGCGGTGTCGATGCGACGCAGCGAGCTGACATTCTGGTTGAGACCGAGGGCTTCTTGACCGACTCGGGTCTCGAGGCTTATGACCACTTCGGCCCCGCCGAGGACTACGCCTATGCCCTTGCGGCTGCGCTCGAACGCCCGCTTGCGAGGCGGTCAGAGTCGAACTCCCGATCGATCATTTCGGCGTGTGATGTCTCGAAGTCTTACCGAGGTCGAACCGTGCTCGATGACGTCAGCTTTCAAGCGCAGGCAGCGTCGGTTGTTGTCCTCACTGGGCCGAACGGAGCCGGGAAGTCGACGCTGCTGCGCATCGTCGCTGGCCTCGAGGCGGCGGACTCTGGAACGGTGAAGGTGGACGGAGCCGTTGGTTATGTTCCCCAAGAGGGTGGCCTCGACCCGTATCTCCGACCGTCAGACCACTTTGAATTGTTCGGCGCGTCAGCCGGCTCGACGAGGGCGTCGGCGAGAGGCGAAGGGAATCGGCTTGCACGAGAGCTCGGATGGGATGCCGAGGCGGCGCCGATCGTGAACGAACTGTCGGGAGGGACACGCCAGAAACTCAGCGTGATCGTTGCACTCCTCAGTGAGCCAGAGGTGCTGCTGCTGGATGAGCCGTACCAAGGAATGGACGCAGACAGCGCCCGCAGGTTCTGGGAACTGCTGTGGTCGTGGCAAGAACGTGGTGGGACAAGCGTTGTTTCGTCGCACTCTCAAGATGCGCTTCGCAAGGCCTCACATGTGGTCGAGATCGCAGGACTGTCCGTTCGATGACGAGCCACGTGACCCTTCATGGCGCCATGACGTTCCGAGCCATCCTGCAGCGCCGCTTCACCTTGGCGATCTTGATGATCATGCCCGTCGCCTTCTATTTCGTGAGTAGCGACACGGTCGGACGAGCCATTCGGTCGTTGGTCTTCGGGGTCAGCTGGGCGCTCAGCACGGTTGCGTTCTTCGCGTCGATCTCGGCCCGCCAACTCGACCCACGCCTGGAGTTGGCCGGCTGGAAGCGATCACATCTTCTCGCAGGGCGTCTGCTCGGCCTCGTTGTGCTTGGAGCGCTGCTCACCGCAGGGTTCGGACTGCTCGTGGCGGTGGATCAAGATGTCGCCAGCCTCGCGGGCGTGTTGCTGGACTTCGCAGTGACGTCGGTCGTTGCAATTGGCCTTGGGACGGCCATTGGCTCACTGCTCAGCCGGGAGCTCGAAGGCACGCTCGTTCTGTTCTTTTTCGCCGGCTTGCAAGCGATCGTGAACCCGTTCGACACGTATTCTCGGGCACTCCCGTTCTGGTCGTCCCGAGAGTTGGGAACCTACGCGGTCGACGGGGCCGAGGCCGGATCTCTGGTCGAAGGGTTGACCCACGCGGCTGCGACCCTGGGTGTGTGCGCGGTCATCGTCCTCGCCGCCGCCCGCAGGCCATCGTTCGATTGAGTCGAACTGGCTTGTCGGCGGACGGAGCGAGGAGAGACAGAAGCGGTGCGAGACCTCTCGGCTACAGGTTGTTTGCGAAGCTGTTGATGTCGCGGACCGTCGCCATAAAGACTTCGGGCATGGCATCGCGGAACAGGCAATCGCCGGCGTGGCATGTGCCGTTGACCGTGCGGCTCACGGCAGAGACGTCCGCAGCAAGCAGCTTTTGGTAGAACGCCAAGCCCTCATCACGCAACGGATCGAGTTGGTTGACCGAGACGATGTGCGGTGGAAGGCCTCGCAGATCATCCACCTCAGCGTGGTACGGCCAAGCGAGTGGGTTGGTGTCGTCCGAGGCGTCGGGGCTGTACATGCGCACCATCGAACCAAGCATTGAGCAGTTCAAGAAGTAGTCGTCGTTTTCGTAGAGCGACGGAAGCGCTGGATCTTTGTCTTCGTACAGGCCAGAGATGAATGGGCACTGTGCATAGACGCCAGCGATCATGTCGAGCGCTCCCTCCTGTTTCGCCTTCATCGTGGTGGCGATCGCGAGATTGCCACCACCAGACTCACCGGAGATCACGATCTTCGACACGCCAAGCGATTCGCGGTTTTCGTGCGTCCACTGCACGCCGCTGAAGCAGTCGTTCAGACCAGCCGGGAAGGGGTGTGGGCCGAGCTTGCCGGCAGAGTTTCGGAACTCGACACCAACGACGACGAGGCCGGTCGATGCGAGCTCGTCGCGCCAGCGCACGTAGCCGCCGCTCGATGCCTCGAGGATCGCCATGCCACCGCCGTGGGTGTGCACGATCGCTGGCACGGGTCCGTCGACATCGGTCGGGGTGTGGATGTAGAGGCTGATGTCGTTGCCGTCGATGCCTCGGATCACCTCGGTCCGTCGCTCGACGTTGGTGATCGCTGGTGCTCCCGAGCTGAGGATGTCGCCCAGCATGGCGAAGCCTTCCTCAGCGACCATCGCGTACTCCTGCAACGCCTCGTCCGGCGAGTTCACGTCGACGGGTGCAGGTTCTGGCGCTCCGTCCATTCCGAGCAGTGCCATCGCTGCGACCATGCGAGGGTCGGCCCTCGGGTCGGTCTTCATCAACATGTCTGGATCGCCAAGTCGGCCAGGAAGGATCGGTGCGTTGGTCATGTCTCGATCCTGTCAGAACTCAATCCGATGTGCTCTTTGACCAGCAACCTTGTTGTTCCCTCGGTCGCTGAAGCCATCGGATAACAACTTGGTGCTTGACTACTCGTCATTCACAAGCCTGCCGGAACGGCTGAGGAACCAATGAGCCTTGAACCCGAACTTGTCACGCTGCAGAACGATGCGGTGCAGGAATTCGCGAAGAGCGTGATCGGGTTCTGGGAACGCATCGTGGTGCACTACGAAATCCTCGACTCGCCTGAGAGCCGAGCGCAGAGCGAGTACACGATCATTGTTCAACGCGATGCGGACAACACCCACAGCCTCGCCAACTTCGAGATGTCCGAGGATGCGAGATCTGCGTTGCTCAAGCTGCGCGACGCAACGACGTCGGAGACCGGGGAGAAGTGGAGCACGTGTGTCCTTATCGTCGACCCGCCCGGCGCGTACAAATTCAGCTACTCCTATGACCCGCCGAAGGTGCTCAACGGTGTCATCGACGAGGAGTACAAGTTCTACCGCAAGTACCTGCCGCACTATCTGAAAGAAAAGGGCCTGACGGCGTAGCGGGGCGACGTGGTCGAAAGCCCAAGCCGAGGACTAACCGGCTGCTCGTTTGAAGACGTTCGGGGGGAAGGCTTTGGCGTCGATGCATCGTTGGGACCAGGTTTCGAGATCGCTCACGATCGAATCGAACGAGCCGCCGAGTGAGTCGATGATCGGTTGCTCAAGGGCATCGGTGCTCGCCTCGATCGAATCCCGGAAGGTGCGGCCCTCGTCGGTGAGCTGATCACCATCGAGCCAGCCCTTCTTCTGCATCGCTGCTGTCGTCGTAGCCATGGCATCGGGCGACCACGCCCGAGTGGCTGAGTAGCTACCGAGCGGCATGCCCACCCACAGCTCGGTGAGGATGTTCATTTCGATTGGATCGAGTCCGTTGGCAACACAGACGGCGACATGAGAGTCACCACGGTGTTCGCGTGCGAGTTCGCACGCCCGCCACAAACGACCGACCGGATCGCTCGGCCACTCCTGGCTGAGCAGCCCGGAGAACAGCGGGCGTCCCGCCATTGGTGCCGCCTTCACAGCCGTTTCGAGAGCGTCGGCAGCGGCCGAGACGTCCGCTTCATCCAACGCCTTGGTCAGGCTTGCGACGGTGGCAGCGGTCCGAGTGGCCCACAGTTCGTCTCGGTCACAAACGCTTCTGGCTGCTTCGTATGCACCTTGGACCATCGCTGGCTCGAAGACGGCGAACGAGGCGGAAACAACACCTGGCTCAGGCTCGCCGAGCAGCGCCGCTCGACCCATCACGTAACCGGTCATGAAGTTCAGGCCGAGGTCGGCCTGTGCCTCGTTCGTGGCGCGGGACCAGACGGAGTGCATGGCGATGGGTTCGATCGCGTCTCGGAACCGTCGAGCCGGACTGGGATCTTGCGTCGGTCCAGCGACCACCCCGTCAGGTGTGGGTTCGAACGCAGCGGCAATGACGTCGTCGTACTCCATAGCTGACCCTACTCCGCGCCAAGGTTTCGGTGTATGGGGGTGGCTTCAGACATGATGAGCCGGTGGAAGGCATCTTCGAAGGTTTGCGGGTTCTCGACTTCTCTCAAGTGCTGGCTGGCCCAACGGCAACCCGGCTCATGGCTGAGCTAGGTGCTGAGGTGATCAAGGTCGAGATGGCGCCTGCTGGTGACATCGGGCGCGCACTGCCGCAGATCCGCGATGGGCGATCGGGCTACTTCGTTCAGCAGAATCGTGGCAAACGCTCGATCTGCGTCGATCTCAAAGACCCGCGAGGTCGTCAACTCGTTCTCGACCTACTGCCTGACATCGACGTGATGGTTCAGAACTTTGCGAACGGCGTGATCGAGCGACTCGGGTTTGGTTACGACGTTGTCGCCGCCGCCAACCCGCGTCTCATCGTGTGCAACATGAGTGCGTTTGGCCGCTCTGGCCCGTTGCGCGATCACCCCGGATATGACCCGATCGCTCAGGCCTACGGCGGCATCATGCACATGCTGGGCTACGAAGACCGTCCGCCGGTGCTCGCCGGTATGTCGCCTGGTGATGTGCTGACCGGCGTGCATTCGTTCGGCGGGATTGCAGCAGCGCTGTATCACCGCGAGCGGACCGGCCGCGGCCAGGAAGTGAGCGTGTCGCTCCTCGATTCCTACGTGTCGACGCACGAGGTGAACCTGCAGTCGTGGTCGATTTCCGGCGAAGAACCAATCAGGCAGGGCAACGTCCATCCGGTCATCGGTGGCATCGGCGTCTTCGAAACCGGTGATGGCGGATCGATCGTCCTGGCGGCGGTGAACGACAAACAGTGGCGAGCGACGTGTGAGGTCATGGGTCGTCCGGAGCTGGCCGACGGTTCTCGTTTCGAAACGAGTGCGGGTCGCACCGAGCATCGAGATGACGTGAACGGCGAGATCGCGGCCTGGTTCATTGCCCAGGTTGACCGTGATGAAGTGGTCGGCCGACTCGAAGCCGAGCGCATTCCTGTCGCACCGGTACTGACACTCGCCGAAGCTGCCATCCATCCGCACCTCGTCGAGACGGGAACGGTTCGGTGGGTGGACGACGACGTGCTGGGTCGAGTGCTCGTCCCGGGTATGCCGATCAAACTCTCTGAGTCGGCCGATGAACCACCCTTGCTCACTCAGCACCTCGGACAGGACAACGAGTATGTGTGCTGTGAGCTGGGCGGTCGATCCACGGAGGACTACCAGCAGCTCGTCGACGCCGGTGTTCTTGTGCAGAATGCAGCAACCTGATCTAGGTTTTGCGAACTGAACTCGCAAAAGATTTTGGGGCCAAACGGTTTCTGAAGGATTGAGGACGACGAAAATGGAAGTAACGAACGAGGTTCTGCCGACCAGCGGCGACCGCATCGAGGAGATGATGGCACCCGGCCCCGAGGGGCCGATCTCGATGGTCAACCTGCTGAAGTTCAAAGAGCACGCCGAGTATGAGGACGGTCGGGAGACGGATCTGAGCGGCCGGGAGGCCTATGAGATCTACGGGCGGGGCGTGAGCAAACTCATCACCGAATACGGCGGCACGATCGAATTCGCCGGCGACGTGACCTTCCTCGCACTCGGTCAAGTTGAGGACCTGTGGGACGAGATCGCCATTGCGAGTTACCCATCGCGGGCGGACCTTTGGAAGATGTCGACCTCGCCAGAGTGGCAGGAAATCGCGGTTCATCGAGCGGCGGGCCTCGCAGGCCAACTCAACATCGAAACGGTCCCGGTCAAACTCGGCTGATGGCAGAGCCTCTGAAGAATCTCTTCGGCCCGGAGATGGTCCATCGGGTAGCGAGAGACATCAACGCCGTTCACCCCGGGTTCGATACGTCAGCGTTCACCGCACGGGCTCTCGATGGTTTCGACGATCTCGAACTCACGCCTCGTTGCCAGCAGATCGCAACGGCGATGGCGGAGCACCTGCCAGACGATCGGGGTCAGGCGATCGACATACTCGTGGCATCGCTCGGCCCGGAGCTTGAGAACTGTGACCCCGATGATGCGCAGCCAACGGGCGATCCGGAGATCGACGACAACCCGATGTCCGGCTTCTTCTATCTGGCTCACGGCTACTTCCTGGCCGATCATGGAGCTGATCACTTCGAGCACGTGATGGCTGCCAACTACGAGATCACGAAACGAGCCACCTCCGAGTTCAGCATCCGTACGCCGCTGCGGGACCACACCGAGGCAACGCTGTCGTATCTCGAACGATGGGCGACCGACCCGAACGTGCACGTGCGACGGCTCGTGAGTGAGGGCACTCGGACTCGCCTTCCTTGGTCGTTCAGGCTGAAGGCATTTCAGGAGGACCCAACACCGGTCGTTGCGCTCCTCGAAGAGCTGAAGGACGATCCAGTCGAATACGTCCGCCGATCGGTCGCCAACAACCTCAACGACATCGCCAAGGACCACCCAGACCTTGTGGTCGACGTCACCCGACGCTGGTGGAGTGATGGCGACGTCAATCGGCGGCGGCTTGTCCGCCATGGCCTCCGGACACTCATCAAGGCCGGTGATCCCGGAGCGCTCGACGTGCTCGGCTACGGAGCGAGTTCGCCGGCGACTGTGGGTCTGGCCGCGATCGAACCGTCATCGCCATCGATCGGCGACAAGGTCAAGGTTCAGGTGCACATCGAGAACCCCGGTGAGGAGACCGCCGGAGCGCTCGTCGATCTCCGGGTTCACTTCGTGAAGGCCAACGGCTCGACGAACGCCAAGGTGTTCAAGGGAGCCGAGCTCTCGATCGAGCCTGGCGAGACAGGTGTGGTGAACAAGACGATCTCGCTTGCCCAGCACTCGACAAGAACGCACTATCCGGGGATCCATGCTGTTGAAGCCCTCGTCAACGGCGCGGCGGTATCGATCGGCGAGATCGACCTCCAGGCCGAGTAGCCGACGATTTCACTCAGCGGCTCGTCACTCAGCGGCGAGTCCCAAAGCCGCTGTCGCTAGAGCTGCAACCCGTAGATCCGAGTTGCGGTGCCCGAGAACATCGATTCTTGCTCACGCTCGGTGTAGCCAGCGGCGATCTTCTTGAGCCCGTTCCACAGCACTGCGTAGGAAAGTGAGAAGCGGTCGACAGGGAAGTTGCTTTCGAACATGCAGCGATCGGCGCCAAAGCACTCGATGGTGTGGCGGTAGTAGCGGCCCTGTTCTTCGACGAACCGATCGCTGGTGACTGGGGTGGTGCTTTCGTGCCATCCGAACCCGTTGTCGGGCATTGCAAGCCCGCCGAGTTTGGCGACAACGTTTGCGTTCTCAGCAATGGCAGCAACGTCCTCTTTCCACTGCTCGAAGATCTCCTCCCGTGAGTCAGCGAATCGGCCGACCCCAAGCGGTGATCCGAAGTGATCGAGCACCATGGTCGTGTTGGGAACCGCTGCCGCGAGCTCGTTGAAGTCTCGGTTCTGATGGTGATAGTGCCAAGTGTCGTAGACGAGACCTCGGTCGCCGAGGCGTGAGACGCCAGCGCGGAAGTCATCGTTGGCGTAGAGGCCTTCGGGCGCGCGCCCGGGAATGGTCAACGCTGCTGGGTCAGCGTCACGAGCGCCAGCATGGCGCACACCCTTGAAGAGATCGCCGCCGGCGGTGGCATGCGCATCGAGCGCTTCGTTGAGCTTGTCGCCAAGTCGAAGATCGGCATGGGCGACGATGCCGGTGATGGTCGCTCCGTCGGCGGCGGCACTGGCGGCAGCCTGAGCAGCGACGAACTCCGTTTCGCCAACGACCTTGAGATGGTCGGGGCCATCAGGGCGATAGCCGGCCCCGCACTCGACGAACACGGTACCGACGATGTTGTGGCCGCTCCCGGTGTCGTAGTGAAGCGCGTCGAGCCCGTAGGGGAGCGCCCCACCTTCGGGCCAGAGATGATGGTGCGGGTCAACGATTGCGCGGCTCGGATCGACGATCTCCTCGGCGATCATCGTCGACCATTCCTGCATCTCTGGAGCATCAGCCATTCGACCAACTTCGCACAGTTCACGACCCGGGATGCAACCTGCGTACATCGTGGGGTCTGACCCCACCGCGTACGCAGGTCGGGAAGCATCGGGCTGATTTGGCAGCCCGCCTGGTGGGGCCCGTCTAACGTCGGAGACATGGCTCATCAGCAACAATTCGATGACGACGATCCTGTGCTGGCGCAGCTGCGCGAGATTTGCCTCGCACTGCCGGGAGCGGATGTGAAGGTCTCCCACGGTCGGCCAGCGTTCTTCACGAAGAAGATCTTCGCTGGATTCGGCGCGGTGCTGAAAGGTGAGCACAACACCGGTCAATACGACCAAGCGCTGATCTTCATGCCGGACCCAGACGACGCCGAAGCCATCGCTCAAGATGACCGCTTTTTCTTCCCGGCCTACTGGGGCCCGAGCGGGTGGCGAGGTATCGACTTGAGCGGCGAACCGGATTGGGATGAGGTCGCCGAGTTGGTCGAAGCGAGCTATCGAGCCACAGCGCCAAAGAAGCTCATCGCCGAACTCGACGCACAGGCCTGACCGTTCTCGGCGCGCAATTGGTCGTGTGACGACCAGATTCGCACCCGGCGACGATTCGCTTGAGGTAGCGGTAGTAGATCGCCAACAGCACCACTTCGTAGCCGGGCTGAGGTGAGGCGACTGTTTCGGGCTCGAGAATTCCTGTGGGCGAGCGTTTTGGCCGGGCGGACCGAGTCGGCGTAAACAGAGGAAATGGGTCCACTTTCCGGTGTCACGATTCTTGAACTCTGGTGCATCGGGCCCGGCCCGTTTGCCGCGATGTTGCTGGCTGACATGGGTGCCAATGTCATCCGAGTCGATCGGCCGTCCGAACCTGATTACGGATACCCGCCGAACGAGTACCGCACGCTTTACCGAAATCGCCGAGCGGTGACGATCGATTTCGACCAGCCCGAGGGCATCGAGGCCTTCATGCGTCTCGTCGAGCAGGCAGACGGATTGATCGAAGGAAACCGGCCCGGCGTTTGCGAGAAGCTTGGGGTTGGTCCGGAGGATTGCCTCGCCCGCAATCCCGCGTTGGTTTACGGACGCATGACTGGCTGGGGGCAGGATGGCCCGCTCGCCGACCAAGCCGGGTTCGATCTCAGCTACATCTCACTCACCGGCGTCGCCCATGCGGTGGGCACCGCCGAGCAACCCGTGCCACCGCTCATCCTCGGTGGAGACTTCGGAGGCGGCGGGACCTTTCTCGCCATGGGTCTGCTCGCCGGAATCATGTCGGCGAGGGAGACGGGCGAAGGCCAAGTCGTCGATGCATCGATGGTCGACGGCTCAGCAAACCTCATGGCCTATATGTACGGCGGGTTGCCAACGGGATTTTGGCGGAACGAGCGTGGCACGAACGCCGTCGACGGCGGCCATTGGCTCTACCGGATGTATCGCTGCTCCGATGACAAGTTCATCTCCGTGGCTTGCCTGAGCCCACGGCTCTACAAGAACCTCGAAGAGGCACTCGGCCTCGATCCCGACGAGTTTGGATTCCATCGACCTCGCACCGATTGGCCGGCGTTGGGAAGCAAGCTCGCAGCGATCCTCATCACCAAGACCCGTGATGAGTGGGCGGCCGAGCTCGGTGGTCGAGACGCTTGTGTGCAGCCGGTGCTCGACATGCACGAAGCACCGCAGCACCCTCACCTCGTGGAACGCGGAACGTTCGTCGAGCATGGTGGTGTCACCCAGCCCGCTCCGGCCCCACGTTTCAGCGCAACGCCGACCAGCGTCGAGCGTCAACCGCCCGAGCATGGGGAACACACCGACGAGGTGCTCGCCGAGTTTGGGTTCACGGCTGGCGAGATCGCCGAGTTGCGCTCAGCGCGTGCCATCACGAACCGTGAGGACGAGACGGACGCAGCCTCAGGCTGAGCTCGCTTCGCCCACCGGCGTGAGTCCGCCGGCTCGCCATGGTTGCACGATGATCTTGAGGTGCTCATTTGGGCCGTTGAGCACGTCAAAGGCCTCGCCGATTCCGTCGATTCCGACCGTGGCAGTCACGAGTTGGCTCAGGTCGAACCGGCGGGAAACGATTGCGTCGATCGCCTCTGCGTACTCCTCGGCTGAGTAGTAGAAGGTGAATCGGAGATCGAGTTCGTTCCGCATTGCGATGCGCGGTGTGATGGTGACGTCAGTCGTGTGTACCCCGACGATGACGATGCGAGATTTGGCCGGGGCTCTATTCATGATCGACGGGATCAGAGGCGTGACCCCAGCGCACTCCATGATGACGGCATGGCCGTCCGTTGCGAGTTGACCTAACAGCGCCATCTCGTCATCGGCGAGAGGATCGATCGTGTGTGTGGCCCCCATGTCAGCGGCCATGTTTCGCCGTTGCTCGACCGGGTCGGTCGCAATGATCGTCTCAACCCCGCGCATGCGAAGAGCGACGATGGTGGCGAGTCCAACCGCTCCACAACCAATGACAAGAGCGATGTCTGCCGGGCCGACATCACCACGAGCGACCGCGTGGAGCCCGACAGCGAGTGGTTCGCCAAGCGCAACGGTCTCGTCCGGGACGTCGTCTGGAATCACGATGAGCGATGACTCGTCGAGCAGGTAGTACTCCGAGAAGCCGCCGGGGATCGATCCGTTGACACCGACGCTCAGCGAGGCGCCCGACTCTTCCGTGACGAAAGGGATCGACGCAACTCGAGTTCCAACAGGAATCGTTCCTGCACCGGGGCCGTGGGCTGCGACTTCGCCGGCCAGTTCGTGACCGAGCAAGACGCCCCGCTGTTCATCACTGCCGTTCGGGCCGGCGGGCCCAAACGTCTCATCGAAGTGGCGCACCATGTGAAGGTCTGAACCGCAGATGCCACATGCCCGGCTACGGATGAGCACCTGGCCAGCGCCGGGCGATGGGACGGGCTTCTCTTCCAGAACGATTGCGTCGGCGATGCCGACGACCGTTTGCATCATCGATGGGATCGTGTCGGGTATTGGTGGCGGCGCGGCGCCAGGCGATGAGTTGCGGTCGCTCAAGATTGGGAGCCGTTCACGATCAGCGACGAGCAGTCGAGACCCAACTCGTCGCAGCGACCGCGATACGTCGCCAGAATCGACTGAGCATCCGTGATCCCGATCACGTTGCCGTCGTCATCCATGTTGACGTTCGACCCGTGAATCGCGAACCAAACGTCGGTGACTTCGGTGTTGTCCGCTCCAACCATGAGCGTGTGGACCGAGTGTGCTGGTTCGAACAAGTATGAACCGGCCGTGTTCACGTAGTCCGGGTATTCCTTGTAGAACCACGAGCCAGCCAGCGTGACGGCATACACCGAACCCGTGTGATAGTGCTTCGTCACTTGGTAGCCGGGCTGGAACTTCGTCCGGACGACCCAAAGGCCGATGTTGAGGTCGACCTGGAGCAGCTGCAGGGTGCTCCCGTCACCGAGGTCGATTTCTGGCAAGTCGCTCTCGCCGAGATGGATGGCGTGATTGAGGGCAACGGTGGGGACGGGCCCTGGACCGGTCTTGGGTTCTGCGATGTCGGTCATGGAGTCTCCTCGAGGTTCATGCGGCCTTTGTCTGCCTCCAGACTCTGCAGGCTGATCAGTTGATTCGTCCAGTCGCACCAGCGGCGAGCGGATTCTGCCCGTCAAGATTTTGTGTGAACCCATTCTGGTTGTCTGAGAAGAGCCCGGTGTGAGAGCGTGGCCAGATGGAACGCACGGCTGACATCGAGCGCTACTTCGCTGACGGGGAGCGTCGGGCGTACGAACTCGACAATCGCGGACCGATCCGATTCGTCGGAGACGGCGCACTCCATCCGTCGATCGTCGAGGCGTACTGGGAACACGGCTTCTACATTTTCGAAGGAGTGTTCGGGGCCGAAGAGCTTGCGGACATCGAGGCTGACCTCGAACGTTTCCGACGTCGGCTTCCCGTCGCTCGTGGGGCTGAGGTCGACGTCGACGGCAACCCGGCGATCGGCGTAGGACTCGAAGCGCAGAACGTCATCTGGGCAAAGACGCTGTCGGATCCGGTCGGCGGGAGTAGCCAATCGCACGGACGTCACCCGGTCAAGATGAGCGAACCGGAAGCGGATGCGGACGCGCCGACCGAGGTCGTCTACGTGGTGCATGGGTCGCTCCAGCACAGCGACGCATGCCTGCGGGCGTACGGCCATCCTGGTCTTCTCGGTGTCGCAGCAGCGCTGAACGGTCGAGACTTCACACCGTTCAACGAGGTTCTCTTCGTCAAGGATCCTGGGGTTGGGCCGTCGGTCGCCTGGCACCGTGACGGCGTCACCCATTGGGACTCACCCGAGTGGGATCAAGGTGCACACGGCTTCAACTTCATGGGTCAGGTGTTTGGCTGCACTCCGGCGAACGGTGTTTGGGTCGTGCCCGGCACCCACAAGATGCGTGATGTCGACATACCGGGCATGGTCGCCGAGGCTGGCTCAGACCGGCTCCCGAACGCTGTCCCTCTCGTGTGTGCACCCGGTGATGTGGCGATCACGAATCGTCAGACCGTGCACGGCTCGTTTGCGAATACGAGCCCGGATTGCCGGGTCACGCTCAACATGGGATTCCATCGCCGAGCTTCCGTGCTTGGCCAGACCGGAAGTGGCATCCATGGTTCGGTCGGTGTGCTCGACGCTGATCGAATCGCTGAGCGGTCGAAGATGATCGGGTGGGCGATCGATGCCCGCCAGCAGCGGTACTCGGACGAAACGCCTTTCGACTACGAGCCGACAGCCGCTCTCGACCTTGCCTTTGATGACGCAGCTCGCGCCGCAATCGTCGACTACAACCGGCTCGACCTCAGCGTCTAACGAGGCGCGACGGAGTTAGGAATCCAACGCTTGATCCTGCTGTTCACGTTGCTCCCAGTTGCGTCGAGGATGACGGTCTCGTCTGGTCGAATCCTCAGATGCTCGGACGAGACGTTGAGCGCAGCTTCCTTCCCAACAGGTCGCGTTCGAAACACGACGTCCCCTTCCAGGGGAAGGTCAGCCGACGTGGTCCCAGAGTTCATCACGACGACCAGATGGCCGCGCCGAGCAGCGATGACGTCTCGGTTGTCAACCTCGAACCACTCGACTTGCGGGTTCGATCGCAATGCCTGGTCCTTCATCAACGCCTGGGCAACGTCGACTCGGAAGCCATCCACTCCACGGTCGAGCCAGAATTCGAGGATGGCATCGAACTCGGCTCGGACACGTTTGTTCTGCCAGTTCAGATCCGGTTGCTCAGGCAGGAAGAGATGGAGGTAGTACTGGCTGGTGGTGTCATCGAACGTCCAAGCGGGCCCTCCGAAGAAGCTCACCCAGTTGTTTGGCGGGCCACCGTCGGCACCCGGATCAGCCCCGATGTAGTGGTCTCAGTTGGCATGTTGGTCAGTTCGGTCCGAGACCAGACCTCGTACGACTCGCTGGCCGCTGAGGACGCCATGCCACTCGGTGAGAACCGTCCACTGACCGTGACCAGGTGCGTCTGCGTAGATCACGACCCAATCGGTTGTTTGCCCCAACTGATGTGCCAGCGGGGTGTTTGAATACATCGCCGTGTAGTGATGCCCGCCGCGAATCGTGTGAAGAACGGGGAGGTGCCGATCTCGGTTTGGGTTGAAGCGATTTGGCACGATGGTGGGAAGTCGGCCAGCGGCAGCTTCGCGTCGATACTCCTCATCGATTCCAAGGCGCTCAGCACGGCTCGGCCCATCGGCGGGAACCTCATCGGTTGATGGCCCGACCGATCCGTGACGGGCCAACCGTCCAGCCAGGCTGTCGCGCACGGATTGGACTCGTTTCTCTCCGAATCCGGGCATTTCGCCGAGGCGTCCGTCATAGGCAGCAACCTCCAAGTCTTCGAGGCTTTCAACCCCGAGTTCGTGGTGGAGCCGACTCGCCAAACCCGGCCCGACACCGGCGATGGTGACGAGAAGTCGTTCAGGATCAGCCTGACCGAGCAGCCGGTCCAACCAATGCCAGCGTCCGGTTTCGGTCACATCGGCAATCGCGAGGGCGAAGCTTCGGCCGATAGCGGGGAGCGCAATCAATCCAGGGATTCCCCCGCGTCGGTAGATCGTGCAGGCTGGCTCCGGGAGATGCCTGAGCGCATCGGCAGCGTGGCGATAGGCGCGCACTCGATGGCGGTCGGCGTGTTGGACCTCGAGGATGTCTGCCGCACGCAAGAACTGGCGAGCCAGGCTGGCGTTGAAGCGTTCCGGCGCGAGTGCATCGGGCATCCGATCGTTCACTTGGGGCTCCATTTCGCGAGGGCGACGAGACCATGGCTTCTGCGGGAGGAGGCTCGAATCCGAACTGGTCGCCATAGGTCGATCGTCGCCGCTGGAGCCGCCGATCGACCAGGGGCTTAGGACCTTCTTGGCACGTCGCCGATCGACTCGGGGCGACGCCTACCTCTGTCGCACGAAGAATCCGAGGGCTGCGATCACTGTTGCGATACCAACCAGCTGTGTGACGTTGACCGAATCACCGTCGAGCACGACCGCCGCGACGGAAACCGAGACGACGGGACTGAAGAGGGTGAGCTGGGAGACCAAGGAAAGCGGGACTTGTGGGTGCGCCCATTCGAAAAGAACGCGACGACGACTGGCTGTGCCTCAGCCTGCAGGTTCGTGAATGACTTCCATGATGTGACCGTCCGGGTCGGTGAAGGCCAACAAGTCGGCGCCCCTGAAGTCGGTGACGTTGCCGTCGGAAGCGCCGAGTCGAACGAGGTTTTCATTCGCCGTAGCGAAGGCTTCTGCAGAATCGATTCGAAGGGTGAAGTGGTCGACGCGCAGGTCCTTTTGCAGGAGAACTGCGGGCGTGTCGGCCGGTGCGGGTTCGATCGTTCCACCCTCAGCGATCTGTACCTGCACGCCGCCAAGGTCGTAAAAAGCCAGGCGTCCGACGGGGGAGTCCATCGGGAATCCCGGAAGCGGATCGAGATCGAATGCCTCTTTGTAGAACTGGACGAATCGGTCGAGGTCGTTCGTGGCGGTTGCGATGTGATGAACAGCTGAGACGAGAGCCATGTGCGTTGACGATAGGGCGACACCCGTCGACGTCACGTTCGCGAGGCCGGCTTCGTCTTGCTTGTCGATCTCTCAAAGGGCGGTTGCGAACACTATTCTCCGCTCATGAAATTCTCGGGCGACGGTGCGCAGCATGGCGGCGCGCACCCTGGTGGTTACAGCGATGGTGCGGGAGAGTCACCAAGGCGGGGAGATGTCTTACCCGCCGACGATGTCCTCTTCGACGAACACTTGGGCGATCTCGTTCCGTTGTGGGACCACTCGTCGGCCACACACGCCTCGTCCTACACGTGTCTCCATCGGCCGCCGGAGACCGAAGAGTGTTGGTCGCTCGTCAACGCAGTGCTCGATGAGGCAGCCGCGTTGCTTGCTGCAGACGGACCAGCCGCAACATCGATCGATGCTGTTGCAGGTCGTCTCGGTGTCGACCCGAACAAGGTCCGTAACTACGTGGAAGACGATCGAATGTTGATCGGCGCTGTCGCGGAACGTGGCCTTGACGAAAACCACCGGAGTCTCGGCACCTTCATCGGTGCGCCGGAAACCTTCGAAGAACTGGCGGCCGGTCTTTCGGACACGCTCCGTTCGTTCCTCGGGCGCCTCCAATTCGACCCGGGCTTTCGCCAAGCCCTTGCATTCATCGATGCGGACCCTCATCTTGGCGCGATCAACCTCGCCGACACGAGGCGCAATGCTCACCTGTTCGCCAAGGCGATCAAGCGCGTCGGGATCGACGCCGACGTTGAGCGGCCGATCTTCTTGCTGACTCATCTCAGCGGATCGCTTGCGAGCCTCGCCGCACGCGTCGATGAGCCTGAAGCCAGCGAGCTCGTCGAGCAGTACGAGAAGATGGTGCTGCTGTTCTTGGCGTCAGCGTCGTTCTCGGCCCAGTAGGCAAGCGTCCGACACCAAGCACGCGGCCTACTTGCGGGTGACCTGCACCGGAAGCTTGGCGTAGCCGTTCACGAAGGACGAGAACGTGCGCTCCGGCTCGTCCTGGACCTCGATCGTGTCGAACCGCTCGAGAAGTTCTTCCCACAGAATTCGAAGCTGAAGCTCAGCGAGTCGGCTTCCCATACAGAAGTGAACGCCGTAACCAAACGACAGGTGACGATCGGCGTTTGGCCGCTCGATATCGATCGCATCGGCGTTCTCGAACACGTCCTCGTCGCGGTTGGCGGAGCAGTACCACATCAGGATCTGATCGTCCTTCTTGATCTGCTTGCCGCCAATCTCGGTATCGAAGTTGGCCGTGCGACGCATGTAGGACAGCGGCGTCTGCCAGCGGATGATTTCGGGGACCATCTTGGGGATCAGCGACGGGTCAGACTTCAGCTTGGCGAACTGATCAGGGAACTTGTTGAGGCCATAGACGCTGCCCGACATCGTGTTGCGAGTGGTGTCGTTTCCGCCGACGATCAAGAGCAACAGGTTGCCGAGGTGGGTCACCGTCGGCATGTCCTTGGTGGCTTCGCCATGAACGAGCATGCTGACGAGATCGTTGCCGGGGTTCTTGGCTCGTTCGATCCAGAGTTTCTCGAAGTAGCGGACGCAGTCCATCATCTCTTCTCGCTTTTGCTGAACCGACTCGACGATGCCGCCGGGCTGGGGGATCGCGAAGACGATGTCCGACCAGCGAGTGAGTTTTCGGCGATCGTCGAATGGGAAATCGAACAGCGTGGCGAGGAGCATCGTGGTGAGTTCGATCGACACGGTGTCGACCCAGTCGAAGGTCTCACCCTCGGGGAGTGAATCGAGCACTCGAGCAGTGCGCTCGCGAATCTCCGGCTCGATGTTGCGCATGTTCTTCGGAGCGGAGACCGAACGAACCGTGTTGCGCTGTTCGGTCTGGCGAGGCGGATCCATTGCGATGAACGACTGGATGCCCGAGCCGGTCTCTTCGTTCGTTTCGCCGAGCAACTTTGGCCCGAGCGTGATGCCTGGCTCAGACGAGAAGGTCTTCCAATCACCGTCGACAGCGCGGACGTCGTCGTACTTGGTGAGCGACCAGTATCGACCGGCGCTTTGGAGCGAGTTGAAGTGAACCGGGTCTTCCGCACGCAGCCGAGCGAAGTGTTCCTGCCAGCGGTTCTCTCGAAAGAGGTGCGCGTTGAGCGGGTTGATCTCGTCGATTGTGAGGTCGGTGGCGGCCCCAACGTCGGCTCCGAGCTCAGCCATTTCTTGCTCTGGCCCGCGCTCAAAGGCATCGGCGACTGCTGGGTCCATCGTGTCCGTCATCTGACGCTCCTTGGTTCGACCCTCAAACAATAGCCATCCGTCACACCAAACAGAGAACTCTTCGTGTGGTCCGAACGGCTCAAATCTGCGAACGAGCGACGGGCTTGTCAGGTTGGTTGAGGTTCCGAGATCGACCAGCGAGCGTGCAACCGCAACGGACCACGAAACGCCCAGCCGCCAAACTCGACCGCTGATCCGTTCGATTCGTCGAGCTCCAGATTGGCGAGGCGCTCGAAGGCCTTCGGGAGGGCGGTGTCACCGACCAGGCTTCGTGACGCGGCTGCGCCTGCACAGAAGTGAGGACCAGCTCCAAACGCGAGCGCCGCCTTGGTGTCTCGGGTGACATCGAAGGAGTCAGGGTTGGCAAAGTGCGCGTGATCACGATTCGCCGAGTTGAACATCAAGAACACCCGCGAGTCGCGCTCGAAGTCGACCCCTCCGTAGGTGTAGTCAGCGGCGATGCGGCGAGGAGACATGCCGATCGGCGAGATCCATCGGCAGTACTCCTCGAAGGCGTCTCTCCACGAGATCGTTCCATCGATCACAAAGGCCAACTGGTCGGGGTGGGTGAGCAGAGCCCAGATCGCCCCGGCGATTGCGTCACGCGGCTCGTTCTGCCCGCCGGAGATCGTGAGCTTGATGTTGGCTCGAACCTTGTCGAGTGGCATACCCGCGCCGAGCATCACGGCGAGCAGACTGTGGTCGGGGTCATCGGCAAGATCGATGAGGCGCTCATCGATTGCGGCGTCGATGGCAGCTGTTGCCTTGTGGCATCGAGCCTCGGTCTCGGGATCACCCGCGTAGTTGGCGATGCCGTCGATCATCGCTTGGCTCCACTCGTCCATTTCGGCCGCGGTGATGTTGGTGAGACCGGTCATCGCCTTGAGAGCCTCGCCACTCAGGGTCGTTGCGTAGGTCGCAACGAGGTCCGCTGAACCAGAGTTGACGAGATCATCGAGAACGAGGTCGGCGAGCGCATCGAATTGTGCTGCCCATGTCTTTTTCACCGTGTTCGGCGAGATGGCGGGGTAGTAGACGAAGCGTTCTTCGCGATGCGCGTCGCCATCTTTGCGCATCATGTTCTGGCCCATCAGCACGTTCATGAGCCCGCCCGGCTGATCCG
>CALEWY010000135.1 GCA_937925335.1 uncultured Acidimicrobiales bacterium
GATCACGAAGGCGGATCTGCGGCCTGATGCAATCGTCGTGTTGTTCGGCGCAATCGAAACCGTCGAAGGCATGATCGCCAACGCTCTTTGGCATCTGCTGTCGACGCCAGGAGCATGGGCCGCCGTCGCTGCCGACCGCACGGCGATCGCGGCGGCGATCGAGGAATCACTTCGACTCGAACCGGCGGCCTCGCTCGTCGATCGTTATGCCACTCGAGCGATGACGATCGAGTCGGCCAACGTCGAAGCAGGTGATCTCGTCACCGTCAGCCTCCTCGGCGCCAATCGCGATCCGGCGGTGTTCGACAATCCGCACGAGTTCGACCTGAGCCGAACGAACGCGAATCAACACGTGACCTTCGCCAACGGCCCCCACGCATGCATCGGCGCCCATCTCGCGCGAATGGAGACGAGTGCTGCGATCAACGCGCTGCTCGACCGCGCGCCAGATTTGAGCCTCGATCCCGATGCGAGCTCACCACCAGCCGGGCTGATCTTCCGAAAGCCAGCCGCGGTCACGGTCAATCTGTAGTCGCTACTCGAGGATCGCGTCGGTTGGAAGTGCGACGATGCCCGTCGCACCGAGTTCTCGCAGGTCGGCAAGTTTGGCCCACAAGTTTTCGCGCTGAACCACCATGTGAGCGGCAACGAGATCATCTCGGCCGGCCAGCGGAAGCAGCGTCGGAGCGGCGAGGCCTGGGAACACCGTGCCGAGATCGCCGACCTTGTCGGGATGGATGTGCAGCACGAGGTATTGGCGCTTGGTTGCCGTGTGGGCCGCTTCGATTCGAAGGACCATTGCGGACAAGGCCGCTTCAACCTCGGGCGGCGAATCGTCAGCCATCGTGAATACGGCCTGGCACGGAACGATCTCTTCGATCGCATGCAACGAGTTCCGGGCAAGGCTGTTGCCGGTCTCGCGGAGATCGACGATGGCGTCAGCCATTCCGCGAGCGCAGATGCCTTCGAGCGAACCGCCCATGGCAACCACTTCCACATCGATGCCCTGACCATCGAACCAGCGCTGCGTCCACTTCGGAAGATGCGTGGCCACGGTCTTGCCTGCGAGGTCGGCTGCTGAGGTGAATGGGGCGACGGTTCGACAGGCAACGATCATGTCCGAACGTGAGAATCCAAGCTCAACGGTCGGCCAATTCTCGACAGAGTTCTCGAGGGCGGTGTCGGTGGAGATGAAGGCGGCGTCGAGGCGACCAGCGCAGAGCCAGGCTGCGGCATCGCGAGGACGCATCTCGATGAACTCGATGCCCTCGATCACAGCGGATGCGTTGGAACCTCGGAAGGCTCGTGTGTTGTAGCCAGCTCGACGCAAAACGTCGAGCACCGATTCACGAAGCCGACCCTTTGATGGAACAGCAATACGGGTCATGAGCGTCGTCCTTCCAAGACGGCGAAGACATCGCTCAGCGGCACGTCGACACCGACCAGTCCAACGAGCAGGTGGTAGATCACATCGGCAGCTTCTTCGGCGACGAGATCACGGGCGGTCTCGGCTCGACCGAGCTCGAGGCAGACCTCGAAGGCCTCCTCCATGATCTTGCGCTGAGCCAACTCAGGGTTGGCCAGCAGCTGTGCGGTGTAGGACTCGGCGGGGTCGGCCGATCGACGCGATTGGAGCACGCCTTCGAGTTCTTCGAGAATCACGCACCAAACCCTACGACCTCAGCCGCCCCCAGCAGCGAACAATTGCCTCGGCACTCAAATCAACATCGGACTCGGCTGTTTCCCAGCCGGACACGCTGATCCGCATCGCTCGCCGGCCCTGCCACGTCGTGCCGCCGACCCAGCACGTTCCATCGGCCTGAACAGCGTCGATCACGGCACTGGTCATCTCGTCGGTCCCGAACGAAACGAGCGCCTGATTAAGCACCACATCGTGGAGCACCTCGGCACCAGCCACGGTGAGCTGTTCGGCGAATCGGGCAGCGAGGGCGCAGCAGCGCTCGATCATCTCGGCGACACCCGTTCGGCCGAGCGTTCGCAGCGCAGCCCACGTTTCGATGCCGCGAGCTCGCTGCGACATCTGAAGACCGAGGTGCATCGGAGCCCGCTCGCCGGTGTCCGGAAGATACGCAGCATCAGCGCGCATCGACCGGGCGAGTGCAGCGCCATCGGCGACGATCGCCAGCGCTGAGTCGTAGTTGACGTTGAGCCACTTGTGAGCATCGACCGCCCAGGAATCAGCCAGCTCAGCGCCAGCGACGAGACCAGCGCGTTCCGGTGCGGCCGCGGCCCAAAGACCGAACGCACCATCGATGTGTACCCACGCTCCGTGCTCCGTTGCGAGCGGGATGACGTCGGCGAACGGATCGCTGTCGCCCGTGTTGACGTTGCCGGCCTGAAGGATCACGATCGTCGGCCCGCTGAACCCCTCCTGCGCAACCGCCGCAAACGCAGCGGGATCCATCGCTCCCTGATGATCGGTTGGCACGGTGACGATGCGATCACGACCAAGCCCCGCCAGAGCGACCGCCTTCGTTGCCGAGACGTGCGCTTCCGCGCTCGTGATCACCGTGATCACCGGAGCACCTGCCAGCCCGTGGCCAGGAACGTCCCATCCGGCTCGATGCAAGACCGCATCACGAGCAGCGATGAGGCCGATCAGGTTCGCCTCGCTTGCGCCTCCGCAGAACACACCGGTAGAGGTCGGTGGCAGCACGAGCGCGTCGATCATCCAACGAGCGGCGGTTTCATCGAGGGTCGACGCTGCGGGCGACATCGCCGGGAGTGCGCCGTTTTGATCCCACGCCGAGGCCAGCGCCGCCGCGCCCATCGCAACGGGTTGCGCACCCCCGGTCACGAATCCGAAGTAGCGAGGCCCGTTGGACCGCACCGTCGCTGGTGAACCGATCGATGCCAGCAGGTCGAGCGTCTCGCTTCCCTCGGAACCCACGTCGGGAAACTCACCTGAGAGCGCTGAGAGTGCGTCGAGACTCGATGACGACGGCGACACGCTCCGCTCGGTGGTGAGGTAGTCGACGGCGTGTTCATAGCCACGCCGTAGTTGGTTTATGCCGTCATCCATGCAGTCACAGTAGGACGATCAGTTCCGCGCCACGAAGCGAGTCCTCAACCGGGTTTCGTCTCGGTAACGAGGTGGAGGATTCCTTCGACCAGGGCCTCCGGTTCCTGTTCTTGGATGAAGTGGCCTCCGGTTTCGAAGCGTTGGTGTGGTTGGCCGGCACTCCCAGGGATGCGCTCGATGAGGTGTTGGTCGAAGTAACCCAGGATTGGGTCGAGCGCTCCAAAGCGGCACAGGAACGGCTTCTCCCACGTCTCCAACACCCGCCACGCCTGAGTGAACTGTGCGAACGGCTCTCCCTCGTCCCCGTGAGTCGACGCCAGAGCCGGAAAGACGAGAGGACCGGCTTGGTAGGTGTGATCCGGGAACGGGGCGTCGTAGGCGGCGGCCTCGGCGTCGGCGAGCTCGATCGCAGCTCCCGGGATACCACCCAACCCGAGGCGCAGCGTCTCTGAAACGTTCATCGAATCGAGCTGGGCAGCGTGCTGTTGCCACCGCAGAAAGGCGCCGGGATCGTGCGACGTCTTTTGTGTCGCCATCATCTGCTCCCGGTGTTCAGGATCGGGAAGCCCACCATTCCCAATCATCACGGCGCCAAAGCGATCCTGATGTCGAGCGACGACCGCCAGGCCGATGAGACTGCCCCAGTCCTGACCGAACAACACCGCGTCGTGAAGGTCGATCTGCTCGACCAGCGACGAGACCCAATCGATGTGGCGGGCGTAGGTGTAGTCGCTCTTCTGCGTCGGTTTGTCGGAGCGACCAAAGCCGATGAGATCCGGGACGATGACTCGACAGCCCGCTTCGATGAGGCCTGGAATCATCGTGCGATACAGGTAGCCCCAGGTCGGCTCGCCGTGGAGTAACAGCACCGTGCGGCCTGCCTTTGGTCCGACATCGACGTAGGCGAGTCGTAGCGGAACGTCGACGCCCGAGGCGGTGACCGATACGTAGCTCGGTTGGTACGACCAGTCGACGAGGTCAGCAAATCGTTCGTCGGGCGTTCGTTGAAACTCCATGACTCGCTCCCGTGCGGGGCTTGGGCGACCTCCGACATCGGGATGTTCTCACCGGCGAGTCAATCGAATCAAGCTTCAGAGAGAAACATACGTACGTCCTTGCATAACGAACATATGTATGCTACGTTGCGAGTTCTTCGTTGGTGGTTCCCCACATCACGGACTTCGCAGCCACGGCTGCCGCTCGCTCAATCACCCTGCTCGCCGCTTCCTGCTGGCGTTCCCGGTGGCCAGCAATCCTGCAAAGGGGTGAACACTCGTGAACCAAGTTCCTGACGCTCTGAGCGCGTTAGACAGAGCGCTCGACGAGACCGCTGCGATTCCACTGTCGTGCCTCACACCTGACGTGTTGTCCGACCAGCTCGTCGGCCTGCAAACCATGCGGGCGAAGTTCGATGCTGTGATGTGTGCCGCGACTGCTGAAGCTGATCGAGCAGCCGTACAGACCGTCACCGGGCATCGCTCGCTCCCCTCCTCCATCGGCACCAGGGCCAAATGTGATTCCATGCCCATCGCGAGGGACCGCACCCTGGGTCGTTGGGTTTCCGGTTACCCCGAAATCGCCGCCGCCTTCATGGCTGGCCGTCTCACTCGCCGTCATGTCGAAGCGTTGAAGGCCCTCGACAACGCCCGAACCCGGGCCGCTTTGTTTGAAGGCCAAGCTCAGCTGATCGATGCTGCTGAAACCTGCGGATGGAAAGACTTCACCGAAGTTCTCCGATACTGGATGCTGGCTGCGGACCCAGACGGGCTCGAACCAAAGATCCAGAAACAGAACCGGGCTGTGTCCATGCGCACCCGCGACGACGGGATGCTTGAAGGCAAGTTCTTGTTTGATCCGCTCGAAGGATCAGCCTTCAGAACCGCTCTCGAGTTTGAGATCCAACGGCTGTTTCGTCACGACGCAGAACTCATCGCCGCGGGTGAAGACCGCACACCGGCCCAACGCCGAGCCGACGCACTGTTCAATCTGATCACCGCTGGGCATGAACACCGCGACGGAGCCCAGAGCCGACCACTCATCAACATCGTGATGAGCGAAGGCGTCGCAGCCGACGCCATCGCCCGTTTGACCGATCCCGAAGGTGTCAAACAGGGCGACCACCCAAACGTCGACCCTTACGAACTACCGATCGCTCATGGTGATGTCAACAAACGCTCCGAACTGATCGACGGCACACCGATTCACCCGCTCCGAGCGCTCCCCCTCCTCGCCTCGGCGGAGCTGAGACGGATGGTGATGTCAACCAAAGGCGAAGTGCTCGACGTGGGCCGCAAAGCACGAAACTTCCCCAAAGCGTTGAAACAAGCCTTAGGAGCCGCGCGGATAAACAGGACATCGCACTGCGATTCTCCTCCTCCGTCGTCGAAACACCAGGCTGGGCTGTTTGGTCGATGAGTCGTGCGGCCTCGTTCCTCGGCCAATCGGCTCATCTTCTTAGTCGTCAAGTCCAGAGAGCGATGCGAATTCGAAGGATGCGATGCACCGTTCGCATGGCTTCAAGCCGACCATGTCATTCCTTGGTCAAAACACGGACCGACCGCTCTGGAAAACGGCCAAATCCTTTGCGACCCCCACAACAAAAAAAAGCGGGATGCCGCGTAGTGCGTGGCTGGGGCAGGTGCCCCAACGGCTCAGGCCTTCGCTTCCGCTTCGGCTCGAGCTCCGTCGATCCGAGCGGACGTGAGCCGGGGCGCGGCCACAACCAACAGTGCGAAGTTGGCGACACCCGCAACGAGGAACGGGAGCCTGAGCGCGGTCTCACGCCCGAGCGGGCCCTCGGCAAGAGCGATCATCACGCCGCCGATCAACGCGCCGAGCGGCATCGACCCCCAAGCGAAGAACCGATACACGCTGTTCACGCGGCCGAGGAGCTCGTCGGGGATGATCGCCTGCCGCAGGCTCACGGTGATCACGTTCCACACGACGGCGCCGAACATGAAGATGCCAAACATCGCCCAGACCACGAGCCATTCGCTGGTGAGGCCGTTGACGATTGAGGTCGCTCCGCCGAGCACCAAGGTCATCCAGAGCGACGGGCCGGAGCCGAGCTTCTTCGAGACCCAGCTGGCGGTCCAGCCACCGACGATCCCGCCAACCGCACCACCGGTGTTCAAAAGCGCAAACTCGGTCGGGCTTGTTTCGAGCACCTCTTGGGCGAAGAGCACGAGCGTCGAGAACGTGAGTGCTCCGATCATGTTCAACAGGCCAAGGATGAGGGCGAGCGGACGGAGCAGCTCGTGTTTCCAGAGCCAGCGAAAGCCCTCCGCAACTTCCGCCCGCATCGATGTGGGTTCGGCCGCTTCTTGCGTCGCATCCTCTTGCATCACATCGACAGGGCTCGCTGTGCCTTGTCGACTCTTTGGCCTGATCCATGCGATCAGCGCAGCGGACACCGCGAACGTGATCGCATCGATGCCGAAGGGCAGAGCAAATGAAACGCTCAACAGCAAGGCTCCGAGGACCGGGCCGCCGAAGGTGTTGGTGACCTCCTCGACACTCCACAACCGGCCGTTGGCCTTCTCGAGCTGCTCTGGCTCAACCACCGACGGCATGAAGGTTTGGGCCGTGTTGTCGTAGAGCACCTCGGCAAAGCCGAGCAGCAGCGCCGCCGCGAGTACGGCGAGATAGAGGGCGGTATTGGTATCGATGACGAGGCCCGGATCATCGAGCTGATCGGGGCTCGCGAGATCCGTGCCGAGTGAGTAGACCGCAACGGCCACACCAGCGGTGAGGATTGCTCGGGCGGCGTTCGCCCCGACCATGAGCTTCTTGCGATCGTGGCGATCGGTGATGGCCCCGGCGGGCAGGCTGAACACGAGCCACGGAAGTCGCTGCACGACGGCAACGAACGCGATCAGTAGCGGGTTTCGGGTGAGAGCCGATGCCAACCACGGGTAGGCGACAGCTCCGATCCCGTCGCCGATGTTCGATACCGCACTGGCAAAGAAGAGCTTGAAGTAGTTCGGTCCGAGTCTCACGTTGGAGCGAACTTACCTCAGCAGAGCGAAGGAGCTCGATCGGTTTTTGGGGAGGTCGAAGCGGTCAGCTTCGGACCATGATGCTGATGCGCGGGCCGGCGTGTTTGGTCTTCGGCACAGCGTGTTCCCACAGCGCTTGTGTCGTCCCGCCCATGACAAACAGATCGCCATCGCCAAGGGTGAATCGTCGAGTGGGGCCGCCACCAGCAGGCCGCATCAGGAGCGGCCGCGGCTGCCCAACCGACACGATCGCGATGATGCAGTTTCCTGGTTCGGGCACTCGATCGGTGTGCCAGGCAACCGAGTCGGCACCGTCTCGATAGAGGTTGCAGGCAACCGACCGAAACGGCCTGCCGTATCGCTGCTCGACGTCGGCCGCCAACCCTACGAGGCGATCGGGAACCTGCCCCCGCTTGTAGGCGGTGATCAACCGAGGGACGTCAACGATTTGGTCGTACATCGGCCGTTTGAGCGTCCGCCACTCGAGCTCGTGGGTGAGGTCGTCGAGCAGGGTCTCGGGATCATGAAACCAGTTCGGAGCGTGATCGAGCCAGGCGCCCTGACCGAGGTCGATCCGAGTCGGTTCAGGCGCCAGTCTCAAACCATCGGCCGGTGGGCCAGCAAGCAGTGAGAGTTGGCGAGACATCGAGCTCACCCTACACGAACACGTGTTCGTGCATGCGGCGAAACCGAACCGCCTGACCGGTCGTTGCGTTGGCTGCATCGCTACCGTCTCGCACATGTCGAACGACTACCCACCAACCCCAACCGAGCAGGTTCGGCGCGAAGTCATGCGTATGTGGTGGGAAGATCTCACGTTCATCCACTACCCCTACGAACCCGAGCAGGTGCAACGACTGTTGCCGGAGGGTCTCACGGCCGATGCCTGGCACGGCGAGACACCTTTGAGCAGTGAAGCGAGCAGTGAAACGACAGGTGGCGCGGGCAACACGAGTGAGCGCGACGGGGCCGTCTGGGTTGGTCTCGTGCCGTTCCGCATGCGGGTCGGATTCCCCGGCGGTCGAGCGATGCCAGCCCGTATCGGTGTGTTCCCAGAAACGAATGTGCGCACCTACGTTCGCGGTCCTGACGGCACACCCGGTGTCTACTTCTTCTCACTCGAGGCCGGAGCATTGCCGGCAACCGCGTCCGCCCGCATCGCCTACGGGTTGCCCTACTTCTGGGCCGACATGTCCATCGAGGATGGAGAACGAGCGCCCGGTGGCGAGTGGGCGTATCGATCGACTCGGCGTTGGCCAAAACCGAAGGGTGCAATGCATCGATCACGAGCCGTCGTCGGCGACGAAATCGCCGAGCACTCTGCTTTCGAGCACTACCTCACCGCTCGGTGGGGTCTCTTCTCACAACTCGCCGGACGCAACCTCTATGCGCCGGTCGATCATCCTCGATGGGATCTCTACGACGCCGAGTTGATCGACCTCGACGATGAGCTGATCACTGCGGCCGGGCTCCCGAAACCAACGGCTGAGCCCGTCGTGCATTGGACGCCTGGTGTTGAGGTCAGGATCGGGCGGCCGCGTCGGGCGTGATCGCCGTGATCGACACTCGGTTGTCGTGGTAGATCGCACCACGGCCCATGTCCGAGTCCTGCTCTTTCACGGTGGCGTTCACGGCTTGGCCCCACCAGCCCTTCGACATCGTCGCAACCCCCGGGCGGGCGTCGTCACCGATCCGAAGTTCAGCGGTGAACGAACCCCGATCGTTGTGGATGCTCACGGTCGATCCGTCGACGAGACCATCACGCTCGGCGTCGTCAGCATGGACGACGACCGGCGGCGCTGATGCCACCGACTGCACTCTCTCGGTTCCGGCAAACACCGAGTTGACGTGGTAGTCGCTGCCAATCGCAACGAGTGCGTACTCCCCCGCTCCGACCGCTGGCTCACTCGGTGGCAGGTAGCGCGGCAGTGCTCCGTGCCCATCTCGGTCGGCTCGTTCTGATTCGAACTCGAACAGGTTCGAAGCGGTTGCGAACTGCGGATTGAAATCATCTCGATCAGCACCGGAGCCGCCGCCGGTGTTCGGCAACCGGACGAAGCCTCGCTCTCGAAGGACAGCGAGGTCGATGCCGGCTTCACGCCACTCCTCGGTATCGAGCAGCGCGGTCACGATCTCGTGATCGGTTGCATAGACCGCTGGCTCCTCGACACCCATGGCTTTCGCCAAGCGGCGGAAGATCTCGGTGTGGGGCAAGCACTCGCCCCGCGGTTCGACCGCAGGCTCGTTCCAGTTGGCGTAGAGGTGAGCGAACGAGTCGCTCAGCTCGTTCTGCTCGTGCTGCATCGTCGACGGCAAGACGATGTCGGCGTATGCGGTGGTCTCGGTTGGGTACAGATCGATCGCAACGGTGAAGAGATCCTCCCGCTCGAGGCCCGATCGCACGAGGTTGAGCTGCGGGTTGGAGACCATCGGGTTGGCTCCGTAGACGACGAGCGCCTTCACGGGAGGGCCGTCGATCTCGTGCAGGTTCGCTCCGAGGTTGGTCATCGCGAGCGTGCGAACGGGGCCAGGGCGCAGATCGGGACGCGTCGCAGCCACGGAGTTATAGCGATATTGCGAGCCGGTCGAATAGCTGAGCCCACCCGCCCGATGGGCGTACGAACCGGTGACGGCGGGAAGACACGAGATCACCCGAGCGGCCTGCCCACCTTGGCTCGATCGCTGCATTCCTTGGCCGAGCTTGAGGGCCAGCGGGGCCGTCTCCAAGATGAGCGTGACGAGCTGTTCGATCTCGCTTGGGTCGAGACCACACTCGGCTGCGGTGCGTTCGATCGTCCACTCGTCGAGCGATTCCCGAAACGCTTCCCAGCCCGTCGTGCGCTCGGCGAGGAATGCCTCGTCGGCTCCCCCTCGATCGACGATCGCTCGGCAGAGGCCAAGCGCAAGGGCGGCGTCGGTGCCGGGACGCGGTGCGATGTGGAGATCAGCACGAGCGGCTGTGCGGGTTCGAACCGGGTCGATCACGACGATCGGTCGATTCTCGATGAACGGCCACAGATGCTGGTTGGTGACCAACGTGTTGGAACCCCACAACAAGACAAGCCCGGCCTCGTGGAGAGCCTCGGGATCAAACGTGGTCGAGATCGCGCTGGTGTAGCTGAGTCCGATGTGGCCGGAGACCGAGCAGATCGAAACCTGATGTTGTGAGGCGCCGAGGAGGTTCCACAGCCGAGCACCCGCCGGGCCGGACGCGCCCTGGAGCCAGCCGACGTTGCCCGTCCCGTAGAACGGCCAGATGGCCTCGCCGCCGTGTTCGTCGATGATTGCGTGGAAACGTTCGGCGATTTCTGCGAGTGCATCGTCCCACGAGATCGGCTCGAACGAACCCGACCCTTTCGGCCCGGTGCGCCGAAGTGGTTGCATGAGACGAGACGGGTCGGCCGCGTACGTGAGCCACGGGTTGACCTTCTTGCAGAGACCGCCACGGGTATAGGGGTGGTCCGCGTTGCCACGAAGCTTCACCGCTTTGCCGTCGTCGTCGACGGTCACGACCCAGCTGCAACCATCCGGACAATCGAGCGGACATGCACCAACGATGGTCTTCACGAGTTGTCTCGCATCTTGTTCATGTCTCGACGTTCCTTCTTGGTTGGTCGTCCAGCTCCACGTTCACGACGAGCCGCCACCGCGAGGACCTCGCCGAGCGGATCATGCGGTTGTTCAGCTGGTGGAGGTGAGAGATCTTCATACGCCTTCGCGGCGAGAGCTGCAGACACGCGCTTGTCGAGGGGCTGCACAACTTTCGCGATCAACAACTCGTCGCGTCGACGCACATTGACCATGTCACCGACGACGATCTTGGTCGCCGGTTTCGCGACCGCACCGTTGACCTGGACTCGCCCAGACGAGCAGGCGTCGTTCGACGCCGCCCTCGACTTGTAGATACGCACGGCCCAAAGCCACTTGTCGACTCGCAGCGACATCTCCCCAGTGTGACGCAGATCGAACAAGTCAGAAACGCGCGTGTTCACGCATGACCCTCACTTCACACGCAGCCTGGGCGACAATAGAAGGGTGCAAGCAGTCGTAATCGATGATGGGCCCCCGCCGTGGGTGCGCTGGATGGCCATCCCCGCGGCCGTGATGATCGTCGTGCTCGTCTCGCTGGCCATCAACACCGAAGGCCGTGGCACCTTCATCAATCGCCAGGTCGAGCAGGCGGCACTCGGCGAAGAGTTCAACAACCTCGATAACACCCGAATCATTATCCAGACCGAAGACGGCGCCATCGAGCTGAGCTCGAACGGCGAACGGGTGATCGGCCAAGACGGCGACGGTGAATACACGGTTCTCACCGCCCGCCCAGACGCCAATGGCGACATCGTCGGTTTCCGAGTCAACGATGACGGAACCTTCGAACCGATCAGACCCGGCGAGGACACCACCGGCGACACGATCATCGTCCCAAACGCCGAGGGCGGGTTCGACCTCGTTCGCCCCGATGGCACTCGGACCCAGCTCTCGGTTGATGAGAACGGCAACGTCGCCGCGTTGGACGAGAACGGCAACCCAATCCCCCTCGACCGAGACGGCAACGGCAACTACGACCTCGGCGGTGGGTTGACCGCAGACGAGGCAACCGTCAACGAGCAGGACCGACCACTCGACGACCAGGCGCTCCCAGACAGCAACTCCACCGGTGGTGGCGGCATCAACTGGCGCAACATTCTGATCGTGTTGCTCGGATTCGTCGGCCTCGCCGGGACGGTCTGGTGGTTCTTCGCCATGCGACCAAACGCCACGACCTATCTTCCGCCAGCCACCGTGCCGGCGGCCAGTGGCGTCGCTGCTCGCGGCCTCTCACCCTGGGAGGCGTTCGAGGCCTACCTCAGCGAATTGGCCGCCAACCCCGATCCGACGCAGGCCATTCGCCTCGCCTATGCGTATGCCGAACAGGGCGTTGGACGCCTGCCAGCACGCCACGGCGATCAGACACCCCACGAGTGGCATCGCTCGATCACACCGACCGACCCTGAGATCGCACAAGCGCTCTGGCCACTCACCGAGCGCTACGCCGCCACCCGCTTCGCCGACCACGCTGCCACCCCCGCAGAACGCGATGCCGCACTGAACGAACTCCGCTCCCTCGTCCACATGGCGTGCTCGTGACCCAACTCGCCGAAGCATTTCCGTGGATCGCAACGCTGGTGATCATCAGCCTGTGCATCTTCGCGATTCGTCTTGCGACGAAACGATCGCAGGGTGCTTCAGGGGCCGGTCCCGTCATCCGCCCCGAGGCCGGCGTGCCCGGCCTGAGTGAGACCGCCTGGGACTTGGCGTCGATTGAACACACGCTGACCAACGCTCCGTTGGAAACGCTTCAAAGCCTGCGCCAGATCGCCAAAGAGAACGGCATCGATTTGCCGCCACATTCCGCTCACGTGCCAACCGATATCGAGCGATCACTCGCCACGATTGAAAGCGAATTGGGAATCAGATGAACCACCATGATGTGAAGGCCGCCGCCGACGCGATCATCGACAACCTCGAGAGGGTGATCGTTGGTAAGCGACCGGTGCTCGAGTTGGTCGTCACGGCGCTCTTGGCCGACGGCCACATCCTTCTCGAAGACGTTCCCGGTGTTGCGAAGACCGCCACGGCGCGTGCGCTCGCTGAAGCGGCCGGGCTCGAGTTCTCCCGGGTGCAGTTCACTCCCGACCTGATCCCTGCAGACATCACCGGTTCAGCCGTGTTCACCGGCCAGTCGGGCGACGCCGCGATCGAGTTCAAACCGGGCCCGATCTTCGCCAACCTCGTTCTCGGCGATGAGATCAACCGTGCTCCCCCGAAGACCCAGTCGGCCCTTCTCGAGGCGATGGAAGAGCGCCAGGTCACCGTCGATGGCCAAACCCGTGCTCTCCCGAAACCCTTCCTCGTGATCGGCACACAGAACCCGATCGAGTCCGAGGGCACCTACCCGCTGCCTGAAGCGCAGCTCGACCGCTTCTTGATCCGTACTGGAATCGGCTATCCCTCGCTCGAGGCGGAGATCGACTTGGTGTTGCGCCGAGCGCAACGAGGGACCGACAAGGCAACCCTGCAGCCGATTCTCGATGCGGGTGGTGTTGCCGAACTTCAGCGCCGTGTTGAAGAGGTGCACATCAGCCAGCCGGTTGCGCAATACGTGGTGCAACTCGTCGAGGCGACTCGCACGAGCACCCGAACCGAAGCCGGGGCCAGTCCTCGCGGTTCGCTTGCGCTACTCAAGGCCAGCCGTGCAGCCGCGGCCATCGCCGGACGTTCCTACGTCCTGCCGGACGACGTGAAGCTGCTCGCCGTGCCGTGTCTCGCCCACCGACTGATCCTCTTGCCCGACCAATGGGTGCGAGGTGTGCGCCCCGATCAGGTCATCAACGAGATCGTGGCCGCCGTTCCTGCTCCAATCGCCACCGACGCCGACGAAGAGGCAAACACACCGGTCTCGCCGCAGAGCGCTCCCCCACAGCATGCTCCCACGCAGCAGGCCCCCGTCCAACAGGCAGCACCCCACCAGGTTGCTCCCCAGGCGCCGGTGCAACAGGTGCCGGTACAGCAGGTGCCTGCTCAACACGCTGCCCCGCAGCAGGTGCAGCAACAACAGGCACCACCGCAGCATGCCCCCGCTCCGCCCCCGCATAACCCATCACAGGCTCCACCACCGTCGACGTGAGTCGCCACCTCACCTACCGCTTCTGGCTGTGCACCTCGATCGGTGTTGCAAGTGTTCTGATCGCGATTGCGGCGAAGAACCTTGGACCACTCGCGTTCGGCGCTCCGTTCTTGTGGGTGCTCGTCTTGAGCATCACCGAAGGCTGGTGGCCAATGGTGAGCGTGCCCGAGGTGGAGTTGTCGACCCCTCGAACGATCGAGGGTGACGAGATCGAACTTCGGGTTCGGGTCGAGTCCGCCAAGTCCGCGCCGTGGGTTGAACTCGAGGTGCAACTTCCCGCTGCGCTCGAACCCAGGGGTTCGCTTCGTTTGGTCGAAGGGTTCGCGGCGGGCGATTCGGTCGATAAGACCTTCGCGATGACCGCCACCCGATGGGGTGTGACCGGGCCCGAGTGGCTCACCGTCGTGACCCGTGACAGCTTCGGCATCAGCGAACGAGTGCAACACTTGGCGATCGCCAATCGATTGCGGGTGCACCCTCCAACCGAACGACTCACCAGCCTGTTGCCGCTCGCCTACACCCGCCCGGTCAGTGGCGACCACCGCAGCAAGCGGCGCGGCGGTGGAACCGAACTCGCTGAGGTCCGCCCCTACCGAACTGGTGATCCGATCCGCCAGATTCACCCTCGGCTCTCGGCTCGACGAGCAAAACCAATGGTGCTCGAGCGTCACCCGGACGAGTCGTCTGACACCGTGATCTTCGTCGACTCCGTTCAAGACATCGGCATGGATCTCGACAGCTCACTGCGTTGGACCGTCACCGCTGCAACCGCCCTCAGCCAGCGCCACCTTCGTTCGATGGACCGCGTCGGCATCATCGACCGCGGCGCTGGCGTGCGATGGCTGCCACCAAAGCTTGGGCGACGAGCGCTTCACACGATCACCGACTCGCTTCTCTCCACGGCTGTGCTCCGTCCTCGAGGTGAGGATGTGCCAACAGTGCCCGTCGATCGAATCCCTCGCGGTGCGACGATCTTCGCCCTCTCACCCCTGCTCTCGGCCGTCGTGGTGCAAGACCTTCTCGCCATGCGTCGCCGAGGCCATGAGGTGATCACGATCCAGCCGATCGCCCAGAACTCCGCGACAGCCAGCGTCACTGCGCAGCGCGTCTTCCGAGTTGCCAACGAGGCACGGCGCCGCAAACTCACGAGCCAGGGTGTCGTTGTCATCCCCTGGAACACCGACGAACCGTTGGAACCCACACTGCGCCGCACAGGACGCAACATCGGCCGGATTCGAGCCGTTTCATGACCGCTCCGGCAATGCAACCACAACAGCCGAAACCACCGCCCGATGACGCTGCCGAGCAGGCCAAGAAGGATGCACGAAAGGCGCTCCGTCTTGCACCGGAAGCAATCGGGGCGATGGCACTCAGCGCGATTTGGCCATTTGCCTTCCTCGCGGTCGGGCCGTCATTGGCGTTGATCATCACCATCATCGTTCTGTCGCTGCTCGGCGTTGGCGCCACGATCCTCACGATCCACACGGGTTCACAGGGCCTCCTGGTTTGTGCCGGTGGTTATGTGGCGGTGCTCGCTCTCGCTGCGATCAGCGCTCTCGATCTGAGCTCGGTCGGCGTCGTCGCCTGCTCATCCACCGTCGTCGTGTACCTCGATCTCATGCGCCTCAGCTTCGCGAGGCGGCGAACCGAGAACCTCGACGAACGAATCGTCATGCGGACCCTCGCCGCCACCGGTGTTGTCACCGCGCTGTCGGTCGGCACGATCGTGGCGGCGTTCATGATCACCGGCGGGCAAAGCGACGGCGACGGAAGCCGTTCGTGGCTTTGGGTCCCGATCGCCACAGCGGTGATCGTCATCCCTGGCCTTGCGCTTGTGATCGCGTCAGCTCGGAAGGCTCAGGCTCACGACAAGCGCCGGTGGAGTCCGGGTGAACGCATGCTGCCGCAGCCGAACGTCGATTGATGCAGGGTCGAAACGTGCAGGGTCGAAACGTGCAGGGTCGAAACAAGCAGGGTCGAAACAAGCAGGGTCGAAACAAGCAGGGTCGAAACAAGCAGGGTCGAAACAAGCAGGGTCGAAACAAGCAGGGTCGATCGATGTGCGTTGAGCCCAAAGCAAACCATCAGTCTTGAAGGATCCGCTCAAGCGTGCGCCGGTTGACCTCGCCCAGCGTATGGCCCTTCGGTTCGTAATAGAGAACGGCGCCGATCGCATGCTCGAGTTCGGTGGTGCGTGCACGCAGCCACATTGCGTCATCAACCTCGAGCTCTGATCGAAAGATCGAGCGCTGCTCGCCGTCGAAGAGCGCCCAAGCTGGCCCGACGTCTTGAGCGAGGTCGGCCATTGCGACACATCCCCAATCGATCACCGCTGACAACCGCCCTTCGTTCATCAAGAGGTTGCCGGGAATTAGGTCGCCGTGAACAACGCCGACCTCGAACGGCTCGCCGACAACTTCAGCCCCTTCAGCAACGAGGAATCGAATTCGGTCGACATCGATGCGATCGGCTGCGGCCCATTGCGGATCCTCCAGCCACCGATCGATCGCTGCGAGCAGCCCGTCGAAGGGGCCGCCCCGGTCACCAAAGGAGCGTCCTGCGATCGGCAGGTCGTCAAGCGCTCGGATCTCGCGAACACTCGCTGCGACGTCGACCGCTAACTGGCTACCCATCGACGCTCGCTCGGTCCGGGTGTTCCACAGGTCGTCGCCATCCAACCAATCGAAGAGCGCCCACGGGTGAGGAAACTCGTCGGTCGGCTGGCCGACGTGGACCAAGGAAGGCACGTCGATCGTGGTCGAGCTCCACGTCGAGGCGAGTACTGGCAACAGCCTGCATTCCAGCTCGACACTGCTGACAGCCCCCGGAGTGCGAGGGAGCCGCGCCACAACCGCCATGCCGTCGCTCGACTGCGCGCGCCACAGTGCATTCGTGGTTCCAGACGATGCCAACGAAGTCAGCGTTGCGCCATCCCACGTGGGCCAGTGGGCGCCGAGCAAGGACCGAACGATGGGTTCGGACGTGTCGAGTTCGTGATCATGAATGCGGTCCGTCACGCCAGCCATAGTGCACACGGTGATCCGGTCGTGCCCGGTTGTTTTCCGGCTCGACAACCCTGGCGTCGACTACTCTGACGTTCTCCAAAGGAGTCTTGTGAAGTCGAGCATCACAATCTGACAACGCCGAACGCGGTCCGACGGGCCCTGTTCGGCTGCACGTGGGTCGAGTCGCGCATCGACTCCCCACCTCAGTTCGTTTCCAACACTCAATGAAAGGACCCGACCGTTGGAAAACTTCAACGTTCGCGCCGCCATGCCGGCGGACACCAACACAATCAAACAACTGGCGCTCGACAACAACATGTTCGAGCCCGACGAAATGGGCGACTTCGATGAGATGCTCGCTGGCTTCTTCAGCCAAATCCTCGACGACCACTATTGGGTCGTCGCGGAAGCGGAAGGCTCGGGCGATATTGCAGCGGCTGCATACTTCGCTCCCGAGCCGTTCGCCGATCGGATGTGGAACCTCTACTTCATCGCCTCCGTGCCAAACCAGCACGGCAGCGGCGCGGGAACGGTGCTCATCGAGTACCTCGAAGCGCAACTGCGTGAGTGGGGCGAAGAAACTGCTCGAACGTTGATCGTCGACACCTCGAGTCTCGACGACTACGAAGGGGCACGAGCGTTCTACTCAAAGCGAGGGTTCGTCGAAGAGGCTCGGATCCGTGACTTCTACGGTCCCGGCGACCACAAGGTCACCTTCTGGAAGAAGCTCGCCAACTGAGTGACCGGTTGGCGCCGGATGTGTCGGCCGGCGCCAACCAACTCACAGCGTCGACGGCGCCGTCCATCGTAGGATCCTCGAATGCCCCACCCATTGGAACCGGCGATCACCGAACTGTGGAACGACCGAGGACAACAAGATCGCAACGGCACGACGGCACCCGAACCGGTGATCGAGGCGCTTGAGCTGCTCGACCAGGGCGAAGTTCGAGTCGCTGAAACGATCGACGGTGAGGTGGTCGTTCACGAGTGGTTGAAGCTGGCGATCCTGCTCTTTTTCTCGGCGACCCCAAACGAGCGCGAACAGGTCGGGCCGTTCGAGATCGTCGACAAGGTTCCTCTCAAGACCGATCTGCAAATGGCAGGCGTGCGATCGCTGCCGGGCGCGATCGCACGATGGGGTTCATTCATCGAAGCTGGCGCAGTGCTCATGCCCAGCTTCGTGAACATCGGAGCACGGGTCGGTGCGGGGACGATGATCGACACGTGGGCCACCGTTGGGTCGTGTGCCCAAGTGGGACGCAACGTGCACATCTCGGGCGGCGTCGGCCTCGGCGGTGTGCTCGAACCGCCACAAGCCGCTCCGGTCATCATCGAAGACGAAGCGTTTGTCGGGAGCAGGTCCATGGTGACCGAGGGAGCACGCGTCGGTCACGGCGCCATGCTGGGTGCCGGGGTGATTCTGAATCCATCGATTCCCGTGATCGACGCTGCGACCGGGGACGAGGTTGGCCGCGGCGTCGTACCGCCCTGGTGTTTGGTGATCAGCGCGACCCGCCCCAAGGAGTATCCGGGTGGGACGTTTGGTCTTCCCTGCGCCCTCATCATCAAACACTTCGAGGATGGCGAACGCCACGACAAAGCAGCACTCAACGAGGTTTTGCGAACACACGGCGCTGCGCTGTAGTCCGCCAACAGCAACGAGGCTGCCTCGATGCTCTACGTGGATCGATTCCCACTGAGAGCCGTCGCCGCACCCAACCCCAGGTAGGTAACTCCAGCGAGCGCATCCTTGCGTCGCTGGAGCCGCTGTGAACGGCGGAGTCGGCCACCGACCCAACCACCGGCTGCCGCGTAGACACCGTCCGAGATGAAGCCGAGACAGATGAACAACGCTCCGAGCACCGCGACGTCTCGAACGGGGTGAGCAGTCGCTGGGTCAACGAACTGTGGCATGAACGAGAGAAAGAAGATCGCGGTCTTGGGATTCAGAACGTTCAGGATCACGCCATCGGCGAAAACCCTCCCTAGCGAGCGGACTTCCAACGACGGAGTTGCCTGGTCGACCTGGCCCTTGCGGAAGTTTCGAAGCGACTCGATACCGAGCCAGACCAGATAGGCGGCGCCCACGAACTTCACGATGCTGAAGGCGGTCGCCGAAGCAGCGAGCACCGCCGAGACACCGATCATGGCTGCGACGATGTGGACGACAGTCCCAAGATGGATTCCAGCGACGGAGACGAATCCAGCACGTCGACCCTGCGTCGCACTTCGCGTCACGATGTACATCACTCCTGGGCCGGGAATGACAAGCAGAATCAGCGATGCGGCCGAGAAGCCGAGAAGTGTGTTCGGTGACATGAGCCGACAGTATCGAAGGCCTCAAGAGCGTCGATCGGATTTTCGAGTGGGCGTTCGACGATCCCCCCCGATGAACCAGGCGAGCCCTCAACGCCAAGAACTCCTCGATGACTTCCCCGCGTGGAGACGAGCCTTCCAGACAACGCTCCCCCGTCGTGCCGCTTCCGCGGAGCTCATCGGAACCGTGCGGCTGCAGCTTCCACTTGCTCCCAGAAACGAGAGCGCTCATCTGGATCGCTGATGTGGATGTTGTCGACACTTCGCATCAACCCAACGGAGCCGTCGATCTGTTCTCGAAGA
>CALEWY010000136.1 GCA_937925335.1 uncultured Acidimicrobiales bacterium
ATCGATCGTTGTGGGCGAGGGTGTTTCGGAGTCGGCGGAGGGTTTTGACGCTGCGTGTTGATTCGGCGATTTCGTCGATGAGTTCCCAGTCAATGCGATCTGCCAAGCGTCGGATCATCTCGACACGGGTTGCCTCGGTGACGTTCCAGGCCGGTCGGCTGCGGCAGAGATCGAGAGCGGTTTGTTCCACGCTGGTGGCACGCCCGGGCCCGAGGTCGGTTTCGATTCGTACGGTGTCCGTCTTGGTGATGTCGCGCGTGACGAATCGGATCGTCCCGAGAACGGTGTCGCGCGACCTCAGCATCTTTGGCGTGGTGACGTGAGCCTCGCCGAGGGCGCGTGGATAACAACGATGGATTCGGGCGGCCGACGGCCCGATCAGAGCAACTGACTCGGGGCCATAGAGCGCGGCTGACATCCCCAGTGCAGCGCCCTCGATCGTTGGGCGCCATGCCGTGTTCTCGCCGCGGCGATCCTCGGGCACGAGGGCGTAGAAGCCCTTCGAGAGTTGGAGCAAGCTGCCGGCGTCAGCGAGGCGTCGCAGTTCGGTGTCAGTCCGATCGACATCGAACGAATCGGGGCGGGCGACGCGCAATTGGCGGCGAGTGAGTTCGTCGATGATCCGCGGGATCTTCCGATTGTATGCCATAACACGGCCTGTAGACCGTGTTATGGCAAAGAAACGGCGAAGTCGACGCGGCTAGCTCAATCTCTGCGGTAGTAGTGGCCGTTGACCCCGTCGAAACGTGCCGCCGTTGCGGCAACACTTGGCGAAGCGACGACAGGAGCCGCATGGGCAAGGATCACGGTTGCCGAGCTTCTCGACGAGTTCTTTGTCAACGCCGACCTTGCGGTCGCCACCACGCCGATGCCACCGATCTCGGTCACCTGTTGCACAAGCATCCAGATCGGGTGCGTTCGGTCGATGTCGCGTTTGGGCGGGCGCACGTCTTCTATCCCGAAGCGAATCCCGAGCGCTGCACAGCGACGCTGATGGTCGAGGTCGATCCGATCGCGCTCAGTAGGAAGAGCAGGGGGCAAAGAGCCAGACTCTTGAGCCGCATGTCAATGACCGCCCTTACGCAGTGACGATCGCCGAGGGGCCACCAGCTAACGTCGTTCCATGCAGGTGATCGGGGCTGGATTTGGGCGAACGGGCACGCTTTCGATGAAGCGTGCGCTGGAGGATCTCGGATTCGGGCCGGCGTACCACATGCAAGAGGCCATGCGACGCCCTGCACATGTTCAGCGGTGGCTCGACTACGCCGACACGGGAGAGGCGGCCTGGGATGAGCTCTTCGCCGACTTTGACTCGGGCGTCGACTACCCCGTGTGCTGTGTGTGGGAGGAACTTGCGGCTCACTATCCGGACGCGAAAGTTGTCCTCACAGTGCGGGACCCAGAGAGATGGTGGGAGAGCACGAACTCGACGATCTATGGCTTTCGGTCCGCGTTTGCGCCGTGGTTCTTGCGAGCCGTTCCGATGGCGGAGCGTTTCATCGAGATGGTCGAGCAATATGTCTGGGGTGGCACGTTTGACGGGCGGTTCAGCGACCGTGCTCACGCCATCGAGGTCTTCAATCAACAAATTCAGTACGTGCGCTCGACCTGCCCGCCCGAGCGGCTCCTCGTGTTTGACGTTGCTGATGGGTGGGACCCGTTGTGCGCGTTCCTCGACGTGCCGGTTCCCGATGGACCGTTCCCACATCTCAACGACGCAGCTGAGACTCGGCGAGTCGTGACGTCGCTGCGGTGGGGAACTCGGGCGCTCCCAGGGGTGGCCGGAGCAGCGCTTGCAGCGATTCTCGTCGCGGGTCGTCGCCGGTAGTGACCCCGGGGCTGGTTCGGCCGAACTCGACGAAACCCCAGGCCGCCCCGAAAACCGAGCCTGACCTGGGGTTTCACTGCAGTTTGCAGCTTGTCACTGTGTACGCCCCCCGGGACTTGAACCCGGAACCTGCGGATTAAGAGTCCGATGCTCTACCAATTGAGCTAGAGGCGCTTACTCACTGCACATGGATTCGTGCAGCACCAGAGACTACACGCCTGCCTCCCGACTTCCATCGGAGATTGCGAAGCTCGATTGTGAGCGGAGTGACTTAGGTTCGAACCACGCCGAGCGGTGTGCCGGGGGCCATCGTCGGGAAGATGCCGTTGACGCCAACGCGGCTGGTGAGAACCTCTTCGAGGCCCTGGCGATAGTCCGTGAGCACACGGAAGGCTCGGCGGGCGTCGGGGTCCTCAGCGATGGTGTCGGGATAGTCGTTTCCGAACACGCCACCTTGGATTCCGCCGCCGATGAGCATCGTGGTTCCCGCTCGTCCGTGGTCGGTTCCGCCGTTGCCGTTTTCGTCAACGGTGCGGCCGAATTCGGAGATGATCGCAATCGTTGTCTCCGCCATTCCTTCTGGCCCGAGCGAGTCGATCATGGCCCGCAACGCCTGTGCGAGTTCGGTCGTCCGGTCGGTGAAGCGTCCGTCGGCCGCGGTGCCGAGCTCGTCGTGGTGGTCCCAACCGCCGGAGTTGACGATGGCGGTGCGCAGGCCAATGTTGGCCTTCAACATCACGGTCACGTCACGAAGGTCGCGCCCGGTGTTCGTGTTCGGGAAGTTCTCGCCATCGGTCGAAAGTGCCCCGAGTGTTCCCGCAACGCCGATGGTCGACGCAGCGGTCGTGTTGATGAAGCCGGTGCCAGCGCTCATCGCTTGGATGGCGGATGTTGCACGGCCGCGGTTCGTGAAGCCGTTCAGCCCGAAGCCATCGAGGTTGTTCACGTTGAACGACCGGCGCCCGCCGCGGTAGATCTCGTTGGTGTTGTTGTCGGTGGCAACACCGACGACCGGGCCGGTTGCGTTGAGGGCGGAGCCGACGCGGGCCAAGAAGCCGCTCTGGACCGAACCGGCTGCCGACCCTCGCTCGGAGAAGGCCTGCATCTCGAAGTGGCTTCGTGAGGACGACTCGGCGTCGGGCATGCCTGAAGCGGGGATCACGGCCATCCAGCCGTTTGCCCATGCGCTCTCGTAGACGGGGAACATCGCCGGGTGCAGGCCAACCACACCGTCGAGCCCCTGCGGGAACACCACGTTCGGGTTCGACGAGTCGAGCGGAAGCGCTTGATCGGGGGTGATGGCGATCGTCGGGCGGATCGCGGCGTAGCTATCGAACGCTCCGTTGATCGGCGGAGTCATCGACAGGCCATCAGACCCACCTCGGAGATAGACGATGACGAGTGCGTCACCGGTTGCGGGGTTCGAGGGTGTGGCGAACGCCAGCTGTGGACGCATGGCGACCGCGGATACAACACCGGCGGCGCAGGCTCCTCGGCGGAGGAACGAACGTCGTGAGTTCTCTCGGGGAATGGTGGTCGTCATCTGAAGATCCGATCAGCGGAGCTGGAAGAGAGGGTGGGCAAGAAGGAAGGAGACGAGTTCGGCCAACGCATCGTCGCTGACGTCGTCGATCGGGGTGTCGGCCGTGGCATTGACGAGGCCGAGCAACTGATCGCGCAAGCCATCGGGCAAGTCGCCGAGGTTGCAGCGAAACGTGAGGCGCTCGAAGAGTTCGCCTGCATTGGTGGACCCGCCACGGAGCACGTTGAGCGGCGTGATGAGCGGGCTCGCGTCATCGGGGCGGGTGAGACGATCTCGAGCCATACGGCTCGTGAGTTCCCAGCTGATGAGGAGCGAGTTGGAGTTGACCCACGAACGAGCGTCATCGGGGAAGCCATCCGGCGTTTCCCAACTCCACGGCTCATGGCCCATGCGGTTCAAGGCGAAGTTCAGATCGCCGGCGGCATCGCCGAGCGGGTCAACCGGCAGTGACGATCCGAGTGAGCGCATCGCTGCAACGAGAATTTCGAACGGGCGTCGAGCCTTTTGGCCACCGGAGTTGACGAACTCGGCGCTGGCGAAGACATGGCGAAGCACGGCGACGATGTCGGTGTCGTTCGCGAGATACACCTGCGCTGCCGAAGCAATGAGTGCCTCCGACGGCTCGTCGGAGACGAAGCGGCGGCAGATCTTCCAAGCGACATAGTTGGCCGTTTGAGGATGACGAGCCAGGAACTGGAGAAGGTTGTCGCCAGCCGCCTTGCCGGCAAGGCCTGCGTTTGACCACTGCCCGCCGAGGATCGAGACCGAATCCGTCGAGTGAAACTCCGGTCGGTAGACGAACTGGCCCCAGTTGGGCTGGTTCCGGCTTCGTTCGGCCGCCCAACCGCTCATCACGTGGGCAACACCGGCGACATCTTCTTCGGTGTAGATCTGCGCACCTTGGCGATCGATGCCGAGCGTGTGGAGTTCGAGCAGCTCACGGCCGTAGTTCTCGTTGATGCCTTGGCGTGCATCGGAACGGGCATTGTCGAGATAGATCATCATCGAACCCGACTCGGCGGTGGCGACGAGCAGATCGACGAAACGGCCCATCGAGTTCGGTCGGATGACGTTCTCTTGGTAGGCGAACGTGAGCGCCTGGTCGTTGCCACCGAAGCTGATGTTGAAGTGATCCATCCAGAGGTGGGTCATCATCTCGAAAAGCTGGTTGGAGCTGTACCGAGCACGAACGAGCTGAGCGTGAATGTGCTCCCAGCCAACGCGCCCGTTGTCCGAAAGTGCGTTCCAGATCTCGAGCGGTGAACGCCGCAGGTTTGGGTAGTCCGAGAGCAGGTTCTCAACGTTCTCGTCTGCTTGCGAGCGAGCAAGCTGATCGGCGACCCACGCATCGATCCCGTTCATGGTGATGTCCGAATCGACCTCCGGCGTGATGCCGAACGTCAGCCGGGACGTGACCAGGCGTGCGCTGGCAGCAGGAGGTGGCGGAGGCGGGGGAGCCGTGGTCGTTGGAGCGGCGGTGGTCGAAGTCGAAGTGGGCGCCGGTGCAGTCGTCGACGGCGCAGTGGTCGCTGGAGCGGTTGTGGACGGGGCGGTCGTCGACGGCACCGAACCGGGCAGCGAGGTGGTCGGAGCGGCGGTGCTCGGAGTTGTGGCGGGCCGGGAGGTTGTGGCGGGGCGTCGTGTCGTCGCAGGGCGGCCGGTGTTCGGCGTTGCGATCGTCGTTACGGTTGCTGCGACAGCGGCAGTTGTGGTCGTTCGGCGATCATCATCAGGCTCGATATCGGCGACTGGCTCTGCATCGGGATCGATGAGGGGGCCGTCGTTGAGCGGCTCGGTATTGCCTTGGCCGTCGTCGACGAGGGGCTGATCGTCGCTCAGTAGCGCAAGTGATTCTGGCGAGTCGTCTGGCTCGGACCCGGTCGTGGCGTCGTCGTCGGCCGAACCGAGCGGACTGCATGCGGCGGCAAGAAGGGCGGTGCCGCCGAGCAGTACCGTCCGACGCGCCCTTGCGGTGTTGCCTGAATCTGTGTTGCCTAAATCTTTGCTGCCTGAATCTGGGCTGTCTGAATCTGTGTTGGCTGAATCTGACACGGTGGTCTCTCCCTGGAACGTGTCCTTTCATCGTCGGTAGGCCAAAAATTCTTGAGGCGGCAGATCCGCCTATGCCGGGAACGGCCGACCCAGAACTGTGCGAAGGGGCCACGAGGCCGTTGGTATGATCGGCCGGCCTCCGTAGCTCAGATGGATAGAGCACCCGACTTCTAATCGGACGGCCGCAGGTTCGAGTCCTGTCGGAGGCGCGTATGCGGTACTCG
>CALEWY010000137.1 GCA_937925335.1 uncultured Acidimicrobiales bacterium
TCTCGTCTCCCGATTCCCTCCCGGTGGGACGAGTGTTGAGCGGGGCTTCGGCCCCGCTCGACACCTTTTTGGGCCCACGCATCACGCCGAGACGAACCGTGTGCGCCAATCGTCGCCCAGCGGTGATTCACGCACCCAGAATCTGTTCCTGCGGTGAATCACGCATCCGGTAGCGCGGCGATCGGGCGACCAGCTGCGAAGGATGGGCCGCCGGCGATCCGTTTCGGTCCGGGGCGAACGCGCGAGCGCGGCGCTCAATCTCCGGCTGGGAGGATCCGGTAACTCTCTTCGCCGGGGTAGACGAGGTCGAAGTTCTCTCGAGCCTGACGTTCGACCTCGGCGTCGGTTTCGAGCAACGAGTGTTGTGCGTTGAGTTCGTCGACTTCGGCTTGTACCTCAGCAAGATCCTCGCGTGCCTCACCAAGCGACTCTCGTTGATCAAGCCAGATGCGTACCGGCATGATCGCAAAGGTCACGACGACCGTGATCGCCAACCCGGCGAGCACGACAGGCAGCGCCCAACGGCGCGCCGTGTCGATCGTGGCCTGCACGCTCATCCGACTCAGGAATCCGATCCGGCCTGCGGTTGACGAGACAGAGCCGAGATGCCGGGGTAACGAGCCGCATCGCCGAGGTCATCCTCGATACGAAGCAGCTGGTTGTACTTGGCAACACGATCCGAGCGGGCCGGTGCGCCGGTCTTGATCTGCCCGCAGTTCGTTGCGACCGCGAGATCGGAAATCGTCGTGTCCTCGGTCTCGCCGGATCGGTGCGACATGACCGAGCCGTAGCGAGAGGCCGTTGCCATCGAGACAGCTTCGAGCGTTTCGGTCAACGTTCCGATCTGGTTGACCTTGATCAGAATGGCGTTGGCGGTTTCGGTGTCGATGCCTCGCTTGAGGCGTTCGGTGTTCGTGACGAACAAGTCGTCGCCGACGAGCTGGCAGCGTTCACCGCTGAGGTCGGTGTGGATTCGCCACCCTTCCCAATCCTCTTCGTCCATGCCGTCTTCGATCGACACGATTGGGTACTTGCCGATGAGATCGTCGAGCAGTCCTGCCATCTCGGCCGGGCTGAGGATGCGGCCCTCGCCCGCGAGGTTGTAGTTGCCGTCCTTGAAGAACTCAGACGACGCAACATCCATCGCCAGCGCCATGTCGGTTCCAGGGTTGAGCCCGGCTTTTTCGATGGCGAACATGAGCAGTTGAAGTGCTTCTTCGTTGGATCCGAGGTTCGGCGCGAAGCCACCTTCGTCGCCAATACCGGTCGCGAGACCACGCTCGGTGAGCACGCTCTTGAGTGCGTGATAGGTCTCGACGCCCCAACGGAGCGCCTCACTGAACGACGACGCACCGACGGGCATCACCATGAACTCTTGGAAGTCGATGTTGTTGTCGGCGTGCTCGCCACCGTTCAACACGTTCATCATCGGGACGGGAAGCGTGTGAGCGTTCGCGCCACCGACGTAGCGATAGAGAGGAAGGTCAAGATCGTCGGCCGCGGCACGAGCCGCAGCGAGCGACACGCCGAGGATGGCGTTGGCGCCGATCTGGCCCTTGTTTGGCGTGCCATCGAGCGTCAGCATGGCCTGATCGATCTCGCGCTGGGCATACGCATCCATGCCGTGAAGCGCTTCATCGAGTGAGGTGTTGACGTGTCCGACAGCGGTCAGGACACCCTTGCCGAGGTAGCGATCGCCGCCATCTCGAAGCTCAACAGCTTCGAACTGTCCGGTTGACGCACCGGATGGGACAAGTGCTCGCCCCATCGCTCCCGAAGCCAAGACGACCTCGACTTCAACGGTGGGGTTGCCTCGAGAGTCCAAGACTTCTCGGCCAATAACTCGTTCAATCGTGCTCACGCTGTGTGATCCTCCTACCGCCGGCTGTGAAACCGTAGCAGCGGGAGACCATCGAGACGTGCCAACAATCGCGTTATTGAGCGCTCACGATCGAGCGCTCGGGACCGCTCACCGCAAGAAACACGACCGGGCTACGGCGTGACGCGCTCTCCGTACTCTTCGCTCCCGAGGAACTGCTGCACGAGCGTCGACAGAGCGTTCGGGTCGTTGGCGATCTGGTTACGCCAGAACGCGAAGCCCTCGTCGTCAGGAAGACGATCGAGCAAACCTCGATACGTGACCACGACGTCAACCGACGGACCGCTGGTTCCGATGAACTCGGGCGATTCGGAGAACAGCGTCATCAGGCGGCCTCGGTTGAGGCCGGCGTCGAGCTGACCAATCCAGTAGGCACGACCCGATGCTTCTCCGGGTCGTCCGAGCACGTTCTGATAGACGAGGTCGACGAACTCTGCGTTGGTGAGAGAGCCGTAGGTTGCGTTGAACTCGTCACCCGATGCGAAGAACTGCGAGACCTCTTCAAGGTTTCCTTGGCCGGAGGCAAGCCGCTGCGACCAGAAATCGAAGCCGGCGGGATCGGGAAGGCGACGGAAGTAGGCCTGGTAGAGGCGAACGACCGAACGACGAGGAGAGAATTCGGGCGACCGCATGAACGAGATGACGATGTCATCCATGTTCGAGCCGTCGGCTGCGGTGCGTGATGCCCAGAACTGGCGACCGGCATCGTCGGCCGGACGGCCGAGGAAGTCGCGGTACTGCTGGTTGATGAAGGCGTCGGCCGAGTTGAACGGCGGGATCCCACGAACCTCGATCTGGTTCGACGTGAGCACTGGACCATCACCAGCCGGGCCGAACGCCTGGATGGTCGCTTCATAGAAACCAGCCGGCAACGGGCCGATTCGAGCAAACGATGCGGTCGGGCCGACGTTGGCCGACTGTCCGGCCATCGTGACTCGGTAGCCGTCGATCGGGAGACCACCGGTTTCGGTTGGGGGCTCCCAGCTCACCTCAACGGTGTTGCCAAACGGCGTGGTGTTCTCCGCAACGATGCTGCGGAGCAGACCGGGGATGTCCGGAATGAAGATGTCGCCGCCGTTGCCTGCGTCGCCGAGTCCGAAGGCGTTCTCACCTTGAACCTTGACTTCGTAGGTGCCGGGTGTCAGACCACCGACGTCTTGTGACGTGATCGTTGGGTCGCCGACCTGGAACACGATGACGTCGCCGCCATTGTCTGGGGTCAAGGTGACGACATGTCCGGTGAGCGGCGAGCCGCCGTCATCGGCCGGCGGCGTCCACGAAACGGTCGCAGAGTTGACGACCACTGCATCACGAGCCGAGTTGACGCCCGTTGGCTGGCCCGGCGTGTCGAACAACGTGACGGCTGTCGAGAACGAGCTTTCGCTGTTGCCAAGGTTGCTGACCGCGATGACCTGCACGATGTAGGTGCCGCCGGGCACAAGGCCGCCGACGGTTGCGTTCGTCGGCGAGGGGGCAACCGTTGGTCGAGCCTCGCCCTTGCTGTTGCGGACGACGTTGATCTCATAACCCGAGATGACCGAGCCGTTGTTGTCCGGGGCGGTCCAGCTGACCGAGAGCTCGGTGTCACTCACAGCCGTGACGGTCGGCCGAGCTGGGGCTGCAGGGCCACCAGCGGGGCGAGCGGTTGCGGAGTCTGACGTGCTCCCGGCCGCGTTCGTCGCCGTGACGGTGAACGTGTAGGTGATGCCAGAGGTCAGGCCGGTGACTCGAGCGGTTCGACCGGCGCCGTTGGTGATGGTGCCTGCGTCTGGATCGACGGTGATCGCGTAGGTCGCCGCTGGTGTTCCGCCAGCGTTCGTCCACGACAGATCGACGCTGTTTGCATCAGGTGCGGTGGCCGAAACGGTGAACGCCGTCGGAGCGATCGGATCGGGATCCAGGGTCGTCGCCCGATCTCGCTCGGTCACATCACCACCCGCATTGCTCGCAACCACGGTGACCGTGTAGCGAGTGCTCGGCTCAAGCCCGGTGACCGTGGCCGTTCGGCCTGGGCCGTTGGTGATCGTTCCATCATTGGGCGAGATGGAAACGGCGTAGGTCGCCGCCGGATCGCCGCCAGCGTTACCCCACGACACGTCGATGGTTGTCGACGACGCAGCCGTTGCGGCCACAGCGAACGGGCCGGGAGCGACCGGATCAGGCTCGTCGGTCGTTGCACTTGCTGTGCGGACGACAACCCCAGGGGCGGGGTTGTCCGCTGTCACCGTGAAGACGTACGCGGTGTTCGGGGTGAGGCCGGTCACGGTTGCGGTGCGGCCAGGCCCTTGAGAGACCGTGCCACCGGTGGCTGTGACGACGTAGGTTGCAGCGGGGGTACCACCGGCATTGGTCCAGGCGACGTCGACGGATGTCGGACCGGTTGCGGTGGCGGTCACGGTGAACGGGCCAGGCGGTACCGGTGCTGGATCGTCGGTGGTTGCGGTTGCTGTTGCCGTCTCGTTGCCGGTTGCGTTCGTTGCCGTGACCGTGAACGTGTAGGCCGTGCTCGCAGCTAAGCCGGTTGCGGTCGCTGTGAGGCCGGTGACGTTGAAGGAGCCGCCGGGTGGGGTCGCCGTCACCGTGTAGGTGGCAGCCGGGTTGCCGCCAGCATTTGTCCACGAAATGTCGGCCGTGGTTGTACCGGTCGCCGTTGCCGATGCGGTGAACGGGTTCGGGCCAGCCGGTGGAACGGGAACGGTGACCGGCCCATCGGTTCCGGGCGGCGAATCACCGAGCGGATCGCCGTTTACTGCCACGACGGAAACGGAGTACGCACCCGGAGCAAGCGGCGCGAACGACGCAGTCGTCCCCGGTGCGGCAACGGTCGTGGTGCCGCCAGAGTTCGTGAGTGTGACGACGTAGTCGGTGACCGGCGGAGTGGCGACAACGGCCGCCCAACTCACGTCAACCCCGTTTTGCGCCGCATTCAGCGCAATGGTCGGAGCCGGCGCCGGAGGCGCGTCAGCACTCGCTGGTGCGACCCCAACAATCGTTACTGACAAAACAGCAACAAGAACAGCAATGAATCGTTTCATCGTTATCAACTCCGCTCGCCCGCGAATCCACTCCATGCCAAGTGTGTCGGATGACAACTCAGTGAGCACCCTGATCGCCCAATCGAGGGGTCGCGCAGTGAAGATCGCCCACGCGAATCGCGCGATCCGCGCGTTCGGCACCGCACAGCGCGCGATTCACCACGTTGCCGCCGACGATCGGACGAGGGGGCAGCGCCGTGTCCAGCAGCGTCACTCGCACCCGAGATCGCAGCCGAAGTCAGGGCCGAAATCACGGCCAACGTCACGGCTGAATCCTGTCGGCATATTCGCTACTCGTATAGATCGTCGCAATGAGCGACTCGATCGCTTCAGGCTGGGTGGCGATGATCGGGATCCAGAGCTGCAACTCGGCAGGGTTTGGTGTCCGCCCGAGCATGCCCCGGTAGGTCGTCACGACATCGACTGCGGGCTTGCTGATCCGCTGGAACTCGACCGACTCCGAGAAGTTCGTCATCATCGTGCCTCGGTTGAGGCCTGTCTCGATCCGCCCCGTCCAGTAGACGAAGCCGTCTTGTTCGGGCTGACGAACCAGCACGTTGTTGTAGACCAAGACGACGAACTGGCCGTCGGTGAGCCGTCCGTATGTGGCGTTGAACTCGTCAGACGTTGCGAAAAACTGCGAGATGCTCTCGAGGGTTGCGTTGCCGTTCTTCAACTGCTCAGACCAGTAGTCAAACCCTTCGGAATCGGGGAAGCGGTTGAAGTAGGCCAAGTAGAGGCGGATCAGCGAACGGCGATGCTCGAACTCTGGAGCTCGTACGAACTGCTCGATCACATCGGCGACGTTTTCGCCTCGTGGCCCAACGGCGTTCGACCAGAACGCGAGACCAGCTTGGTCGGGTGAGCGCCCAAGGAAGTCGCCGTACTGTTGAGCGACGAAGGAATCGACCGAGTTGAACGGGTCGAATGGGCGGAGCACCGAGACATCGTTCGAGCTTGCGATCGGGCCACGCCCGGCTGCACTGATGGCTCGCACGATGGCGGCCTGACCACCACGGTCGACACCATCAAACACGGCGCTCGTGCCGGTCACCGTTTGGGTCACGCCAGCGACGGTCACTTCGTAGCTCGTCACCGGACTCGTTCCGGCATCAGCTGGCGCTTGCCACGACACGTTGACGCGCTGCCCGCTGGTTGTTGCGGTCACCGACCGCGGCGGCCCTGGCACCAACTCAACTCGTTCGATCTGCACGGCCTGACCGTTGCGGTAGCTGCTGCGACCGGCCTCGTTGATCGCCCGCACCTTGACGTCTTGCCGACCGACCGCAACGTTCGTGAAGACGGCGGAGTTGCCAGAAACGGTTTGGCGAAGCGAACCAACGACTACTTCATAGGTGAGGGTTCCTCCACCATCGTCCGAGGAGTCATTCCACGTGACCGTGACCGTCTGGCCGTCGACGGTCCGACTGACGTTGCGAGGTCGACTCGGCGGACCAACGATTCGAGCGGTCACGGTGACCGACTCGCTCCACGCACCGGCGTTGGCAACAGCAACATCGAACGAGAAAAGGCCGGGACCAGCATCAAAGAGGCGGGCGTTGCGGCGCGACGGACCGAACAAGAAGGTCTCGCCTTCGAAGATGATTCGGTAGCCGGCGATGTCCGATCCACCGTCGTCAGCCGGTGGACGCCAAGCGATCACGACGTCGTCACCATCGGGGGTGGCAGTGACCGCCGTCGGCGGAGATGGCGGTGAGACGACCGTGAAGTCAAGATCTCGCCGCGCACTCTCGCCGACGTCATTCACCGAGGTGATACGGGCCTCCCACCTACCGGGGGCAAGATCGTTGACGGTCACCGTTGGTTCGGTGACCGATCGACGAATCGTTGTGCCCCGAGCGGCACCCGTTTCCCCAAAGAGCACAACCGACCATGAGTCGATCGGGCGCTGATTCGAGACTCTGTTCGTCCATGCCAGCGTCGCCGAGTTGCCCTCGAGCGCCACCGTCAGATTCGCCGGCCGAAACGGAGGCGAATCAGCCGAAGCCGGAGCCGCCAAAGGTCCGGCCAACACAGAAAGAGCGCTCACCAAAGCGAGCGCGAGCAGGCGCACTTGTCGCCACGTCAGAGTCTCCACCGCAGAAAGTGTGGAACAGGCACTCTTTGTGGTCAATAGGTGAAGGCTCTGGTGGATCTAGTAGTGCCAGCGGCGGTGGCTGCTCAGTGACGAGAGCGGCGCAGCAATTGAGCCTGCGTCCTCCCCTGGCTTGACCCCTCGCATAATGATGCGATTTCGAACGTGGTACGGGTGAACCTGGTGGCGTGCCGCCACGCCGGGTCCGCAGCTCCCCGTTCCGAGGCCTGCGTGTGCGGCATCCAGCCGCAGCACCGTTCCGCTGCTCCACTCGATTTCGTGCGGGTGACGGGCCGCCGAGATGTCCTCACCCCAAGCATGCAGCGCAGCGGCATCGAAGCGTCGATCACCAACGGCGACGATGCCCGGCGCCGCGTCGGAGCCATCGCCGGCTCGAATCGCAAACCATCGGAGGTCGGTGTGATTGCCGGTCTCTTGCGGCCGGGCATAGGGGAAGAACGAGTCCGTGGCGTTCGAGCGATGCCGGGCCACGGCAAGCCCATCTCGGCGATCGGGATAGGTCTCGTTCGGGCCTGGGCCGAGCCATTCGAGGTGTTCGAATGTGCCGTCGAGTTCGAGCTCGAATCCAAGCCGCAGAAGCGGAGGGAGATCGAGGTCGGCCCGGGCTCGCATGTCGAACGCAAGATCACCGTCGGGCCCGATCGCCCAGGTGAGCTGAACGGACAGCTGGGTGCCAAACGCGAAGCGGGCGGTCGCTGACACCGCGCCATCACCCGTCGATCCAGCGCCTGACGGCCCACGACCGGTCTCATCGATGCGCCACTCTCGGAGTCGCTCGGCCGTCGCGTTGTCGAGCCCAGCCTTCCGAAGCCGCGTGACGAGCATCTCGTCGCCAAAGGTTGCGTCGTCATTGTCGGTTGGTGGCCGCCAAATGCCGAGCCGGCCTCGGTTGATCGCGATCGCCTGATCGCCGAATCGAATCTCGCTCGGAACACCGGTGGCATCGATGTGGGCCTCGGTCCCGCCACCTCGCAGCACCAATCCCTCATCCAGCAGTTCAATCGATGGAGTTGCTGGGTCCGAATCGTTCGCCGACAAATCCGAGACGATCACGCTTCGCTCGGGCGGCGCAACCGGCCGCATCGTCGGGCACGGCAGTTCATCCCACGCCACGAGCTGAGCGCCGTTACGCCACTCGATTCGAACCCGAGCGTCGAACGCTGGCGACATCGTGGCGATGGCAGGCACGATCTCATCGATCGTGATCACCGACGTCATGTCCGGGTCGATCGGTGTGTGGCCGACCTGGCCCGACGCCTCGGTGCGACCATCGACGACCAACGACCAGTGCAACTCGAGGTCGCCGGTGTTGATCATGGAGCGTCGATTGCGAGCGGCGACGCGGCCGGCGGCAAGGTCGAGCGGTTCGGTCACGACGGGGCGATACACCCAGGCGACGTGGTCGAGCGCAGGGTGTGGCCGCCGATCGGCATCGACGAGCCCGTTGCAGTTGAAGTTGCGATCGTTGGGCTCGTCGCCGAAGTCGCCGCCATAAGCCCACCACGTCGTGCCGTTCTCGGTCTCGAGTGCAAGGCCTTGATCGACCCAATCCCAGATGAAGCCACCCCACGCCCGGTTCGAACGGTCGATGAGATTCCAGTACTCGTCGAGGCCACCGTTCGAGTTACCCATCGCATGGCTGTACTCACACATGATGACGGGGCGATCGTCGGCGGTCTGAACCAGCACTTCCATCTCATCGACCGGTGGATACATCGGGCCGATGATGTCGACGACGGGATCGTCCTCAGCCGGGTGGTACGCGATCGGCCGAGTGGTGTCCGCCGCCCTCATCGCAGCGGCCATCGCTCGATGGTTCGGCCCGAAGCCCGCCTCGTTTCCGAGCGACCAGGCGATCACACTCGGATGGTTGCGGTCACGCAGGACCATGCGTTCGCCACGGGCGACGAAGGCGTCCGCGAAACCAGGATCGTTCGCCGGGAGGCTGTCCGGGATGAACACCAATCCGTGGGTCTCGATGTTGGCTTCGTCGAAGACGTAGAAGCCGAGCTCGTCGGCCATGTCATAGAAGCGCTCATCGTTTGGGTAGTGGGCGGTGCGAATGGCGTTGATGTTGCTGGCCTTCATCAGCGCCATGTCGGCGGCCATGTCGGCGTCGTTTTGCCAACGACCGTGCTCGGGGTCGTGCTCGTGGCGGTTGACGCCATAGATCGTGATCGCCTTGCCGTTGATCTGGAGCTGGCCGTTGACGACCTCGACGGTGCGCAACCCGGCGGCCATGGTGACCGAGTGGCCGGAGCTGGTCGACACGGTCAACGTCGTGAGGTTCGGATCTTCGGCTGACCAGAGCGAAGGTTTTGCGACCTCGATACGTGCGCGGGCAGAACCGTCGCTGGCGACGGCCGCTTCGGCCGTGTCGTCGCCGAGCGCCACCGTGAGTGCGGAGCCGGCTTCGAGGCCCGAGGTCCACACGTCGACCGTGACGTGTGCCGCGCTTTCGTTGCCAGGTGAGTCGTTGTCCGGAGTAGAGATGAGCTCGGTCGAATAGAAGACGTCGTCGATTCGTTCCATCGGCGTGGCATAAAGATGGATCGATCGGTGGAGCCCGGCCATCCACCACATGTCTTGATCTTCAAGCCACGTCGAGGCACCCCAACGATGCACGCGCAATCCGATCGTCACCTCTGAACCAGCCGTGACGTGATCCGAGAGATCGAACTCGGCGGGCAGCCGGCTGTCGGTCGAGAACCCGATCCGCTCGCCGTCGATGAACACGTCGAGCGCCGACTCGGCTGCACCAACTCGCAGCACGATTCGCTGATCGCTCCATTCCGCAGGAACGACGACGCTGAGGAGATGGTCGCCACCCTCGTCCGGGAGCGGCACCTTCGGGTATTCATCGATCGGGAACGGGTAGATCACGTTCGTGTAGATGGGGATGCCCCACGCGCCATCACCGTGCAAGACCCATGAGCTCGGAACCGGAACCGTTGCCCCCGAGCCCGGCGCAGGGAAGGCTGGCTCATCGCCTGACCAGTAGCGAAAATCCCACGCTCCGTCGAGGCAGATCGCGTCGTCCGGGATCGGCAATCCGTGCGCCGGAAGACGCCCCTCCGAAACGATTTCGGGACGTCGATGGGCAGCCTCGGTGGTCACGCGCCGGAGAGTATCCGACGTGAAGGAATGAAACAGAGCGACGCGCGTGCAACGATGGCGACATGACATCGGATTCGCTTCACGGCGCCAAGATCATCCCCGGCTCCGGCTCGGTCGTCTCGACCGGCCCGCTCACCGTCGTCGTCGGCGGCGGGGAAGAGATTGGAATCGCCGCTCTTGCTATGGCTGACGCACTCGCGGCCAGCGTTGGATTCACCTTCGACTCGGTCGCTGGCGCACTGCATGAACTCGTCGTTTCGACGAATCCGAGCGGTGTCGCCGCCGTGCTCGACACCGATGGTGAACCGATCACGTTCGTGTTCGATCAAGCGGAGGCCGTCGCTGGCGACCAGCGCTTCAAGGGTGATGGCCGAGCCGGTTGGACAACCGAGGTCGCCTCGTCGCCTGCCGTTGAACTTCGACTCTCGAGCGTGCCATTCACGTCACCGACCGGCGGCACGATCCTTCGCGCCGGCCTCGTTCCCGGCGCCGGCGCGATCGTGTCGATCGATTCATCCAACGTGAACGCTGCCGCCGTCGGAGCGCCCGATCCGGCCATGGGCGCGGTGCCCGTGCCGCCACCGATCGACGTTCCTGACCCTGGGCCCGCCGTGACGGCTCCTGCGCCCGCCGCGTTCGATGCACCACCTCCTCCAGGAGCCGGCTTCGCACCACCACCGATCGCCGACGCACCTGATCTCGCTCCGCCGCCACCTGCGGCAGATCTTGCACCACCTCCACCAGCGCCCGACCTTGCTCCACCACCTCCGGCAGCAGATCTCGCACCACCTCCACCAGCTCCCGACTTGGCTTCGCCTCCCGCGGCAGACCTGGCGCCGCCACCGCCGGCCGACCTTCCCGACCTCGCACCACCCCCGGCACCGGCTGCTGGCTTTGCACCTCCTCCTCCGGCCGAGGGCATCGCTCCCCCGCCGCCAGCTGACGGCATCGCTCCTCCACCGCCGGCCGACTCTGCCGGTGGGTCGCTCCCAGCGGGTCTTGCCGATGCCGTCGATGCGCTCGAGACATCGGATGCAGGTGGCATCTCGATCCCCGATCGAGCGGTCCCCGATGTCGGGATGCCTGACGTCGATCTGCCAGACGTGCCCGACGTTGACATGCCTGACGTTGAGGTCCCCGACGTTGCCGCCGCCGCAGACAAGGTCCCCGACTCAATCGGCGGCGTCTCACTCCCCGATGCCGACATGCCAGACGTCGGCGATCTGAAGGCTCCCGATGTCGGGATGCCTGACGTCGATCTGCCAGACGTGCCCGACGTTGACATGCCCGACGTTGCCGCCGCGGCCGACATGGTCCCCGACTCAATCGGCGGCGTCTCACTGCCCGACGCCGACATCCCAGACGTCGGCGATCTGAAGGCGCCCGATGTTGGCGACCTCGGTGTTCCCGATGCTCCTGATGTCAACCTTCCTGATGTTGGTGACCTCGGTGTTCCCGACGTCCCTGATGGCGACCTTCCTAACGTCAATGTGCCCGACGGAATCTCGGTCGACGAACTCTTGCCATCGGCCGACGGTCCTGGCGGACAGACCCTGCTTGACGACGTACCACCGCCTCCGGCCCCAGATCAGATGCCTCCACCGCCAGCCGATGCCTTCGCACCACCACCCGGTGCTCCCGACCTCGGCTTCTCCGCTCCGCCTCCTGCACCGGGCGTCGATGCTCCTCCGCCTCCAGCCGATGCGTTCGCACCGCCGCCTGGCGCTCCCGACCTTGGTTTCTCATCACAGGCACCGGCGCCAGCAGCTGACATGGCACCACCGCCAGGGCCGCCGGCCGAACTTCCGCCGCCAGCGCCTGCGCCGGGCTTCGCTCCGCCTCCGGGACCGGGCATGGACGCCCCGCCTCCGCCGCCACCTCCTGGCCCGGGCATGGACGCACCCCCACCGGGACCGGGAATGGCACCACCTCCAGGACCCGGAATGGCGCCACCTCCAGGACCGGGAATGGCTCCGCCTCCCCCCGGACCAGACGCTGCTCCTCCACCTGGACCCGGCGGAGGATTCGCTCCACCGCCCGCACCTTCTCCCGACGGAGGGTTTGCCCCACCACCAGCACCAGCTGGCGGTGGCGGATTCGCCCCGCCACCGGCTCCGGCGCCTGGTTCGTTCGCACCGCCACCGGCACCCGCACCGGGCTCGTTCGCGCCACCCCCTGCACCAGCAGAAGGAGGGTTCGCAGCACCTCCGCCAGCACCGGTCGACGGGGCTGACCTGACGGACCCGAACGGCCTCGATCTGGGTGACCTCCGCCCACCAAACGATCAAGCGCCACCTCCACCACCACCCCCGGCCTAACCACCACAACCACGAAAAAGAGCAGCTGTCGCCCCAAGGCAACAGCTGCTCTTTTCAGTTTTCACACCATCTCCAACAGCGACTGAGCTCACTGCAGTCTCTGAGACCACAGCCACCTGGGAACCCACTGCGATCTCTGAGACCGCAGCCGGTTTCGCAGCGGGTCAAACACGAGGTTCAAACGCCAAATTTTCGCGTAAACAGTGCGATTCAGGCACTTCTTGAGCCATAGCGGATCCGCTATGGCCTCTTTGAGACCGCAGCAGGTTCAGAACCCACTGATGTCTCAGAGGTCACAGTTGGTTCAGGACCCGCTGATGTCTCAGAGTCTGCAGTGGGTGGCGGGATGGTTAGCCGAGGATCCAGCGGTTGGTGAGGGAGTCTGTTGACTCGGCCTGTTGGAACCGGGCCTTGGCTGCCAGCGTGGCCTCGCGCAGGATGGTCTCGGGATCGAGACCGGCGATACGGGCTCGTTCGACGAGGGCGAGAAGCGTCGTTCCGAGATCGTTGAGATCACCAGAATCCGGGGCGTGCTCATCGAGCCATGCCTGGTTGGCTGCCACACCGGTTCGGTCAGCCTTGGTCAACACCTTCTTCGCGAACAGGAGCGCAGGCAGGGCGGTCGGGATGCCGTCCATCACCGACCCCCTACTCTTCTCGTCCTGCTTCAGTTGTTCCCAGTTGCGAGCGACGGCCGCTGCATCGTCTGCCTCGACCTCGCCGAACACGTGCGGGTGACGCGAGACCAACTTGTCGTGCAACGTGCGGGCGACGTCCTCGACCCCAAACGCACCTTGTTCGGTTGCCAGTTGGCTGTGAAACAGAATCTGGAACCAGAGGTCGCCGAGCTCCTCTTCGAGGTCGATGTACGCCTCGAACGGTGCCCCATCGCCATTTGGTTGAGTGGCTGCCAGTGCGTCGATCGCCTCGACCACTTCGTAGGTCTCTTCGATCAAGTAGGGACGCAGCGATTCGTGGGTCTGTTCGGCATCCCACGGGCACTCGCGGCGGAGCCGAGCCATGAGCTCAACCGAACGCTGCAGCTCACGAGCGACCGGTGCGGTCACCTCGGGAAGGTAGAGCGACGTGAGATGGTCAGCTTCGATCGAACGATCAAGTTCGGGCCACGGCACTTCGACGATGCGTTCGTCTGCGGTGCCAAGTCCTTGCAAGACGACGGCCACCATCTCGGGTCCGGCGTCGACAGCGAGCTTGATGTCGGACAGCACCCACTCGGCGTGTGTGTGCGCTACGAGAAGCGGCCCGACATCGCCGGCTGCGTCGGCGGCAAAGGTATGGCCGTCGACGAGGCGAACTCGTTCTTCGATCGGATCGATCCCCAACCGAGCCCACGCAACGTCGAGGAACGATAGCGATGGCACGAGGTTCACCGACACTCGGTCATCGGCGCGCAAGCGAGCGACCGAACGCTCAAGCACCAGCGGCGAACCTGGCACGACATAAACAACGCCCGCCGGAGCATCGCTCGACGCGTCGTCGATCGCTGCCGCAACCAACTCATCGGCGATCGTCGCGTAGACGTCGGCGATCTGGTCGGCCTGTTCGTACACGTGGTCGAACGAGATCGCGTCTTCGACTCGATGAGCCGTTGGGTGGCGGGTCGTCCGGATGAACCGGCGACCGTTCTGGCGAATGGCAGCGACCGTCGCTTCGGTCAGGTCACCCGGACCACCGGGACCAAGTCCACAGATCGTGATGACCGGAAGGGCTTCGCTCGCCACCGGCGATCAGCCGGTTGCGCCGGGAAGCGGGACGACCCGCAGCGTCGCGGGATCCCACTGCAGCCCTTCGAGCGCCGGGCCAGCGACAACAACCGAACCGCGCAGCGCTTGTTCGAAGACCGGAGCGGCGAGCGCAGCCGGATCGACTGGAGGTGCAGCCTGCTCTTGAATCTCGGTCACGACGATGATGTGGAAGCCGAAATCGGTCTGGACCGGGCCGACAACTTCGCCGATCGGAGCGGACAGCACGGCGTCACGGAACTCCGGCACGAACGAGTCGGCACTGGTGCAGCCGAGCGCACCGCCAGCCGCGCCGCTGCCGGGGTCGATCGAGAACTCCATCGCCAGCTCTCCGAAATCGGCACCATCGGCGAGCTGTGCGATCAAGTCGTCAGCCACCGCTTCTTCGGTCACCAGAATGTGGCTCGAGCACGGAATCTCGATCGTTGCCGGAGCTTCGACATCACCGGCGAGGAACTCCCCGAGTGCGGTCTGCTTCGACACCAGTCGTGACAACAAGTCGAGGTAGCCGGAGACTTCGACCGACACCTCGTCGGCGGCTGCCTGCGGATCGGTCTCGGTTGCCGAGAACGCTCCCGTCAGCTGCTCGAGGAAGATCCCGCGAGACACCGTCGGGTCGACCGACGCAGGGTCGATGCCGACCTTCTCGAGTTCGGCATCGATCACTGCTTCGTAGAGCGCACGCGTTGCGACGTCTGCCCGGATGTCGTTCTCGGACGCTCCGCCGTAGGCCAATTCGGTGAACCGAGGGCTTGCGAGGATCTCGCTCACCAACGGCTCGATCTCACCGGAGGAGACCTCCAGTGCCGAGTCTGCCTCACCATTCGCTGGCTCGACCACGAGCGCAATGGACGGTGCGCCACGGTTAGCGCCGCACGCAGAAACGACCAGCAGGATCGCAATGAGAAGGGGCGAGAAGGCGAAGCGCCGAGATCGAGATGTCACGGGGTGCAAGGGTAGGGGCTTAGTTCACGTCCCATGTGGCACCGGAATGCAGAAGAGCGTGGAGATCGCCCGGCCCTTGCTGTTCGTTCGCGGCCAATAACTGGTTGGTGACCCCATCGGTGTACTCCGGTCGTTCGACCTGGCGGAACACCCCAAACGGCGTCGGCGACTGACGATCGTGAGCCAACTGCCCGAGCGCAAAGGCCAACGAAGGATCATCACGACCCTCGTCATGCACCAGGAGGCGGGATGAATCGACGTCGGCAATCTCCACGATCTCAGCCGTTCCATTGTCGACGACGATGCCGCGCTGGCTCTCCGCACCGAACGTGATGGGCTCACCGTGGACGAGATCGATCATCATCTCGTCTCGGGCGGCCCGCTTCGTCACCGCGTCGAACGCCCCATCATTGAAGACGTTGCAGTTCTGGTAGATCTCGATGAACGAGGCACCTCGATGCTCGTGCGCTCGCTTGAACGTCGCCATCATGTGTTTGCGGTCAAGGTCGTGCGTGCGAGCAACGAACGTGGCTCCGGCACCGATCGCTACAGACAGCGGATTGAACGGAGCATCGATCGAACCCATCGGCGTCGACTTGGTGACCTTGCCAACCTCGCTCGTCGGTGAGTACTGGCCCTTCGTGAGGCCGTAGATCTGGTTGTTGAACAACAAGATCTTCATATTCACGTTGCGGCGCAGCGCGTGGATGAGGTGGTTGCCGCCGATCGACAACATGTCGCCGTCACCACCCACCACCCAAATGTCGAGGTCGGGTCGGGCGGCAGCCAGCCCGCTGGCGATGGCAGGAGCACGACCGTGGATCGTGTGCATGCCGTAGGTGTTCATGTAATACGGGAACCGAGCGGCACAACCAATGCCCGAAACAAAGACGGTGTTCTCCTTGCTCACTTCGGTGTCGGGATCTGCCGCAAGGTCGGCATAGAGGAACTGCATCGCAGCGAGAATTCCGTAGTCGCCACAACCGGGGCACCACCGGACGTCTTGGTCCGAAGTCCAGTAGCCGCGCTTTGTGGGATCGAGGGTTACGTCGGTCATAGCGACACCCCCTGGCTCGTTCCGGCGACAATCGACTCGACGGCCTCCACCACTTCGCCGCCCGTAAACGGAAGTCCCTTCACCTTGTTCACTCCCTTGGCATCGACGAGGTACTTGCCTCGCAAGATCTGAATCAGTTGGCCTTTGTTGAGTTCGGGCACGATGACGTGGTCGTATGCCCGAAGGATGTCGCCGAGATTTGACGGGAACGGATTGAGGTGGGTGATGTGCACCCGGTCGGTTGGCGTGCCCGCCTCTCGGAGGCGTTCGGTCGCCGCTTTGATCGATCCCCATGTCGACCCCCAACCGACGAGCAAGATCTTCGCTCCGTCGACCGCGTCGACTTCGGCCAGCGGAATGTCGTTGGCGATGCCATCGATCTTGGCCTGGCGCAGGTCGGTCATCAGACCGTGGTTGTCCGGGTCGTACTCGACGTTGCCGGTGACGTTCGCTTTTTCAAGCCCGCCAACTCGATGCTCGAGGCCTGCGGTGCCCGGGATCGCCCACGGCCGTGAGCCAATCTCATCGCGCAGGTAGGGCAAGAACTCGCCGTTGTCACCATTGGGTTCGGTCGTGAACGACACGCTGATGTCCGGCAGCGAATCGACGTCCGGCAGCTTCCACGGTTCGGCGCCGTTCGCCAGGTAGCCGTCGGTCAGATAAATCACCGGCGTTCGATACTTCAGCGCCAGCCGAGATGCCTCGATCGCCATGTCGAAACAGTTCGATGGGCTGTAGGCCGCAACCACCGGCAGCGGTGATTCGCCGTGGCGGCCATAGAGCGCGAGGAAGAGGTCACTTGCCTCGGTCTTGGTTGGCAAGCCGGTCGACGGGCCACCTCGCTGCACATCGATGATCACCATCGGCAGCTCCATCGACGTTGCCAGGCCGATGGTTTCACCCTTGAGCGCAACACCCGGACCAGACGTTGTCGTGTAAGCCAGGTGCCCGCCGAAGGCCGCGCCGAGCGCAGCGCCAGCGGCCGCGATCTCATCTTCCGCCTGGAAGGTGCGCACACCGAAGTTCTTGTGGCGGCTGAGCTCGTGCAGGATGTCGGATGCTGGGGTGATCGGGTAGCTCCCGAGAAACACCGGCAACTTGGCGAGCTGGCCAGCGGCGACCATGCCCCACGATGTTGCGACGTTACCGGTGATGTTCGTGTAGGTGCCTGGCTCGTTCGGAGCCGCGGCAACCTCGTACTGATCGCCAAACATCTCGGTGGTCTCACCGAAGGCATGGCCGGCCTTCAGCGCCATCACGTTGGCATCGACAACGGTCTGGACCTTGGCGAACTTCTCGTTGACCCATTCGATCGTTGGCTCGAGCGGCCGGGTGTACATCCACGAGATCAGACCGAGCGCAAAGAAGTTTTTCGAACGCTCTGCATCACGCTTCTTCACATCGAGTTCTTCGACTGCACCGAGCGTCAGCGATGTCATCGGCACCTCGTGCACGATGTAATCGTCGAGCGTTCCGTTGTCTCGAGGGTCGACCTCATAGCCACACTTCTCAAGGTTGCGCTCGTCGAACGCATCGGTGTTGAGAATGATCGTTCCGCCGGACTTCAACCGACCCAGCTGACTCATCAGCGCCGCGGGATTCATCGCAACCAACACGTCCGGCTCATCACCCGGCGTATGGATGTCGTGATCCGATATGTGAACTTGGAACGCTGACACCCCGGCCAGCGTTCCTTGCGGCGCCCGGATCTCGGCCGGGAATTCAGGCAACGTGACGAGGTCGTTTCCGGCGAGCGCACTCGCCGAGGTAAATCGGTCCCCCGTTAGCTGCATGCCGTCGCCGGAGTCGCCGGCGAATCGGATGACGACGCCCTGAATGGACTGAGCGTCGAGTCGGTCTGCGGTATCGGTCACATGGCCCCCTGAGCCAGAGCAGCCCGATCCGGTCCCCTAGATCAGACAGCCCCGTTGCTGTTTATCTGTTGTCGTTTTGTTCGAAGGTCAACGTAACACTTGGTCAACGCGCAGACTGAAAAAGAACGAGTAGGAGCACGATCGCCTCACCGTCTGAGCGGCCCCACCGACGACGGCTGACTACTCTGCCGACGTGACACGAGCACCACACCTCACCAGCAGGCTCCAAGGATTCGGGACGACGATCTTCGCTGAGATGTCGGCCTTGGCGGTGAAAACCGGAGCCCTCAATCTCGGCCAGGGGTTCCCGGATAGCGATGGCCCGATCGAGGTTTCGAACGCAGCCATCGAAGCGATCAGGTCCGGCGTGAATCAGTACTCACCCGGGCCCGGCCATCCCGATCTTCGACATGCGATCGCTGAGCACCAAGAGCGATTCTGGAACGTCTCGTTCGATCCGGACAGCGAGGTCCTCGTCACCGCCGGCGCCACCGAGGCATTGGCCGCCTCGTTACTCGCGCTGTGCGAGTTGGGTGATGAGGTCGTCGTCTTCGACCCCACCTATGACTCCTACGCCGCTGGAATCTCGATGGCGGGAGCACGGATCCGAGGTGTCCTCCTCTCCCCCGACCCCGAGACCGGACGGTTCGGTTTTGACCCAGATGAGCTCCGTCGGGCCTTCAACCCGAAGACTCGCCTCATCCTTGTCAACACGCCGCACAACCCAACCGGCAAGGTGTTCACCGACGAAGAGCTGACTCTGATCGCCGAGCTCTGTGTTGAGCACGACGTACTGGCCATCACCGATGAGGTCTACGAACACCTCGTGTTCGACGACGGCACGCACCGCCTTCTCTGCACCTACCCGGGCATGACCGAACGAACGCTCACCGTGTCGTCTGGCGGCAAGACGTTCTCGTTCACCGGCTGGAAGATCGGGTGGGTCTGTGGACCAGCGCCAATCGTTGCTGCGGTTCGGACCGCCAAGCAGTTCCTGACGTTCGTCAACGGCGCCCCATTTCAGCCAGCGATCGCCACCGGCCTCCGCCTTGGCGACGACTACTTCACCAACTTCGTCGCCGAGATGCAGGCCAAACGGGAGTTGCTCACCGGAGCGCTCGATGGCCTCACCACCGACGGCCATCCCTGGGATATCTACTCGCCGGAGGGCACCTACTTCCTCACCGTCGATGTTCACACCGACGGGATCGATTTCTGCATGGCCCTCCCGGAGACCGCTGGAGTCGTCGCCGTTCCGAGCGCGGTCTTCTACCAGGACCGTCGAGATGGTGCGTCGCTCGTCCGATTCTGCTTCGCCAAGCACGACACGATGTTGACCGACGCCAGCGCCCGGCTCGCCGACGCATTCGGATAGACCGAGCAGATGACCTCGCCAACACCAGCGCTGCTCGGCATCCCCTATGACTCTTCCTCGTCGTTCCTCGCAGGATGTGTCGACGGTCCGACCGCCACGAGACGAGCACTCACCTGCGGCGCCGGCAACTGGGCGACCGAACGTGATGCCGACCTCAAACCCGAGCACGGGCTCTGGCGAGATCTCGGCGACCTCGAGCACCTTCCAACCGATCCGGAAGCGGCCATCGCCGAGATCAAGCGCGCCGCGGAGGAGCTCGGGGCCGACGGAACACCGCTGCTCTCGATCGGCGGCGACCATGCCGTCACGTGGCCGTTGATCGACGCCCTCGCCAAGCGGCACGACTCGATCACGATCTTCCATGTCGACGCTCACCCCGATCTGTATGACGAGCTCGACGGCAGCCGGTTCAGCCACGCCTGCCCATTCGCACGAATCATGGAGGCCGGGCTTGCAAGCCGGCTCGTCCAGGTTGGCATCCGCACCGCAACCGCCCATCAGCACGAACAGATCGAGCGTTTCGGTGTTGAAATGTTCACCGCAGCGGGCTGGGACGGCGTCGTCCCGCAGCTGTCCGGGCCGGTGTACATCACCATTGATCTCGATGGCCTCGACCCGGCATTCGCACCCGGCGTTTCCCACCACGAACCCGGCGGGCTCACGACCAGACAGGTACTCAACGCCATCCACCAAATCGCTGACATGGACGACGTCACGCTCATCGGAGCCGATGTGGTCGAACTCAATCCCGTTCGAGATCACCACGACATGACAGCGACCGTCGCCGCCAAATTCGTCAAGGAACTCCTCGGCATTTTGGCCGAATAATCAGCTCTACTCTCTGAACGCGGCTGTCAGCATCGAGTTCGCGAACCTCATCATCGTCAGGGCCGCATTGGCTCCGATCGCCTTCCTCGCCCGTAGGGCCCGTTCGGCATCTGACCGAACGATGGGCAGCACTATCAGCCGAATGGCCAGGTGACCGTGGCTCAAGGGCTGATGTGTTGGCACCGCCGCTCCTTCACGATCGAGAGAACCGGAAGCAACGAGCTTCCACTCGACGAAGGATCACGCCATGAACGAGTTCAACGAAACGCCGAACAACCCGACCCCACCGGCCCCCAACGCTCACTCACCCAGCTTTCCCTCGGATGGGTTCCCCTCTGGCGGGGCACCGACCCCCTCTGGGCGGACCGGTAAGACGGTCGCCGCTCTCACCATCGCTGGCGTCGCACTCTTTGGTGGCGCCGTTGCCGCAGCCGCGATGACCGAAGCCGAAGATCGGGCCGGTCACACGAGCCGAACAAACGGCGAGTGTGACTACGGAGCCGTGCTTGTCATCGGTTCCGAAGCCGAGACGGCCGCTTCGACATTTCGCCGAGGGGCATCGACGATCACCGCGTATGACGGCACGCACGTTGTCGCCGTCGACCTCGGCGGCGACATCTCGTTCGGAGCGATGATCGACGAGTCTTCACACCTCGTCCTCACCGCACCCTCCAACCAAGCCGAGGCGATCGAAGCCCTGATCGAGGAGGCCATCGACCACGACGAGCTCGACCACGACGACACCGATCTGGTGCTCGAGTTCGACAGCACAAACTGCAACCTGCCGTCCGAATTCGGCGACTTTGACCCCGAAGACTTCTTCGCCGGCGACACAACGCTCAACTTCACCAGCGACGACGAAACGTGTGCGTTCAGCTCGGTCTTCGGCGACGATGGTTTCGATCTCGACGACATCGACTTCGACGACATCAGCATCGGTTTTGACTCCGACGACGACGGTTTCCAATTGTCGCTTGCGACTGGCGACGACACGGTCGAATTCGGCTGTCTCGACAGCGATCAATCCAACCGGTGATTGAACGAACCGGCTTGTCCGACGGGGTCGAGCAGCTGGCAGCAGCCGGGGCAGCCAACGGTGGACTCGTCGAGGTGATGCCCTCCAACCACGGTTCCGCGGAAGAATGCCCCCGTGAAGCAGCTCAAGCGCATCGCCACGCCACTCGCCATCCCGTTCGTGGCTGCGCTCACGCTTGCGGCGTGCACCTCAGGTGGTAGTGACGGCGGCCCGACCACTCCCGTCACCGCCGAGCAGCCAGCATCGGTACTCGTTGCCAACTTTGATCATCGGTTCGAACTCGATGCCAGCGGTGGCACGACCTGCCCCGTCGTCGAAACGGTCTTCACCGATACCTCCGTTGGGTCTCCCGACGGCTGGCTTTGGGAACTGCCTGATGGCACGACCTACGAGGAACAGAACCTCATGATCGATGGCGAGGTCAACGGGCTCGTGCGTCTCACCGTGAGCCGCAATGGAGAGAGCAGCATTGTCGAACGAAACGTGATGAACGACGTCGTTTGCTAACGGGCTCCAACCGAGACACGTTCGCGCACTACGTTCCCGTTATGCGCTTCTCCCTTTGGCCATCGCCCGAACGCCCCGTTGACGAGATCCTCGATCTCGCGAAGTTGGCGGATGATCTCGATTGGTTCGGCTTCTGGTTTGCCGACCACTACATGGCGAACTCGGGCTCGACCGACTTCGCTCCCGGTGACGTCCACGAGGTGTGGTCAATCCTCCCCGCAGTCGCAGCGCTGACCTCGAAGGTCCGGCTCGGTCCACTGGTTTCACCCACGTCGGTTCATCATCCAGCACTGCTCGCCAACCGGGCGGTCACGCTCGATCACGTCTCGAATGGCCGGATGGTGCTGGGGCTCGGCGCCGGCTGGCAGATCAACGAACATCACGCCTACGGCATCGAGCTCGAAGCGCCGGGCCATCGCGTGTCTCGGTTTGAAGAGGCCATCCAGATCGTGCGGTCGATGTTTGACAACGAACACACGAACTTCGCTGGCGACTTCTACACCATGACCGAAGCGACGTGTGACCCGAAACCGATCCAGGACACGCTGCCGATCCTCGTGGGAACCGGCGGATCTCGGATGTGCCGAATCACCGCCCGCCACGCCCAGGAATGGAACACCTGGGGCGGGCCGGATATGGCCGCCGGCGCTCGCGAGACGTTCGAGAAATCATGCGAAGCCGTCGATGTCGATCCGACATCGCTCCACACCTCCGTGCAGGCGCTGTTCTTCATGACCGACGATGCCGACAAGGCAGCGAAGATCTCGGCGAGCGAAACAGGTCCACGCTCGATCGCTGGCTCCGATGACTTCATCGTCAACGAGATCGGCCGCTATGCCGACCTCGGTTTCAACGAAGTGATCATCCCCGACTTCACCCTCGGCAAAACAGCGGACGATCGACGAGAGGCCTACGAGCGGTTCAGCGCCTCGATCATCCCGCAGCTGTGAGCGTTGACGCGGTCTTCGAATGGCGTGGGGCGTTCACCAACACCGAGATGAACCAGCTCCACGCCGAAGCATTCGAGACCCGAGTCTTCAGCGACGAGGAGTGGGACTGGGTTCGCCAACTCAACGAGCACAGCCTCGGCTGGGTCGTCGCACGAGCCGAATCCGAGCTCGTCGGTTTCGTCAACGTGATCTCCGACGGTCTCGTTCACGCGTGGATCCAAGATCTCATGGTGGCGCTGGGTGTTCGACACAAGAACGTGGGAGTCCGGCTCATTGAAGCCGCTCGATCGCAGGCCAAACGGCACGGCTGTGAGTGGCTGCACGTCGACTTCGATGCCGAGCTTTCGCCGTTCTACATCGATGCCTGCGGCTTCACGCCAACAACCGCCGGGCTGATCGATCTCAGCTGATCGATCTCACCGAGGCGCCAGCTAGATCGAACGCCGCCCAGCGAGATCGAACGCGCAGACACACACCCAGATCGCTCAAGCTGTTGTCGCAACAGCTCGTCACCAACGAAATCGTCTGCTTCGTTCACTTTCGACTCGCACATCACCATCCGTGGGCGCTCTGCCACGTTGGGCAGTTGTCCCCCCTGGCGGATAGCCCATCTCTCACGTAGCCTTGGGTGTTATGCGGGAAATGGCGGGCGTTCACTCACTGAAAAAGCGGATCGGTCTCGGCGCGTGGCTCGCCGTTGGTGCACTGCTGGCGTTTGGCGCCGTGCAGACATCACTGGTCAGTGCCGCACCGGCTGAAGTTCGTGCAGCAAGCGGCGCACAGACCCAGATCGCCAACGAATCGACTCGCCCGCAGGCGATCGTCGCTCCGTCGCAAACCGGCGCACCATGCTCGTATCCCGACATCTGCCC
>CALEWY010000138.1 GCA_937925335.1 uncultured Acidimicrobiales bacterium
GGACCGGTTACCCGCTGGAAAGCCGGCGACACACTCTTCGCCGACAACGCCCCGAGGAATGCTGCGCCTGGGGAGCCTGTCGGTGGGAGAGCTGTGCCCGCTGGGACCGTGCAAGGGAGCGCTGGGTCACAAGACGGAGCCTCTCGCCGAGCGCTGTTCCCCGACGGGTACTTCTCCGAAGACCGCGTCCATCACCGAGAACCCTCTAACAACTGAAGCCAACGGCCAGCCCACTCGGGCTGCTTCGGCGCGTCCGGGGGAGGCATTCGGAGCGCTCGACGACCGGAGAGCGCAGTTGATCAACCTTCAGCGCGGTGAATCGCTGCTCGCCAGCAAGTCGCCAATCGGCGCGGTTGGCCACTGAGCGTCGAACGAGTGTGGAAGCGCTTGCACACGGCGAGGCCGGAAGGCTTGGGTCGAATCCACGTGGATCGACTGAGGTAGCGCGCCCGATCACCGAAGCGGCGTCGTCCCGATCTCCACGCATTGTTCGCCCAGAGGTGGCGGTCACTATGGTCCCGACCATGAGCGAGAACGTCGAGAACTTCCCCGGGCGCTCCGAGTTGATCGAACTGGTCGAATCGCTCGTGCCGTCCGCGTGGTTGGTGGCTGCCGATTCCGATGCCGAGGACGAGCTGCTCGCTCACAAGTCAGCCGCCGACAACCCTGCCATCGTCAGCGCACTCGGACGGGCGGGATGGGTTGCCCCACACTTTCCGGCGGATGCGGGTGGTCGCGGTCTCAGCCGCGACGACGCACAAGCCGCCTACCGACTGCTCGACTCGTGGGAGATCCCGCGCACGCCAAGAGGGTCCGGGATGCCGCTTGCCGCTCCGACCATTCTCGAATGGGCGAGCGACGAAACGAAACAGCGACTTCTCCCGCCGCTCGTGACCGGCGAGGAGCGGTGGTGTCAACTCTTCTCCGAACCAGGCGCTGGCTCAGACATGGCATCGCTCGCAACGACGGCCATCCGTGATGGCGATGAGTGGATCGTGAATGGCCAGAAAGTGTGGACCACTTACGGCCACGAATCGGAGATGGCGATGCTGATCGCTCGAACCGATTCGGACGCTCCGAAGCACAAAGGCATCACCTACTTCGGTCTCGATATGCGAGCCGAGGGTGTGGAGGTTCGGTCGCTGATCAACATCGCCGGCCAACGAGAGTTCAACGAGATCTTCCTCACCGATGTGCGGGTGCCGGATCTGTGCCGCATCGGTGCGGTCGGCGAGGGTTGGGCAGCCGCGATGACGACACTCGGTGCGGAACGTCACGCACTCTCCGGTTTGAAGAAGAAGCGCCGTTCGAGCGACGAGATCCTTGGAGGTAAGGCGCTCTCCGAGGTCATGGATCGAGCATCAGAGGCCGGTCGTCCGACAGCGATCGTGCGACAGCGCCTCGCTCAGGCTTTTGCCGACGATTGGGCGCTCAAGCAAAACACTCGTCGGTTCCGCGGTCCTCAGGGTTCCCTGACCAAGATCGCAAAGGCGAAGGGCAATCAAGCGTTGCAAGAACTGGCGCTCGATGTGCTCGGAGCCGAAGCCATCGCCTGGGATCGGGACGATGAGGAGGCGGGCGAATGGTCGGAGCAGTTCCTTCGCACTCGCGCCAACTCGATTGAGGGTGGAACGTCGGAGATCCAACGGAACATCGTGGGGGAGCGGGTCCTCGGACTGCCTCGCGAACCTGACGCCTTTCGAGGTGCACCGTGGCGTGACGTGCCGCGGAGCTAAAAGCCGGTGCGCTCGGACTCCTCGGTGAGGTAGAGACCGTCAACACCACGAGCGGACACGTTCTCTCGAATTAGGAATTCTCGGTGAGGTCGCGGTCCTCAAGCTCCCAGGCATGGTCCAGCATGTGCCACGCGCAGCGCCGAATGAGGAATTGCAAAGCCCATCGTCGAGCTGGTGCGCCTTGGTCGTGGTGCTCGCGGATTGCGTCAGCAAAGTCAGATCGGTAGGTACTGAGCGCTGCTGGATCATCCCTGGTCTCCAACGGCACCTTCACGCCAACCTTGGGCGCGAACTCGTCGATCTCTGCGCCGTTCGCGTGGCGGATGATGTGCTCCTTCTCTCGGCCTCCGCCCCGAGGGCCTTTGCGAAGTTCGCTCGACACGTTCGTGGCGATGTCATCGAAGGTGCTCCAGGCGGCCTGAAGAAGGGCGAGCTTTCGTTCGAAGTCGGCCTCGATCATGGGTTCGAGTTCGGCCGTCGCCGTTCGCCCCGAGACGCCGTAGTAGTCGGTCATTCCGATGCCCTCGACCTCCTCCACTACTTGGAGATCGCCGAGCGCTGCGAACTCGTCGCCGTAGCCAGCGAGTGTGGCGACCTTGGCAAAGCGCGGTCGGTAGCTGTCGAGCATCTCCAGGGCATCGCCTCGCAGTGTCGTACTCCGGTCCCAACCAGGCCAGTCGAATGCGCTCGCAACGATGCGCTTCTTCTTGCCGCTCTCCAACATGACTCGGATCGGCTCGCTCATGAACCGACCCTAGTTCTTGGTGCGAATCGGGAGCTTGGCCTCGAACGATCCGGCAAACGGCATTCTGGCCAACACGCAAGTCGGAACTAGCTTCCGGGCATGGCGCGAGTTGAACATGACACCGTGGAGATGCCGGAGGACGAAGCGTCGGGATTGATGCCGCCCTACGGTCGACTGCTCGACTGGGTGGCAACCGAAGTCGAGGGCTTGGGCCAAGCGCAGCTCGACCTCGATGATCTCAGCCCCGAGAACGAATGGATGTGGTGGTCGATCCGCCGTCAGGTTTCACACATCGCGTGGGATTCGCTCGTGTTCACGAGCCGACGCTGTGGCGATCTCCTGTGGCCTGACGGTGATGTTCCTGAACCGATCGTCTGGAAGCACCACTACATGGGGTCGGAGTCGAAGTACGACCGCATGTTGGACGAAGACTTGTACTGGGAGGTTCCTGATCTCATCTCGAAGATGGCGATCGGCATCGAGTGGCTTGAACGGCTCGTCGACGAACAGCCGATCGAAGCCTTGCGCGCCGACGTCACCAGCGTCCGAAGAAACCGCTTCTGGTCCTATGCCATCACCACGCTGCCTCGGGGAGCGGGCGAGGATCCCGATCGGCCGGGGTATCTGCGGTACACCCTCGAAGGGTCGTTGTGGATGGTCTTCTACGAAATGTTGAGCCACGTTCGGACGATCCAGCGTCTCAAGCTGCACCAGGGCCTGACGCTCGCCCAAGAGCTCCCTCGAGTTGGCTACCTGCGGCTCCCGCATTACTGGGGCGACACCGACGAGAACGGCCCGTCGATGGAGCGCTTCTAATTGCTGAACTCGTCACAACCGAGAAGGATGAGCGCCCACATGACTCACGAACGCTTACCCCTCGAACGCCCATGACTCTCGAACGTACGGTCCGGCCACGCCGGACGTTCATTTTCTCACCCGGTCTGAACCCGAGCATGTTTCCGAAGGCACTGGCATCGGGAACCGACATCGTCTGCGTCGAGCTCGAGGACGGAGTTG
>CALEWY010000139.1 GCA_937925335.1 uncultured Acidimicrobiales bacterium
GGCCCGAAACTGGTCGGTGCCGTTGGCGCCGATGAGATAGCCGATGACAAGGCCGAGGAGCCCGAGGATCAAGATCAGACGGAGCCGGTCTTTGACCGCAGCGAGGTAGTCCTCAAGAGACGCAGCTTCGTGAGCGCTCGAAGGCGCCATTTCATACATCATGCGGACATAACCCTGTTGAGTTGGAGGGATTCTTGCTCTGGTCGCATCGACTTGTGAGAACCTCGCTCATCACGAGTCTCAGCCGATACCACCGCAATGTGAATCACGAGCAGAAGGAAAAAGACGCTTCGGCTGATCACCCCGAACTCGGTCAGTGAAAACACGAAAGCGAAGGAGGCGAACGCCATCGGCCAGAGGCCAAGAGCGTTCTGTTGACGGCGTACGGTGCGCGCTGACCGGACCACGAAGCGAACAAAGAAAGCGGCAGCAAGGGCGGCACCGACAACGCCGCCAGCGAGGAAGTAGTCGATGAGAGCGTTGTGCGAATGCGGTGGCAACCAGCCGTTCTTGTCGAAAACGACCCGTGCGGGGCTGAGCTGACCTTGCCAAAAACCGCCCCACCCGAACCCGAGAATGGGCTTTTCGAGTGCGGCTTCTATGGATGCCTGCCACAAAACGGTGCGGCCGGTCAGCGTCACGTCCTTACCAAGCAACCCAGCCAAGATCCCGAGATTGGCGGTTGCGATGAAGATGGCGAGGACTCCACCGCCGATCAGGCTGGCAGCGATAGCCCCGTACAGAGTCTTCCGGGCACGGAACAAGGCACAGACCGCCATCATTCCGTGAACAAACCCCAGGCCCGCCAGCGACGTCGCAGATCCGCTCCCGATGACCAGAATTGCCGAGAGGATTGACATAACGATCCAGAAGAGGCGGAATGGCCGGAAGACCATCGCCGCAAGGGTGAAGTGCAGAGATGCAAGCGTTGCGAGTCTGCCAAGACCGTTCTTGTTCACACTCGTGCCCGACCAACCGAGGTTGCTTCGTCCGAAATTTGGTAGTCCGAAGACGAACGCGTATTGCACCAGAGTTCCGAGAAAGAACACGATGCAAAACACCACAAGCAGTTCGCGCATCCGAAAGATCGTCGCCATCCAGTAGGCGAGGAAGGCCGTGACGAGTAGTGGAATCGTCAAGCGGAGCGTCTGAGCCGGAAACGCTGACCAGAGCGTCGACGCGAATAGCAGCATCAAGAAGGTCAGCACGAGCGGTTCAGATGCGATGAGTTTCAGGATGACGCCAAGAGCCGCCCAGTTTGTGAGGAGTGCATAACCGGCCGATGCGGCGAGAATTGCAGGCACGAAACCTTGCGGTGGAATCGAGACTGTGTCAATCGTTCCGCGATCCGCAACGAGCCACTCGGTGGGAAATCCGTAGGCAAGGGCGAACGCCGCAACAACAGCGACGGCAATCGACGTCCGACTCGCCGTTGGTGCCCCGAGTGCCTGTGGACGGCTGACAGGGCCACCCTGAGAACGACCAGTATCGGAAATACTCGGATCGCCACCATCTTCGGGCAGCGCGTCAGCGATGGCCGACGGAGAATCCTGCGTATCCACGACGTGAGAATACTCGCGAAACCAGTCTCAGCTGTGGGTTGATCCCCCCTGGTCGAGAGGCATCCATCCGGGACGCCGGATCGCCCGCTAACTTCCTCATCGGGACGCGGAGACTCAGGATCTTTGGATGAACTTTGCGCTCGATGACAAACAAGCGAATGAACGATCGCACAACCTCTCCCCCGCCAACGCGCTGGCCCTTCCAACTCGGGCTTTCCCGATGAGCGGGCGCGGCAATCGACCCCTCGTGACGTTCTGCATGGAGTGGGTTCCGAGCTATCGAGAGGCTTTTTACGAAAAGCTGAAGCCACGTTTGGACGAACGTGGAATCGACATGCTCGTGGTTCATGGTGCGCCTCCCGCGAGCAGACGGCGTAGAAACGATTCGGTCAGGCCTGACTGGGCGACTTTTGTGGAGAACCGTGAGGCCACAATCGGAGGCCGCGAGCTCACTTGGCAACCCGTATGGCGATTGGCTCGCCGAGCCGAACTTGTGATCGTCCAGCAAGAAGCCGCTCTGCTGTTTAACTACGTTGCACTGGCGCATCGCCGGCTCGGCGGACCGAAAGTCGCCATGTGGGGCCACGGTGAGAACTCCAACCCGGCTTCCGCAAATGGAGCGGCAGAATCGATCAAGAAAAGGGCGACCCCATTCGCCGATTGGTTCTTCGCCTACACAGAACGCTCAGCTGAAGTCGCTCGCCGGCTCGGACTCTCTGACGAACAGATCACCATCGTAAACAACGCCCGCACGTCCGATGCGACGCTGTTCGATCCTGCCGACGCCTGCCCGGAGGTCGTCGAAATGCTGGATCGGGCGCAGGAACGGTCTTCGCATATCGGCTGGATGGTGTCGGCGCTCGACACCTGGAAGCGACTTCCCTATCTGATCGAAACGCTCGACGAGATTCGCTCACGGGTTCCCGATTTCGAATTCTTCGTTTTGGGACAAGGCGATGACGAGGCAGTTATCTTCGATGCTGCAAGTCGTCGACCATGGCTCCACGCACTTGGCTCCCGGTTTGGAGCGGACAAGGCGGCCGTCGGCGCCGCCGCTCACGTCACGATTCAGCCCGGGCTGGTTGGACTACATGTCGTCGATGCGTTTGCGTTCCAAACACCCATGATGACGGTGAGAAACGAGATCCATAGCCATGAGTTCGATTACCTCATCGATGACGAGAACGCAGTCGTGCTACCCGAAGGGGCTTCAGCGAGTGAACTCGCCGACGCCACAGCGCTTGTCTTCGCCGACCCGACGCGCTTGCAAAATCTTCAACGAGGCTGCGCTCGGAGCGCCGAGCTTTACACGATTGATGCCATGGTCGAACGTTTCGCGGAAGGCATTGACGCGGCGATACGTCTTCCCGCCTAGCTTGGCACCTGCTCACTCGACCGGGTCGCACCTTCCCAAGATCCAAGACCTCGTGGCTACCTGGTCAGAGCGCTAGACGGGCCGGCGACCCCGACCGATCTGATCAGCGATCTTGTCGATGAAGGCCGGCGGCCACAAGAAGGCTGACACGAACATGTGACCGGCCCCTTTGCCTTTCTCACCGGACAAGGCGAGTGCTCCGCCTTTCCGGAAGTGCACTCGAGATCGATCGCGAAGATCACGTTTCGCCTTCACCACGGCCGAATCCGCATCTTCCGAGGCGCAGAAGGCCTCGAACGATGGCTCCGGAGCCCCGGCAAGATTCGCTTCGTGGCATGCGCGCACGAACCGAACGATTCGGTTCTGGTCTTTCCACTTTGAGGTCGACATCGACCCTTGGTGGATGCGGAACCCAAAGTTCTGGTCCGGGAGCGATAGGACAGGTCCGAGGAACGACAGCTGCGAGAAGATGCGGTTGTCAAAACTGAGGCTGAATGGCGGCTCGAAACCACCGATCGAGCGGAGTCGTTCTGTTTGGAGGACGGCGCCGGGCCACAGCATTTCGAATGGTTCACCCGACTCGTGCCAGCGCTTCCACTCTTCGATCGAGGTTGGGCCGAGCTCCTTCGCCGAACCAAGAGCCGGCTCAGAGGCGTCGCCTGCAATCCGGCGAGCAAACGTGGTCACCACGCTCGGCGTCGGGCTCAAGGTGTTGAACGCGTCCAGAATCGTCGAGATTCGCTCACCGAGGACGACATCGTCGTCGCCCATGAAGTTGACGAGTGGTGTCGTCACCCCGGCCAGAGCACGGTTGTGCGACTCGTCGACCGAAACCGTGTCGTCGATGTCGATGAACGTGGTCGGACCGTTCCAGTCCTCGGCCTGCCCTTTGATTCGATCACGCATCTGTTGTGGCGAGCCGTTGAAAACGATCTGCAACGACACCCCATCGGGTGTCGTTCTCAGCAGACTCGCAAGACACGCCTCGAGCATTTCCGCCCGATCGACAGTGCAGATGTTGACGGTCAGATCTTCAGCGGTGAACTCCCTCGGATCACCGCCGTCGGTCACGAACCCGCCAATCGACTTCGGATCGCAGCATCTTGTGCGGCTTCCATGCTGACCACGTCGTTCAGGTTGATGTATTCGCCAGTCAGATCGAACGACCCCACCTGGTTTCCGCTGCGGATGAGGTCATCAACGAAGGTCACGAAGTCGAGCGACGAACGGCCACCCTCGAACGCAGCCTCAAGCTCGTTCATCACCTCGGCGCGAATCATGAACGTCGCCATCCCGAGCAAGTTGTTCGGTGTTGAGACGGGGTTCTCGACGAGTCGCACGACGCGGGCGCCATCGCGTTCGACGGAGAAATTCTTCTTGATGAGCGCCTCGTCCTCGACAGCTTTCACCGGCACAACAACACTGAAGTCATCAAGCCCGGACGCTGCCATCTCGCCGATGTTCGTATCGAGGTAGAACTCGTCAGCGAGCATCACACAACCGTTTCGGCCAGCCATGAATGGCTTGGCCAAAAGTACCGACCAGGCCCACCCCTTATCGAGGTGCTGGTTCTCGACGTAGTTGATGCGCACGCCGAAGTCTGAACCATCGCCGAAGTACTGGCGGATGGTGTCGCCCATGTAGCCGAGCACGATGGCCACCTCTTCAATGCCCATACCGTCTCGCATGAGCTCGATGTGACGCTGAATGTTCGGCGTGCCGTCGATGAGGAACATGCCCTTGTGCAGCTCATAGGTATAGGGACGTGCCCGGATACCGCTGCCTGCCGCTGGGATGATCCCGATGAGTGAAGCCGTCATTTGTGTGTGTCCTCTACGGGGTATTCGTTCTTACAGAATTGGTTGAGCGTGAAACGAGCGAGCGATGGCGACGAAGTCGTCGATGCTCTCGAGCTCGCCACGTCGAGCCATGAGCTCTTTTGCGAGTCGCAGGTTTGCGATCTCGAGTGTCGACCGGATGTCTAGGTCTTCGATGTCGCGAACATCGGCGACACCCGCGATTCCGACGGTGCGTCGGGTCATCGAGCATGCGCAGAAGCCTGCTGATTCTTGGAGCAGGTTACGCATGAACGACGCTCTGTGGGTGGCGAACTCGGCATCGGTCAACAGACCGTCGAGCAGCATGGCCGAATCACCGGCTTCGAGCCAGAGTTCGTTGAAGCGAGTTTCGAACGTGTTCCAGATCACCGGGATCTGATCGAGCAACCAGTTTCGGTACGACTCCCCACCGGCATGATGATGGTGTGAGGTGCAGCAAAGCAGGAAGTTCGAGATCACCTTGCCGACATCGAAGCCGAACGGCCCGAAGTAGGCGAACTCCATGTCGATCACGTAGCTCTCGTCCTGGTTCACCATCAACGATCCGGTATGGAGGTCGGCGTGAAGCAAGGCGTCGGCCTTGGTCAAGAAGAGATCTTTGAAACCGAGCACGTCGAGCTTGAAGGCGCTGTCGGTGTGGATGTTCTCTCGAGCCCATTCATCGGTGGTCGGGTTCGAGTAGTTCGACTCGTGATCCATATAGGGGAACGTGAAGATGAACTCTTCGGTGAGCTTGCACAGCTCGGCGTTCATCGTGAACTGATCCATGAGCGCTCGGCGGGGCTCGCTGGCCATCGACAATGCGCTCGTGCGGAACAAGGTTTCAGCCATGAAGTGGCCAATGTGTGCCGCGACCTCGGGATACTCGACGCCCTCGATCATGCCAAGGCGGAGGATGGCGTGATCGCCAAGGAACTCCATCACGAGCACGCTCATCTCTTCATCGGCGTGGTAGATCGCCGGCACGAGATCGGGAACAACCTCGTTGTAGAGCGAGAGGGCTCGGATCTCGTAGGTCATCCGATCGCGTCCGAGCGGCCACTCCTCCCCCACCATACGCAGGTAGGGAACGGCCTGTTTGACGATCACGGCCTTGGACGCATCAGCAGCGTTCGCAACACGGAAGACAAAGTTGAGGTTGCCATCACCGATCTCGGTGATTTCATGCTCGACGTCCTTGCCGAGCACATCGGTGACGGCAGGGATCTCGTTGAGGTAGCTGGGAAGGCTCTCTCGATCGAGGACTCGGTAGTTTTCTTCGCTCAACGGTGCTGCCTCAGGCCTTCTTGACGACACCGGCGGAGTCGAGCTCAGCAAGAATCGACTCGTGAACAAGACCGTTCGAGACGATGAGGTCGGTTGCCTCGAGCGTCCAGGGGTTGCCGTTGAAGTCGGACACCTTGCCGCCAGCTTCTCGAGCGATGAGCACGCCGGCTGCGACGTCCCAAGCGGAGATGCTCAGCGTGGTGAACGCATCGACTCGACCAGCGGCGACCATATAGCACTCCACTGCGGCGGAGCCGATCTTGCGGAAGTCCTTGATTTGCTGGTGAAGGGCATATTCCATCTCGGCGAAGCGGATGTTGTTCTTCTCGCCACCGGGACAGCCAACGACGTAGGTCTTCGCCAGGTCGGACGTCTCAGAGACGTGCACGGGGCGGCCGTTGATCGTGGCACCCTGATCCTTGCGAGCGACGACCATCTCTTCGATGAAGGGCGAGAAGATCACGCCGGTGATCGGCTCGTTGTCATACGCAAGGCAGATCGAAACAGCAAAGAACGGGTTGTGGTTCAAGAAGTTGCTGCTGCCGTCCAACGGATCGATGATCCACGTGTATCGGCTGCCGTTGTCGACCAAGCCGGTCTCCTCAGTGAGGATGTTGTGGTCCGGGCAATGCAACTTGATGAGATCGATGATGATCTCGTCGGCCTCGTGGTCGTTGGACGACGTGACCTCTTTGGAGAGGCTGCGGTTGCCAACGGAAAGCACGTCGGCCCCATAGACCGAAGCGTGGTGATTGCGGAAGTTGCTGAGTAGATGCTTGCCTGCAAGCGTGGCTGCTTCGACTGCTGTGTCAGCGAAATATTGCACGGGTAACTCCTCAAACGTCGGTGCTAAGCGACAGGTGGCGCTCCGTCAATATACGACCGCTGAGCGCAGAAGTCCTGAGTAGATCGCCCGGAACGAAAGGCCTAACGACTCTGATGCCCTTCGAAGACACCCCCTGTACGTTGGGGTGGTGTCGTCACGCGGGTGATCGACATATGCGGGAAAGTGTTCCAAACGGAGGGATTCACCGTTCATATGGCGTCGTTCGCCCAAGAAGTTCGAAAGCTCAACAAACAGCATGTCCGCAAGGCGCTCATCGACGTGACGCGCCCGGCTCGATCACTCCCATTGCCGGTCGCACGACCACTCGGGGCACCATCGACCTACCAGGACGTCTCCTTCCAGATCCGTGAGACCGGCCAATACGAGCCGCTCCCCGTGGATTTCGGCGCGGTCATGCCCGATCGCATGTACGACCAGGAAACGACCGTCTTCAGCATCGATGGCTCGCGTTGCACCTTCCGGAACAACCACGCACTCGATGCGGACCGCCATGTGCTCTACCAACAGGACCTTCCCTTCGGCCACCTGCCAGTCGCTCTCCAAAAGCTCGAAACACCGACCGAACATCATGAGAGTGTCGCCTACCTCTCGAACACCTGGGTGACGAACTACTACCACTGGCTGATGCTCGTCTTGCCGATGATGCGTTCCTACGCCGACGCAGGCATTGATGTGAAGAAGGTCTACATCGGCGAAGCGCTCAAGGGCTGGCAAGCTCGCACCATCGATTTCGCCGGGATCACTCCCGACATGGTGTTGACCGAACCGTGCACAGCCGATGTCGGCCACGTCGCAATGTTGACCCGTCATTCGACCGGTATCCCGCCCGAGCAGATCCGATGGGCCCGGTCGACCTTCGTCAAAGAAGAACCGGAGCCCGGGACGCGCCGCCTGTTCGTCGGTCGCGGCGAGGTCGTCACCCGGAAAATGCTCGGCGAAGACAAACTCGCCTCAGCACTCGAGAGAGAGTTCGGGTTCGAGTACGTCATTACGAGCGACCTCAGCTTCGACGATGAGATCGAACTCTTCGGTCAGGCCGGTGCTGTGGTCGCCCCATATGGAGCAGCGATCACGAACACGATGTTCTCGCCGATCGGCACGAAGATCCTCGAACTCACTGCCTTCGACCATGACTTCAAGCTCGCTCACTGCTACGAGGAGATGAGCGCCGCGATCGGGCACCGTCACGGCACGCTTCGTGGAGAACCGACTCCCCGTCGCAAGAACGGCGCCTACAGCGACATCAAGATGTCTGTCGACACGGTGCTACGAGCTACAGAAAAGATGCTCGCTGCGGAGTGAGAGCGAATCGACAAAGCGGTTGACCAAGACTCACGATGCCGTCATTCAGCTCTCGCTGTAGATCGCCTTGTGGTGTGAAGCGATGAGCGACCAGTCGAACGGGTCCGACGGTGGGTAATCGCGATCGACCGTCGCCCATTCAAGAACTTCGTCCCACGGTGAAGGATCGGTCGGATCAACAATGCACTTCACCCAATCTGTTCCGACCTTGTCCTCGAAGAAGTCGTATTGAGCACTCGGGCTCAACAACACCGGTAAGCCGAGCGGAATCATTGCCGTCGGAACTCCGGAGTTGAGTCCGGCCGTTTGGAGACCTACGGCGACATGCGAACCGTTTGCGATCTCGAGTAGTTCAGCTTCATCGACGTAGTCAGCACGGATCTCAACATCGATGCCCTCGGCTTCGGCGACGACAGCGCTGAGGTAGTCAGGCTCGACTGGCGCTCCCACGATCGTCAGGTGCGCACGCCCGTCAGCGATATGCGACCGCAAGCCTCGGATGACCTCAAGTTGCCCCTTGTAGGGAGCGATCTTGCCGACCTGCAAGAAACGCACCGGCCGAAGCGGAGTCGGCTGCTCGACGCGTGGTTCAGCGTGGTGAGCATGCCCGAGTGGAACCTCGTGAATCGGAATTGCGGCAAGGTCTGGGTACGCAGCTACCAGTTCGTCCCGCTGTCCACCGGCCAACACGATGACGTCCGACAACCGGCTCCGAAGCCTCGTGAACGCCCAGCGGTCGACCTTCGACTTCCACCCACCGTGAGGGACGATGTTGTGCACAGTCCAGACGATCTTGCGATTGCGCGCCCGGGGGTCGAAGAGCACGAGAAACGAGATGATGAGTTTCGCGAGGTGCTTCACCGGCTCGTCGGCACCGAAAAAGTACTCAGGCCAATGGATATGCAGCGGTGCCTTTGGGTTTCGGAGCATCGCTTGGGGTGTTGCTGCCAGCACCAACGTGCCCGCTTCATCGAGCGCCTCAACAAGACGTTTGATGTGAGGGCTCGATGCATGAGCGTCAAGCGGCGGGTGGCTCAGCACCGTCAGCTTTTCGGTCGCCACGTCGTCGCCCTATCCCTTGCGTGAGCGCTTCGCGTAAGCCTTGACCAGCTCGAACACGTATTGGCTGTTCGTGATCCAGTAGCGCTTCCAGAGTCGCCCTGGCTCTTTCATCAAGCGCCAGAGCCACTGCAGGCCAAGTTTCTGCATCCAGGCTGGCGGGATGTCGAGCGTGCCCGCGCCGTAGTCGAACGCTGCGCCGACGGCGAGCATCGCTGCTGGCACTTTGCCCTGATGGTCGGCGGTCCACTTCTCTTGGCGAGGGCAACCGCGGCCGACGAGCACCACGCCTGCGCCTGACTTCGTGATGCGCTCGATGTCCTCGAGGTCTTCCTCGGGGGTGGCGTCGCGGAATCGGTCGGGCTGGATATCAGCGATCTCAAGCTTTGGGTAACGCCGGTTGATCTCGGCTGCGAACAGCTCGCACGTCTCCGGGGTCGAGCCGTAAAGATAGAGCGACACACCCTGGTGAGCGCACGCTTCGATGACATGCCACGTCAGATCGGGGCCGTAGACCCGCTCGGCGAGACCGGCCTTGTGCAGGATGTTCATAGCCCAACGAACCGGCTGGCCGTCGGGCGTGACGAGGTCAAGTCCGTTGACCTGGGCCCGGAACGAAGCGTCGTTCACGGCTTCCATGAGTCCGTGAACGGCGAGCGCCGAGACACCAAATGAGCGGTTCTCGCGCGCCGCCTCCATGATGCGTTCGACGGCGTCTTCGTAGGTTGTGATCGACATGTCGACACCAAAGATGTCGACCCGCTCGCCGAGACGATCGATCGCGACTGGCGCCGCGCTCACCATCGTTCGACACCGTGTTCGTAGATGTCGACGAGGATGCCGCGGATGTCGTACTTGAGTTCCCAGTCCGGGTAGTGGTTCTGGAACTTACGAATGTCTGACACCCACCAGATGTGGTCGCCGATGCGGTTGTCCGATTCGTAGCTCGAGTTGAACGGTTTGCCGGTGATCTCTTCGCACAGAGCGATCGCCTCTTTCATCGAGCAGTTGGCGTGACGCCCACCGCCGATGTTGTAGGCCTCTCCAGGCTTCGGATCGTTCGCAAACGCTTCGAACGCGCTGACGAGATCCTCGGCATGGATGTTGTCTCGCACTTGCTTGCCTTCGTAGCCGAAGACCGTGTAGTGCCCGCCCGTAGCGGCGCACTTCATCAGGTAGGCCAAGAAGCCGTGGAGCTGTGCCCCGGAGTGGCCCGGGCCGGTCAGGCAGCCGCCACGAAAAACGCCCGTGGGAAGATCGAAGTAGCGACCGTATTCCTGGGCCAACACATCAGCAGCAACCTTGGAAGCGCCGAAGAGGCTGTGCGTGGAGTTGTCGAGTGTCATCTCCTCGGGAATGCCGAACTCGAACCATTCGTGGCTCTCATCGAGCTCCCAACGGTTCTCGAGCTCGACCAGGGGAAGACGGTTCGGCGTATCGCCGTAGACCTTGTTCGTCGAGGTGAAGATGAACGGGCAGTTCGGTGCGTTCAGGCGAGTCGCTTCGAGCAGATTGAGCGTGCCGACCGCATTGACGTCGAAGTCGGTGAACGGCTCTTTCGCTGCCCAATCGTGCGACGGCTGCGCTGCTGTGTGGATCACCAAGTCGATGTCGGAGCTGAACTCGGCGAACAGCGCGAGGACACCATCGCGGTCGCGAATATCGAGCGCACGGTGCTCGTAGTTCGAAAGCTCTTCACCGAGCTGGTTCACCGACCATGCGGTCGATGCTTCATCGCCGAAAAAGTACGCCCGCATGTCATTGTCAATACCGATGACTCGGTCTGCTTTTGGCCCGAAATGCCGTACGGCCTGGGCCCCAATCAGCCCGCCGGCTCCGGTCACGATCACTGTCCGCATCAAAATCACGTCCTACTAGGGGTTTGCTGACGTCTATGTAACAACAACGGAGTCGCCCAAAGGGCGATCGTCAGCATGTGTTTGCGGTGACCGCCATGATCGCCGCCGCTTTCCATGAGTCTCGCGGGCACAAACGTGAGTTCAACCCCGCTATTCGACCCAACCGGCTAGACGGGCCAGAGCGCATCCTGCTCGGCTCGCAGTTGATCGACGCGGCGTCCCTCGGGCATCGTCACGTCAGCCAGCGTGATCGCCGCATCCTTCGCGACGTCGTTGACGAGCGTGCAGCCCTCGGCCTGGCCCATCGTGAGCAATCCGTCGTTTGTCGTGATGGCGTAGCTCTCGCACAACCCGTAGGTGTGGAATCCGCCAAGACCGTCAAGGGTCTCCCCCGCCTTCAGGTCGGTCTTCGCGATCGCGATCACGTCGACCTGGGGGCCGTGCGTCGGCTCGATCGTTGCATCGTCAAAGAGCGCAGCGCGAGCGACCGAGTTCGGAACCTCGAAGTGGCAGAGGTGATAGGGCACGTAGAACGAATAGAGCGGCCCTTCGCCGAGCTTGCCGTACTTGAGATAGATGTGCTGTTGCGGGTCGTCGTGAACCGCAAACACGTACACGCCCGGGCTGGGTCGGGTGCCGACGATGTAGTCGACGACGCCGCCCTTCTCCTCGAGCATGTCGAGGTCGTAGAACTGCACGGCGTCATCGATGAACCCGTCGAACTCGGGGCCGATCATTCCCCGTTCGGCCACGGTGAACCCGGTGGCGTTGGCGACGACGGCCTGCTCGAACGCAATCTTCGTTCCATCAGCAAAGCTGGTAACCATCTCGGGGGTTTGGCCCCACTCGGCGGCGAACTTGGCCTGGGTCGCCGGGGTTCGGTAGTAGTCGAGCATTCCCTTGATGTTGCCCGCAACCAACGGACGAGCACCGATGCCTTCAACGAACCGCAGAAGGTTCATTTGCACACCCGGCTGATCGCCGTCACAACCGGTGTAGACAACACCGGCCGATTTGGCCTGCTTGTGAAGAATCGGCCCGATCACGCCGTCGAGCTCGGCGTTGAGCATCACGACGTGTTGTCCACCGGCGATGGCGTCTTCAACGACCGGCGTTGCGTAGTGGATCGTGCCGGTGCCCTCGACGAGAACGTCGATGAGTTCACAGCTCGTGGCAACGGTGTGATCGGTCGTGTAAGCCGGGCGGTTCGCCTCGATGGCCGCAGTGAGCTCGGCGACGGTGTTGACCTCGATTGGGTCATCCACACCAGCTTCGGCGAAACACCGGATTGCGTTCGCAGGCGTGCGGTTCACGATGACCGACACGTCCATGCCGGTCGTGTGGTTCATGATCCGGTTGGTCATGCCGCGGTTGATGAAGCCAGCACCAGTGACCGCGACTCGAACGGGTTGGCCAGCATCGGCTCGCGCTTGCAGCGCCTTGTCGACAAGAAACATCAGTCCTCCTGAGAGCTGATGAGATCCCAGCTCTGGTCTTTGTCCGAGATCTCCGAGATCGGAAGGGGCCACTCGATCCCAAGCGCCGGGTCTGTCGGCTGAAGGCCGCGTTCGGCGTCTGGGGCGTAGGCGGCGCTCACGAGATACAGGACCTCGGTGTCGGCCTCGAGTGTTTGATACGCACGCGCCAAACCCGGCGCAATGTAGAGCGCTCGCCGATTCTCAGCGGAGAGTTCGACAGCCACGTGCTTGAGATAGGTCGGCGAATCGGGACGCACGTCGACGGCGACGTCGAGCATCGAACCGGCGATACACCGAGTGAACTTGGCCTCGGCGTCATCGCCGCTTTGCCAGTGGATCCCGCGAACGGTTCCAGCGGCTGCCGAATAGCTCACGTTGCCCTGCAGCGTCGGGGCGACCAGCCCGGCGTCAGCAAACTCTTGCTCACAGAAGAAGCGAGCAAAGAAGCCTCGATCATCTCCGCGTGGCTCAAGATCGACGATGACGACACCGTCGATGTCGGTGGGGGTGAACCTCATCAGCCCGGGAAACCAACGCCGACATACCGCTCGACCGAATCGGGGGAGAACATGCGGCGACCGTCAGCGAGGATCGGTTGCGGGTTCATCGCCGCGACCTTGTCAGCAACGCCGCTGTAGTCGGCCCAGGACGTGACGACGACGACCGCATCGGCGCCGACGAGAGCAGCGTCGAGATCTCCCTCG
>CALEWY010000140.1 GCA_937925335.1 uncultured Acidimicrobiales bacterium
CGCGAGTTCGCAGCGGACATCGCTCACTACGAAACCCAGATGAAGGTATCGAAAGCGAGCCTGCGCCGCTCGGTCGCAGCCACCGGGACATCGCTGACCGACATCCGAGGCGTTAGCGTGGTGACAGCGGCGATGATCATCGGACACGTCGGCAACGTCGAACGGTTCTCCTCTGCTGCTCACTTCGCTAGCTACAACGGCACCGCTCCAATCGAAGCGCCATCGGGTGAGAACCGGAGGCATCGCTTGAACCAGCGTGGCAACCGCAGCTCAACTCGCTATCCATGTCGTAGCGATCCGCCGAATCGGGGCAACTCCATGAGAACTGCAGTGGGATCGCGGTCGCATACCTGCGGGATGCTTCCTGAGATACTGATCGGACATGAGTAGGACCCGAAAGCCCGCCGACCAAGTTGCCCAAATTCGTTCCGAGCACGAGGTGTGGATCGATCACGCCAAGCTGATCGAGACCGATGAAGTCTGGCTTCGAGACATCCGGTGGTTGACACTCCGGAACGTGATAGCTCCACCAGGTTTCCTTGCCAGTCTTCAACGGCTCGAGGGTCTTGACCTCCGCGGAGGTAGCGCGTCGGATCTGTCCATCGTGCAGGGCTGTGAAGATCTGCGATGCCTCGTCGTGAACCAGATCCGAGGCCTGAACGACCTTTCGATACTGGAATCCATGACCAGTCTTGAGTACCTCCAGCTCTATGGGCTCAAGCAGGTCGTGAACGCGCCCTCACTGGCAGGCCACACATCACTGCGCCGATTGGAGGTTGGTCTCATGCGAGGCCTTCCCGAACTCGATGGCCTCCTCGATGCACCCGAACTCGAAGAGTTGCAGCTCCACAAGCAGGTCAGCGTCAGCGCGGCCGACGTCGATCGAATCCGGTCACACCCGACTCTCACCGCATTCCAGTGGATCCCCGAGGATGTGCCGAACAAGCAATGGGTCCCTGTGGTTGACGCGATTGATCTTCCCACGCCAAGGTCGTACCGAGCCGAAGACTGGTATCAGGAAACCGGCGGCCTCCTCTAGCCGAGACCTCACCAGCAAGAGCTCGTGGTCGCCGTATTCGTTCGCATCCTGCGCAATCGTGAACGAACCAGACTGTGCGGCGTGTCGCTGACCTGATCCGTTATTCGTCGATACCACGCGGGCCCCATCTGATGAGAGCAGCGCTGGCCTGAGCTAGGTCACTCGATAACCCGGAGCGTCGTTATCGAGTCTGCCGCCGACGGGGAGACACGGTCCGCAAACTGATCGACTGTCTCATTGCCGCTGTGGCGATTCGAGCCGGAGCGGAACTCCTCCATGCAGACGTGGACTTTGCTGCCCTCGAGCGCCACACCGAACTGCGAATCCACTCAGATTCCAGATCCTGAGCTCGGCGCGCCGCGAACTCAGCACACAATCGCGACCTCAAGCTCTCGACCCGCCACTCGGGGAACCGGCGAACTAACTCGCCTGTGAGTTGATTGAGGGCACCGCATCGTGACGCTGACGGAGGCTCGCGGTTTACACCCGGCTGTTGCGGTCGAGACCGTCGCCGACCGCTATGAAAGTTCCGGGTGTCGCTGAGCGAGAGTCGCGCTGCGGGGAGACGCAGCGATGAGCTCTAAAGAGACGGGTCGAGTGCCGATAGATCGGTATGGCGATTGGCGCACATCGTGACTGAGGAAGCGGCCGTCTCCAGCGACGGCACCCGACAGACGAGTGTCGATCTCGGCGGTCTGCTCACGGTCGTGTCCGAGCACCTCTATTCGACGCCGATGGTGGCGATTCGAGAGCTCGTGCAGAACGGTCACGACTCGATCACTCGCCGTCGATTTGAGGACGTGAACATCGTCCAGGCGACCATGTCGATTCATCTCTCGGTCGACGAAACCGCTCGCCTCATCACCGTGACCGACACCGGTGCAGGGCTGACCGAAGATGAGGTCCATCGGTATCTCGCGACGATTGGAACGGGCTACACCCGCCGGCTTCGATCAGAGATCGAAGGCAGCGATGGAAGCGACTTGATCGGTCTGTTCGGCATTGGCTTCCTCTCAGCGTTCGTCGTCGCCGACGCGGTGGAAGTCACGACGACCTCGTTCCAAGATCCGTCGAAGACGGTTCGGTATTCGAGTTCCGATGGACAGACCTACCGGGTCGATCCGGTTGCCGGTCACCGACCGGTCGGGACCGAGATCACGCTGCGGATCAAAGAGCATCACGGCGACCTCGTCAACGAAGCCAGGCTCGATCATGCGCTTCGCCGTTATGCAACGCTGCTCTCGTGTCCCATCACGATTGGGAGTGGGGCACCGGTGAACGACGCGATCGTGCCGTGGCGAGACGATCGGCAGCTCTCGCTCGATCAGCGTCGACAGCGCGACCTGGAGTTCGCAGCCAACTTCGAACACTCTTTCGAGCCGATCTGCACAACGTTGATCGACCCACTCGGCGTGAACGCCGACGCAAAGGACGTGCAAGGTCTGCTGTGGATTCAGGGCGGCGGCACCTACGGCACGTCGGACAACCGAAACCTCTCGGTGTTCGTCCGTCGGATGCTGCTCGACGATGACGCTCGAGACCTGCTTCCGCGCTGGGCCGGATTTGTCGGTGGAGTGATCGAGTCCGCCACACTCACGCCGACGGCAAGCCGCGAGGACCTCCAGCGTGACGACACCTACGAAGGCGTGAAAGCTGAGCTCGCCGACGTGCTCATCAACTGGCTCGAGCGGATCGCGACAAGTGAGCCGGACACGTGGCGACGGATTCTTCGACGGCACAACACCGCCCTCGTTGGTGCAGCCTTGGCCGATGAACGGTTGTTCCGGGTCCTCGATGGATTCGTGACGATCCCGACGACCGAAGGTGATCTCACGGTGGCCGAGCTGCATCGGCGCACCGGGGGTAACCAGCTTCACGTCACCTTGGGCTTCGGTGCGGGCTTTGAAGATGTCCTGCTCCGGGCGCAGAAGATTCCGGTAGCGAAGGGCGAGTTCTTCGGTGTGTTGGCTCTGCTCCAGCGTTTCGCTGACCATCACGATGCTGAGCTGATCGAGCTCGGCTCCAACATCGCCAACCGGGCGCTGTTCGCTGAAGTCGATCTCCCGAAACCTGACCTCGAATGGCTGGCCGCGAACTTGGCAGCGGACAACGAACGAATCGTGGCAGCACGATTCGCTCCTGCCGGCATCCCACTCGTGACCGTCGCCGATCGAGATGCTGAGCTGAAACGACGCTTGGAGGATGACGATCTCGACGATCGGGCATCAGCCTCGGCGCTGAAACTCGCACGGCTCTACACCAACACGATCGAAGAGCGGCCGCCGGTCCAGCTCTTTGTGAACGTGGACAACCCAGCGATCGCCGAGCTGTTGAAGCGGCGCGGGACAGCATCGGACGGTTCGTTGAACGGCGGCGCGACCGATCGAGCAAGCGAGCCAGCGTTCGCGCTGCTTCGATCGGTCAAGGCGTTGCTCGCCGCTCCGGTGGCAGACAGCGATCGGTCTTCAAACGAGATCGCCGCCGCACTCGATCAAATCTCCCACACGGTCGGCCTGCTCCTCGGGGCGAACCTGTCGGAAGACGACTCACCAACCGAACTCTCACCTGAAGGACCCGTTGCATGAACGTCTGGGGATGGGTTACCGACCTCCAACAACAACTCGACGAAGACGGCCAAGGTCATCTGGCGTATCTGATTGACGAGCTGCCATACGCCGCGTCGATCGGCGACCCTCGCGCCGAGGCGATCGCGCCTGAGCTTCTCGCCGCGGCCGAAGCGCTCGACCATCCCTGGCTCGCCATCTACACAAGGCACTGGCACATCCAGTATTTGGTCGGAACCCACAATCAGGGAACGGTCGCGCTCAGCACCGTCGCCGACGCGTTCGAGCGAGCGCATCGCCCCGAGGCTGAGGGCTGCCCTCAGAGCATCTGCACGACGCAGGACATGTCGATGGTCTACGAGGCGGTCGACCATCTTGGTTTCGCGAAGGATCGCGAAGCCGTCTGTCGAGAGACGATCGCAGACATCACCCCAACGTGGTCATGTTTCGACTGCCTCCATCGCGAACTGGCCGATTCGCTCGCTGACCAGGGTCGCGTGGACGACGCCCGCCACGAGGTGGAGCGGTCGATCGCCGACATGCGAGCGGCCGGTGAAGAACCAGCACTGGCATATCGAGGCGTCGAAGTCCGAATCGAGAACCTGTCAGGCAAGTTCGAACGAGCCGTTGAACTCGGGACAGAACTCGACGGGAACGACGATGAGCTGCCGCTGCATCGGACGCGCCGAAACCTCGAGCTGGCCACCGCCTTGCGTCATCTTGGACGGCTGGACGAAGCGATCGAACGGTTCCCGAGTTCGAGCGACGTGCTCGACGAAAAGACACAGAGCGGAGCATGGGCGATCGAGTACGCCGCCTTGCTTGGCGCTGGAGCTCTCGAGAACGATGCTGCCCAGGCCGCGGTATTGCAGGTCTTGCTCGACCACTCGCTCGAGGTCGGTTCGTTGCGAACAACCATCGACGTCGGCCACACGCATGGAATGCTTGCGGCCGGTCGTGGTGCGCGATGGGTTGCAGACCTAGCAGCAGACGCGATGGAGCTGGCCCGCGCCGAACTCCCGGCCGATCACGGAGCTGCCGCAAAAATCGCAGAGGTTCGCCAAGCAGCTGCAGCCGCGCTGGTGCCACCGATGCCGGTTCCGGCGGATGAACTGATGGCGTTTCTCGAAGAGGGTGAGACGTCGTTCGAGACCGACGTGGTCTGGCTTCGTCAAGCGGCCGCTGAGTTGCCGGATGATCCGCAGCCCGTGTTTGCTCTCGCGGTTGCGCTCAAGCACGCAGGCCACCACAAAGAGCTCGGCGTCCTTTTCGAAGAACTGGTGGATCACGCCATCATGGCCACCCCGCTCGTGCCGGCTCTTGCCCACCAGATGATTTCGTCCGAGCTCGGACGCTCCGAGGTCAGCGAGGCACTCGAACGAGCAAGTAAGACGTTGACGTCGGACCCGTCGATTGAACGCCAGTTCGGCGGCCATCGCCTCGGGGTCGAGCACGCGATGTGGCAGGGCCGATGGGATGACGCGGTCGGCCATGGCCGGGCCGCGCTCGAACGCCGCCCGGATGCTCGCGAGACAAAAGGGGCGGTTGCGACCGCGGCCAGAGAGGCGGGGGACTACGAGCTGGCGCGGGATCTTCTTCTCTCGCTCATCGATGACAGTGAAACCGACGACGAGGTTGTCGGTCACTCGTGGGCATTGCTGACGCCGGCGACATGCTTGGACGATTGGACCCTCGTACGCGAACTCGCAACGAGACTCGAACTGCCGATGTCTGATGGTGACGGCCCGATCGACATCCCGATGGAGTTCTGTCAGGTTGTCCTCACCGACGAGAACGGCGGCTTCCGCCAATT
>CALEWY010000141.1 GCA_937925335.1 uncultured Acidimicrobiales bacterium
ACTCATCGACGTTGAACTCACCACCCGCATCGGTGCCGAACCCCACGAACGAACACTGTCCCGCACAAACCTGCGCAACGGTCACCGCCCAAAAACGTTGTCGACCCCGGCCGGCGATCTCGAGTTGAAGATCCCGAAACTTCGCAAAGGCACTGCACTCCTCGATCCGTCGCAGACAAGGCGCAATACGATTGGGCGTCGTGACGGATGAATCCGGCTCAAACGTCGACGGATCAGAAGAAGATGCCGCCGAGCGTCAGCAGCGTCTCGGAAAGAACATCGTTCGACTAACAACGGTCTTGGCGATTCCCTACGTGATAATCGGACTCTGGGCGCTCCCCGTCGAGGTCTTGACGGTCCTCTTCTTTCTCAGCGTTGCTCTCTTCATGGTCGGCATTCCGCTACTCATCAAAAAGGACAAAGTCCGGTTGTTGATGCTCTTGCTGGTGCCTGTGGTGATAGCTCTTGTCGATCTCTTCCCCGAAATGATCTTGGGTCCGATCTACGTCTTCGTCATCATCACCGTGCCAATCGGCGGTCCGCTGCTGCTCGGAATGATCGTCCTCTACCTCCACCGTCGATCGCAGCTTGGGCGTGGAGTCGAAGACACCGCCGTCGACGACTCAACTCTCTGACACTGCTACGTCTTGGGATAGTGCCGCACAGCGTCTAGCGATAGCGTGCGGTGCGTTGTGATGGATGAACGCAGCTCAAGCATTGGCGGATCACCTACAGCCGATGCGATGGAGCGCCAACAACGCCTCGGAAAGAACATCGTTCGACTGTTGGTGTTCCTGGTGGGCCTCGTTGCAATTGGTCGACTAAATATCCTCACCGGAGGAGTCGAAGAGCAGTTCGTGGCCTTGAGCGTATTTGCCGTGATCATCGGCGTTCCGCTACTCATTGGAATGACCGTTGTGTTCCTTTACCGGCGGTCACAACTGGAGCGTTAGGTCGAAGAGACACCTCCGCGGAGCTGTTTCCAGAAATGCGAGCGCTACTCGTCGAGGAGATCGAGCATCGCTTCGATGACGAGACCCGAGGTGATCGAGTATTCGACCAATCGTTCACGTCGGTTGTGGGCAGGGTCAGAACCTGACGCCTTCACACCTCGAACGCCCGCCTTTGCGAGCTTGTCGCAGACATTGTCGAGTTTGCGGTTGAACGTGGTGATCGACCATCCGAGCCGGGCCGCTGCCTCTTTGCTCGGCGGGATTGACTGGTTTGCGGTCGGGTTGCGCAGCGATGGTTCGGCGAGAGCGAGCACGAGGGCAAGCTGCGAGTCGGTCATTGGCAGATCGACCGCATTGACGGTTGCTCCGGCGTCGATGTTTGTCGATGGGGTCCCACACTTGGCCTCGAGAGATTGCGTCAGCCCTTGATGGTGTGGCATCGATCGCATTCGATCTCGCAGTTTTCCGGTCGGCGGTCAGGATCTTCCATTGATGCTCAGCGATGGACGCTTCTAGGCTCGTGGCGTGGTGTTCGCTGAGGATCAGGCGCTGCTTGCGCTGGATGATGAGTTTGAAGCTGCCGATGTGTTGGTCGCCTACCGGCGTCAGGCGTTGGTCCTCCATCCAGACGCCGGTGGGACCGACGAGCAGATGGTGCGCCTGACCGAAGCACGTGATCGCCTGCTCGACTTCTGCGCAAACGGACCGCTCACCGCGGAAGGCGAAACGTTGGTTGCCGGTTCCAGCGATGACGTCGACGCCGTGGTTTGGGACGACGATCGTGACGAAGCAAAACTACGGTTCTATCTGATCCCGCTACTGGCGTTTCCGCTGTTCTTCATTCTGTTGGTCGCGATCGCAAACACCATCAGCAACTAACTGGCTCGGCAACCTCAGGGGTCGGACCCGAACCGCAGGGTCAGACCCCTGAGGCTGCGCGCTCGAACATGTCTGAAGACGAGGGCTGGGAATCAGTCGGGCGCTGGCTCGGTGGTGGATTCCGAAGTGGGCGCGGCCACATCAGTCGGATCGACCTCGCCATCACCCTCGGCTTCGAGGTCTGATTCAGGGTCGGACTCGACCTCAGCTTCGTCAGGTTCCACGGCAGCCTGGGCATCCGACATCGGTAGCGACGATGGCGGTTCCGGGTCGGTCGTGTGGGTTGCCTTCACCGGAGCAGGCTCGGTCGAGGAGCCGCCGGAGGTTGCTGGGTGGGTCGTGCTCGGTGACGAGGGCTCCGTGCTTGCGCTCCCGCCCGGAACGGTTGTCTCGACCGGGCCCTCGGTGGTGACCGTCGTGTCGTCTGGAACGGATCCGTCCGGTCCTTCGGTGGTGTCAGTGACGTCGGTGGTCGATTCGGTCGTCGAACCATCGGCGATCGTGCTCGTGACCTCGACCGGGTGCCCCGGCTCGTCGGTGCTGCGTGCTGTGGGATCGGTGTCAGCCGTGGTGTCAGGAACGGTGATTGACGGAGCCGGGGGAGTGGACGCGGGCGCCTCCATGGTCGTCGTGGTGACCGTTGGTTCGGTTGGCGCAACGATGGTTGGCGTTGGAGCCTCGGTGGTGACGGCCGGGTCACAACACGTCGTTGGCGCTGCGCCGGGGCCACTGCTCGGCGGCGCCGATGGCTGTGTCGTTGGTGTCGTGACCGTTGGAGCGGTGGTCGACGCCGAGCTGTTCGTCGTATCGGTCGCATCAGCGTCATCGCTGCCAGAGCTATTCGTGGCGGCAGCGGTGTCAGGCGTTGAGGTTTCGGTCGTTTCGTCGGGTGCAACCTCGGTGTCGCCACCGTCGGTCGTCTCTTCATCTCGCAACTCGTTGGTGCTCGGCGAGGTCGGGTCGGCCGCAACGGCCGCAGGTGCTGGCTCGGTCGTTGACGAGAGCAAGCCGACACCGTCGACGAGCGCTTCTTGACGCGCCTGCAAGGCTTGGTAGCCGAGCGGGCCGGCGACGAGTGCGGCGGTCACGGTTGAGAGCGCGACGGCAAGCATGAACCTCGGCGACTTCGCTGCTTCGAAAACGGCGCTAATCACTCCACCCAACCCACTCAAGCCTTGCCCCACCGCACGTTCTAGTCGCCGGATAGGCCAGATGGATCAGGTCGGGTGGAATCACCCACGCCTGATGTCACGGGGCGAGATCATGCGGTCACGGTCTGAGACCGGCGACCTGAAGTGGCCGTCTGAAGCGGTGTTTGAAGTGGCGGTCTGAAGCGCCGCGTCAGGCGAGGGGGACGGAACGTCGCAGGTGCCAGCCGCCGGCCTTCGCTTCTCGGAGGTTGCGAAGAAGCGCGACCGTGCGTTGAAAAGGATTCCCCGGCCCGTGCCCGCGCCGGGTCGGACCGGGGAACGTGAAGCGGCTTTAGCAGACGGACGGTCACCAAAACGATTCCGTGCGACCAGGCGGAGCGACGGATCAGCCCCGCAACAAGGTTCGGTAGACCTTGGCCGCCTGGTCGAGCTGATCGATGTCGACCCACTCGACGGCCTGGTGTGCCTGATCGATCGAACCCGGTCCGAACAGCACCGTCTCCTTGGCCAGCCCTCCGTAGCTGAGCGCGTTCGATCCGTAGGTCGCCGCTTCCGGAACGGTGCCGGCGAGCTCACACAGCTCCTTGATGAACCCGGAGTCAGGCTCCTGATAGAACGCGGGGCTGCCGGCCCCGTAGGCCAACTCCGTGATCGCTTCGAGCGGCATGGCTGCTTCTTTGATCAGCGCAGCGAGGTCGTTGAACACCTCGGTTACGTCTTCGCCGGGAGCGGTGCGGCGACCGGCATACACGGTGCAGCAATCGGGGATGATGTTGCGAGCTCGGCCACCACCGATTTCGGTGACCGACAATGTTCCTGGTCCAACCGGTGTCGACCCTCCCGCCGCGGTGATCCGTTCGTGCTCTGCATCCAGTGCCGCAATGATTCGACCGGCGGCGCTGATGGCGTTGGCTCCGAGCTCGGGCTGGCTCGAGTGTGCGGCCTTGCCGTTCACCGTGATCTCGAGGCCGATTGCGCCGCGGTGGCCATGAACTGGCGCACACATCGTTGGTTCGGCGACGATCAGGCGATCGATCTCGAGACCCGACTTGCGGACCCAACGACGAAACGCCCCAGCACCGATCAATCCGCCGACCTCTTCGGCGATGGTGCCGACGAGCCAGAGGTCGACGCCGAGCGGTTCTCCTTCGGCTTGCATCGCCTCCAGCACGGCGAGCACGACGGCGAAGCTCGCCTTTGTGTCGACCGACCCTCGGCCATAGACGCGATCATCAGCGATACGACCGTCGAAGGGGTCGTCGGTCATGTGTTCGATCGAGACGGTGTCGAGGTGGGCGTCGACCACCAGGGTTGGAGCACCGGGAGGGCCCTGGAAGTGGGCATAGACATTCGGGCGGTCGCCGGTCTCAGAACTGGAGAGAACCGAGTCGAGTGTGACCGTTGCACCGAGTGCCTCGGCTCGGTCGGCAACCGCTCGCGCAAGGTCGCCTTCGCCGCCCGGCCCAGAGATCGGACCGGCCTGAAGCGGGTTGACGCTCGGGATCTGCACGAGCTCGCCGACTCGGGCTGCAAGGTTGAGCGGGGACGCGGCGTCGATCGAGGTGGCCATGCGCCACGTTAGGACGTCGACGCACCGCCTGCCCAGGCGACCGCTACACCACGCATGCAACAGCAAACGACAACCGTGCTTGCCGATCGCTCATCGAGCGTGGCCGGTCGCCGAAATGATCGGCAGGCAGACATGATGTGGTGATGACCTCGATGACGAAGGCCGAGCTTCGAGAGCGAGCCCAGACGAATCGGTCGTCGCTGCGCGTCGACCACGGCCGAATCTGCGCCGGACTGGAACACTTCTTGGCAGGCCTCACCCTTGTGTCCTCGCAGCGACGTTGGGTCGTGACGTTCGCCGCCATGCCGGGGGAGCCGGATCTGGCGGGGTTGGTCGATCGGCCAAACATCGGGTCGCTCGCGCTGACCCGCACGCCGGAGGAGGGGCGAGTGCTCTCGGTCCATCCGGCTGACGCCGAACGAGAACTGCACCGCTGGGGTTACAGCCAACCGGTGAGCGGAGCGCCGATCGTGCCCGATGCAGACATCGCCGTGGTGTTGGTGCCAGGCCTGGCCTTCGATCGCCAGGGCGGACGGCTCGGGTTTGGAGCAGGCTTTTATGACCGGTTCTTGTCGCGGCTTGGTCCTGACGTCATGCGAGTTGGCGTGAGTGACGGTTTCATCGTCGCTGAGGTGCCTACCGATGACCACGACGTTGCGATGACGCACCTCGCAACCGAGGCCGGCGTGATGGCGCTCCCGCTTGATGGCAAGCACGAATGAGAGTTCAGAACGGTTGAGATCGCCGAACAATCGAGACGTGAACCCCTGAACTCGTCACACCGACCGACTTAGCGAACGGTCAACGTGAGGTCGGCATCCTCAGCGACGGCTTCGTCGGTGAGGAGAAGGCGGTAGCTCTCATCGCCAGCGACGAATGCGTTCAAGAACGCGATGACGAACCGGTTGGTCAGCTCGTGGGCCCGGTCGATCGGCATCTGGTCGACCGCGCAACCTTCCTCGGCATAGCCGTCGATCACGTCGGTGAACTGCTCGGGCACATCCTCGATGAGCGGGACGAACTCTTGATAGCGGCACACGTCCGTGAACGACTGGTGGCCCGCCCCTTCGAGATCGATCTGGAATCGATAGGCCGATGAAGCGAGTTCGAGTGGGCGGGTCGTCTCCCCTTCGATCGGCGTCGTGGTGTCGTCCGTTCCGGTGATTGCGAGCATCGGAACGGTGATGGCGGTGAGTGTCTCGTCGGGGAGCGCCGACGAGAACGGCGCCATCATGGCGATCGCGTCGATGCGATCGTCGGCAGCGATCTCGGCGCGGTCGGTCGTGAGGCCGCCGGCGTTTGCGAGGGCGGTGAATCCACCGAAGGAGTGGCCGGTCACACCGATGCGTTCCGGGTCGATCGCTTCACCGATGGCCACGTCAAAGTCGAGCGGTCCGCCGTCGCTGCCTTCGAGGAGTTCGGTGATGACCAGCGAGGTGTCCTGCGGACGATTGACGGCGATCCGATCCGGGTCGTCGCCCGAACCGATCACGACCTCGATGGCCGTATTGCCGAGATGGTTCGGTGCTGCGACGACGTAGCCGTGGCTGGCGAGCGTCTCGGTGAAGAACGATGCGATGTAGCTGAGGCCACCGCTGCCGTGGCTGTAGATCACGAGCGGGAATGGCCCATCGCTTGAGACGGGTGCATCTTCGAAGGCATTACGAGCGGGCACGGCGATGCCAGCGATGAACTCATACTGCGCGGCTTCTTCGCCGGTTCCTGGATCGACCGGGTACCAAACGTCGACGCTGATTCGCCGAGAGCGTTCGGAGTCGCTGAAGGCCATCGTTTGACGGCCGACGTCGTACGGCCCCCGACCGCTTGGAATCTCTGGGGCATCGCCTTCAGGGAGTGCGGCCGTTGTCGCGGGCGCAGCGGTGGTGGTCGGCGCTTCGGTCGTCGTGGTTTCGGGCTCAGCCTCGGCAGCGGTGTCATCCGATGAAGTGGCCGGAGCTTCGGTTGTCTCCGAAGCGTCGGCCTCGGTGGTTGCGGGATTGGTGGTTGCGGTGTCGTCTGAGCTGGTGCAGGCGGCAGCGATGAGGCTGATGCCGACAAACATGACGGCTAAACGGTTTCGCCGAGCGTGGAGGGCTGACATGGCCGGAGACGGTACCGCCCTCAGAGGTGACCAAGATCGCGGCGTCGCACTACTGTTCGCGCGCATGACCGGACTCGACGCAGACATGCAGGCAATCGTTGATCTCGTGAACGGCGCGGCGGCTGATGCGCCTTCGATCTGGGACCAGACCGTGGCCGATCGGCGCGAGGGTTACCAGGCGCTCGTGATGGCGGTTCCACCCGGCCCCGAGATGGCGTCGGTCACCGACGCATCGTTCGACGGCCCCGGCGGCCCGGTATTGACCCGGATATATCGCCCGACCGCCGTCGAAGGAGGCGACCCTGGCGGGCAGGGCGTCATCGTCTTTTACCACGGTGGTGGTTGGGTCATCGGCGATCTCGATACCCACGACGAAGTGTGTCGCCAGCTCGCTTCACAGTCCGGCGCTGCGGTTGTGTCTGTCGACTACCGGATGGGGCCCGAGGCCCGTTTCCCCGCAGCGATCGACGACAGCTGGGCTGCCTTCGAATGGGTCGTTGCGAACCGTGCTGGTATCTGCGGCGACGCCGACGCGAAGGTGTGCGTCAGTGGCGACTCAGCGGGCGGCAATCTTGCCGCAGTCGTCGCCTTGATGGCTCGCGACGCTGGCATCGACTTGGCCGCACAGCTGCTCGTTTACCCGGCGACGGACATGACTCAGCAAGGCCACGCCAGCCTCGTCGAGAACGCCGAGGGCTACGTGCTCACCATGGAAACCATGCGCTGGTTCCGTGCTCACTACCTCAGCGAGGATGACGACGAGGCGGCAACGCAAGCGACCGACTGGCGAGGCTCACCGCTGCTCTCCGAGTCGTTGGCCGGTGTAGCTCCAGCGCTTGTGATCACTGCACAGTTCGATCCGCTTCGTGACGAAGGCACCGCCTATGCCAATGCGCTCGCCGCAGCCGGCGTCGAGGTCACCCACACGAACTACGAAGGTGTTGTGCACATCTTCTTCCAGCTCGGACCGATCGTGGAAAAAGCAGCTGCGGCGGTCGCCGAGGTGGCAACCGCCGCAGCACGTGCGCTTTCGTAAACTCGGACCCGGCTAGCGCTCGACGGGAAGTTCCCGCATTGCCCAGTCGAGCCAGCCACCGCCGTAGTCGACCACGTCGGTGAAGCCGATCTGGCCCATCACCTCGGCGGCTTTGGCGCTTCGGCCGCCAGCCTTGCAGTAGACGAGGTAGGGAACGCTCTTATCGAGCGCCCCGATCCGCTCGATGAAGTCCGCGTCGTAGATGTTGATCATGATGGCGCCCGGCAAGCGGCCGCCTTCAAACTCTTCGGGCGCACGGACGTCGAGGACGACGAGGCCTTCGGGCGGGTTGTCGATCAGCGCCTTCGTCTCTTCGGCATCGATCACTCGGCTCATGATTCTCCGTTTCGGATCTGCAGTCTGAGTTTGCAGTCTGGGTTTGCAGCTTGGGATTACTGCTGGGCGGCAGCGAGGTCGGCCAGGACCTCGACGGCGTGTCCACCAGGATCGGACACGGCATAGGCCTTGTTGATGACACCCTCGGGATCGATCAGGTAGCTGAATCGTTCGGGGAAGTTCGCAAACGGATCGTCTTCGCTGCGAATCACCTCGTAGGCCGTGCCGACTGCTTTGTCGGTGTCGCACAGCAAGGGGAATGGGAAGTCGTTCGCTTCGCGGAATGCGGCGTTTTCTTCCGCCGTATCGAATGAGGCACCGAGGACGGTGCAGCCAGCGTCGTTGAACTGCTGGGCTTGATCACGCAAGCCCTGAAGTTGAAGCGTTCAACCGGGTGTTGCGGCTTTGGGGTACCACCAGAAGAGCACCCACGAGCCGCGCTGGTCGGCGAGGTTCACGGTGTTGCCTTCGTGGTCGGGGACTGAGAAGTCCGGTGCAGTTGTTCCTGGTTCGAGCATGAGCGCAACGGTAGACCATCCTTTCTGGCAGTTGATACGCCATGCTGGAGGGGGATGGACACCGAGACCTTCACGCTCTTCTTCTCTCTGCTCGCTCTCGGCGGGATGGCCAGCGTCGTTGGAGTGCTGTGCCTTGCGATCGCCGCAACGATTGGCGGATCCGGTGGCGCACGCCGACTGCTCGGCGAGTTGGCCGATCTGGGTGTTGTGTTCGCAATGGTGGCGACCGGAACGGCGATGGCCGGGAGTCTCTATTACTCCGAAGTGGCCGGCTTCGACCCGTGTCGCCTTTGCGTGATCCAACGCTTCTTCATGTATCCAGCGGCGTTCTTCCTTCTGGTCGCTCTTGTGGTCCGGGGCGCCGCCCGCCGCAGTCTTTCGATCGTTGCGCTCGTTTGGTGCGTGATCGGTTTTGGCGTGGCGATCTATCACCGGCTCGAGCAACAGTTCCCCGATTCGGTCGGCGGCACCTGTGCGCTCGACAACCCCTGCTCGGGTCGATACGTGAACCAGTTCGATTGGATCACGATCCCAACGATGGCGGCCACGGCATTCGCGATCGCGATCGCCTTCTTGTCGCTTACGCTGCTTGCCAGCGATCCGTCCGGATCTCAGCCAAGGAGCACGCCAGTCTCATGAGTGCCAATACCGTCACTCGACCCGATGAATCGGGTTCAAGCGCCAAGTTCTTCATCGGCGCAATCGCCCTGATCTTCGTGATCGGTGTCGCCGCGATCGCAGTCCTGGCCTCCGGCCGTTCGACGAATGCTGCCGAATCCGGCATCCCTATCGAGGATGGGGTCGAGCAGGTCGCCAGCGTGACCGTCGACGGCACGCCGCTGGCCGCGCTCGCTCAAGGGGGTGCCGACCCGGCGATCGGCGAGATCGCTCCAACCCTGACCGGCACCAGCTTTGACGGTGAGACAATCACCATCGCTCCAGACGGGCGCCCGAAGGTGGTCATGTTCTTGGCGCACTGGTGCCCGCACTGCCAGCGCGAGGTGCCTCGTGTGCTCGATCTCATCGAAGAGGGCCAGCAGCCTGACTCGATCGACATCTACGGCGTGTCGACCGCGGTCGATCAAGGCCGCGGCAACTTCCCGGCTAACCGGTGGTTGGCCCGAGAGGGGTGGTCGCTGCCGATCATGCGTGATTCCGCAGCTAACGATGCGCTGCTCGCCTACGGCGCCGGCGGTTTCCCCTACGTCGTCTATCTCGATGGTGACAACCGAGTGATCGGCCGTTCGGCTGGTGAGCTTTCACCCGAGCAGATCGTTGCCAACTGGGAAGAGCTCGCTGCTGGCGGCGGTGCCTCATGACCACGCCGATCATGCCCGACATCAACACCGATGTCATCGTCGAAGATCGCACCACACCCGCCACAAACGACGGTGGCGACCATGAGCGTTTTGCGCACTACGTGAAGTCGAAAGAGATCTTGCCGAGCGCTGTCGAAGGCACGCCGATCGAGGCGTTGTGCGGCAAGAAGTGGGTCCCAACGCGTGACCCCACTCGTTACCCCGTCTGCCCCGAGTGCAAAGAGATCTACGAGACCCTCTTCAAGGGCTGACCCTGGTCGTTGGATAGGCGATCTGTTTCGCCGCGCTGCCGTCTGTGGACGCAGGGTCGTTGTGAATGCGCGGTCGTTGTGAATGCGCGGCCGCTTGTGGCCGGAGGGCCATTGTGAATGCGCGTGGGTTCTGGTAGCGGGACCGATGTCACGAACCGTCGCCCGGGTGGTCGTTCTCGAGCGTTGGGCCCAGGCTGGCAAAAGCTGCCTGCGCCTGCTCTGAGATCGACACCACCCGGGTGCGGCGAACCGTGCGGCTAGGTCAAGACGATGGCGTCACGCTCAGCCTCGTAGCGAGCGGTTGCTTCTTCGACGGCGACCATCTGCTTGTCTGCCAACTCTGGACGTGCTGCTTGCGCGCGCTGGGCGGCGTCGACGAGTGAACTCGCCTGGCCCTGGAACTTCGGCATGACGTGGCGGGCCATGAGCTCGTAGCTCTTGTGCGTCGCCTCCTTGTTTGCCCAGTTGTGAGCGAGGGTCATGTAGGCGCCGAAGCCGCCGTTCGATTGCTCAAGGAGCGACTCGATCTGGGCGACCGCCATATCGGGGGTGCCGATCACGCCGAGGCCGCCGTTGACGAAGTCGATCATCTCGTCGATGTTGTCGCCGTCGACCGCCATCTGCGGGAAGGCAGCGACGTTCTGGAAATAGCGGAACCATTGCTCGATGCCGTACTTGACCTCGGCTCGTGCTTGCGCCTCCGTCTCGGCCAGGTGCATCAGGCCGACGAGGCGCCACTTCGAGCGGTCGGCGACCATGCCGTTGGCCGCCGCAACTTCCTCTTGAACCGACCAGTGGTGGGCGAGTACGTCCATGCCAACCGCAACCGTTGCACCAAGCGACAACACGCCGCCGCCGTACTTGCCGGCGAGTTTGGCGCCTGACGGTGAGGCGACGGCAGCGACTGCGAGGTCGAAAAGTGGGTCGCTGTAGGGCCGCAGGTGGAGGCGGGCGTCCTTCAGCGTGAGCCGATCGGACGTGTAGCTGATCGGCTCTTCACTCGTGAGCAGGTGCATCACGATGCCGAGGTACTCCTCGAGAAGTGGTCGCATCTGCGGCGGTTCGAGCCCGAGCATGGCGGCATCGGTCGGCAGAGCGCCAGGGCCGACCCCCAACATGATTCGCCCCTTCGTGAGATGGTCGAGCAAGACCATTCGCTCGGCTACCCACAGCGGGTTGTGATAGGGGAGCGACACCACGCCGGTGCCCAGTTTGATGTTCTTCGTTCGTTCGGCGGCCGCCATGATGAAGATCTCAGGGCTGGCGATGATCTCGCTGCCGGCCGAGTGGTGCTCGCCGATCCACGCTTCGTCGAAACCGAGCGCGTCCATGTGTTGGAGCAGGTCGAGATCGTCTTCCAAGGCAAGTGTCGGGCTGTGCTCCGGTGGGTGGAACGGGGCCATGAACGTGCCAAATCGCAAACGCATTACTGCTACCTCCGGGTTGAAGAAGGCCGCGCCGGAAATTCAAATTGCTCGCATGTGCCAGTGCGGCTCGTGACGTTCGTCACAAAACCGAGCCTCTCACGGGTGAGTGCTGGCGTAAAGACCGCGTGGAAGGATTTGTCAGTAAGCCCAGGTTGTGGGCCCGCTCGTGATGGTTGCCGGTGCTCAGAACCAGTGATTCTGCGCGATCGGTTGGATGGGACCCGCCGATCGCCTACTCGGGCGGCGGGTTGAATCCGTAGGGGTTCTTCGACTGCCAATTCCAAGCGTCGCGCAACATCGACTCGAGGTTGCGATCGGCTCGCCATTCGAGTTTCTCGTTGGCTTTCGTTGGATCAGCGAGAGACGTAGCGATGTCGCCAGGTCGGCGGTCCGCAGTTTCGAACGGCACCTCTTTGCCGCTGACCTCTGCGGTCGCAGCGATGACTTCGAGCACCGATGCGCCGTTGCCGGTGCCGAGGTTGAAGACGTCACAGCCATCTTCAAGATTGTCGAGAGCTGCGATATGGCCCGCAGCGAGATCGAGCACGTGGATGTAGTCACGAACACCCGTGCCGTCGACGGTGTCGTAGTCATCACCGAAGACCGTGACCTTGTCGCGTCGGCCGACGGCGACCTGCATCACGTAGGGAACGAGGTTGTTCGGGTGGCCGGTTGGGTCCTCGCCGATCTCGCCGCTCGGGTGTGCGCCGACCGGATTGAAGTAGCGCAGAAGGCTGATCCGCCAGCGAGGATCGGCGACGGCTGCGTCTTCGCAGATCTCTTCGATCATCAGTTTGGTCCGGCCGTAAGGGTTGGTCGCCCCGGTTCGTGCGCCCTCCGGAATTGGAAGAACCTCGGGGTCGCCATAGACGGTGGCCGACGATGAGAACACAAGATCCCACGCCTCGTTCTCTGCCATCACGTCGAGGAGGTTCATCGTCGAGACGAGATTGTTGCGGTAGTAGCGCAGCGGCTGCTCCACCGACTCGCCAACAGCTTTGAGGCCTGCGAAATGGATCGCCCCACTGATCGAGTACTTCGCGAAAACGCCTCGCAGCGCCTCGATGTCGAGCAGGTCGATCTCCTCGAAGTCGACGTGTTTGCCCGTGATCGCCTTCACCCGCTCGATCGACTCCTCGGAGGAATTCGAGAGGTCGTCGGCAACGACAACGTCGAATCCGCGCTCCAAGAGGGCGACGACGGTGTGGCTGCCGATGTACCCAGCGCCACCGGTGACAAGGATTGAGCCGCTCATAGTTTGCACACACTACTGTCGGCTCGTGATCGCCCCGGCTATAGAGGTGCACAGCCGACTTCAACGAATGGTGCAGGTATGACTTACGGCGGTATGAACTTCGACCAATCCGTTCCAGCGCCCGGCTGGTACTACGCCGACGGTGATCCGTTGGGCACGCATCGCTACTGGGACGGCGCCCAATGGGTTGGCGGGCCCCAACCCGTCGCCGGCGGGGTGGCGCCAGCGGCAGCCGTTGGAAATCTGGGCGGCTGGGGTGAACGGTTCGTTGCCGCGTTCATCGACTGGATCATCATCTGGGGCCCGTTTGTCGTGATCGCCGGTGTGTCCGACGAGTTCAGCGACCCAATGGACGACCCGAGCGGTCTCGTCGTGCTCTTGGCCTACGGCTGGGCACTGATCGCCTGGGTCGGGAACAAGATGATCATGCAAGGCACTTCAGGGCAGACGGTTGGCAAGAAGCTCATGAAGGTCAAGCTGGTGAGCGAGGCAACGGGTGCCCCTCCGGGTATTGCGGTGTGTTTCGGCCGGCATCTCGTGGCATCCATACTCGTCGTCTTCACTTGCTACATCTACTTCTTGGTCGACTATCTCTGGCCGCTCGGCGACGACAAGGAACAGCGGGTGACCGACAAGATGTTCAGCTTGCTGGTGGTGAAGAGCGAAGTCTGACGATCTGATCCTCGGCTCGCCAAGAGGGCGGAGTGCCTTGCCTCAGCGCTCTGGCTGTGGCATGTTCTCGCCACCGGTCCCGCGCTCGGTGACGTTTTGATGCTGAGCTAGGGATGGTGTGCGAGGGCTGGCTGCGATCAGTCCTCAAAACACACTCAGAGGGAACGAAGAACGACGACGTCATCGGCTCGAGGCAACATCCTGAATGCTCACGCAGACAGGGCCTACAGTCGTGACCGTCGCCTATCAAGGGAAACGAGAAACTCAATGACCGACGGTTCAAGCCAAGCACCCGGCTGGTACTACGCACAGGGCGATCCGCCCGGCACCCAGCGCTACTGGGATGGCGCTGCATGGCAAGGTGGCCCGCAGCCCGTCGCTGGCGCTGGTGGCGCCATGGTCGGCGGCGCGTCACAGACCGCCGATGGTGGCAAGCGCCTCGTCGCGTGGCTGCTCGACGCCCTGATCCTGCTCATCCCGCTCGGCATCGTGTCCGGCGTGGTCGGTGGCACGAGCCAGGAATTCACCGCCTTCAGCATCCGTCAGTGGATCGCCAACATCATCACGACGGCATTGTGGTTCGCCTACCACTACTTCATGAACGCAAACGGTGGTCAGACGGTCGGCCGCAAGGTCATGAACATCAAGATCGTGAACATGGACGGCTCACAAGCGGCGAGCGATGCATTGCTCAAGCGCTTTGGCTTCGGTTTCTTGGGCCTCGTCCCGTTCCTCGGTGGCCTCGTGCTGTTCGTCGCTGGTCTCGCCTCGCTGGTGATGATCTTCGTCGACTCCGAGAACCAGGCCGTGTGGGACAAGGTCGCCGGTACCAAGACCGTCGTCGTCTGACGCAACAGGTGACCACGCAAGAGTTGGCACCGTCATGACACGCCAAGATGGGCGATCGGGCGGTCGGACAACACCAAGCCGGGCCGAACGAGGCCCGGACGATCCGCTTCCGTCGTACCGGGAGCGCAAGCCTCTTGTTTTTTGGATTGTGATTGTGGCCGTGGCTGCGATGGCGCTCAGCGTCATCGCAGTCCCGCTCAGCATCCTGTTGTCGTAACCAGCGTTCTTGGCGGTCGCGTTCTTTGTGGCCGGACCGAGCCCAGACCGTTCTCGAGGCCGAGAGCCGAAGCCAGCACTGAGGCCGGCAGCGAAGCCAGCACTGAGGCCGGTCGGCAAGGCCAGCAAACGAGGCTGGCGTTGACCCTTCTGTTTCAATTGGCCGTGCTGGTTGGGAAAGCCGGGTCCACGACGCCATCCTTGAAGACCCAGCGGAGCAAGGAACTGCATTGACCTTTAAATCAGGTGACCGGGTGGTGTACCCCCATCACGGCGCCGCCATTATCGAGAAGACCGAAACGCGCGAGATCGCGGGCGAGAAGAAGAAGTACTTCGTACTGAAGACCGCCCATGACGAACTCACCGTTCGGGTTCCGGTCGACAAGGTCGATGAAGTGGGAATGCGCCCACCGATCAGCCTCGAAGATGTCGAGGATCTTTTTGTGCTCCTCGCGAAGAAGGATGTTCGTGAACCGGCCAACTGGAGCCGTCGTTTCAAGAACCACCAAGAGAAGCTGAAGTCGGGCGACGTCTACCAGGTCGCCGAGGTTGTTCGAAACCTCGCCCTGCGTGAGAAGGCCAAGGGTCTCTCTGCCGGCGAGAAGAACATGTACTCAAAGGCTCGCAAGGTGCTCGTCTCCGAGCTTTCCTTCGCACTCGACGTGTCTGAAGACGACGCCATGGACAAAGTCGAAGAGCAGCTCGTCTAACGAGCCCTCGCCATCCGGCGCAAACAACGAACGAATCGAATGGTCGCCACTCAGCAAGCCTGAGCTGGCGACCATTCGCGTTCGGGGTGCCATCGCGGGTCAACGATCACCGTCGAATTCGCATGTCGGGCATCCCAGCGCTCGGCCAACGTAGGCACCCTTATGCGCGAACGTGCGACCTGCCGCACCTCTGAGACCGATGAAGGTCAACTTTTGACCAGTCATCCCGCGGAAATCGCGGAAACCCACTATCTACGCAACGTTCCCTCGGGCGCGGGTCGGGCGCGAATCGGGCGCGCTTGCGAAATCAACCCTCATCTACCTCAGAGGTTGATGAGGGTTCGTGGGTTAGAAGCCGAGGAGTTTGAACATGGCTTGGGGGGTTTCGGTGTCGCCTCGGGAGAGGCGGGCTGCTCGTTCGACGTTGACGGCGTCGAACTCGCGGTTGGTCCACTCGTCCCACGGGCCCGCAGGCAAGGCGCTCACATCACCGTCGACCTCGACGCACGCAGTGAGATAGGCCGCAAGGTCAGCGACATCGCTCGCACCCCCGATCGAACCATGGCCTGGCACCACGGTTGCTCCGAGCTCGGAGATCGTCGTGAGGCTGGCAGCCCATGCGGCGGGGTCACCATCGAACGCAAGCGGCGTCACACCAAACGAGCCGAGCGCCCCAGCGAACACGACATTGGCAGCCGGCACCTGCACGGCCAAGTTCGACGGTGCCTCGCCGGGAAGGGGCACGGCGATCGCCGCCTCGGTGATCCAAGCGTTCTCCGCGATCGTGTGCGTGATCGGCCGAGTTTCGAACTCTTCGTGGAAGTCCTCGGCGAACTCCGGCAGCAACCGTCGAAGTGCTTCAAGGTTGGCTGGAGCATCGAGCTGTTCACTCGCAGCCTCGGATCCGTAGAACGCCGCTTTCCAGAACGCCCAGCTTCCGCCGGCAAACGGAACGCGGCTCGATGAAAGAACCACGCGCTTGATCGGCAGGTTGAGTTCGGCGGTCAGCTCTTCGACCTCACGACGGACGCCATGAGCGAGCCCGGGCGTGGTCGTTGAATCGATGATCGTGAGACCATCGGCATCGATCACCAACCCGATGTTCGAGTGGCCAAAGGACGGTTCGGGATGGGCGAAGGCGAAGACGCCCGTGCCGAGTTCGACGGTGTAATGCACCGCCCCCACGATAGGAGCAGCGCGTTCGCTGACGCTGCGTCTCCCTAGCGGAGCAAGCCCATGGCTTCGGCTGGTGGAGTGAACGTCGGGAAGACGTTGCCGACACCGGCGCGACCGCCGAGGATTTCGCTGACGGGCTGACGGAAGTCGGTGAGGACGCTGAGGTCACCACGGTCCGGGTCATCCTCGATCACGTCGGGATAGTCGTTTCCGAACACACCACCCTGGATGCCACCACCCATGGCCATGATCGTTGCGCCACGGCCGTGGTCGGTTCCGTTGGAGCCGTTCTCGTTGATCGTGCGGCCGAACTCGGTGATGACGATGATGCTCACCTCGTTGATCGAGCCATCGCTGGCGAGATCGTCGGTGAAGCCACGCAGGGCATCGGAGAGTTCAGCGGTACGACGCCAGAAGCGGCCGTCCGTGTCGCCAGGGGCGCCGAGTTCGTTGTGGTGATCCCAGCCGCCGAAGTCGATGGCGGCAGCGCGTAGGCCAAGACCGGAGCGAAGCATGATCGCCACGTCTTGGAAATCGCGGTTGAGGCCACGGTTGCTCGTGTAGAAGCCGTTGCCGGCGTCAGCGTTCAGAGCGTCGAGTGAGTCGACGACAGAGAGCACTTCGAGACCAGCACCGGTGATGCCGCCGCTCGAGTTGGCGTGGATGGCGTTGAGTGCCTGGCGGCCGCGGGTTCCGTTGCGGAATCCGCCGATGCCGAAGTTGCCGAGGTTGGGAACCGAGATGGTCTTGGCTGGTCCGCCGAGCAGGTCGATGGCCTGGGAGGCCTTGCCGACGCCGGGCATCGCTCCGCCGCCACCCTGGGCAGCGAGCATGCGGTTGAGCCAACCGGTGCGGACCGAAGCGGAGGCAGAGCCGCGCTCCCAGTACTGCTCGGCCCGGAAGTGGCTTCGGGTTGAGCTCTCAGAAGCGGGAAGACCAGCGGCCGGGATGATGGCGAGGTTGCCGCTTGCCCACATCGTCTCGTAGAGCGGAGCCATCGCGGGGTGCAGGCCGACGACACCGTCGATGCCGGTCGGGAACGCAGCGTTGGCGTTGGTGGAATCGAGGGGGAGCGCACCGCCGAATTCGCCGGGAGGCGGGATAGCGATCGTGGGGCGGAGATCTCGGTAGCTCTGGTAGCCGAACGGCGGCGTCAGCGACAGGCCGTCGCAGGCGCCTCGCAAGAACACGACGACGACGGCGTCGCCGGCTCCGGGGTTGCTCGGTGTTGCGAAGGCCAACCGTGGTCCGGCCACGGTGGCTGCGCCCATGGCGCCGACACCGGCAAGCATCTTGCGGCGAGAGAAGGGCTTGTTGCCCGCTCGACGCTCTTCGAAACAGGGGCCGTCAACAGAACACGCATCGATGGTGGTGGAGGAAGTTGTCATGGTGATGGCCTCAGCGGAGCTGGAAGAGTGGGTGGGCGAGAAGGAAGCTGGCGATTTCACGGACGGAGTCGTCCTCGACATCGGCGGCTGGTGTGGCGGCGGTGACGCCGACCAGGTCGAGCAGCGTGTCCTTGATGGCCGGAGCGATGCCGACCACGTTGAGTCGACCGACGATGCGGTCGTAGATCTCTCCAGCGGTGGCAGCGCCACTTCGCAGGGAGTTCACGTCGGTGAGGATCGGGTCGGGTTCGTTCGGGTTCGTGTGGAAGTCGTTCGCGAGGCGAGCGGTGAATCCCCAACGATCGAGCAGGCCGTTTGAGCTGAGCCACGGTGTTGCGAAGTCCGGATAACCATCGGGCTGATCCCAACGCCACACGTCGTGGTTCAAATCGCCGAGGCGGAATCGGATCGTGCGAGCCGCATCCGTGTTGGGATCGGTCGGGACCGACGAGCCGAGGCCTCGCATTGCGGCCATCACGAGCTCGAACGGACGGTTCATCTTCAGCCCGGCAGACGATGCGAACTCGTCGCTCTCGAACAGGGCCCGAAGGACCGGCACGATGGCGGTGTCGTTTGCGAGGTAGACCGAAGCGAGTGCGTTGACCAAGGTCGTCGACGGGTTGTCAGAAACGAATCGACGAGCGATCTTCCAGCAGATGTGGCGAGCGGTCGTGGGGTGACGAGCGAGGAAGTTGACGAGTGCGACACCGTCGGCCTCGCCGCCGCCACCACTGGTGAAGGCGCCGCCGAGGATCGAAACCGTCTCGTTGTGGTGGTAGTCCGGGCGATAGCGGAAGTCGCTGTAGTTGCCAGCGTTGCGGTCGGTGAAGACGCCCCAACCGCTCATGATCAGCGAAGCACCACGAACGTCGGCCTCGGTGTAGTCCTGCGTGCCGTCTCGGTTGATGCCGAGGCTGTGCAGTTCGAGGAGCTCACGTCCGTAGTTCTCGTTCACACCGGACGAGCTGTTGGCGTTGCTCCGGTAGTTGTCGAGATAGACCATCATTGCCGGCGACTGAGCCGAGGCGAGGAGCAGGTCGGCGTAGCGCCCCATGGCGTTCCCCCGAATGACCCGCTCCTGGTAGTCGAACATCAAGTGGCGGTAGCCACCGTTGTCTCGAAGGTTCACGTTGAGGTGATCCATCCAGAGGTGGACCATGTTCTCGAAGAGCTGGTAGCGGGAGTACCGAGCCCGAACGACGTTGGAGTGTGTGAGCTCCTCGTCGAACGGATCGTTGTCTTCACGAACGATTTGGTAGGCCTGCTGGCGAGATGCTCCGAGGAATCGGAAGTCACCGAGGAGGCTCTCAGTGGCCGGGTCGGGACGATCCCAGCCGAGTTGCTGCTCGACCCATGCGCCGGTTCCGAGGCGAAGCAGTTCGCTCTCGATCTCGGCTGAGACGCCGAAGGTCATCCGGCCGGCGAGCAACGAAGCTGATGCTGGCGGGATTGGAGGGGCCGTCGTTGGCGGTGCGGTGGTGGGTGCTGCTGTCGTTGGCGCAGCCGTGGTCGGGACGGCGGCGGTTGTTGCGGGCAGCGTGGTCGACGGCGTTGGTGGCGGCTGGGTCACGCCGGTGGTTGCGGGTGCACCGGTGGTCGGGGCCGTCGTTGGCGCTGGGCGTTGCGTCGTTGCGGGGCGACGAGTGGTGTTCGGGCTGCCCGTGACCGGCGGGCGAGTGGTGTTGCCGCCGCCACCGGCGGAGCGTTGCGTTGTTGTCGTCCCACGACCGTTCGTCGTCGATGTCGTGGCGTCAGCCGACGGTGCCTGCGTGGTTGGTGCTCCGGGAACGTCGTCGACCAGCGGCAGCTTGTCAGGAGCCAACGTCGAGTCGTCTGGGGTGGGCAGCGAGTTGTTCGGCCACGTGTTTGCGGTCGATTCGCCGGCGTCAGCCGTCTCGTTGTCGTTACACGCAACCGCCAAGGTCGCCAGCACAGCGGTCCCGAAGAGAGCTCGGCGATTCAACGCTCCGTTGGAAAGACCAGCGGTGTTCGCTGAGTCATCTCGGACATCGACGCTTGATGGGGCCGTTTCGTCGACCGGAGTGTCGGCGGCGTGTTCGATGTCTGGCTTTTGGAGCAGATTTCCTGGGCGAGGAAGGCGCACGAAGCGGTCCTTTGGGGAGTTGACCTCGTCCCGAGTGGGCACATGAGATGAGGTCGGTGGTTGACGGTCCCCGGTGGTATCGGCTCATTGGTGCGCAAAAGTTGAGGGGCATTTTTGTGGACGGCATGATTCGGGTGGCCCCAGAGTCAAAGGGTTGAACCACCCGGGAGGTAATGTCATCGGTGTGACGACCTACGAACCGCCGCTCCGAGACCTTCGATTCGCGCTCGATGAAATCGCCGACCTACCCGGTGTTCTGCAAGCCGATCTCTTCAACCACGTCGATGCCGACACCGTGCATGTCGTGCTCGAAGAAGTCGGCCGTTTCATCGCCGAAGTGATCGCTCCAACAAATGTCGATGGCGATCAAATCGGCACGGTGTGGAGCGCCGGCGACGACCGCGGCGTGGTCACAACACCGGATTCGTTCAAGAAGGCCTACTCACAGCTGGTCGACTCCGGATTCGGAGCGATCCCGTTCGAACCCGACTACGGCGGCGGTGGTTTCCCGTGGATGGTCGGACTTGCGATCCAAGAGATGTTGACGAGCGCAAACATGGCGTTCTCGCTTTGTTCGCTGCTCACCCAGGGAGCGATCGATGCCTTCTTGCATCACGCAACCGACGAGCAAAAGAACGTCTACTTGCCGAAGATGCTCACCGGTGAGTGGGCTGGCACGATGAACCTCTCCGAGCCTCAGGCCGGCTCAGATGTTGGTGCGGTCGCAACGAAGGCTGAACCCGTCGGTGACGGTTCGTACAAGATCACCGGCCAGAAAATCTGGATCACCTACGGCGAACACGACATGGCCGAGAACATCGTCCACCTCGTGCTCGCTCGCACACCCGACGCACCTCCCGGCACCCGAGGTATCTCAATGTTCGTCGTGCCGAAGTTCTTCGTGAACGAGGACGGAACGCTCGGCGATCACAACGACGTCAACTGCGTCTCCATCGAACACAAGCTGGGAATCCACGGCAGCCCAACGTGTGTGTTGAGCTACGGCGACAACGACGGCGCCATCGGTTGGCTGATCGGCGACGAATTCTCCGGAATGCGCAACATGTTCACGATGATGAACAACGCCCGCCTCTCGGTTGGGCTGCAAGGCCTTGCCATCGCCGAGCGCGCCTACCAGCACTCGCTCGAGTACGCGATCGAACGCAAGCAGGGCACGGCGATCGGTGCCCCGAAGGGCGAACAAAGCCCCATCATCGACCACCCAGATGTTCGTCGAATGCTGATGACGCAACGCAGCTGGATCGATGCGATGCGCTGCCTAATCTACACCAACGGCGCGGCCCTGGATCGAGCCTCGTCATCGACCGGCGACGATCGCACGGAGGCGAAAGAGCTCGCCGATCTGTTGATCCCTCTTTCCAAGGGCCTCTGCACCGACCTCGGCAACGAGCTGACCTCGATCGCCGTGCAGGTCTTTGGCGGCATGGGCTACGTCGAGGAAACCGGCGCAGCCCAGCATTATCGAGACATTCGGATCGGAACGATCTACGAGGGCACCAACGGCATCCAGGCCGCGGATCTCGTCGGCCGAAAGCTCTCGATGCGCGGCGGTGGCGTGATCACCGATCAACTCGATTCTTATGATCAGCTGGCAGCCAAGCTCGGATCGAATGAGCGCCTGGCAGTGTTCGGCTCCAACCTGACCGACGCAACGGCTGCCGCTCGCACGGCAACTCAGTGGCTGCTCGATCACGGCGCAACCGATCCCAACGCAGCACTCGCCGGATCCGCGCCCTACTTGCGCTTGCTCGGCACGGTCGTGTGCGGTGGATTGATGGCGGGAGCAGCCTTGACCGCTCTCGAGCAGATCGAAGCCGGCGTCGACACCGAGTTCTACGAGGCGAAGCTGATCTCCGCCAAGTTCTTTGGTGAGCAGTTGTTGCCAACTGCAACCGGCCTTGTCGGCGCGGTGTGCGCAGGTGCCGACGATCTGTTCGCACTTGCGCCCGGCCAACTCTGATTCCACCGGGATCGCGGCCCTTGGCCTAGCGATCTTCGTCGTCGCGCTCGGAACCAACGTCTCCACACCGTTTCTGGTGCTCTATCGCGAACGGCTCGACCTTGGCCCGAGCGCAACCCAAGCGATCTTCGCCGTCTACGTGGTCGGCATCTTGCTCACGCTTCTGGTCGCCGGTCCGTTGTCGGATCGTTTCGGGCGGCGGGCGATCGTGTTGCCGTGCCTAGCGATGTCGGCGGTTGCATCGATCGTCCTCATCGGCGGTCGTGACAGCTACGCGTTGCTCCTCGTCGGCCGGATCCTGCTCGGTGTGGCGAGCGGTGCAGCGCTGAGCGTCGGGTCTGCATGGCTGCTCGAGCTATCCGGACCGGGGAAAGAAGCGCGAGCGGCGGTGTTGACCACGATCGTGACGTTCACCGGATTCGGCTTCGGGCCGGTGCTCTCCGCCGGTTTCGACTTGGCCGGCGCCGCGCCCCTGGTTGCGCCGTTCATCCTCCACGCGGCGATCGCGGTCGTGTCACTGGCGGTCGTGTGGAAGACGCCCGACCCGCGCGAGCGGCGATCGGATGGGGGCTGGATCGTCCGTCTGCGGGTGCCTCCTCACGCCCGTCGAATCTTTGTCACCACGATCGTCCCGGCCGTGATTTGGACCTTTGCGTTCCCCTCCACCGGCTTCTCGCTCTTCCCCGTTTTGTTGGCCGACTTTGCCGACGACAACGCCGTTGTCGTCGCGGCTGCTTCGGGTTGCATCACGGCGATGGCCGGACTCATCGCCCGGCCAGTGGTGGCCCGGCTCGGAGCCAGCCGAGGCCTCGTCGCAGCCCTGATCATCGGCGTATTCGGCTACGCACTCGGGACCACTGCGTTCGTGACCGAGCAGTGGTATCCGGTGATCCTCGCCGCCGCCTGCCTGGGCGCTGCGTCAGGCACCTTGACGGCCAGCGCGCTGACCCTCGTTGGCGAATTTGCAGACGACGAGTCGAGAGGTTCGCTCACCTCGACGATGTATCTGCTCGCCTACCCAGGGATGGTGATGCCGATCGTGCTCACCAGCGTTGCCAGCGTTTCGTCCATCGAAACGGCGCTGATCGGGGTGACGTGTGTGGCTTCAATCGCTGCGTTGTTGGTCGGGCGCGCAACCTCGAAGCTCGATCTTGTAGCTCGCTGAACGGGAAGGAACCGGCGGAGTCGGTAGTTTCTGCCAGTGATGTCCTCCTTCGTCGCCATCGTTGGGTCCTTCCCGTCGCCTCCAACCGACCGGATCGAGATCGGCCCGCTCACCTTCCGCTTCTACGGCCTGATGATCGCCATGGGCGTCTTGGCCGCGGTCGAGATGGGTCGGCGGCGTTGGGCCGAGCGCGGCGGCGACCCAGACGACATGATCGAGATCGCCAAGTGGGCCGTGCCCGCGGGCCTCGTCGGCACTCGCATCTACCACGTGATGACGGATTGGAAGTCCTACCGGGGTGACTGGCTTCGTGCGTTTGAAATCTGGAATGGCGGCCTGGGGATTCCGGGCGGTCTCGTACTCGGTGTTGCCGTTGGCTACTGGTATGTGAAGCGCCGGGGCTGGGATGCGGCGACAGTCGTGACGTCGGTGATCCCCGGCGTTCCGGTTGCTCAAGCCATCGGTCGCCTTGGCAACTGGTTCAACCAGGAGATCTTTGGTCGGCCGACGGACGTGCCGTGGGCCGTCCGGATCGATCCCGAGTTCAGGCCGGAGTTCCCAGACAACGAGACCTTCCACCCGGTCTTCCTCTACGAAGGCTTGTGGAACCTCGCCCTTGCCTACTTCCTGATCCGAATGGATCGGGCTGGCAAGCTCAAGCCGTTCCAGATGATCCCGCTCTGGATGATGGGCTACGGCGTCGGTCGGTTCATCGTCGAAGGACAGCGAACCGACTTCGCATCGCGCATCTTCGACATCCGGATCAACCACTGGGTGAGCGGTATCGCCGTGGTCGTCGGTGCTCTGTGGTTCCTCTGGCTTGGTCGCCGTGGAGAAACCCTCGATCGTGTCGCGGACAACCTCGACGGTGATGGTCTCGATGCGGACGAACTCGACCTCGATGACCCGGATCTCAGTGACGGCGACCGAGAAACCCCGGACCTCGATGACCCGGACCTCGAGCTGGATGGTGGCGACGGCACCGATTCAGATGGCGATCTTGTCGAGGCCGACGAGGGTTAGTTTTCTGGTCCGGTTGCGATGAAGACTCGCGAGTCACCCTCGGCTGTCAAGACGACAGCCAGGATCGATGAGCCATCTGAGGTGACGTCAGCCCACGCTGCGCCCGGTAGGCCGAAGGCGTCTTCAGTGGTCTGCCAGCTGAATTCGGTTCCGTCCTCGGTGAAGCCGATCAGCGTCGATGGCCCGAACTGTTCCGGCGCCGTTGCCAACGGCGAGGCGGCGATCACGTCGGCAAACTCCTGCTCGGAGAAGGTGACCACAACAGCATCGGTCTCAAGATCGGTGATGGTGATGACCTCCAGATCCTCGTCGTAGGCGATACCGGGTCCCTCGTCGGCGTCGCCGACCATCTGGGACCGGAAGATCTCCTCGCCCGTCTCGAGGTCGACGACGAAGAGTTCACTGATGTCGCTGCCGAAGGTCACGGTGATTGCGAGGTCGTCCTTTTCGAGCGTGAGCGGCTCTATCTCGAACGAGTCTTCAGTGCCGGGCTCCCAATCCTCGGCGAATGCGGTGAGGACGTAGCCGTCTTCGTTGACCGCTGCGCCCAGCAGGTTGACCGCTGGAAGATCGAAGGGTGCGAGCCATGTTTCGCCGCCGTCGGTCGAGCGCTCGATCAATGCCGCGTCCTCCGCGTACGAGAACGCGATCAGCCGATCGGGTGTGGATTGCACAATGTCGCGGGTCGAGGAGGTGTCCGGCTCGATGACCCAGGTAAGTCCATCGGTCGACACGGCAACGGTTGAATCCGATCCGTAGGAGCCGATCTGGAGCTCGTCGCCTATCACACGAAGGTCAGGGAAGTCCGAGATAGAAAACGACGAGATCTCGAGTGGCTCGAACGCTGCCCCGCCGATAGAACGATGAAGCGACGTATCAACGTCACCACTCGGGCTGAAGGCTGTGCGGGCTGCAATGACGACGTCACCAATTGCCGCGATCGAGACCTCGCCAACCTCCTGACTCGAATCGTCGGTCGGTGCCAAGTCGGGTTCGATCCAGGTTTGTCCACCATCGAGGCTGTACGCCGTTCGGACATTCTCGTCGATGAAGCCTTCGTCGAGCTCGTCGGGTGACGGAGCGGTTCCGCTGACGACGAGTGCGTCACCAACGGCGCGCAGACCCCAAGGCCGAAAATTCAGTTCGGATTCGACCGGTCGCCATTGCGTGCCATCTTCGGACACCCACAACACCACGTTGTTGTTATCCGAGCCGAGACCGATGAACGAGCCGTTGTAGACGACGACGTCGCTCGTGATCGGAGGACTCTCAGCGATCTCCGACCAGGCCATGGTGGGACCCGGGCTGGCGAGCAGCGCCTCGACCGTTGGAGCGGATTCACCATTGGGCGCGCCATCGCTCGCACCATCCGACGTGCTTGCTTCGCTCTCTTGGGGTGTGTTGAGGACGTCGACAGACTCGTTGACCTGGTCGGCGGTGATGAGGTCGTTGGTGGGTGCGGTGGTGGACAGTGCTCCGAACCCGGCTGCGGCGATGGTGAGGGCCATCGCGCTTCCAACCGCGACGGTTCGACGGCGTTGTGCTCGGACGGCCCGGCGTTGAATGCGATCGGTTGCTGCGGTCCCGACGGGAAGGAGCGGTACGAGCTCGGCCTCGTTACGCAGATGGCGTTGCACTCGCTGCTCGACGGTCTCGTGATCAGAGTGGTCGTGGTGAGCGCCGTCTCGGCCGGAGCTGTCTGGCGACGGGTTGAAGGATGGAGTCTCAGCCATGGTGTTGGTCCGCAGTTGTGAGTTGGCGTCGGAGGTGGTCGAGGCCGCGGGCGAGACGGCTCTTGACGGTTCCCGGCGAGATGTCGAGGGAGTTGGCGGTCTGTTCAGTCGACCAGTCGAGGAAGTAGCGCAGCACCACAACGGATCGTTGTTCGGTGCTGAGCTGCATGAGGGCGTTGCGTAGTTGGGGATCGGTAACAGCAGCCGTGACCGATTCGGCAGGGAGCGCCTCGACGGTGACCGCACTCGAGGTGGCAAGCGAAGCTTGGCGAGCGAGCGCTCGGGCTTTGCGGCGCAGCCACGATCGTCCCCAGTTCAGCCCGACGGTGTAGACCCAGCCGGCCGGATTGTCGTAGCCGCTGACTTCGCCCCACTTGTCGAAGCACTTGGTGAACGCCTCATCGGCGGCTTCGAGGCCGAGTGCGTGGTCGCCAAGGGTGAGTGCCAGAGCTCGGCCAACCTCACCAGCCTTCGCCGCGTAAAAGTCCTCAAACGAGCGAGTGGTTGGCGTTGCAAGATCGATGATTTCGATGGATTCATCGCAGCCCGTGCCGCCCACCGGGCGCAACCGTGAACGACGACTTGGTCGTTCGGCTGCAGCCGCAGAGGAGTGGTCGGACATCGGCATCGTGTGGGAAAGACTCCTGGGACCACGATTCGGTTCCATCGAGCGATGATTTTTCTGATTCGACCGACTTCGCGGGCGGTCAGAGCATCAGCCCAGTCGACCGCTGGCGGTCAGTCGGTCTCTGTGTTCAGTCGGCCTCAGGCGGCTTGGGAACCTCGATGCGCTTGATATCGAGGCCAAGCTCGGTGAAGTTCTCGATCGGTCGGTTGTAGCCGCGGTCGAGGTGGTGGGTGCCGGTGATCGTCGTGGTGCCCTCCGCTGAGGCCGCGGCCAAGACGTAGGCGAAACCGCCGCGGATGTCGGGGACGACCACGTCGGTGCCCTGCAGTGGCGCACCGCCGCGCACGATGACTGAGCACGGCGTGGAAGAGCCGACGAAGCGCTGATCGATGCTGCCGAGCGCTGTGTTGTAGGTCTCGATTTGGGCGCCCATCTTGTTGAGCGCTGGGACGTAGGTGAATCGGTTTTCGTAGACCGTTTCGTACATCACCGAGAGGCCTTCGCACTGGGTGAACAGCGCCACCATTGGCGACTGCCAGTCGGTCATGAACCCGGGGTGGGTGTCGGTCTCTACGGCTGCCGGTTCGAGCTTGTCAGCCCAAGCGGAGACCGATGAGTCGGTGATTTCGAAGCGAGCGCCCATGCGGCTCAACGTTGAGATCGCCGTGACGAGCCGATCCTGGCTGCAGCCCTGCACTCGCACTTCACCGCCGGTGATCAAGCCGGCCGTGAGGTAGGAGAACGCTTCGATGCGGTCGCCTTTGAGGTGGTGCGACGCACCGGAGAGTTCGTCGACGCCATCGATGATGTAGCGACGGTTTGGACGCATCTCGATGCGGGCACCCATGCGCTGCAAGAACAGCGCGAGTTCGATCACCTCTGGTTCGGTCGCCGCACCGTCGAGCACCGTGCGGCCCTGGGCGAGGACAGCGGTCATCAGGACCGATTCGGTGGCGCCCACGGAGGGATAGGGGAGCTCGATGTGAGCGCCACGAAGGTTCGACGCCTTGGCCTCAAGACCCTCTTCGGTGATGTTGATCTCGGCACCCATCTTCTTGAGCGCATCGGTGTGGAAATCGATCGGACGCGAGCCGATGTCGTCGCCACCGACGAGGGGAACGAACGCTTCGCCAACCGAGTGGAGGAGCGGGCCGAGCATCAGGATCGGGATGCGGTTCATGCCGGAGAAGCGGATGGGCACGCGGCTGGAGTGGAGCGTGCCGGGGTTGACAGTGACGGTCGTGTCGTTGCGATCGACCTCACAGCCGAGCGCTTCGAGCATCGAGATCGTGATGTCGACATCGCCGATGTCTGGGCAGTTGCTGATCGTTGATGGCGAGTTGCCGAGCATCGAAGCGACGAGGTGCTTCGTGACGGCGTTCTTGGATCCCCGCACTGCAACGTCGCCACGCAGCGGGCCGACGGGGTTCACCACCCAAGCGGTGGTCATCTCCTCATCGGAAGACTCTTCGGAGGGGTCTGTTGTGGCAGAAGGCTCAGTTGTCACGCAGCAAGGTTAGTGGTCTGCCACCCAGAGCGCGGGGCACACCACAGATCTGATGGTTTGTCCAGTTGCGTGTCAGAAATCCGCCAGCTTGCTCGTTCGGCGAACTGCTGGAGGACCGCCGACCGGTCAGACGGAAACGCCGATTCGGCGAAGGATCGCGCTGACGTGTCCACCGGTGCTTGCGACCGCTCGAATCCGATTCAGCGGATGGAGCGGGCCGAGCGCGGCACGTTCGATCGGCGGGCTTTCCTTGAGATCCATCACGTCGAAGGCCAGGCAATACAGCAGCAGTCGGTCGGCGAGGCACGGGTGTTCGAAGAGCTCGGGGAGGTCTTCGCTGAGCCACATCGGAACGTCGATGTAGTCCTCGGTCTTTGTCTGATCCTCGTAGTCCTCGGCAACGTGAGCGAAGGGGAAGGCGCAGAAACGAAACAACACGTCGAGGTCGAGATCGGTCGATGCGCCACGGCACCACTCGAAATCGAGCAGACCGCTCACCTGGAAGCCATCCCAGAGGATGTTCTCGAAGGTGAGGTCACCGTGGATCAGACGGCGCTGGTCGAAGTCATCGAGCGCCGGTGCGAGCTGGTGGACGAGGTTTTCGACGTCGATCATGAGACCGCGGTCGATCGTCGGCCGATCCTTCAGTTCCTCGATGGCGAGGAAGAGGGGCACGAGCGGGGTCACACATCGAGGGTCGATGAGGTGGGTTGCGTTCTCGATGCGCGGGAGGGTGACCGGTGTTGGCGTCTGATGCAGTTGGCCGAGTGCCGCTGCGAGTTGGCTGATCGCCGAGCGTCGCGACGCCCGCGTCATGTTTGGCCAGTAGCGGGCCAGCGGGTGGCCAGGCTTGCGAGCGACGATCAGGTAGTCCGCTCCGACCTCGCCACCGTGCTTGATGGCTTCGGGGGCCCACGGCTGCTTGGGGAGGTGGCGATACAACGCCGCCTCTCGACGCAAACGCTGGTTGAGCTGTCGATTGATCCGCACCACGTAGGAATCGCCAACGAACACCTCGTTGCGGGTGCTCGAGGCGCGCACCAGCTGACCGGGTTCGTTGAGGCCTGCGCTCTGCAGCGCGTGTCGAGCACGCGCCATCGCGAGGTGGGGGGACTGTTCCAACATTGAGATCTGATCTTCAATTCGGCGAAAACACCCAAAAATTGATGATTCAGATCCGTCAGACCCACCAAGTGGGTCTATTTCGACCAGTTGTGTGTCTCCGGGTTGTCAACCGGCGTCGAGCACTTCATCGCTCAGGATCGGCCACGCGCTCGCGGCCCACGAGCCGAACGCTCGGTCGGTCAAAGCGACGCAGCCCAGCCGTGAAACGGGATCAACCCAGAACATTGTGCCAGCAGCTCCAAAGTGGCCGAACGTGCCGGGTGAGTTGCGGGTTGATGTCCAGTGTGGAGATTTTGTGCCCTTGAGCTCGAAACCCAGGCCCCAAGAATTTTCCGACTGGTTGCCGAAACCGGGCAGGATTCCGGCGAGACCGGGGAACTGCGGGGCGGTGGCGAGGGCAAGAGTGGACGGATGAATCAGCGTTGGATTCATCAGTTCGGCGATGACGAGCAAGAGATCGTCCACGCTCGAGAACGCTCCGTGGGCGGGTGAGCCGGTGAGGGTTGTGGCCTGCAAGCCGAGCGGTTCGACGACGGCAAGGCGGAGATACTCAGCGATTGTCATCTCGGTTGAGCGTTCGATGTGTGCTCCAAGCAGTTCGAAACCGGCGTTGGAGTAGACGCGGCGGGTGCCGGGTTCGATCACCGGGTCGCCTGCCTCGGGCCCGATGCCCGCGGCGTGGGCGAGGAGATGGCGAACCGTGAACGGAGCGGACTGCCCGTCGACCTGGTTGCGATCCTCGAGCGAAATCGAGCCTTCCTCGATCGCGACCAGCGCAGCGATCCCAACCAGCGCCTTCGTGATCGATGCGAGCTTGAAGGGCTGGCTCGATGGGCCAACCCGATCGGAGCGGCCATCTGCTGAGATCCAACCGGCAGACGCTGTGGGCACGGGCCAGTGTTCGATCTGCATCGTCTCATTGTGGCGCGAGCATGGGCACTGCGGCGTGAGCGTGATCACTGCAAGCCTGAGCCGGGTCGTCGGCGCGAGATCACACCGATGGAGCGGCGTCGTTATGCTCCCGGAATGGCGCGGCAACAACCAGGCACGGTCGAGACACCTCCGGTGCGAGCCGCGCACCGAGTGCGGCGCAGCTTTTGTTTCGTCGATCTCTCTGGTTTCACGAATCTCAGTAACTCCGAGGGTGATGATGTAGCGGTCGGCGAGTTGTCGACGTTTCGGGCAACCGTGCGCGCCGTTGGCTCGGCCACCGGCGTGCGAGTGGCGAAGTGGCTTGGCGATGGAGCGATGCTCGTCGGCCTCGAACCGATCGGCCTCGTGAGCGCTGTGCTCGAGATCTTCCGTCGTTGCGAATCACAGAACCTTGCGCTCCCGCTGCACGGTGGGGTGGTGGAAGGTGATGTCGTGCTGTTCGAAGGCGACGATCACGTTGGGTCCTCGGTCAACCTTGCGGCTCGTCTTGCTGACCTCGCCGGCCCTGGTCAGCTCTTCGCACCCGTTGATCTCGTGCCTGGAATCGAGCGTTCATCGGCAGTGATCGGCCCGGTTTCGCTTCCGGGATTCGCCGATCCAGTGGTGGTCGCCGATCTGGCGCTCGTGCCGGAACTGGTCGAATCCCACGACCTCTGATCCGGAGGGATCACGCCGTCACGCGCTGTGGTCGGTACTCTGAGGCATCTTCGGCAGCAACGATGCTGCCTGACGCCGTGCTGGTCAGACGCTGGTCAGCCCTTTCTGCCAGGACCCCCTCCCTTTCATGACTCGCACTTTCTCTGAGTTGGGCGTTGCCCAACCACTCGTCGATTCCCTCGCAACCCGGGGCTTCACCGACGCCTTCGCGATCCAAGATCTCGCAATCGAAGACGCCCTCGCCGGCCGTGATGTTTGCGGCAAGGCCCAGACCGGCTCCGGTAAAACCCTCGCCTTCGGCATCCCCGTCGTCCAGCGCTTGGCCGATGAGCCAAAGGGCGACGTGCTCGGGCTGATGCTCGTGCCGACCCGAGAGCTCGCCAACCAGGTCGTTGAAGAACTCGAGCCTCTCTGCGCCGCTGTTGGCGTCAATGTGATGGCCATTTACGGCGGCGCCGACATCGACAAGCAGATCGCCAAGATCAAGAAGGGTGTCGAGCTCATCGTGGCGACGCCCGGCCGCATGATCGACCTGCTCGAACGCAAAGAACTGTCGGTCAACCAGGTCACCCACGTCGTGCTCGACGAAGCCGACCGCATGGCCGACATGGGATTCATGCCCCAGGTCGAGTGGATTCTGCGCCGCATCGAGGGCCAGCACCAGACACTGCTTTTCTCGGCCACCCTCGACGGAGCGATCGACACGCTCGTCACTCGATACCAGCACGATCCGGTTCGCCACGAGGTTGAGGCCGACGAGGTGACCGTCGAGCAGATGGCGCACCGCTTCATCACGGTTCACAAGATGGACCAGGCCAAGGTTGTGGCGTCGATCGTGACCCACGCTCACAAGACGATGGTGTTCTGCAACACCAAGCGCATGTGTGATCGCCTCGCCGATGATCTCGACGAACTGGGTGTGAAGGCTGAACCGATTCACGGTGACCTCCGTCAGCGCCAGCGCGAAAAGGCGCTCGGTGCATTCTCCGACGGCAAGATCCAGGCGCTCGTCGCCACCGACGTCGCCGCACGCGGCATTCACGTCGACGATGTCGACGTCGTGATCCACTTCGATCCACCAGACGATCACAAGACCTACCTGCACCGGTCGGGCCGAACCGCCCGAGCTGGCGGTACCGGTGTTGCGGTCACCTTCGTGTTGTGGAACCAGGAGCTCGAGGTCAAGCGGATGCAGAAGCGTTTGGAGCTCGACATCCCGATCGTGGAGATGTTCTCGAACGACGAGCGTTTGAAGGACATGTTCGCCTGGGATCCCGACGCCGACTGATCGGCGTTCAACCAGCCGACCCAACGTGATCGATCCGTGGGAGCTCGTGCTCACGCATGAGCGATCTGCTGGCGACGCTGAGCGACAGAGTCGAGGTGCGTTCTACACGCCTCGACCCGTTGTGGAAGCCATCGCCGCGTTGGCGATTACTGAGGACTGGCTGCCAGAGGTGGTCATCGATCCGACGTGTGGCGCCGGAGCGTTTCTTCTCGGCGCGCTCGATCGCCTCGTCGAGCTCGGGATCGCCCCGATCGATGCGTTGGCGCGGGTGCGCGGTATCGACCTCGACGCTGGGGCGATCGCTGCATCTCGTGCCGCGCTGCAAGCGTGGGCCGAAGCGAACGGGTGCGGTCGTGAGGTGGAGCTCGATGGAGCCAACCTCGTCGTTGGCGACGGCCTCGGTTGCGCCGCAGCCGCTGATCTGGTTGGCAACAACGACTCCGGGCGGCTGCTCGTGCTTGGCAACCCTCCGTTTGCAACACCGCTGAAGGGGTCGCCGCTGCCCGACGGCGCGCACGACTATCGGCGATCACACGGTGACGTTCTCGGCCCGTACGCCGACCTTGCGGCTGTCCATCTCGCCGCCGCTGTCGAGGCATGCGCCGACGGCGACCGAGTCGTCATGGTGCTTCCGCAGTCGCTCGTGTCGTCTCGCGACGTTGCCGGGTTGAGGGAGTCGCTGTTGTCGACATCGCCGGCGAGCGCAGCGTGGGCAACGTCCGAGCTCGTGTTCGACGCAAACGTCCGAGTGTGGGCGCCAGTGCTGGAGGTTGGCGGCCAGCCCGTCGACGACCGCTCCTGGTCGGCACTGTTGGCCGATTCACTCGGCGGCCCGATCGTCGATCTCGACGGCCAACCTCTCGGCACTCTCATCACCGCCACCGCCGGGTTCCGAGACGAGTACTACGGCCTCGCCGCCGCCTGCATCGAGTTCCCCGAACGCCCTGCGATAGCAGAGGGTCCTGAGCTGTATCGATTGGTGACGGTTGGTGCGCTGGATCCGTTGTGGTCGTGGTGGGGGCATCGGCCGATCACGTTTGCGAAGAAGAGCTGGGACCGTCCGGTCATCGATCCGTCGATGCTCGAGCGGAAGGTGAGCCGATGGTTCGAGCGCCAGCGTTCACCGAAGGTCCTGCTTCCAACACAGTCCAAGGTGTTCGAGCCGGTCGTCGACCTCGACGGTTCGATGGTTCCGGTCACCCCGTTGATCTCGATTCAGCTCGAACGCGGCAATCGGGAGAGCGACAGTCTCGAAGGTGCCGTGCTCGAAGGTGCCGTGCTCGAAGGTGGGAGCGACAGGGGTGCCCCGCCGCTCGATGATGGTGAGGCGCTCACGCTCGAGATGGTGGCGGCGATGTTGTTGGCGCCGCCGCTCGTTGCGTGGGCTCGACGGCGCTGGTTCGGCGCAGCCCTGTCTGTATCGGCGATCAAGATCCCGGCGTCAGCCGTTGCTGAGCTGCCGATGCCGTCCGATCTCGCTTTGTGGCGGCGGGCCGCTGGCTTGATCGAGTCGTCGCGGGTGCACTCTCGAGAAGCAGTCGATGACGGCGCTGACATCGGCGAGGAGAACAACGCGGCCGATGTTGCGGCGCTCGTTGACGAGGTCGCTCAATTGATGATGAGCGCCTACGGACTCGACCCGAACGCACTGGAGTCCGAAGAGTTGTTGTCGTGGTGGCGAGATCGCTTGCCGGCACCACCAGTGCTCCCAACAAGTGAGTGAAACGAATCCTGTTTCTCGAAACCTGACTCGTTCGGTAGGCTTTCCGGCTATGTCCGATCTCAACCCTCTCCAGCGCCCCGAACGCGCTGGTCCGCCGATTCCGGCGTCGGGTGGTTGGTCTGATGGCGACCCTGTTGCCTGGCGCAAGTTCGCCACCGTCTGCGAGAACCGCTGCTTCGCCCTCGAGGGGGGCGGCGTGCTCGATCGCATCGACCTTGCGTATGAAACCTGGGGCGAACTGAACGCCTCGGCCTCAAATGCCGTCTTGCTGTGTCATGCCCTCACCGGCGATGCGCACGCAGCAGGTCCGAGCGGCGCCGGCCAGCCAACGGCCGGCTGGTGGGACGAGCTGATCGGGCCCGGCAAGGCACTCGATACCGACCGTTACTTCGTGGTGTGTGTCAACGTGCTGGGCGGCTGCCAAGGCAGCACCGGGCCAGCATCGATCAACCCGTCGACCGGCAAGCCCTACGGCTCGACCTTCCCGGTCGTGTCGGTTCGCGACATCGTCCGAACCCAAGCCATGCTCGCCGATCGGCTTGGCGTCTGGCGTTGGATGAGCGTCATCGGCGGTTCGATGGGTGGGATGCAGTCGCTCGAGTGGGCCGTCATGTATCCCGATCGGGTCGCCTCGATGGCCACGATCGCGTCGGCCGCTGCGGCGAGCCCGCTGCAGATCGGGTGGAGTGAAACCGGGCGCCTGGCAATCGCGAACGACGCGAAGTGGAACGGTGGCGATTACTACGACGCCGAGGCGGGGGAGGGGCCCCATGAAGGCCTCATGCTCGCCCGACGGATCGCGCAGATTCACTACCGAGCCGACCAGTCCTACGCCGACCGGTTCGGACGGGCCGTTGTCGACAAACTCGACGGCTTCAAATACTGGGATCGCTTTCAGATCGAGAGCTACCTCGATTACCACGGCGAGAAGCTCGCTCGACGGTTCGACGCCAACTCCTATCTCGTCCTCAACAAGGCGATGGACTTGCACGACGTTGGCCGAGGCCGTGGCGGTCTGGCCAAAGCGCTCGCTCGCATCAAGACACCAACGCTCGTGGCAACGGTCGACAGCGACATGCTCTATACCCCTCGCCAACAAGTTGAGCTGCGCGATCTCATCACCGAAGGTGGTGCTCCGGTCGAGTTCGTCGAGATCACATCCGATCACGGGCACGACGGTTTCCTCATCGAGTTCGATCAGCTCAACCCGATCCTGGGTGATTTCGTGTCGAACATCGACAAGACCCTCTCGCACTGATATCCCGTGCCCGAGGGAGTCGAGATCGAGATCTACCGAGTTGGGGCGGAAGCCGCGCTCGACCGTGAGATCACATCGATCGAGACGCCCGACTCGTGGTTCTTGAAGGGCGGAGCAACCCCAGAAGCCGTTCGTGATGCGTTGGTTGGCGAACACTTCGTCGCCGCCCGCCGACGAGGCAAGCTTTTGATCTTGGACGGGGCCGACGATGGTGTGCGCCTCGGTCTGCGGTTTGGGATGACTGGCCGATTGATCGTCGACGACGAAGCATCGATCGATTACCTCGAGTATTCGAGCCAACGCAACGAAGCCGAGTGGGATCGGTTCGTGATCCACTTCGCCGACGGTGGTGACCTGCGTATCCGTGACCCGAGGCGGCTCGGCGGAGTGTCGCTCGACCCTGATGAAGAAGCGCTCGGTGTCGACGCGTTCGTGATCAAACCTCGGCAACTTCGGGAGCAAGTGCTCGTTGGCGACACGGCGTTGAAAGCTCGTCTGCTCGATCAGAAGCGGGTTGCCGGGATTGGAAACCTCATCGCTGATGAAACGCTGTGGCGGGCAAAGATCGATCCGGCCCGCCCTGCCGGCTCGCTCGACGACCGTGAAGCCGGGCGACTGTTGCGCCAGCTTCGAAAGGTCTTGGCCGACTTCACAAGAGACGGCGGCTCGCACACCGGGCGGCTGCAGGACCAGCGCGTTCGAGGTGGTCGGTGCCCGATCTGCAAGGCCGACCTCGACCGGCGAGAAATTGGTGGACGAACCACGTTCTCTTGCCCCCGCCATCAGCCCGTGAGCGGGTAAGTTCAAGGGAATGCGCGGAACGGACTCCCTTCGATGATCGGATCTTCATCGATGATCGAACTCAGCGTGCCTGTCGCAACGGCCGGGCTCTTCGCCCAAGATCAGACCGAACGCCAGGTCACCACCCTGATCATCGTGCTGATCGTGGTTGCGTTGCTGTTGGCGACGCTCACCGCATGGTTCTGGCATCACACCGATCCTCGTCGTCGAGCGTTCCGAGAGGCTGAGGCTCGTCGAGAAGAGCTCGATACCGAAGTGACCCGTCGCAACGAAGGCTCACTTGCCGCCCAGCGTGATGCCGAGATGCGAGAAGCCAATGCCTCGTTGCTCGCTCGAGAGCGCCGAGCTGAATCTGCTCGGACGGATGAGCGTGCGCCGCAGCGGCGCAATGGTGATGCAGGTGGCCGTGCTGAGCAAGCGATCGACCAGACCGACGACGGCGGCCTGAGCGCCGACGAATGGATCCGCCTCACCGGGCCGGCGCCGAAACGAAACCCCGGAGCCGGGGCCTGAACCCACCTGGATAACTTCAGTGTGAACACCGGCGAGCATCGCTATGCTTGCCGACTCCTGCGGACGTAGCTCAGTTGGTAGAGCATCACCTTGCCAAGGTGAGGGTCGCCAGTTCGAATCTGGTCGTCCGCTCCACATAATCCCTGGTCAGAGGCCCGCTCCGGCGGGCCTCTTTCAGTTTTCGGGCTCGCGCTCTACTATTTCGCTCTACTATGTCTTCCGATTCGAGCCCCGGAACAACGCCCAAAGCGTCAATAGCGTCTTCCAGAGCGGATAACTCGAACCGCCGAAAGCGCGGATCTGGCGGCGTGAAGAACGTTCGTGATGGCGTCTGGCGAGTCGATGTCGAGGTCGATCGCGACGCAGTGACCGGCAAACGCCGTCGAGTTTCTCGCACCGTTCACGGAACCAGAGCTGACCCGCCCTCTGTCGGACCGGTATTTGGCTGATGTTGATCTCGCTGTCGAGATCTTCGACATTCATGAAGCGTCGCTGAGGACCTACGGGGCGCCGCGAGTGTTGGGTCAGCTCCGTCATAAACACGGCCGTCGTGTCGGCTGCAAACGCGTGGCGCGGGTGATGGCCGAATGCGGTCTGGTTGGAGCGCATGGCCGTAAGAAATGGCGGTCGGGGAAGAAAACGGGTGCGGCTCCTGGCCCGGATCTGATCGGCCGTGAGTTCAGCGCTGAGCGTTCCGATGAGCGTTGGGTGGCGGACGTCACCGAGTTCGGATGTTTGGACGGGAAACTGTTCCTGGCTGGGATTCTGGATCTTCATGACCGGGGGTTGGCGGGCTGGTCGATGTCGAATCGTCAGACCGCTGACATCGTGGTGAACGCGTTAGTGATGGCGCTCGCACGGCGCGACCCGGCTGGCGAGTTGATTCATCACGCGGATCGTGGGACTCAATACACGTCGTTGCAGACAGCGACGGCGTTGTCGGATTGGGGTGTCACGCCGTCGTTCGGAGCGACCGGGGTGTGTTGGGACAACGCGACGATGGAATCGACATGGGCGACCATCAAACGCGAGATCCGTCACATCTACGGCGATTGGGAATCAATGACGCGCAGCCGGGTGCGTACGGTGTTGTTCGACTACATCGAGACGTTCTACAACCGTCGTAGACATCAAGCCCGTCTCGGTCACCGAACACCGGCCGAGACCTACGCTGCTTCAACCGAAGCAGCCTGAAACCACACAAACTCGTGTCCACCGAACCGGGATGCTCCTATAGATCGTCAAGGGATTTCTGGAGTGCGTTCATGTCGGCTCGGAGGGTGTGGAAGACCTCTCGTGCGGCGTAGCGCTTCAGGCATCGCATGATGTCGGGTCGAGAGAGACCTTCAGCGGTTCTGC
>CALEWY010000142.1 GCA_937925335.1 uncultured Acidimicrobiales bacterium
TCGGCTCGAAAGACTCGGTCGATCAGGTTGCCGACGGCTCCGCCGGCGATGGCGCCGAACAGCAACGGCGAGAATCGATCGGTTGCCGTCTTTGCGAGATACAGCAGGTAGATCGACATCACGACCGCGATCGGCGCGATGAGGTAGCCGAGGCCTTCACCTCGGCTGAACGCAGCACCGGTGTTGTAGTGCAGGTTGAAGCGCAGCGGTCCGATGACGTCGATGCATCCGCCAGCCACGCAGGGGCCAACAGTCAACGCCGCGACAGCCCACCATTTGGTGAGCTGATCGATGACGACGACGATCAATCCGACCGTCAGCGCCCTTCGGAGCGAATCGCCATGCGGCAATTCGGTCATCGTGAGCGGGGCATCAGGACCCTGTTAGAACATCGCCGTTTGAGCGGCGACGGTCTTCGCTGCCATCGGCAACGCCTCGAGACGGTCCTTCGGAATGACTTCGCCGCTGGTGACGCAGATTCCGTAGGTGCCGGCCTTCAGGCGTTCGAGAGCGGCATCGATCTCGTCGACCTTTTCGCGGGCCTGTGCAGAAAGAGCCATGTCGCGATCACGTTCGACCGCGAGCGTGTCGCCTTCGCCGGACTCTTCGTCGAACTGAACGTCGCCAGGATCGCGGTCAGCCATCAGAGCGTAGGCCTCGGCCGCAAGGGCTTCGGCGTTGTGGGTGTAACGACGGCGCTCTTCATTCAGTGACTTCTTTTGAGAAGCCAGCCACGCCTTGTCGGTGAGGTACTTGGGCAACTTGGGGGCTTTCTTTGCCGGCTCCTTCTTTGCGGGAGCCGACGAGGTCGGGGTCTTCGTGGAGGCTTTCTTGGCGGGCGCCTTTTTCGCAGCCGCCTTTTTCGCCGGCGCCTTCTTGGCTGGAGCCGACTTTGCAGCCGCCTTCTTCGCCGGAGCTTTCTTTGCGGCAGCCTTGGCAGGCGCCTTCTTCGCGGCAGCCTTCTTGGCCGGAGCCTTCTTTGCAGCCTTGGTTTTGGTGGACTTCTTTGCCGATGCCTTCTTGGTCACGGGATCGCGCCGCTGCCTTCTGTTTGAAATGCCGACGATGAGCTAGTCGCAGCTCACGACATTCGACGGGTTTGAACCGGCAGAAGCCGGCTGCGCTCCGATGCGGGCCGGAACGCTCTTTGGAATGTCTCTCCGCTGATACCGATCGAGACCGGCCCCAGAGGAGCGGCATAGTGTACGTCGCCCAGCGTAAACCAACCAACGATGGTCAGACGCCTCGATAACCTGCGGAGATGACCGCCCAAGGGCCGTACCCCGACGTTCCAACTCGCCCCGACTTTCCCGCTATTGAAGCGGCAATTCTCGAGGGCTGGGCTCAAACCGATGCCTTTCGCCGTTCGATCGAAGAACGGCCGATTGCCGACGAGTTCGTGTTCTACGACGGCCCACCGTTCGCAAACGGCCTCCCACACCACGGCCATCTTCTGACGGGATACGTCAAAGACGTCGTTCCTCGCTATCAAACGATGACCGGCAAACGAGTCGATCGTCGCTTTGGTTGGGACTGTCACGGTCTTCCCGCCGAGATGGAGTCGGAGAAACAACTCGGCGTGTCCGGTCGAGCTGCGATCACCGAGTTTGGTATCGACAAGTTCAACGAGCACTGCCGCACGTCGGTGATGCGCTACACCGAAGAGTGGCAGTCAACGGTCGAGCGCCAAGCCCGCTGGGTCGACTTCGAGAACGACTACAAAACGATGGACGTCTCCTATATGGAGTCGGTCATCTGGGCGTTCAAACAACTCTTCGACAAGGGCCTCGTCTACGAGGCGTATCGCGTGATGCCCTACTCGTGGGGTGCTGAGACTCCGCTCTCCAACTTCGAGATCCGACTCGACGACGCCACACGGCCTCGTCAAGATCCAGCGGTCACCATCGGCTTCGATCTCGCTCCGGCCGACGGAGATCCGGGTCCCTTGCGGATCCTTGCGTGGACGACCACACCGTGGACGCTTCCGTCGAACCTTGCGCTCGCCGTTGGACCCGAGGTCAGCTACGACATCGTCCTCCACGAAGGGCAGCACTACGTGATCGGTTCGGAGGCTCGAGCTGGTTACGTCGCTCAGCTCGGCGAGAGCGAAGCGGTCGCCACCATGACCGGCGCCGATCTTGTTGGTCGCACCTACACACCACTCCTCCCCTACTTCGCTGAACGGGCCGACTCCAATCATGAGTCGCCAGCATTCCGCGTGCTCGGAGCAGACTTCGTCGACACCACCGAGGGCACCGGCATCGTCCACATGGCCCCCGGGTTTGGTGAGGACGACCAGCGCGTGTGTGAGGAGAACGGCATCCAGATCGGTCGGGCTGTTCCCGTCGATGACTCGGGTCGTTTCACAGCCCCGGTCACCGAATGGCTCGGCATGAACGTCTTCGACGCGAACCCCGAGATCATCAGCCACCTCAAAGAGGCTGGCCGAGTGCTTCGCCACGACACCTACGACCACAACTATCCGCACTGCTGGCGCACCGACACGCCGATCATCTACAAGGCGATCTCGTCCTGGTACGTCGAGGTCACCAAGATCCGTGACCGTCTCATCGAGCTGAATCAAGAGATCAACTGGGTTCCCGACCACGTGCAGGCCGGACGATTCGGCATGTGGCTTGCGGGTGCTCGCGACTGGTCGATCAGCCGAAACCGCTTCTGGGGATCACCGATCCCGATCTGGAAGAGCGACAACCCGGACTTCCCTCGGATCGACGTCTACGGAAGCCTCGATGAGCTCGAGGCTGATTTCGGCGTGCGCCCGGCCGACCTTCACCGCCCGGTCATCGACCAGCTCACCCGTCCGAACCCTGACGACCCAAGCGGTCAATCAACAATGCGTCGAGTCGAAGAGGTGCTCGACTGCTGGTTCGACTCCGGATCGATGCCATTCGCTCAGGTGCACTACCCGTTCGAGAACAAAGAGTGGTTCGAGGAGCACTTCCCAGCCGACTTCATCGTCGAATACATCAACCAAACCCGCGGCTGGTTCTACACGCTGCACGTCCTGGCCGGCGCGCTGTTCGACAAGCCCGCCTTCGAGAACGTCATCTGCCACGGGATCCTCTTGGCCGAAGACGGCGCCAAGCTCTCAAAGAAGCTTCGCAACTACACCGAACCCAACGAGATCTTCGACAAGCAGGGCGCCGACGCGCTCCGTTGGTACTTCATGAGCTCGAACATCGTCCGAGGTGGCGACGCTCGAATCAGTGATCAGGCGATCGATGACGTCACACGCCAAGTCATGCTTCCGATCTGGAACGCCTACAGCTTCTTTACGCTCTACGCGAACGTTGAAGAACGCACCGCAACGGTTCGGACCGACTCAACCGACCTCCTCGATCGCTACGTGCTCGCCAAGACGCGCCAGCTCGTCGTGGAGGCGACAACCGCGTTCGATGCTTACGACCTGGCTGGCGCAACCGTCGCGGTTCAGGACTTCATCGATGCCTTGAACAACTGGTACATCCGTCGAAGCCGCGACCGCTTCTGGAACACCGACGCGGACGCAACACTCGACGCTGATGCCCACGACACGCTCTACACGGTCCTCACCACGCTGGCTCGAGTCGCCGCTCCGCTCTTGCCGATGGTCTCCGAAGAGATCTGGCAGGGGCTCCATCCTGGCGAAGAGACGTCAGTCCATTTGCAGTCGTGGCCGTCCGCTGACGAGCTGCCCGGCGATGACGCACTGGTCGAAGGTATGGACCGACTTCGCGACGCCGCATCGAGCGCACTGTCGCTGCGAGAAGACCGTGGCCTTCGAGTTCGCCTCCCGCTGGCGTCTGCAACCATCGCCGGTGCAAGTGCTCGGGTGATCGAACCCTTTGCCGACCTGCTCGCCGACGAGATCAACGTGAAGTCGGTGTCGTTCTCAGACGACCTCGAGGCCTACGGAACGTTCCGCCTCCAGCCGAACGGCCGAGTGCTCGGCCCGAAACTGGGCAAAGACGTCCAGACCGTGATCAAGACTGCAAAGGCTGGTGATTGGACCGCCAACGACGACGGCACAGTCACGGTTGCCGGGCACATTCTCGAAGGTGACGAGTTCGCTCTTGCGCTCGACCCAACCGAGTCAGAGACCCTTGCGGTTGCTGCGATGGGTGGGAACGACGCAGTCGTCGTGCTCGATACGGAGCTCACGCCCGAACTCGAAGCAGAGGGAGAGGCGGGCGATTGGCGCCGAGCGATCCAAGCCATGCGCAAGGACAAAGACCTCGACGTGACCGACCGCATTCGGATCGTCCTCGGCGAGAAGTCAGCCGCCTTCGCCACCCACGAAGCCACGATCATGGCCGAGACGCTCGCAACCGAAGTCATCATCGAGTCGGTGGCAGCCGCTGGTGACTACCTCGTCGCCGGCGAGCCGGTCGCGTTCGACATCGTCAAGCTGTCGGCCAAAAACTAAACCTGCGTGCAGCTGGTCGCTGATTGGCGGCCAGCTACACGCAGGTTGTGTTCGATCTCGCTCGTGCAGGCGTGAAGCCGCGATCGCAGACTCGCGCTGCGGCGCACGCAGCCTGGAGGGTTAGCGGCTAGCGCTTGCGGCCGAACCAACCGCCCTTGCCACCGTCGTCGTCGTTGTCCTCGCTCAAGAAGCGGGAGAGCGCCTCATCGTCGGCGTCTTGTTCACCCTCGGCATCGGTCACCCGACGGAGTTCATCGAGGAATGGGTCGTGCCCACCGCCCTGCACCGGAGCCAACTCATCGTCGGTGGGAACCGAGTCGGCCCAGGCGGGTCGATCGGCTGCGCCCATCGCGTCAGCTGGGGTCGTCGCTTGGGGCTCAACCCATGGATCGGTCACCGCTGACTCTGCCTGGGTCGCATCGGCTTCGCTCGCAGCGTCGGTCTCGACCGCAGCAGAGCTGGATGACACGGCTCCGGATGAAACAGGGGCGTCATCGTCATCGTCATCGTCATCGTCATCGTCATCGTCGAGGCTGAGCACGTCGATTGGCTGCGTTGCGTCACCGACGGCTTCGGGTGCTGGCTCGACCGAGCCTGCGTCCGCCTCACCGAGAAGGAGGCCGGAGGACTCAGCGGTTCCACTGTCACCCTCGGCGCGATCAGCATCCTGGGTGCCGGGCACCTCGGGCAGATCGACGTCGAGGGCGATCGGTTCGAAGGAGTCGGGATCAAGATCCTCACCAGAAACGAGGCCGGGGACCTCGACGTCGGTGAGCCGCTCCGGGTCATCGAGAGCGAGCGTGAGCTCTTCGACCGCTCGACGGATTGCTGTGCGTCGAGCGTCGAGGTGAATCGCCAGCGTTTCGATGTCGCCGTTGAGAATGTCTCGGGTGCGCTGAAGCTCGTCGATCTGGGTGATCAGAGCAGCCCGCTCGGCACCGTGGGCCGTCTCAAGCTCCGCTTCGAGCTCGGCGCGACGAGTCTCGGTTTCGGTGCGCAGGTCTTCGGCGAGCTGTGCGCGCTCCGCTTCGGTCGCTTCGGCCAGTTCGGAACGAATGCGCTCGTTCTCGCCCCGAATCGCCTCGGTCTCTTCGAGTGCGGCGGCTTTCGATTGCTCGACCTCGTCTGCGGCCTCAGTCCGAATGCGCGCCGCTTCGTCGTTTGCTTCGCGAATTGCGGTGTCAGCGGTCCGCTGTGCAAGAACCAGGGTGTTGCGCAGCGTCTCGTCGAAGTCGACCGACGGCTGGGGGATCTCGGCTGCCGGCTGTGGTTCGGGGGTGCTCTCGACAGCCTCAGCGGCGGGCTCGGCGGCCGGCTGCTCGATCATTGTGGCTGCCGGGTCGGCATCGTCAATAGGTTGTGCGAGGGCACCCGGCGAGTGCTCGACAAGGCGGGCCTCAGCGGACGCGGCTCGTGTCTCAGCTTCGGCGAGACGAGACATCAGCTCGTCGACATCATCGGCAAGAGGCGCCAGCGACTCCAGGACTCGATCGACCTGGCTCTTGCTGTAGCCACGCAACTCGTCTTCGAACTTGATCTCTGGCAGTCGCCGAAGCACTCGGAATCGGTCGGTGTTCGGGCTCATAGATGCCAGAGGCTAGCTGCACACCCCGCCTGATCGGGGGACACGTGCCAGGTCAGCGATCGAAACCGCGTTCCTCGATTCGGCGACGATCTTCGTCGCTCACCTCAACGTTGCGTGGGGTCAACAAGAAGACGTGGGGCGCCATCTTTTCCATGCTGCCGGACATGCTGTAGCAAACGCCACTGGAGAAGTCGATCAAGCGTCGAGCGAGGTCACGATCGATCGCCTGGAGGTTCATGATTACCGGAACCGACCGCTTGAATTCGTCGGCCAGAACCTTGGCGTCACCGAACGATTGCGGGGTGAGAACACGAGGCTTGGTTCGCTGAATCGCCATCGGGCGAACGGTCGGCTCATCCCCGGCGGGGTCGACGAGCGAGCGAACGTTGGATGGTTCCGCAGCTGTCATCGCGGTCGGCACGGCCGACCCGATGGTCATCTGATCGTCGCTTGCGACGGGACGAAGTGGACGCACGGCACCGACAGCGCTCGGCTGAGTTGAATCGTTCGATCCGAGCGGGCGAGCGACAACGTCGTCGCCGATCGATCGACTCGCCACAACGCCGCCGCCTTGCACGCCGCCCTGGCCACCGTCGTCGTATCCGGAGTCATACCCCTCGTCGTAACCGTCGTCGAGGTAGCGATCTTCATACTCTTCGTCGGGACCAAGACCCAACATCACCATCATGTTTCGAAACATCGTCAGGCCACCTCATCGTCGGACCGGGCCATCGTAGTTTCGCATGCGCCCGACCACACGTCGTGGATCACACTCGGCGACCAGTCGATCACGCAGTGCGCGCCTCGTGCCGCCGTCGTCGGGATGTACGCAACGATGCTCGTGATCGATTCACACGCTTGCTTGGTGACACACGCCTTGTTGACGCTCAGCTCGGCCGGGCCCCGAAGAGATCCGTGCCGACCCGTACCATCGTTGATCCTTCAGCGATTGCTTTGTCGAGATCGGCGCTCATTCCCATCGAACGCTCGGCGAGGCCGAGGCGGTCGGCAAGTTCTCGGACCAGAGAAAACCCTGGCCGGGGATCGATCGTTGAGTCGGTCGGGCCGATGGTCATCAGCCCGGCGACGTCAAGCCCGAGTTCACGACCGGTTTCGACAAGTTCGTCGACATCATCGAGCGCACACCCCGACTTTCCTTCTTCGTCACCCGTGTTGACCTGGATGAATACCCGTCCGCCAGGGTCACGAGAAGCGATCGACCGAACCAACTCGATTCGATCCACGCTCTGCCACGTGTGCACGGTTCCGGCCATCTGCTTGACCTTGTTTCGTTGCAGACCGCCGATGAAGTGCCAACGAGGTGCGACGGTCGATTCGTGGTCGCCGATCGTTCCAACAACCTCGGCTGCCTTGGCCACCAATTCCTGGGCGTAGTTCTCGCCAACATCGATCAGACCCGAGTTGACAGCGGCGATCACGGCGGCTGACGGATGGCGTTTGGTCACGGCGAGAACCGTCACGAGGTCGGGGTCTCCCCCTGCATCGGAAATGCGCTGCCGGATCACGTCATAGCGAGCGCTGATCAGCTCTGCGGTGAACTCGTTCGCTGGATTGGTCGTCACGGTCAGCTGGCCTCAATCCAGGCCACCGTGGTCTGGCGACCGGGGTCCTGGCGGGTGCGGTGGCTGAAGTAGTCCGACGAACTCGTGCACGGCGGGGTCACAGGGATCGGCCAGCCGGCCTCGCGACACGCAGCTTGGACCGAGGCCGTCATGTCGAGGGCAGGTTCGCCGGTGTGGGTCACGCCTCGAACCGCCTCGCCATAACGAGCGGCGACCGAATCGAGATCAGCGGCACTGAACTCATAGCGACCGGGCTGGATACACGGCCCAAGAAAGGTTGCCACCGGCTCTGACCCGAGATCCCGCAACGCTTCGGCCGTGGCCTCGACCACACCGGCAAGCAACCCTTTCCATCCGGCGTGAGCAACACCGATCGCTCCGGTGCCGACGAGGACGACCGGTGAGCAGTCGGCGGTCGTCACTGCGATCGGCGCGCTGATCTGGCGCGTGACAACCGCGTCCGCAACCGATCCGGCTTGATGACCCGGTGCGGATGCCGTGACCACGGTGGCGCCATGCACCTGACGAAGCCACGTCCATGGCGCGTCGATGATCGCCCGGCGATACGGCTCAACGATCGAGGCATCTTGAGCGACGGCGAAATCGCCATCGGCAGCCTGGGTCGTCACAACACGCACGATGCCCGCTTCGGTTTCGAAGGATTGAGCAAGCATGGCGTGATGCGCTCGTGGCTACTTCAAGAATGAAGGAACGTCGAAGCCGTCGTCGAGGTCATCGTCATCGTCGGAAGCAAAGATGTCGGCGGCTTCGTTGCTCGGAGCAGGCTCATCTTCGTCTCGAAGGATCTCGTCGAGGTTGCCCTCTTCAGCGAGCGGCAGCGGCGAGGCCTCGTTGGCATCCCAGCGATCGAAGCCAGCAGCGATGACGGTGACCTTGATCTCGTCTTCCATGTCCTCGTCGACGACCGTGCCGAAGATGATGTTGGCGTCGGCGTGAGCAACGTCGTGAATGATCTCAGCAGCTTCGTTGACCTCGAACAGACCAAGCTCGCTCGAACCCGTGATCGACAGGAGAATGCCGCGTGCACCCTCGATGGAGGATTCGAGCAGCGGACTGGCAATTGCGGCGCGGGCGGCGTTGAGCGCACGACCGTCGCCGTTGGCACGACCGATTCCCATCAGGGCGCTGCCGGCGTCGTGCATGATCATGCGGACGTCGGCGAAGTCGGTGTTGATCAAGCCCGGCGTCGTGATCAAGTCGGTGATACCGGAGACGCCGGACAACAAGATGTCATCGGCCATACGGAAGGCGTTGACCATCGTGGTTTTCTCGTCGGCGATCGAGAGGAGACGATCGTTCGGGATAACGATCTGGGTGTCGACCTTGTCCTTCAGGCGAGTGATTCCGCTGTCGGCTTGTGAGGCGCGTCGTCGGCCTTCGAATCCGAACGGGCGGGTGACGACCGCAATCGTGAGCGCACCCTGCGACTTTGCCACCTCGGCGATGACAGGAGCGGCACCCGTGCCGGTTCCGCCACCTTCGCCGGCGGTGATGAACACCATGTCGGCACCGTCGAGAGCCTCAGAGATTTCGTCTCGATGCTCATCGGCTGCCTGCTGACCAACGCTCGGGTCGCTTCCTGCACCCAAACCCTTGGTGAGTTCACGGCCGATGTGGATCTTGGTCTCGGCATCGTTCATGAGCAGAGCCTGTGCATCGGTGTTGACCGCGATGAACTCAACACCTCGAAGGCCGGCATCGATCATGCGGTTGATGGCGTTACAGCCGCCACCGCCGACGCCGACGACCTTGATGACCGCCACGTAGTTCTGCGTGCTCATTGAATCCCTGCTGTTTCTGTTCTCGTGAGATCCGCTCACCGGGTGAAATGGAATGACTCGGGTGGGCCGACTCAGCAGTATGCCCGCTCTTCGGCCGCTTCGACCAGGTTTGGAACTGTGGGTGATCTTGCCAGACCTTGCCGAATCGGGCGCGGACTGTCGTCAACCTCAGGTACAGGTCGAGAGGTCGTCGATGACGGCAACGGTTCCATCAAGCCGTGCTCGCATCAACGCCGGAGCGCTCGGCACCCGCAAATCGATGGTCGAAAGACACCGAAGATCGGCCCGAACCAGCATGGTCTCGAGGCCGAGCAATTTGTCGTCAAGGCTCGAATCATCCCCGAAGATCACCGTGCCGCCCTGGGCGAGCTCGAGGCTCAAGATGCCATCGGCCCCGATGTCGATCTGGGTGGTTTGCGCCGCGAGTTCTGGCGTCATCGCCTGCAAGACGTTGACCGCGGCACGAGCAGCGGGAGGGGCCGGCTCCCCCGGCACACCGGTGGCGATGATGCCGGCGATCGGGAGCATCTCGCCCGGCTGAGCATCGACGAGCTCGAGCTGGCGACCGCCCTGATCGATCAGGACCAGACCGGCCGGCGCAGGAATCGCCGCAACCGGCTGTCGTTCGATGATCGTGATACGAACATCACCGTTCCAGCGCCGCTCGAGCGTGGCTGACTCCACCCATGGGAGTGTCTCGACCCAACGTCCGGCGGTTGCCAAATCGAGTTCGGCGAGAGGATCACCTTCGACGATTCCGGTGACTTCGATCACCTCGACCGGATTGGTGCGAACCGCTCCGTTGACCACCACCCGATCGACGTCGAGCAACGAACTATCGAGTGCGGCCAGCGCACCAATCGCCACCATCGTGATCACGATGAGCGCACCGATGGTCCGCAACCGGCGGCGATTTTCTCCGCGTTCGACCTCGTCACGACGAGCCTCGAGCTTTGGATGTGCCCGTTCGTTCGCTGCAGCGGCCGGTTTCTTGCGCGCCACCTTCTTTGGTGTGGCTGCCTTCTTTGGTGTGGCTGCTTTCGATGTGGCTGCCTTCTTCGTCGCAGCGTTCTTCGTCGCGGCCTTCTTGGCCACAGATTTCTTGGCTGCGGTCTTGTTCGTCGCGGTCTTCTTGGCCGCCGCCCGTTTCGCCGCAGCCTCTTTGGCCGCGGCAGACCGCTGTGGGCGCGATCGAGTGGTTGAAGTCATACGTCCATGCCGCCTGTGCCAAGACTCGCGGAAAATCCGATCAAACGATTCTCTGATCGCAGATCGATGCCCTCATCTTCGGCGATGACTCGCTGGATGTGGCGGATGAGTCGGTGAACATCGTCAGCGAGCCCATCGGGGTCCGCCTGAATGAAGTTTGCGTGTTTCGTTGAGACCGCCGCCGTCCCCAACCGGAAGCCTTTGAGACCAGCGGCTTCGATGAGGCGACCTGCCGAATCTCCGTCCGGGTTCGCGAAAACGCTCCCGGCATTTTGGCCACCTGGTTGATTCGCTCGACGCCACGACACGATCGACGACAGCTCCTCATTCGATTGATCCACATCACCTGTGACGAGTTGAAGCTCAGCAAAGGTCACGACGTGGCGTTCGGTGAGGTTTGACGATCGGTAGGCCAGATCGAGGTCGGCTACATCCAGATCGATCGGGCCTCCCTGGTCAAGGTCGAAGAGCGTCACTCGAACGACGGATGCCGCCATGTCCGAGCCATGACCGCCAGCGTTCATGCGCACCGCTCCCCCAACCGAGCCGGGAACACCGACCGCCCATTCAAAGCCGGTCAAGCCAGCGGCCGCTGTTCGTCGTGCGGCGACCGGAAGCAACACGGCGCCGCCGAGCACGACTCGACCGACCGGGTCATCAGCGATCTCGATCGTTTCGAATCCGGGGCCGAGCACCACGACGATTCCATCGAAGCCGCGATCGGAGACGAGGAGGTTTGACCCTCGACCGACCACGAGCGTGTCGACGCCGAGCCCAGAGATCGCAGCACACACGGCGTCGAGATCACCGTGGTCATCGACCGTCACGAAACCGGCGGCTGGCCCGCCAACTCGATAGGTGCACCGTTCGGCCATGGGGGCATCGCGTTGGAACGCAACAGACGTCTCGGCGATTCGTTCACACGCCTCGATCGTCGCGTCGCTCCACGCTGCGGGACCCGTCATCACGCGTCGTTTTCGCTTGTCGAGGAGCTCGGGGCGTTCCCCTTGACCGAACGGTTCTCAAGCGCTGGCACGAGCCGTGTTGGGAGGGTCGTGAGATCACCAGCTCCGAGCGTCATCAACAGATCGCCCGAGCGGAGTTCGGCCAGAAGGAGGGTCGCCACGTCGTCGAGCGATTCGACGTAGCGGATCTCAGCGTCGGGGTGAGCGGCTTGCACATCGTCGGCGATGAGACGCCCGGTGATTCCCGGCCTCGGTTTCTCCCCCGACGAATAGATGCCCGTGATGACAAGGAGATCGGTATCGCCGAACGAGTTCGTGAAGCTCGACCACAACTGCTCGGTACGGCTGTATCGATGTGGCTGAAAGACGGTGACAACTCGCCCGTTGGTCGTTGAACGGGCGGCAGCAAGCGCCGCTTCGACCTCGGTTGGAAGATGTGCGTAGTCATCGACCAGGCGGATGCCGTCGACCTCTCCTCGGTTTTCGAACCGACGGCCAACGCCGCCGAACGCCGAGAGTGCAGCGGCAGCTTGCTCCGCGTCAGCCCCGAGCGACGACGCCATCGCCAACGCAGCTGTGGCGTTTCGAGCATTGTGCATGCCGGGCTGGCGCAAGAGGATCGCGTATCGACCGCCGTTGCTTTCGACCGAGAAGCTGATGCCGGATGGTGTGGGGAGCGCATCAACAATCCGCCAGTCAGCCTGTGGCGAGGTGCCGTAGGTGATCACCTCAGCAGCCAGGTCTGCACGATCGATCATCGTCGCGGCGCCAGGATCATCGATACAGATGACCCGAGGCCCATCGGTCTGGCTGATGAAGGTGACGAACGCTTGCTCGAGGCCTTCGAAACCGCCGTAGTGCTCGAGGTGATCAGGCTCGACGTTCGTGACGATCACGGCGGCGGAATGCAACTCGACGAACGTGCCGTCGCTCTCGTCGGCTTCGACGACGAGAACCTCGCCCGATCCAACGGCTGCCCCTCGACCGAGGTCGCGAAGATCACCACCAACGATGAAGGCGGGATCCACACCGGCGCCTTGAAGCGCGGCGGTGAGCATGGCCGATGTCGTGGTTTTGCCATGGGTGCCAGCAACCGAGACCGTCTGCCACGCCGCAGTGATTGCGGCGAGAATCTCGGCTCGACGAAGAACGGGAATCGAGCGCTCGAGTGCTGCGACGACTTCCGGGTTGGTCTCGGGGATCGCCGTCGAGATGGCGACGACATCAACATCCCCAACTTGATCGGCGTGGTGCCCGACGAAGGTGGCGACGCCGGCCTCCGCCAAACGCGTGAGTGGCGCCGACTCGGTGAGATCGCTGCCGCTCACGGTGTGTCCGGTGCCGATCAGGATCTCGGCGATGGCACTCATTCCCGCGCCGCCGAGACCAATGATGTGAATGCGGCGAGGTGATCGCAGATCGATCATGACTGAACTCCTGCGAGATCGAGAATGAGATGAGCGACCGACGACGCAGCCTCTGGACGGGCGACCGAACGGGCCGCGGCCGCCATCTCGGCGCGCCGATCAGGATCGTCGAGCAGCGGCGAGATCAACGCAGCGAGTTGCGCAGCATCAAGGCCAGCGTCATCGACGATGAAGGCCGCTCCGGACTCTGCGAGTTCGCGAGCGTTGGCCCGCTGGTGATCACGCGGGGCGATAGGAAGCGGCACGAGAACGGCGGGCAGCCCGGCGACGGCGAGTTCTGCTGTGGTCGATGCTCCACATCGACACACGGCGATGTCGGCGGCGGCCTGAAGGGCAGGCATTCGATTTTCGTAGGCAACGGATCGGTAGTCGATGTTGTCGTCGGCGAACTCGGTAGCCAGCGACTCGAATCGATCCCAGTCTCGCGTTCCGACCACATGGTAGATCGCAACGTCGGATCGATCTCGCCAGAGTCGGGCCAGATCGGCGATGGCCTGGTTGATTCGGGTGGCGCCGAGGGAACCGGCCCAGACCGCAACCAGCACACGATCCTGTGCGATGTCGAGTTCGGTTCGAGCGGTCTCTCGGTCATAGCGAGTCACTGCTTCGACCATCGAGCGACGAATTGGATTTCCGGTCAACACGCCACCGGGCAGGACGGTATCGGGATACGGAAGAGCGTTTCGGGCGGCGATGCGGCCGAACAGACGGTTGACGGCGCTCGCTCGAGCGTTCTGTTCCGAGATCACGATCGGGCGCCGCAGCACGGCGGCTGCGAACGTCGCACCAAAGGCGGCGTAGCCACCGAGACACATCACGACGTCGGGACGCCGACGACGGACGATCGAGAACGCCTGGGCCATGCCGCGAACGAGTGCGGTGATCGAGTGCAGATTCTGCTTGATGGCATCCGGCTTGAGCGAACGTCGAATTCCTCGCCCGGGGAGCAGGTCGATCGAAAACCCGGCCTCACCGACGAGTGTCGCTTCGTTACCTCGCTCGCCCCCGACGAAGTGCACTTGATCGCTATCAAGGCCAGCATCGACGAGCGCTTGGGCGACGGCGATGCCCGGATTGGTGTGGCCCGCCGTTCCACCGCCGGTGATCAAGACGTTCACGTCGTGCAAAGCTCGGGTGCTCGGCGCCATCAGCCGGTCAAACCCTGGCGCGGCGCGCGATGCTCGCGAGAACACCAGCCGCGAACAGCATCGTGACAAGGCTCGAACCACCAGCGGACACGAACGGCAGGGTCTCGCCAGTGCTCGGCATGGAACCCATGGCCATCGCGATGTTCAAGAAGGCCTGGATGAGGATCCAGCTGGTGAGCCCAGCGGCGAGCAGCACACCGAATTGATCCGGTGCGTGGATCGCTGTCCGAATGCCCAGGTAACCAACGACGAAGAAGGCGACGATCAGCGCACCAGCGCCGATGAGCCCGACCTCTTCTGCAACAACGCTGAAGATGAAGTCCGAATGGGCGTGCGGCAAGAATCCCCACTTGGATCGGCTGCCGCCGAGCCCGACGCCGAACCAACCACCGGAGGCGATGCCGATGCGGCTTTGAATGATCTGGAGGCCGATGCCGGTCGGGTCATCCTGCGGGTTCAAGAATGCAGTGATGCGGTCGCGGCGGTAGTCAGCCGAGAAGGCGAAGAAGGTTGCTGCGAGAGCCCCGACCATGGAGAGCATCATCAGGTGCAGCATCCGAGCGCCGGCGATGAAGAGCATCATGAACACGACGGCGCCGAGTACGAGGACGGTTCCGAGCTTCGGTTGTTTCAGTAGCAGCCCGGAGACGATCACGAAGACGACCATGATCGGCCGGATCGTGAGATCGACTCGATCCATCTTGTCGGCGCGTCGGGTGAGGAGGTCAGCACAGAACACGACGAGGGCGAACTTGGTGACCTCCGACGGCTGAATGACGAGGGGGCCGATCGCAAGCCAACGACTCGAACCGTTGATGTTCTGGCCTGCGATCAAGACGGCAACGAGCAACGCGATCGCAACCACCATCAGCGGTCCGGCGATCGGCTGGAGCCGCCGGTGATCGATTCGGCTTCCAACCACGTAGGCGACGAGACCGAGCACGGCCCACAACGCCTGGCGGCTGAATTGGTAGAGCGGTGAAGCGTCGAGCTTGTAAAGGCTGATCACCGAGGTTGCAGACAGCACCATGACCAAGCCAAAGATCGTGAGTCCGAAGACCACAACACCGATGCCTCGGGCCATCGATTGGCCGCCTTCGGTGATCGGCATTGCTCGGCGAGCCGGGTTCGAGCGTTGTGACGCGGGCCGAAGCGTTCGAGTCGGGCGAGAACGCGGGTCCGACTGGGTTTGGCGACGACCAGCCTGTGGGCCGCGGGCCTGGGATCGCTGTGTGGTGCGGGCCTGCGTCGGGCGCTGGCTGGTGCTCGATCGCTTTGTGGTAGATCGCTGGCTGGAGTTCGATCGTTGGCTTCGCGAACGCTGGGTCGTGCGGGGCCGCTGAGCTGTGCGTGGACGCTGGGTTGTCGTCACTGTGAAAACCTCGACTGCGCGATCGCTCGGAAGTCATCGCCCCGAGCGCCGTAATTCGGATACCAATCAAACGAGGTGCAGGCGGGCGAGAGCAGCACCACATCGCCGGAGTCGGCGAGCTCTGAAGCGGTTTCAACCGCTTCGAGCATGGTTGAGGCACGGTGCACCTCGACCAACGAAGCGAACACCGCTTCAACTTCATCGGCGGCATCACCGGTTGCGACGACCGCTCGAACGGGCGGAACCGCATCGGCGAGCAACGCCATGTCGAGGCCCTTGTTACGACCACCGGCGATCAACACGACCGAATCGAACCCGCCAACCGCAGCAAGTGTTGCGTGGGGCACGGTCGCCTTTGAATCGTTGAACCAGCGCACGCCGTCGTGCTCCCCGACGAACTCCACGCGATGTGGAAGCCCGGCGAAGGTTGCGAGGCACGAACGAATCGCTTCATCACTGGCCCCGGCCGCTCGGGCCGTCGCTGCGGCTGCCGCGGCGTTCGCCAGATCGTGAGGCTGCCGACGAGCGATGTCGTCGATCGGCATCGAGAAGCCGTCTGGGCCGATGAGTTCACCAGCGCTGAGGCGCCATTCAGCTTCCGCCGTGCCGAACCGAACCACGTTCGGATCGCTGGGCGTGAACGACGAAACGATTTCGTCGGCATCGTTCACGATGGCGGTCGCATCGACGGACAGGTCTCGGAATATGGCTGCCTTTGCGAGGCGGTAAGCGTCGAGCGTGGCGTGTGCGTCGAGATGGTCTGGCGAGAAGTTGAGCCAGGTCGCAACGCTTGGCGCGAACCGCTGACTGTGGGCGAGCCGAAACGATGATGCCTCGACAACGAAGATTTCGATCGACGGATCATCGATCGCCGCCACGAGCGGGACAGGCGTGTTCCCCACTGGTTCAGCGCTCCGACCCGATCGGTTCAACATGTCGGTCACCATCATCGTGACGGTGGTCTTGCCGTTCGTTCCCGTGATGGCGACGAGCGGTCGATCGTTCCACAGAGCAGCGAGATCAAACTCGCTCGCAACCGGCAGGCCGGCCGCCGATGCTGCGGCGAACGCTGGATGATGGTCAGGAATGCCGGGGCTTGGCAGGAGAACGGTGGCGCCGGCGACGATCGCTTCGAGCGCTTCGTCGTTCGGCGCAACGGTCAACGTCAGGCCCTGGTCGTGAGCGACCGTCATCGCGGCCTCGGACGGACGGTCATCGATGATCGACGGCGAAAACCCGCGGCTCACGAGCGCACTCACGACCGCCTGGCCGGTCACGCCGAAACCAACGACCAACGGCGCCGACAGATCGATCATTCGGCGGCTCCATCCAACACATCCGTGGCGGAGAGCCAGGATGCATAGAAGAGGCCGAGCCCCAGTGCCATCAGCGCACCACACACGAGCCAGAAGCGAATGATGACCTTCGTCTCGCGCCAGCCGGCGAGTTCGAAGTGGTGGTGGATGGGCGCCATCCGGAAAAGACGCTTGCCTCCGGTCACCTTGAAGTAGCCAACCTGCAGCATCACCGACAGCGTCTCGGCCACATAGAGGCCGGCGATGATTGGGAGGAGAAGATGTGTGTTTGTCGTGAGAGCGAGCGCTGCGAGCCCTGCTCCGATCGCGAGCGAGCCGGTGTCGCCCATGAAGATCTCGGCAGGTGCAGCGTTGAACCACAAGAAGCCAGCAAGGGCGCCGACCATTGCGATCGACACAACAGCGAGATCTTGCGCATGGGTGACGCCGTAAATGTCTGGCTGCACGTCGGACTGCCGGAAGATCCAGAATCCGATCACGGCGTAGGCAAGAAACGCGAACATGCCGCTGCCAGCCGCCAGACCATCAAGGCCATCGGCCAGGTTGGAGCCGTTCGACGCGCCAAGAAGGACGAGAACAGCAAAGATCATCCAGCCGACGGTGCCGAGATCGATCCCGACGTCCGCAGTTCGAGCAAACGACAGCTCGGTCGAGATGTTCGTGAACGTTGGCGTGAGGTATGCGAAACCGCCGGCGACCAGCAAAAGGCCGGCCATCTTGGCTCTCTTGTTGAGGCCAAGGTTGCGTTCCCGGCTGACCTTCAACCAGTCGTCCATGAAACCAACGAGGGCGGCGGCACAGATCGTGCCCATCACGATCAGGCCTGACCGGGTGAACACACCACCGGACAGAAGGTCCGAGAGCGTGTAGCCCGTCGCGGCGCCGACGACGATTGCGATGCCGCCCATCGTTGGCGTTCCGGCCTTCGTGAGGTGGCCTTCGGGCCCGTCTTCACGAATCGGTTGACCGATGTGCTGGCGGGTCAAGATGTCGATCAGGAACTTCGTACCGACAACCGACACGAGGAACGAGAGTCCAGCAGCGAGGAGGAGTCGGATCACGCCGCTCCCCCGTTCCCGCTGGACACCAAGGCTTCGACGGCGACTTCGCGATCGTCGAACGGGATCGTTTCGTCGCCGATGACCTGAACAACTTCGTGGCCCTTGCCGGCGATCAACACGACATCGCCTGCATCAGCAGCGTTCAGCGCGGCATGAATGGCGTCTCGACGATCGACTTCGACGATCACCGTCGACGCCAGGTCGGCTTCGGGGATACCGGCCACGATCTCGGCGATGATCGCTTCGGGTGCTTCCGAACGTGGGTTGTCGCTCGTGATGAACGCCAGGTCGGCGCCGGCCGCAGCCGCAGCACCCATCATCGGTCGCTTCTCACGATCGCGATCGCCGCCACAACCAACCACGACGAGCACACGGTGTTCACCCGCAACTTGGCGAGCGGCGTCGAGCACCGCAACGAGCGCGTCCGGCTTGTGGGCGTAATCGACCGCAACGTGGAACGGCTGTCCAACGTTGACGAATTCGAACCGACCGCGAGGTGCTTCGAGGCGGCACAGTCCATCAGCGATGTCGGCCGGGTCGTGGCCGAGCTGCTCGGCCACGTTTGCCACCGCCAGTGCGTTCAGCACGTTGTGTGACCCGGCGAGGCGAAGCACAACTTCGTGGCCGCGCCACACGAACCGGGTCACCGCTCCGTCGACGGATAAATCGGCAACGTCGTTCAAGCCATACGGCACGACCGTGATCGCCGAATCTCCCAAGCGATCGATGATTCTTGCGCCGGACGAGTCGTCGGCGTTGATGATCGCGAGCGACGTGAAGTCCTCGGTGAACAGCAGCGCCTTTGCCTCGAAGTAGTCCTCGAGGTTGCCGTGGAAGTCGAGATGATCGTGGCCGAGGTTCGTGAAGACCGTTGCGGCGAATCGTGTGCCGTCGACCCGGTGCATCGACAGCGCGTGGGATGACACCTCGATCGCGACGGCTCGGCGACCCTTTGCCTTTGCATCAGCGAACGCAGCCTGCAGTTCGGGTGCTTCCGGTGTCGTCCGTGCACCGCTGAGGGTTCCGATCACTTCAGTGCCCATCGCACAGTGACCGAGGACGGTCTCCAGCATCAAGGTGACGGACGTCTTCCCACTCGTACCCGTCACGCCGATGACACTCAGATCGCGGGAAGGGTCGCCGAGCACGGCGCAAGCGGCTGGGCCAAGTGCAGCGCGCACATCTGGCACGACGATTTGAGGAGCGTCGACGTCGAGCTCGCGTTCGACGAGAAGGGCAGAGGCGCCGGCGCTGATCGCTTCGGAGCCGAAGTCGTGTCCATCGAAGGTCGCGCCGGTGACACACGCGAACAACCCGCCCGGAGAAATCGAGCGGGAGTCGTGAGTGACCGACGTGAGCGTTGGGTTGTTCTCGCCGGATCCGTTGACCGTGACAGGTTCGAAGCGGGCGAGACGGGCGACGACGTTTTCCAACGCCGCACCGTCGGAGGTGGGAGGCACAGAAGCTGCCACTATTCCTCCTCCGGGATGACGGCTGGATCGTCGACGGCGATCGGTGAAGCGAGCGTGTTCAGCGGATCGTCTGCCGGCGTTCCTCGAACCCGCTGATCCTGCGACGGATCGCGCTCACCGGCGGCGCCCGGCGGAATCCCAAGGATGCGCAGGGAGTACTGAGCGATGTCAGCAAAGACCGGTGCTGCAACGAGACCGGCCGTCGTTTCCGTGATCGGTTCGTCGACCACCACGGTGATCGAAAGCTGGGGGTTCTCGGCTGGCAAGAATCCGGCGAAGCTCACGACGTAGCGACGATTGCCGGGAACGCCATAGGTAAGCGGCGCACCCTCGGTTTCGCGGAAGACCTTCCAGGCCGTTCCCGTCTTGCCCGCCACCGTGTATCCGGGCACCGCCGCAGCGCTGCCGGTTCCCGTTGAATGTTCCACCACGTCGACCAGCATGTCCGTGACTTCGCTCGAAGTGGCGTCGCTCACGACTCGACGACTGGGCTGCTGGGCGAGAACCGTCTCGGTGCCGTCCGGGGCAACCGACGTGCGAACGAGCGTCGGGGCGACGTAGAGGCCACCGTTGGCGATGATGTTGTAGGCCGAGTTGAGCTGCACCGAGTTGACCGTCACACCCTGCCCGATCGGGATCGAACCGAGGTCGGAGCCGTACCAGTCCTCCGGGGCGCTCACCCGGCCACGGGCTTCACCGCGGAAGTCCAAGCCGGTCGGCTGAGAGAGACCGAAGCTCATGAGGTAGTCATAGAGCGTGTCTCGCCCGAGTTGGGTTGCGAGCCGAATCGTTCCGACGTTCATCGACTGCGAGATGATCTGACGAACCGGATAGGGCGCCGCGACGTGCCCTGCGCCGTGTTCGGTGAAGGTGACGTCGCCAACCTCGATCGACTTGGGTACTTCGATGAGGGTCTCGCTGGTCATGCCGAGCTCTTCGACAGCCGCAGCAGCCGTGATGATCTTGAGCACCGAGCCAGGCTCGAACGTGTCGATCAATGGAGCGTTGTAGTTCGGCACCGAGCACGTGCCGTTCTCGTTTCGCACGACCGTGCCCATCGCAAGAATCTCGCCGGTGCGAGGATCGCTCACAACGGCCTGCGCGCCCTGGGCCAACGTGTCTTGGCAGTGCTCGATGAGCGACTGCTCAACGACGTATTGAATACGATGGTCGATCGTCAGAACGATGTCGTCGCCCTGCACCGCCGGGTCAACCTCGTGGATGCCGCCGGTGATCGATCCGAAGATGCCTCGCTCGACTCGGACCTGGCCAGAGCTGCCCTGCATGGCGTCGTTGTACTGCCACTCGATCCCGAACGTTCCCTGTTCATCAGGATCAACACCGCCCACCACGGGGCGTGCGAGCGAGCCGTTCGGGTAGATGCGATCTTCGTGTCGGATGACGTAGATGCCGGTGAGGGCATCGTCGTTCTCATCGTTCGCAAAGAGGGCATCGAGCGCACCGATCGCAGTGCCTTCGATCTCGGGAGCGAGCATCGCGTAACGATCACCGGCGGACTCCCCTGCCAGGGCAACCCGAAGCTCATCGACGTTCATGCCGAGCGGCCCGGCCAAGAGTTCTGCCGTGGCCGACACGTTCTCGACGAGTGTTGGGTCGGCGACGACCTCGAACCCAGGCGTCGACAGAGCGAGCACAAATCCATCGCGATCGACGATCGATCCGCGATAGCCGGACAGCGCGTACTCGCGCGTTCGCTGGTCTTCGCCACGCTCGACGTAGCCCTCGGGGTTGACCGCTTGCAGCTCGGCAAGAAGTCCAACCAAGACCGTCGCGATGATCGCGAAACCGCCGAGCACGCCGAGCATGCGAGTGCGCTGCGCGTCAGCAACGGCTCGGGAGCGACGGGCGGGAGCTCGACGGGACCGAGTCTGCGCGGACCGTCCAGAGGCCGAGCGTCCAGAAGCCGAGCGCCCAGAACCAGGGCGGGCTGCGCCAGATCGCGGAGCTCGTTTCGGCGTCGAACGAGATGGGGTGCGGCGACCGGTCACGAACCGGGACTGCGCCGGATGGCGACCAGGTATTGAGGATCAGACGCACGAACCATGCCGAGCGAACGGGCCCGGAAGACGATGGCTTCGGGCGACGACGAGATCACGATGTCGGCTTCGAGCGTGGCGCGTTGCCCCTCGAGGTCGGCGATGTCAGCTCGGATCGTGTCGAGTTCACGCTGACCTTCGACGAGGCGAGCGTGAGCGAGAGCGGTCATGAACATGCCGACGACGAGCAGCGCGAGGCTCGAGATCAGAACCGCGCGGCGCCGTGTGCGACCAACCAGCGCCTTCTTGTCGACGAGGCGAAGCTTTGGGCGATCGTCGCCCTTGCTCTTCGACTGGTCAGACTTGGACTGGCCTGACTTGGATTGGGCCGTCTTGGAAGGAACGGCCTTCTCGACTCGTGCAGCGCGTGCGCTCATGCGGCCACCCGCATTCGATCGATGCCTCGAAGACGCGCACTTGAGGCTCGTCGGTTTGTCGCCATCTCTTCGTCCGAGGGACGTCGAGCAAGTGGACGCAGCGCAGAGAACTCGGGTTCGGTGGCGGGTACCGGAAGCCCGGGCGGAGTTGTCTCTGCGCTGCGCCCACGAAAGATGTCTTTGACGATCTTGTCTTCACCACTGTGATAGGTGAGGACGAGACCTCGGCCACCGACGGTGAGTGCGTCGAGCGCTCGCTCGATCGCGGGCCGAAGTTGCTCGAGTTCGTCATTGACATGAATTCGAAGAGCTTGAAAAGTTCGTTTCGCCGGGTGTCCGCCCTTCCGGCGGGCGGGGGCCGGAATCGCGTTGACCACGATCTCCGACAGAGCGGTCGTCGATTCGATGGGACGAGCGGCCACGATGGCATCGGCGATGCGACGTGCGAAGCGCTCGTCGGCGTTACGGCGCAGAATCGCGGCAAGATCGCCGACTTCCGCGCCATTGACGACGTCGTGTGCGCTCAGCCCAGCGTCGGGATCCATCCGCATGTCGAGTGGACCGTCATTGCGGAAGCTGAAGCCACGCTCGGCGATGTCGAGCTGGGGCGAGCTGACGCCGAGATCGAAGAGGAAGCCGGAGACTGCGTCGATACCAAGGCGTTCGAGCACCTGATCGAGTTGATCGAATCGCGCACGCTCGAGGCGCACGCGAGAGCCGAAGCTCGTGAGCCGTTCGGCTGCGGCGCTGAGGGCCATTGGATCCCGGTCGATACCGAGAAGATCGAGCTGCGGGCACGCTTCGAGCAAAGCAGCGCTGTGGCCTGCACCACCGAGGGTGGCGTCGATGAACGTTCCTGGCGGAACTTCGGAGACCAGGGCGATGATCTCGTCTCGCATCACTGGATCGTGAGCGAAAGGGCGCGGAGCGTCGGAGTCGACCATAAGAAAGGCCCAGCGGATTCGGATTCGAGGTTTCGAACATTCGAACCGGCCATCGGTAGCCCCCAGGGAAATGGGCGTGCGTCGGGTTTTGTCTCCCGATACGCACTAGAGGGGTAGCGGGCGGAGTTGTGGGGCAGAAGCACCCTTCTCCATCACCCTGAAGGCAACCGATGTACGAGTCGACGTGTTCGTCTCGATTCTGTTTTCCGCCGTTCTCCTTTCCATGACTTTCGTCTTGATGGTTCGGAGTTCGGCCTAGAGGCCGAGGCGGTTGATGGCGTCGGCGAGTTCGTCGCCGATGTCATCGTTCTGATCCGCTGCGTACTTCTCCGCGGGCCAGATTTCCACTCGATCGAAGAGGCCACTGACCACGACGTTCGAGTCGAATTCGAGCTCCTCCAGCAGTTGGCGAGGCAACGTGATTCGGCCAGCAGAGTCGAGCTTCACTTCGTTCACCGAGGTCATGAACTTTCGGAAGACCGAGTTTGAAATCTGCTTGTCGTCTCGTTGCGCTTTCCACTTCTCGGCGACCTCTTGGAAACCCTCATGGCTCCAGAGACCGATGCAGTTGTCGAGGCGAGTGACGTACCCACGCTCAGCAACTGACGCCCGAAAGGGTGCAGGCAGCACAACTCGACCTTTGCCGTCGAGTGAATGTTCGTGCTGACCAACAAACAACTGAATGAACTCCGACTGTCAAGAAACAACCGCGGGGCGCTCGCTCGCTTCGGCCCGACCTCCCAACCGGCGATGCCGCCTTTTGGGTTGCTGTGACCTTAGCTGGGCTCGTGCCCCACTGCGTGACACTTTATGACACTTCCCCCCACTCTGCAATCATTTCCTGACACAAAACGTTCGACAAACCGCACAAAGTGGCGAACAATTGTTCGATTTTGACTCGAGGTCACGTCTATGACCTGGGGAAACGCTCATCGCGTTGCCGAGAGCGCAGCGCGTGAAATTTTCTGCAGATTTGCCCAGGCCTCCTACGGTGAGCGAGTGACCCGCCGTTCACTGCACGACCGCTCTCTCCCGACGCAGGCGAATCGAGCCGGGGCATGAGTTGGCACATCGAGCGTTCTCGTGGACCAGCCGGGCCGTTTCACCAGCAATCGTTCGACGATCTCGACCAACGCACCGTTTGGATCCACGAGGTCGAGGAGCCGGCGCTCGTTCTCGGATCGACAACGGATGAGGGTCTCGTACGCAACGACCGAGCGATCGACCTCGGGATCGAGATCTGTCGACGACGAAGTGGCGGAGGGCTCGTCCTCGTCGAACCGAACAACTCCTGCTGGATCGACCTACTCCTCCCCCGCGACGACCCGTGGTGGGATGACGACGTCAACCGCTCGTTCAACCGCGTTGGTCAGACCTGGCTCCGTGCGCTCACTGCGTGTGGGGTCGGCGATGCCGAGGTCTATGACGGTCCACTCACCGAGCGAACGTTCGGTCGAGCGATCTGTTTCGCCGGACTCGGCCCGGGGGAAGTCGTCGTGCCGGCCGCATCATCTCATCGCGACGGATTGTCGAAGGTCGTCGGTCTCTCCCAGCGCAGAACCAAAGCCGGCGCCCGCTTTCAAGGCCTCTTCGTCGCCAGCTGGTCGGCTGCACGACTCGCCGATGTTGTTCATGCCCACCTGCTGCCCGAAGGACTCGACCTCGAATCGCTCGCCATCGGTGTGCCAGGCGGCGGACCCGAACCCAGCGACATCGAGGCGGCTTTCCTCTCCGAACTCGATCTCGACTGATCGTCCCCGCCGCCCCTCGTCACCGCCGATCCGTCGAAATCCAAAGGCCGCTTTCCTCTCCGAACTCGATCTCGACTGGTCGTCCCGCGCCCGCGAGCCCTTATCGAAGAGACCGATCAGCCCCGGGCCACTACTGTCACCCCGCATGACCCGAGCGCTTGTTCTCAACGCGACCTATGAGCCAATCGGTGTTGTCTCGAGCCGGCGCGCTCTCGTGCTTGCGCTCGCCGACAAAGTCGATGTCCTCGCCGAGACGGGTGAACGAATCGCGAGCGAACGGCTGAACATGGGAGTGCCGTCGGTCGTACGGCTCCGCTATTTCGTCAAGGTGCCCTACCGACGCGAGGTGCCGCTCAGCCGCAAGGCCGTCTTCGCCCGCGACCAGGGTGTGTGCCAGTACTGCGGGAAGCCCGCCGAGAGCCTCGACCACGTGCAGCCGCGTTCCCGAGGCGGTGCGCACACGTGGGAGAACGTCGTCGCGTGCTGCCGCCGATGCAACACGACCAAGGGTGATCGCCTCCTGAGCGAGAGCACGTTCCGCCTCACGACCAAGCCGGTCACCCCAACACGAATGGTGTGGGTCAAGGTGGCGGCGGGCACGATCCCGGCGACGTGGGACCCCTACCTCGATCAGGCTGCGGCGTAACAATCACCAACGGGCCGTGTTTGAACGATTCGGCCGCCGAGCATCAGTGACTAATGGCGGAGCACCCGGCCTGCGTGGTCGGGGCTCCGCTGTCCCTGCGAAAACGCAGAAACACCGTTGACGATCACTTCGTCGATCCCGTCGGCGTAGACGGTCGGGTCGGAGAACGACGAGTTGTCGATAACCCCGTTCAGGTCGAGCACGACGACATCGGCCGCGTTCCCTTTGGCCAGCACTCCCCGATCGGTAAGACCGAGCCGAGATGCAGGGAGCTGCGTGAGCCGGCGAATGCCGTCCTCCACCGAGATGACCTTCTCGTCCCTCACGTAGTGTCCGAGGAACCTCGCAACCCAGTTGTAGCCGAGCACTCCCATCATCCTGCCCTGCAGCGGACCGTCGTTCGCCGCTGCCATCGTGTCCGATTCGACCGCACAGAGCGGGTGCTCAAGAGCGATTCGATTGTCCTCTTCAGCAAACGCGTGGCCGGTCAGCATCACACCCTTGAACCGCTCGCCTTCATCGAGCATCAGATCGAAGAGCGTGTCCCAACCATCGTTCGTATTCTGAGCATTGGTGATGTCTTCGATCGTGCGGCCAACAAGTTCGCGGTGTGCCGAACTGGCCAGGAGCCGAATCTGATCCCATCGCTCCTCCACCACGAGCTGCCACATAGGGAGCGGATTGTGGCGAAGGCGTCGCCGCCCATCCGGAGTGCGCAGGAGTGCCAACATCTCATCGGCAGTCAGGCCAAACGACCATGACGGCAGCATCGCTGAGGCCGACGTGTGGTTCCAGTTGGTCGGCATCATGTCCATCGCGACGTCCAGCCCCTCATCACGCGCCCACTCAATCATTTGCAGCGTGTTGCTCATGGCCTGGTCAGGACGGCCATATTTCGGATTGACGTGGGAGATCTGAAGCCGAACACCGCTCTCGCGGGCGAGATCGAGTGCCTCGCCGAACCCCACGAAGTAGCGGCGGTCTCGGTTGCGGGAATGTGTGGCGTAGAGGCCATCGGCTGAAGTGACCGCTGCGCAAAGCGCCGCCAACTCGTCAAAACTTGCTGACTTTCCAGGGTGATACTCGAGGCCGGTCGTGAACCCAAAGGCTCCCTCCTCGAGTGACTGATCAAGGAGTAGGACCATTGCAGCGACCTCATCGTCGGTCGCTGGCCGTGGCTCGTTGGGCCCCATCACCGTTTGGCGAAGCGCACCGTGACCAACCATGCCAACGACGTTGGTCGCAATGTCTGCATCATCCATAGCCCCGAGCAGTTCGCCATAGCTCGTCCAATCGCCTCGATCCTTGGCGCCCATCGTGCCGAACAACGTTGCTCGACTCTCATGTGTGCAGGGGGCCAGGCTGATCCCGCACTGCCCGATCGCCTCAGTGGTGACGCCCTGACGAATCTGGCTCTCAGCACGAGGGTCGATGAAATGTGACAGGTCCGAGTGGGTGTGAATGTCAATGAACCCTGGCCCCACAAGCCGGTCGGTCGCATCAATGACCTTCGAGCTTTCTACGCCGGTCAGATCGGCCCCGACCTCAGTCACGACCCCATCGGTGATCCCCACGTCGCCACGGCGCGCCGGTGCTCCCGTTCCGTCGATGATCGAACCGTTGCGAATGACGATGTCGAAGCCCATCCCAGCGAAGCTACGACGGTCAGCCGAAACCCTCCGCATTCGGATTCACGTAACTTGACCGGGCGGTCTAGTCTGGGAGGATGCAGCCGACCTATACCGCTGAAGCCGACACGTTCCGAGAGAAGATCCAGGCGTTCCTGGCTGAGCATCTCCCCGCCAACTGGAAAGGCATCGGCGCTCTCGATGCCGAGGCCGCTCATCAGTTCTCCAACGAGTGGCGAGTCATCCTCCGTGACAACAAACTTCTCGCCGCATCCTGGCCAGAGGCGTACGGAGGCGCAGGGCTCTCCGAGCTCGAAGGCGTCATCATGGCCGAGGAGTTCGCGAAGGCGGGCGTTCCGACCGGCACCGCCAACGATGTCTTCGGGATCCAGATGGTCGGCAACACGATCATTCAATGGGGCACCGAAGAGCAGAAGAAGCACTTCCTCCCCCGCATCATTTCCGGTGAAGATCTCTGGTGCCAGGGCTACTCCGAACCAAACGCCGGCTCCGACCTCGCCAACATTGGCTGCAAGGCCGAGCTCGATGGCGATGAGTGGATCCTGAACGGCCAGAAGATCTGGACCTCCGCTGGCCACCTCGCCGACTGGATCTTCGTCCTCACTCGCACCGACCCCGAAGCCACCAAGCACCGCGGCATCACGTTCGTGCTTTGCCCGATGGATCAGCCGGGTGTTGAGGTTCGCCCGATCAAGATGATCAGCGGTGAGGCCGAATTCAACGAGGTCTTCTTCTCCGACGCACGCGTTCCCAAAGAGAACGTGATCGGCGAAGTCAACGGTGGCTGGGCTGTCGCGATGACGCTGCTCGGCTACGAGCGCGGCGAAGCTGCCGCCACCACACCGGTTGCGTTCAAGACCGAACTCGATCGCCTGCTCGCCCTTGCGAAGCAAGAAGGCAAGGCCGACGATCCGGTCTTCCGCCAGCGTCTCGCCTGGGCGTACTCCAAGGTTGAGATCATGCGCTTCCTCGGAATGCGCACGCTCACCAAGTTCCTCGAAGGTGGTCACCCCGGCCCCGACGCCTCGATCTTCAAGCTCTACTGGAGCGAGTACCACCGTCTGTCGACCGAGCTCTCGCTCGACATCTTAGGCGCTGACGCGATGCAGATCGAAGGCAAGTTCCCGTCGAGCGCATTCTCGACCGACCAGCCAGGAGCCCCGAACGACTCAGGCAGTTGGATCGGCACGTTCTTGAACGCTCGAGCCGGAACGATCTACGCCGGAACCAGCCAGGTGCAGAAGAACATCATCGGTGAGATGGTGCTCGGTCTTCCGAAGGAGCCCAAGGCCGACGGCGGGCCTTGGAAAGACACCCCGAAGTAGTCACGCGCCAAGCCCGACGTGACGGGCGCAGCGACAGCGACCGAAGAGGAGCAACGTGAACGGAATTTCGAGCGCGGCTGTCTTCGCCGTCGTAAAACGTCCCGATCTCTGGGTGACCGGCGTTCGCTCGGCGGTGTCGATGGCACCGTCGGGTTGGTGGCGTCGTTCGCCCTTCCTTCCATTGCCCGATGAGGGCTGGATGCACTTCCGGCTCGAGACGGCCTACGGCGGCGCGGGTGATCAGCCAATGCGAGCCGAAGACTTGATCACCTGGCTCGAGTGGAAGCGCGACCTCGCGGCCTGACGCGACGCAACCAGCGAGTTAGCGAATCTCGCTAAACGTTCGACCGAGATGACGGAAGCCGACGGCCCCCGCTCCAATGAGCGGGCCATCGGCACCGTTGCCGGCGACCTCAACTCGAACACCGCGGGAATAGTCGAGGGCACAAACACGATCTACCTCAGCTTGGGCGGCGGTGAAGAACGGTTCGCCGAATCCGAGTGCGACAGAGCCACCGATCACGGCGAGGCGCAGGTCGAGCAGGTTCGCTGTTGACGCGACCGCTCGGCCGACGAGGGTTCCGGTGCGTGTGATGTCGGCGGTCGATGCCTCCTTGGAAGGGCGACCGATTCGATGGGCGATCGAGGTGCCGGATGCCTCGGCTTCAAGCGTTCCCTGGATTTGGCGGGGTGGCTCGTTGCCTTCGGGCTCCACGATGACATGACCGATGTGGCCCGCGTTCCCTGTCGCTCCGTCGAGCAGACGCCCATCGAGCACGATCCCGCCACCAACGCCAGTCGAGATGACCATGGCGATGTAGTTGCGTTCGCCGACCGCTGCGCCAACCCAACCCTCGCCGAGGGCAAGAGCCTTTGCATCGTTGTCGACTCGGGTCGAGAGGCCCGTGAGTCGGCTGAGTTCTTCTGCAAGGGGGAACGCTCGCCAACCGGGAATGTTGAGCGGGGACACCATCACCCCGCCAGCCGACATCGGCCCACCGCAGCCGACACCACAGACTGAGAACCGGTCGAACGGCGCGAGCTTGGCGACGAGTTGAGCGACCGCATCAAAGATCTCGGCCGAGTCAACGATCCGATCTTTGGCGTTCGCCGAGGGGTTTGGAGCCTGATGGGTTTCGTGCAAACCACCGTCTGAATCGACGACCCCAACGGCCAACTTTGTTCCGCCAATGTCTACTGCGAGAGCCAATTCCACAAGGCGACTCTAGAGCGCGCGGTTTCCCCCAGTACCCTGACCCGCCGTGACCGCTCAATCACTGGTTCTCGACGAGACACGCGCCGCCCGATTCGCTGCCGCCTTCAAGGCGATCGGCGACAACATGGAATTGGTGGTCCGAGGCAAACGCGAGGTGGTTGAGCAAACACTGCTCTGCCTGCTCTCCAATGGCCATCTATTGGTCGAGGACGTTCCGGGTGTTGGCAAGACCACACTCGCCAAAGCGCTTTCGGCGTCGATCGGCGCCGACCTCGGCCGTATCCAGTTCACGCCTGACCTTCTGCCGGCGGATGTCACGGGCGTGAGCATCTGGAATCGTGCCAACTCTGAGTTCGAGTTCCGTCCGGGGCCGATCTTCACGAAACTCGTTCTGGCAGACGAGATCAACCGAGCGTCACCGAAGACGCAGTCAGCCCTCCTCGAGGCCATGGCCGAGGCGCAGGTCACCGTCGACGGCACAACCCATCAGCTTCCGTCGCCGTTCATGGTGATGGCCACGCAGAACCCCATCGAGCAGGAGGGCACCTATCCCCTGCCCGAGTCACAGCTCGATCGATTCCTCATGCGCATCTCGGTTGGTTACCCAGGCCGCGACGACGAGTTCGCAATTCTTCACACCCACGAGACCGACAACGTCGTCGCCGACCTCAAGCCGGTCGCAACGATGAACGACGTGTCGACGATGTCTCAACTCGTCAACACCGTCCACATCGAGAACGATCTTCGGGCCTACCTCATCGATCTTGCCGACGCGACACGTCGCCATCCGTCGATCGCGCTTGGCATGTCACCTCGAGCAACGCTCAGCCTGCAGCGTGTCTCACGCGCTCGTGCCGCGGCCGCTGGACGCACGTTCGTCACCGATGACGACATCAAAGCCGTCGCCGTCAACGTCATCTCCCACCGGCTCATTCTCAACCCTGAGGCCATGCTGCGAGGAACCGAAGCCTCCGCCGTGGTGGGCGACATACTGCGGTCGGTGCCCGTCCCCTACGATCGGGTCTGATGCGACCAACTCGAGCGGGGATCGGCCTCACCGTCGTCGGAATCGGCTGCTTGATCATCGGCCGAGTTTTCGGCACGACCGAGCTCTACTACCTCGCCGCCATGGCAGCCGTCGCCATCGTTGGCGCCGTGCTCTACACCGCAAACGCCCGGCTCGACCTCACGGTTGGCCGAGTTGCGAACCCCACCCGGCTGCGGGTCGGCACACCGGCTCGGATCGACCTGAGCCTCTACAACCAGGGGAAGCGCAAAACCCCGGTCCTGCAGGTGCAGGACAACGTCCAGAACTCGACCGGCGCATCGCTGCTTCTTGCCCCCATCACGCCAAACGACGAAGCCCGGATCGCCTATCGCTTGCCGACTCGTCGGCGAGGTGAGCTCACCGTCGGCCCACTCGACCTCACACTCGGCGACCCGCTCGGTCTGACCTCGTCAACCGTTCGTGCTTCAGACCATGTTGGTCTGCTCGTTCACCCGACCCTCGTCGACCTCGGCGTACTCAACGCCACAGCCGGCCACGATCCAACAGCCGAGCAACAGCAAACACGCGCTCTGGCGACGGGAGGCGACGAGTTCTTCGCGCTTCGCCCATACGTGGTCGGTGACGAGCTTCGACGAGTCAATTGGCGAGCAAGTGCACGAACCGGTGATCTCGTCGTTCGCCAAGAAGAACGGCCACGAACCGGCCGAGTCACCGTGGTGCTCGATCGTCGCCGAGAGGTCTACGACGACGAAGGCTTCGAGCGAGCTGTCTCCGCCGCGCTGAGCGTCTTGCATGCCGGATGGCGCGGCGACGACGCCCTTCGATTCTTGACGACCGCCAGCTCGGGGTTCACCGACATCCGAAGCCGTGGCGAGCTCGATGCCGTCGACGAGCAGTTGGCCACGATCGGCACCACCGAAGCCGCCTCGCTGATCCGTACGATCGACGAGCTCAGCCGGGTCGGCCGCGGCGGCACGCTCATCATCGTGACCGGCATCCCGAGCAACGAGTTGCCGGCATCGCTCGACGTTGCCCGCCGATCATTCGGCCGGGTCAACACCGTTATCTGCCACGGAGCGACCGTCGACGGTCTCGAGAGCGCCGTCATCCACGACGGTGTCAACGACTTTCCCGCCGCCTGGCACACCAGCCAGCACCGAGAAGCGAATACTCGAATCGGAGGCGCCATATGACCGCCCGAGGCGACGTCACTCATCCGCCGATCTGGTTGGAGGCGGTCGCAGCGCTGATCGTCCCAGCAGCTGCGTTCGGATTCGTCCGCATCTTCCTCGAGACCAGTGCCCTTGGCCCCGTCGTTGGTGCCGCTCTGTTGTCGAGTGCCACAGCGGTTGCCACCAGGCGAGCTCGGGTTCCACTCCTTCCGTCGATCCTCATCTCGCTTGTCGCTCTCGTCATCCTCTTGGCCGCCCGGTTCGCGCCCGAGACGATGCGCCTTGGTGTCATCCCGAGCCGAACGACGATCGACGCCTTCCGTGGACTCGGCGAACTCGGCATCGAACAGTTCCGCGAGCTGCGGGCGCCGGTCGAGTCGACCGCACCGTTCATCGCAGCGTCGATGGGTGCAACCTGGCTGATGGCGTTCCTCACCGATTGGGGCGCGATGCGCCTCAGGCTTGCGTTCGAGCCGGTGCTGCCCGGAGCGCTGCTGTTCATCTTTGCCTCGGTCCTCGGCTCAGGCGAGCGCAAGATTCTCACCACGCTGATCTTCGTTGCTGCCGTGGTTGCCTGGGCGATCGCCCAACGAACGGCAAACTTGATCGAACGAGGTGTGTGGCTCACGACCGACCGCACCCGCGGGCCTTCAGGCCTGGCCCGAGCTGGCCTCGGACTCGCGGCGATCGCCATGGTGGCCGGTGTGGTGATCGGACCCCGCCTGCCGGGAGCCGAAGCCGAAGAGCTCTACGCGTGGCGCGATCGAACCGACCCGACTCGCGTGGTCGTCAGCCCCTACGCAAACATCGGAAGCCGGCTTGTCAGCCAGACCTCGGTCACGATGTTCACCGTCGAATCAAACCGCCCCGCCTACTGGCGCCTTGCCGGGCTCGACACGTTCAACGCTGAAGACGGCATCTGGCAGACCAAAGGCGAGTTCCAGCCTGAAGACGGCGGGCTGCCGGGCACCGCGGCCAGAGCTGGCACGACCGTCACCGTTGAGCAGCGGTTCGAGATCGAGGCGCTGAGCGCGATCTGGCTACCCGCAGCGTTCGCCCCTTCGAATCTGACCGAGTCGACCGTCCCAGCGACCTGGAATGCTGACTCTGCCGCTCTCACCGTCAACAACGACTTCAACGACTCCGACGGTGTCGCCTACTCGATCGAGTCCGTTCTCCCGCTCTACACACCCGATGAGCTCAACGGCGCCTCGGAGTTCGTGCCGGTTGACATCGCTGAGCGTTACCTCAGCCTTCCGGGTGGCGTGACCCCTCGAATCGCTTCTGAAGCGCAGACGATCACGCAGGGTGCGACCACTCGCTACGAGCAGATGCTCGCACTGCAGGCCTACTTCCGAGACTTCGACTACAGCGTGCAACTCGGGGCCCGAGGCGACGACCCGATCGAGACCTTCCTCGACGAGCGCGTCGGCTTTTGCCAACAGTTCAGCGGAACGTTTGCCTTGATGGCTCGTTCCCTCGGCGCTCCCGCTCGAGTCGCCGTCGGATTCACATGGGGTGATCAGATCGCCGACGGTGTCTACGAAGTGACCGGCCGCCACACCCATGCGTGGCCCGAGGTGTGGTTCGACGGCCTCGGTTGGGTCGCCTTCGAACCCACGCCGGGCCGTGGCGCTCCGGACGCTGAGTACACCAACGTCACGCCCACCCAGGATTCACTGACCTCGGCAGACCCGGATGCACCAGCGCCGGACAACCCGAACGTCACCCCCAACCAGCCAAGCCTCGAGGATCTGCTCCCCGAGATCGATACCGGCCTCGATGCACCAGTCGCTCCGACCGATGGTGGCGGCATCAGCATTCCGTGGCCGGTCTTTGCCGTGCTCGGTGTCATCGCCGCCTATGCAGGCATCATGTTTGGCTGGCGAGAGCTCATCAAACGACGTCGGAGAAGTCGGGCTCAAACAGCCCAGCAGCAGATCGAAGCATCGTGGGCCGAGGCACTCGACGAACTGGACCTCGGCTTCGACCTGGTTCGTTCACCGTCGGAGACCAGACGAGAGTTTGCTCGACGAGCCAGTCAGGATCGTCGGGTCCCAGAGGAGTCACTGTTCACGTTGTCTCGTGCGGTCACCGAAGCTCGCTATCGCTCGGCAACCGAAGCAGGCGACGCCGGCATCGCAGCAGCGATTGCCGAGGCCGAGCAGGCGCGTGACGAGATCACCAAGCGAGTGGCCGAACGAGTCTCATGGCATGTGCGCCTGGGTCGCCAGCTCGATCCACGACGATTGATCACGTCGCGCGAACGAATCGCGATCGACTCCTCGTCGATCAACATCGCGACGTAACAGTCGCGACGTAACAGCTGCGACGCCGCTGGTGTCGATCAACATGGCGACGTAAAGGCGTCCCAAACGCAACAATGCTCGCGAACCGGAGCTCAGCTCTGTGCAGTGCGGTGCCAGTGTTGCGGTGCCAGGGTTGCGGTGGCCCAGATGTATCAGGCCAGCTGCCGCACTCTCGACCTCAGCGATTAGTCAGCTTCGAGATCGTCGTCGGAGACTTCATCACGACGACGCAGATTCGGGTTCGCCGTCTTGATGGCGTTCGACATCTTGTTCATGCCAGCGCGACTCATCATCCGAAGATTGCGCTCGAAACCGAGCGCACTGATCAGCATCAACAAGAAGCCGACGAACGCGATCAGGAAGTGGATCTGCAGCGTTGAGACCAGAACGACGAGACCGACGATGAATCCAACGATGGTCCACTTCAAGGATCCGATGGCGTGGCGATACACGGTGGTCTCGCTGACCTCGCGCGCCAGGCGCGGGTCGGACTTGTGCAGCTGCTTCTCGATCTCGTCGAGAATCCTCTGTTCGTTTTCTGACAGCGGCATTGCCGTTCCCTGACTCCGAAGCTCCTGTAAACGCCCCGCACGCAGCGGTCCCGGTAGAACCGGGTTGGCGTCAGTGTAGTGTCGCGCACCCTCGAGTCGGAGGCAACGCGGACGCTTACCCCTTTTGTGGGCCGGACGACTCAATTTTTTCGGCCGTTCTTCGGGTCTCGCTCATCGCCAGGCTTTGGGTCTCGGTCGCCATTGGGATCGTCGGGGCCCCACGGGCGGGTGCGATCGCTCCCTTCCTTGGAGCCGGCCTTCAGACCGGCGTCGGAGACCAACGTCGCCGGCCCAATCGCCGACTCGCCGAACTTTGCTCGAATCTCATCGATCGCCGGCGTGCTGGACGGAACGTCTGGCTCCACAAGATCGTCGAAGCTCAATTGATCAGCCCGATCGGTCGTGAGTCCAGAGACACCAACACCGAGCAGCCGAATGCCGAGCCCGATATCGATCTTCGCTAACAACTCATCGGCGATGGCCAAGATCTGAGACGCTTCGTCGGTGGGGCGCTCCAGCGTGTGCGACCGAGTCAGCGTCTGAAACGTTGGGTATCGGACCTTGATCGAAACGGTCTTTCCCCGCAGCGATGCCTTGCGTAACCGGCTCGACACCGAATCAGCCATCCGCACGATTTCGCGGTGCAGGGCGTCGATCTCGTAGAGGTCGTGCACGAACGTCTCTTCGTGGCTGACGGATTTCGTCTGACGGCTCGGCTCGACTGGACGCTCGTCGCGACCGTTGGCCACCTCATGAAGATGTTTGCCAGACGCCTCACCGACAGCGGAGATCAAGAGCGGAAGCGACAGGTCTGCAAGATCACCCACCGTCTGAATTCCGAAACGGTCGAGCCGTTCGGCGGTCTTCGGGCCAACGCCCCACATCGCTCGAACCGGCAACGGCCGCAGAAACCCTTCGACCTCCGGTGGTCGAACGACTCGGACACCCAGGCCAGGTTCAACTCGCCGGCCGACGATCTGTGGCTTGGCATCTTCGGACGCAAGCTTTGCGACAAGTTTCGAGGGCGCGAGCCCAACCGAACAGGTGAGGGCAGTCTCCTCGAACACTCGGCTTCGGATCGACCGGGCGATCGCTGGGGCCGGGCCAAGCACGCGTTGAGCTCCGGTGACGTCGAGAAAGGCTTCGTCGAGCGACAGCGGCTCAACCAGCGGCGTGACGTCCCGGAAGATCGCCATCACGTCCTTGCTGACCTCGGCGTAGAGCGAGTGGTTGCCAGGGAGGAAGATCGCGTGGGGGCACAGCCGGCGCGCCTGGCTCGATGCCATGGCCGAGCGAACGCCAAACACACGAGCTTCGTAGTTGGCAGCGGCCACCACCCCTCGTTGGCTTCCTCCGCCAACGACGACGGGACGGCCAGCGAGCTCGGGTTTCTCTCGGATCTCAACGGACACGTAGAACGCGTCCATGTCGACGTGCAGAATCGCTCGTGATCCGCTCACGAGTCGAGTCGGGTCACCCGTCGATCGCTCGCGCTCGTTCCGTCGAGGCGGTACTCGAAGGTGTAGTCATCTTCGACGCCGTCGAGCAGGTGTGCAGCCATTGGCTCCCACACCCACTGTGATCCCTTCTTCATTCGCTCGACCGCGGCGTGGCGGACGACGAACTGTGCGGCGATCACGATGCCATCCGGATCATCGATCTCGATAGACCCGCCATAGGACTGCGCTCGATGAGTCACCACCTCGAGCCGGAACCCAAAGCCCGGCGCCGTGACGACGACCCGATACATCGGTTCACTCCACTCGGTGACGACCAGACCGGTCTCTTCACGCACTTCTCTCGACAGTGCGTACACCGGGGACTCGCCCGGATCGATCACACCACCGGGCGGCGACCAATCCGTGTCGCCGTTGCGACGCTTGTTGTTGACGAGCAGCACACGGTCCTGATCATCGATCAGAACTCCGCCAGCTACCTGCCAATGCCGAAGCCCATCGGGACCCGGCTCTGGGACATGTGTGTCGGCGGCCATGAGGCATCTTCGCAGAAATCGAGCCGGTACCCTCTTGTTGCGATGGAGAGCAATGATTCAAACCCCGAGTCGGATCCATTGGATGACGGAACGATGACCGCAATCGAGCGGGCACAGGCGAACTCGCCGATGCCCTTCGAAGGCCTCACGGCGCCGGCACCCATCGACTCGTCACCGCCTGAACCAGCACGCTGGCTGGCCTTCGCTGGTGTCCTCATCGGTGGACTCCTGGGCGGTCTGATCGGCTACGGCGTTGGCGATCTCATGGGCGGCACCGACATCTGGTCGGCGGTCGGCGCATTGATCGGCGGCGTCTTCGGCGCCGTTGGTGTGGGCGTCATCGCTCAGCTGACCCTTCGAGCGATGAACGAGTGGAATGCCGTCAACCACCCCGAAGCAACCGGGCCACAAAAGAAGCGCTAGACGCTCGTCAGGAACTTCATGACTCCCAGCTCTGCGGGTACCAGCCCTTCACTGATCAACGACCTGCGCGTGCTCGCAACACGAATCGCGGTCGACGCTGGCGAACTCATCGAAGCGATGCGTGACGAGGTCGACTTGTCCGGCATGACGAAGTCGAGTTCGGTCGATGTCGTCACCGCCGCGGACAAGGCGTCGGAGGTGTTCATCATCGAGCACATCCTGGCGGAGCGACCCGACGATGGGATTCTCGGCGAAGAAGGCGGCGACGTGATCGGCACGAGCGGTGTGCGCTGGATCGTCGATCCGATCGATGGAACGACGAACTACGTCTACGACATCCCTGCCTACTCGGTCTCGATCGCCGCTGAATTGGACGGCGTGATCGTCGCCGGCGCCGTCGTCGAGCCAAAGTCCAACAGTGTCTACGACGCGGGACTCAACGCCGGTGCTCGAAAGAACGGCGAACCGCTCTCATGTACGCCGAAAGCCGAGCTCGAGACGGCTCTCATCGCAACTGGATTCGGCTATACGGCCGACCGCAGAGCCGGCCAAGCCGCCGTGTTGACCACCTTGCTCCCCCAGGTGCGAGACATCCGCCGCTTCGGCTCAGCGGCACTCGATCTCTGCGCCGTCGCCGACGGACGGGTCGACGCCTACTACGAAAAGGGCTTGAACCTTTGGGATCTTGCAGCGGGCTGGCTCATCGCCGCTGAGGCTGGTGCGACGGTCGCAGATCTCCGTGGTGGCGACCCAAGCCCTGAGTTTGTTCTCGCTAGCGGACCGGATCTGTTCGGCCTGCTCCGTGATCTTCTCGACGGCGCAAAGGCCGATCAAGTCCCGTAAGGCCCAGCCCGCTGTGGGCGATCCAACTGCCATACCTGACATTGGATAGCTACCTGGGGCACCATGTCGGGGTGGGAACACGCATTCTGACCGTTGAAGACGATGATCGAATTCGCCAAGCCGTCAAGCTTGCCCTCGAAGACGAGGGCTGGGATGTCGACGAGGCCGATACCGGTGAACGTGCTCTCGACCAGTTCAAAGAGAACGAAGCCGACGTCGTCTTGATCGACATCATGCTTCCCGGCATCGATGGGTTCGAAGTGTGCCGATCGATCCGCCGCAACAGCGACGTGCCGATCATCATGGTCACCGCTCGCAACGACACCCACGATGTGGTGGCCGGGCTCGAAGCTGGCGCCGACGATTACCTCACGAAGCCGTTTGCTCCGAAAGAACTCTCTGCTCGGATCCGTGCGCTGCTGCGCCGCTCGAAAAACACCGAGACCGGCTCGATGGAACGCATCACCGTTGGTGATCTCGTCATCAGCCCAGACGAAGGACTCGTCACCAAAGAGGGTGACGAGCTTCATCTCACCAAGACCGAGTTCCGTTTGCTCGTCGAACTCGCCTCACAGCCTGGCAAAGTCTTCAGCCGAGAGGTCCTGCTCGAACGGGTGTGGGGATATGACTACTTCGGCGACGGCCGGTTGGTCGACGTCCATATCCGGCGGCTTCGCACCAAGGTCGAAAGCGACCCGGCGAGCCCTCGTTACGTCGTCACCTCCCGCGGCTTGGGATACAAGCTCCAGTCGTGAGAAGTCGGCCCCGCATGGGGCTGCTCGCACGTGTCACGGCCATCTACGCACTTGGTGCGCTGCTGCTGACCTCCGTCGCAGCGGTCTCGACGTTCGCGCTCGCTCAGCGCCAGCTTCTCGACGACTTTGAGACTCGCGCCCAAGCCCAAGCCGTTCGTAACGCGCGCGAGTTGAGCCAACAGCTGGCCGACATCATCTTGAGTGAGGACGACCTCGAGACAAACGAGGACGGGACCGAACCAGAAAACCCGTTCGTCTCGCTCCTCGAACGAACGAGAACACCAAACGGTGCCGGCGGCCTCCTGATCGACCCGGACCAGCAGGCTCGATCCTTGCGAGCGATCGAGATTCGCGACATTCCGGCTGACCTCAAAGAACTCGTCATCAACGACATCCCGGCCGCACGACGCTACGTGGATGCCGAGGGCAACCCGCAGTACGCCGTCGGCCTGCGCTTCTCCGAGCTCGATGTCGAGTACTACGAAGTCGCTCCTCTCTCCGGCGTGGCCGCCACCCTCTCCTCACTTCGAGTGATTCTTGTTGGTGTGACGATCGGGTCGACGCTGCTCGGCGCCGTTCTCGGCTTCTACTCAGCGCGCCGAGCGCTGCAACCGCTGCGTCAAGTGTCGATGGCCGCGGAGGCGATCGCTGAAGGTGACTTCTCCGCACGGCTCGACCCAACCCTCGACCCCGGCCTCCGACAGATCACCCAATCGTTCAACGAAATGGTCGATGCGCTGCAGGCGCGGATCGAACGAGACGAACGGTTTGCGTCCGACGTCAGCCACGAGCTGCGTTCACCGTTGATGACGCTCGCCGCATCGGTCGAGGTGCTGGAACGGCGCCGGGCCGAGCTCCCCGAACCGGCCCAACAGGCAGCCGACCTGCTCAAGAAAGATCTCAGCCGCTTCCAGCGCCTCGTCGAGGATCTACTCGAGATCTCCCGCATCGATGTCGGTGCGGTCGAACTCGATGCTGGTCCGATCGTGCTGCGCGACTTCCTCGGCTTCGTCGTCGCCCAATCAAACTCGCCGAGCGTCCCGATCAGTCACGATCGTGGACTCGACAGCCTCGTTGTCGTCGCCGACAAGCGTCGTCTTGCACAGGCGATCACGAACCTGCTCGACAACGCAGCCAAGTACGGCGGCGGGGCAACCAGCATCTCGTTCCGAGTCGTCGGGACGCAGGCCGAACTCGTGCAGATCCTCGTCGACGACGAAGGGCCCGGTGTTGAGCCCGCCGACCGAGATCGAATTTTCGATCGCTTCACTCGAGCTGGAAGTGATGCCGGCCGACGCGAAACAGCGAAGGGTGTTGGCCTCGGGCTCTCCCTCGTGACCGAGCATGTTCGGTTGCACGGCGGACGGATCTGGGTGACCGATCGAGAGTCCGGACAGTCCGGAGCTCGATTTATTATCGAGCTGCCCGTTGGTGAGACCGCCACCCTCGATGAGGAGATGGCCGTATGACCCCGCGATTCATGACAACGCAACTCATGACCCCGCAACTCATGTCACCGCAACTCCCGCGTCCTCGGCCCTGGATGCTGTCGATCGCGGCGCTCGTGCTTGTCATCTCGTCGTGTGTGGTGCCAGCGCAAGAGACCGCTCAACCGATCTCCGTTCCCGACGATGTGTTCGTCACAACCTCCCTCGTCACAACCGTCCCTGAACCCGAGGTGATCGACGTCCCGTCGTTCTCGCTTTCGCTCTATTGGCAGTTCCAGGATGATCAGGGAGCGACACGGCTTCTTCGGGTTCGGCGTAACATCGAGGGACCGAGCACTGCAGCCCAAGCACTCTCTGCGCTCGTCGACGGACCCACGCCGGAAGAGCGTGCGGCGCGCGAGGATTCCGGCGCGTTCTTCCCCCGCGTGAGCGAGATCTTCTCGCCGACCGTTGGTGCACCAAACGAAAACGGGGTCGTACGAGTCACGATCTCCGACGAAGCCGGATTCAAAGAGAACGACCTCGACAAAATCCCCGTCGCTGAGGAAATCGTGTGCACGCTGACGGCCATTCCGTCGATCAACGGCGTGGTGATCGAAGACAGCACGGGTGAGATTCCACTCCCCGATCGAGAATCACAGCCGATCGTCGGTGCCGCCGCTCGTTCGAACTACAACTGCGATCAGGTTCTTGACGAGATCATCGTCGGTCAGGTCGAGCCGAGTTCTCCAGCGACGACAACGCCCACAACAACCGAAGGCTGACGACGCAGAGGGCTGAGGCCGTCTACGCGGTGAGAGTTGCCCCGTGGCCCGGTTTGACTCGAACCCACCACTCGTCGATGTCGAGTTCGGTTCCGGGCTCGGCAAGGGCGACGAGCGAACCGCCGAACCCTCCACCGGTGAGCCGAGCGCCGTAGACACCCGGTGTTGCGGCCACTCGTTGCTGCTGCGCGTCAACGATGGGCGTTGATACTTCGTAGTCGGTCGAGAGGCTCTGGTGGCCCTCCTCGAGGATCTCTCCTGCGAGCGTGAGATCGCCGGCTCCGAGAGCATCGATCATGGCGTCGACTCGAGCGTTTTCGCGAACGACATGGCGGCCACGTTTGATCATCACCGGGTCGGTGAGTTCGCCGATCTGGTCCATCGATGCGTCCCGAAGTGGGCCGATCAGCGCTTCGATCGCTTCACAGGTCTCTCGGCGAAGGTTGTATTCCGAGTCGGCCAACATTCGCGGCTGGCCGGAGTGAAAGACCAGCACGTCGACGTCGTCTGGCAACGGTACCGGTTTGATCTCGAGGCTTCGGCAATCGATCCGCAACGCATGGCCGGCGACGCCGTTGAGCGACGCCAGCTGATCCATCAACCCCGAGTTGACTCCGCTTGCGGCAAACTCGATTTCTCTCGCTGCTTTTGCCAGCTCGGTGCGATCGCCATCGCCGCCGAAGAGCAGCAACGCTGCACTCGCCAGCGCACTGCTCGATGACAAACCGGTGCCCCCGGAGGGCAGCGTGCTGTCGATGTGCCCGCTGAAGCCTCGATCGAGGCCCGCACTCGCCGCAGCCGCAGCCAGGAACCGACCCCACTCCGGATCGACCTCGTCGACCGGTCCGGCGATTGGCAGTGCAACGTCGAGCGCCGTGTCGAACTGTGAGGAGGTGAGGCGGAGGCGCGAATCGTCAGTCCACTCACCGGCGATGGTCACACCGGCATCGAGTGCGATCGGCAACACCAGACCACCCGTGTAGTCGGTGTGCTCACCGATCAGGTTCACTCGCCCAGGGGCATAGGACTGTGTCATTGGAAAGCCTTTGTTACGAGAAAGCCTGTGTCATGGAGAAGACCTGTCTGAGGGTCGGCGCTACGGGAAGAACTGCTGAGCGGTTTCCCACAACTGGGGGTTGACGTATTTGAGCTCTTTCACCGCATCGGCGATCGGAACTCGCACGACCTCGTCCGCAACGAGTGCCACCATCTGGCCCCAGGCCTCGTCGTGAACCGCATCGATCGCGGCGACGCCGTACCAAGTGGACAGCACACGATCGAACGGGGTTGGGCTGCCACCGCGCTGCACGTGGCCGAGAATCGTCACCCTGGTTTCGAAACCGGTCCGATGCTCGATGTGGCTGGCGACGCGGTTGGCGATTCCACCGAGGCGGATGTGGCCAAAGTCGTCGAACTCATCTTCAGGGATGTCCATCGTTCCGGGCTTGGGCTTCGCACCCTCGGCGACGACGACGATCGATGCGTACCGACCGTTTTCGTGGCGGCGCGACAACGTGGCACACACATCATCGATGTCGAACGGCTCTTCGGGGATCAGCGTGAGGGTGGCACCGCCAGCGATTCCAGCCCATGTGGCGATGTGGCCAACGTGGCGACCCATCACTTCGACAACCATGACTCGGTTGTGGCTCTCGGCCGTGGTGTGCAGGCGATCGATCGCTTCGGTCGCGATGGCGACAGCCGTGTCGAAGCCGAAGGTTCTCTCGGTGATACCGATGTCGTTGTCGATCGTTTTTGGAACACCGACGATCGGGATACCAGCACGGTGGAGCTCTGCGGAGCACGACAACGTGCCCTCGCCGCCGATGGCAACGATCGCGTCGAGCTTGTTCGCCTCGATCGTGGCTTTGACCCGATCGACACCGTCGGCATCCATGTAGGGATTGATGCGGCTGGTTCCGAGCACCGTGCCGCCCCGAGGCAGCGTCCCGCGCATTGTTTGAATGTCGAGTTCGATGAACTCGTTGTCCATCACACCACGCCATCCGTCGGTAAAGCCGAGCAGCGTGTCGCCGTACTCCGCTTCGCCCTTGCGGACGATCGCACGAATCACTGCATTCAGACCGGGGCAATCGCCCCCTCCGGTGAGAACACCCACCCGCATGCTTCGCTCCCCAGTTCACTCGTCGACGAATTCGGGCACCACTCTAGAACTCTGATTCGTGCTTCAATGCGGGCATGTCGACAGTGATTGCATTGGATGCCGGAACCACCGGAGTGCGGGCGCTCGCCATTGGCGAGGACAGCCAGGTGAAGGGCTGGGCTTACCGAGAGTTCACCCAGTTCTTCCCCCAGCCGGGCTGGGTTGAACACGACGCCGAGGAAATCTGGACATCGATCGAGGCTGTGATCGCCGAACTCGTCCCGACGCTCGACGAACCGGTCGCAGCAATCGGCATCACCGACCAGCGCGAAACCGTCGTCGCATGGGACCGACGGACGGGCAAACCCCGCCACAAGGCAATCGTGTGGCAAGACCGCCGGACCGCAGCCCGCTGCGACCGGCTGATCGAAGCCGGCCACCTCCCGATGTTCCGAGAGCGCACCGGGTTGGGTCTGGACCCCTATTTCTCGGGCACGAAGATGGCGTGGTTGCTCGACGAGGGTGGCGTTGAGGCCGATGAACATCTTGCGCTCGGCACCATCGATGCCTGGCTGATCTGGAAGCTCACCAACGGTGAGTCCTTCGTGACCGAACCATCGAACGCCTGCCGGACGTTGCTGTTCGATATCCACACACTCGATTGGTCGGGTGAGTTGTGTGACGCCCTCGACGTGCCGATCACGGCGCTACCCGAGGTTCGCCCCAGCAGTGGCCGCTTCGGCGTGACCGCCGATTCGACCGCACTCGGCGCCGGCATCCCGATCAGCGGTGTGGCCGGCGACCAGCAGGCGGCCCTGTTCGGGCAAGCCTGTTTCGAGCCGGGCATGACGAAGAACACCTACGGCACAGGCAGCTTCTTGCTGATGAACGTCGGCAACGAGGTGCCAGAACCGGTCGAAGGCTTGCTCACCACGGTCGGATGGACACTGGGCGAGGGTCAGCCTGCTACCTACGCTTACGAGGGTTCGATCTTCGTCACCGGTGCGGCGATCCAGTGGCTGCGCGACGGGCTTGGCATCATCGACGACGCATCGGAGATCGGCCCGTTGGCCGCGAGCGTCGAATCGAGCGGCGACGTCTGTCTCGTTCCCGCGTTCGCTGGCCTTGGCAGTCCGTTCTGGGATCCCTACGCCCGCGGCACGATCATTGGCATCACCCGCGGCACAGGCCGGGCCGAGATCGCTCGGGCGACGGTTGAATCAATGGCTTACCAAGTGCGCGGTGTGGTCGATGCCATGGCCGCCGGTTCAGGGCTCGATCTTGCTGAGCTGCGTGTCGACGGCGGCGCCTCGGTGATGGATCTGCTGTTGCAGCTCCAGGCCGACCAGCTCGGTGTGCCCGTCACCCGTCCGGTCATGCAGGAGACCACGGCCTTGGGCGCGGCCTACCTTGCCGGACTCGCCGAAGGTGTGTGGAGCTCGCTCGACGACATCACCGATGCGTGGGCGGTCGACGTCACGGTCGATCCGAACCCGGAGCGAGAGGCCTCCGACGCCCTCTACAACCGCTGGCTCGAAGCCGTGGAACGCAGCCGAGGTTGGGCCAAGGAGTAGCACCGACGGCACAGGTTCTTGACCGGGCGGTCAAGAAATCCGTACCCTGGCAGCTTCATGGCGAGCGGAAAAGACACGCAGAGCAGCACAGGCTCCGCCGACTCATCGAAGGGTGGCGGCGACAAACGACAGTTGACCGCCCGCGGCCGAGACCGCCGAGACGCTCTGCTCGAGTTCGCAACCAAGAGCTTCGCCGAGCGCGGCTTTCACCCGACGTCGGTGTCGGACATCGTCGACGGAATCGGCGTGGGCAAGGGTGTCTTCTACTGGTACTTCCCGTCGAAAGACGAGCTCCTCCTCGAGATTCTGCGCGAGGCGCTGACCGACCTTCGACGTTTCCAGCGCTCGCAGATGAACGAGGCGAACGACCCACTTGGCGAACTCGAGGCCGGGATCCGGGCATCGCTTGCTTGGTCGGCCGATAACGCAGACGTCCTCCGGCTCGTGATGTTCGGGTGGACCGAGGAGCCGTTCGCAAAGGCGCTGCGCCGAGGCCGGCGCATCGTGATCGACGACACAACAAAGCTCGTCGCTCAAGCCATCGAGCAGGGGGCCATCGCCGATGGTGACCCGGCGATGCTGGCCACGGCGATCATCGGCGTCACCGACGAACTCGGACGCCACAGCGCTCTGGGTGGGCTCACGGCGAAGGCTCAGGCCAGTGTCGACGACTTCATGGACACCGCCGTTCGATTCTGTCTCAGAGGCATCACCGGTTAGCTCCGGCGCGGATGGCCGTCAGCTGTTCGCTCCGCCGACAAACCGATCGAAGGCGTTGATGGCTCCGCCGATCGCTCCCGCTTCCTCGCCGAGCTGCGCTGGCTCGACCGGAACAATCGGGCGGTGGGTACCGCCCATCGAATTGGCCATGACCCGTTCCCGAACGGCGTCCAAGAAGTTTTCGTTGGTCAGTGAGAGACCACCACCCAGCACCACGATGCTCGGGTCAAGAATAGAGATCAGACTCCCGAGCCCGCGTGCCACCCAGGTGGCGAATCGGTCGAACACCACAAAAGCATCCGAGTCGCCCTCCGCCATCGCTTGTGAGACGTGCTCGCCCCTGACGTGAGCAGGTTCGCCGCCAGCGAGTTCGACGATTCGTGCCGCTCTTCCTTCGGCGACAAGCTGAAGGCTGATGTTGGCGAGTCCAGCACCCGAGGAGACTGTTTCCCAACAGCCGGTGCGCCCGCACGCACAGGTATGACCATCGGCGTCGACCAACATGTGGCCAGGTTCTCCCGCAAACCCATTTGCGCCACGGAGCAAGCGACCTCCCACGATCAACCCGCAGCCGATGCCTGTGCCCTGCGTGATGATCACGGCATGATCGTGGCCTCGAGCTGCGCCGAGTCGATGTTCGGCGACCGCCGCGTTGGCTGCGTCACTCTCGGCTATCACGTCGACCCCGAACCGGGCTCGGAGTTCGCCGGCAATGTCCAGGTTGAGCACACCTTGCACGTTTGGCCCGTAGTGCAAGACGCCATCGTGATCGACAAGCCCTGGCACCCCCACACCGATTGCGACCGGTTGACCAACCTCGTGGATCAATTCGGCAACGACATCACCGATGGCTTGGGCCGTGAGCTCCGGTTCGTCCTTCGGTGTCGGCGCTTTGCGTCTTGCCGACACCTCACCTGTTTGAGGATCGACGACAACGCCCAGGATCTTCGTTCCGCCGAGATCGACGCCGATGAATCGGCGCAAGTCGGCGCTTGTTTGAGTGTCGGCCACGGGCCGAGCGTAGGAGACGAGCCGGACGACTCGTCGCCCAAGCAGCCTCGAGCTCGATCAGACCGAAGCAGGATTCATGGTCGAACGCAGCGCACGGCGAAGGCCAGCGTTGCTCGCCCACTCACCGGCAACGGAGCGGCTCGACACGACGATGATCTGCATCTCTTTGGTCAAGATCTCGAGTTCGTCGAGCAGGAAGCTGACTTCGGAATCTTCCATGCCAGCAAACTCGCCATCGAGCACGAGCGGAGCCGCTGCTCCTGCCTGGGTCCGAATGCGATCAGCCACCTGGCGGATCGTCTGCACGATTCCGGCCTGGCCGCTTTCGCCGGCTTCAGCGCGAGCGATCTGATCGCTCAGTTCAGCGACACGGGAGGACGACTCGGCGGCCGTTGCTTCCATCCGATCGATGCGAGACATGGCTCGGAGGTGGCGGTTGAAACGAGCTTCAGCCAGTTCGAGCGCAAATTCGAGCTCGGAGTGTGCTGGGCCTTGGCGCAGCGAATCGAGATCCATCTGTGCGTTTCGCAGCCACTGCTCGGCAACCTGGGGAAGATCTTCCGGGGCAACCTCTTCGATTGCGACGGGGTCAGCACCGGCGGCCAGCAACTCGTGTCCGAGGACGGACATCGATTCGAGCCACTCGGGATTGGTCGTCTCAGTCACGAAACCGGCGAGCGCAGCGCCGAGATCCTCAGGGAGCATCGGGCCGAGGTGAACTCGAGCTTCGTCTTTGATCTCGTCGTAGTCACGCTTCAAGTCGAAGGCGATGTCGTCATTGGCGAGCACGGTTCGTGCATCGTCAGCGTTGGACCGGGCACGATCGACGCTCATCTCAGCAGCCTGGACGAGCGCAGCATGCTCGGCTGACGGCTGAGGATCGAGGCGATACATCACGTAGTTGGAGTAGGTGTTCTGGCCAACCTTGGCGAGCAACCGCTCCATCTCTTCGGTCTCTTCGTCAGAACGCTTGCGACCGCGCCCCTTCTTGTCCATCGACTCGGTCGAGAGGTCGGTGAGGCGGGAATCCTCGGCCGGGCTCAGCGTGACCGGAACGGCCTTCTGCTTCGCTTCGGCGAGTGCTTCGATCGTGCGAGTGAGCTCGGTTTCGGCCTTCTGGATCTCACGGTTCAAGCCGTCGAGGTGGCCCTTCGCTTCTGCGACGAGACCACGGTGTTGTTCCCAACGGTCGATCAGGCCAGCGACCTCGGGACGGGTCTCACGCAGAACGGGCTCGACGATGCTTGCGGATTCGAGAGCGGCCTGCACAGCGGTGATGCTGCCTTCGGCTTGAATCTGCTTTGCATCGGGGCGAGCAACACCGTTCAGGTGATCCTTGATTCGTTGCACGTCAGACAGTGCGGACGGCACGAGATCGGCGCGAACTTCCTCGACGTACACGGCGTCGATCTGCGCCTGCTTGCGGACCTGGTCGAGCTCTGCTTTCTTCGCGGGGATCTCGCTCGGGTCGATCGACATCGAGTCGACTGACGCCACCACGTCTTCAGTGGTGAACGGGCCGAGACCAGACACGCCGTCTGACGGAAGCTCGGTCAACACACCGTTGCTTTCCACCAGGCCAGCCGGAACCGGCTCGCTGCCACGGGCCAGTGACCGCACAGCGTCAAGGAGTCCTTGACGTTGTGACGGAGTCAAGCCGTGGACGATCGACACAAACGGGTGGAGGTCCACCGTGCCGAGTTCAGTACCCAAGTCGAGGCGCAGGATTCGCATGACAAGTGCATCGACTCGTCAGGAAGCCAACTCAAGAATAAATCGGTGACGGAGCGACATTTCTTTTCGTCGACCGACGACCGCAACTGGTCATCTTCGACCAGGTCATGTGGCCCAAGGCCCGAGACACTGGGCTTTTGGTCAGTTGATCGACTCGACGCGCTTGCAAAAGTCCTTCAGCGCAGCACTGACAATTTTTGCTTCGGCCCGTCGTTTCACGAAGCCGGGAAGCGGCACGGCGAGATCGATCGTGAGCTGATAGGTGATCTCGGTGACTCCGGGAAGCCGGGCCGATGGCTCAAAGTCGTACGAACCGTCGAGCTGACGCATGAGGTCGCCACGAACCAGTTGCCAGGAAAGGCGATTCGGGGCCCCGGTGTAGTCGTAGCGCAGCGTGTAACGGCTTCGGCGACCGACCGCTTCCGCAGTGAACGACACCTCCGACGCACGCCCTTCGTCGTCGACTTTATCGATGACGACTTGGGTGATCCCTTGGGCCCAATCGGCGTAGGAGTCGAGATCGGTGGCGACGGCGAAGCACTGCTCCGGCGTTGCGGCAACGTCTGCGATCTCGATCGCTTGCTCAGTCGTCATTTCAGACACGGCCGCGACCCTAACGCGACGGATCTGTCGTCACATCTTCTGTGGTTCGAACGTCCCGTAGCGAGCGCCGAGCTGCGCAGCGAGCCCCAGGCCGAGCAGTGGAACCAGCACGCTGAACGCCACCGCAGAGACGGGACGGGCTCCCGCAGCGACAAGCGCCACGATCGTCTGCACGAAGACCGCGCCAATCATGAGTCGCTGATCGGAGCGAGGAACCGCTCCGTCTCCGAGGAAGAAGGCGCCGACCACCGTCACCTGCTCGTGGCGGCTCCGGCCAGCGGCTTTGAAGAAGGCGGCCATACAGGTGACGATCCCGAGCCCAAAGGCGATCACGAACACCACACCGATGACCCCACGAATCACGCCCTCGTAGGCAACGGCGATGATGCTGAGCACCGCGTGGCCAACGGTGAGCACCTTCGTCGACGTGCGCAAAAGGCCGGCGCCGGCGGCTTCGATATCGGGGTCCGTCACGGTCACGGGCGTAATTCTGCCGTGTCGAGAGCCGCTCGAAGCCGTTCGGCAAGATGGTCATATTCGAATTCGCGCACCGCACGTTCTCGAGCAGCTGCACCCATCGAAACCCGAAGGGGCTCATCATCGGTGAGCCGAGCCAGCGCGGCGACAACCGACGAGAGGTCGGTCGGGTCGTCGACGACCAAGCCGGTCTCGCCGTCGACCACCGCCTCAGCTGCTCCGCCGGACCGTCCGGCAACCTGTGGAACCCCGGCTGCGGCGGCTTCGACGAAGACGATGCCGAAGCCCTCTTGTTCGAGCCCGAACCAGCGGTCATGACACATCATCGACATGACGTCGCACGCTTGGTAGAGCTCGACAACTCGCTCATCGGGGATGCGCCCGAGGAAGGTGACCGGCGAGCCGAGTTCGGTGGCGAGGGCGTTGAGACGATCAGACTCTCGGCCGGTTCCGCCGATGATGAGGCGCACGTTTGGTCGACTCTTGGCGAGTGATGCAGTCGCTCGAACCAGCATGTCGATTCCCTTGCGTGGAACGAGGCGATTGACCGAGGCGATCACAATCTCATCTGGCTGGATGCCAAACGATGAGCGGGCGATCTCTCGCTGGTTGGCGGTCGGGGGCACGAATCGTTCGGTGTCGACTCCCGGAGGCACCACGACCGACGGCAGAGTTTGCCCCGCACAGCGCTCCGCTTCTGCCAGTGCGTACTCCCCCGCCGACACGACGAGCGACGCTCCCTTGAGGACCTTGCGCAATGACGCTCCCAGTCCAGGGAGCCGTCCGGGGATCGTGACCTCTGCGCCGTGCAGCACCACACCGTACGGACGGCCGAGAAAGGGACCGATCCCGCCGAGCGGGACCGCCGGGTCGAGCATGATCAGCTCGGCATCGACTTCATCGGCAAGGCGCCGGATCCTCGACGCGAGCCATGGATACGGGATGAGAACGGGCTCTGGCGAACGCTCAATCCGAAACGCCTGCTGGGCGTCAAACGCAGCGCTGTTCGCATACGGCGTGCACATCACGGTGGTGTCGTCGGCGGGGAGCCGACGCCATAGCTCCCACAGATAGGACTGGATCCCGCCGATCTTTGGCGGGAAGTCGTTCGTGACCAGCAGGTGGCGCCTGCTCATCCTGCGGCCACGGCATTCACGTCGAGGTCCATCTCAAGCTCGGCGAGCACTGCGGGATCGTCCTCGTCAGGGTCGAGGCCGAGTGCGTACGGATCGAGGCCGAGCCGACGGGTTGCCCAAACGGCGTGGGAACGAAGCAGAGCCGATTCCGAGCGGAGATGATGCGTCAGCAGTTCGCAGACCGCGCCATTCGCCGGATCGGCTGTGTTCCCGAGGGCCACGAGGGCGGTTCGCCGAATGATGTTTGGGTCACGCCCGGCGATGTACCAACGTCCTAGGCGATCGAGCAATTCGTCATCGCCCGCTCTGAGCACCCATTCCAGCTCGACGAATGCATCCGAATCAGTCTCCGGCTCCGGTGCTGGATCGCCGTGTTCGAGGCCTCGGTTGGGCGGACAGACCTCCTGGCAATCGTCGCAGCCATAAAGACGGTCTCCGACGGCTTCACGAAACTCGATCGGAATCTCGCCGGGGCCCTGGACGAGCCAGGCAATACAGCGCCGTGCGTCGACGATTCCGGGGGCCACGATTGCGCCGGTCGGACAATCATCCAGGCAGCGACGACACGGGCCACATCCGTCGTCGACCGGTTGGGTTGCATGCACGAGCGGAGCGTTCGTGAGAACCGATCCAAGAACGAACCAGCTTCCCTCTCCCGGCAGCAAGAGGTTTGCGTTCTTGCCGTACCAACCGAGGCCAGCTCGATACGCCACGTTTCGATCGACGAGGTTGTTGTCGTCGAGATGGACCCGAGCGGTCCATCCCTCGGCGCGCAGCAGCTCAGCGATCGACTCGAGAATCGTGCGCAGGTCGTCGTAGTGATCTCGCCAGGCGTAGCGAGCGACCCGGCCGCTCAGCGCCTCCGGCTCGTCGATGGGTTGACGGCGATAGCTGAGCGCACCACACACGATCGATTCGGCTTCGGGCAGCGCCCGCCGAGGTTCGGTCGACCGATCGGGGTTGCGATACGTGAACTGCATCGATCCAGCGAGCCCGGCGGCCTTTCGGCTGGTGATGACCGTGCGCGCCGGTTCGAGAACCTCGGCTGAGGTCACGCCGATCGCAGCCAAGCCGGCGGCCAACCCGAGCGAGTGGACGCGCTCGGTGAGCTCTGAGCTGCTCGTCGACGTGGTTGGCACCACCCAATGGTGCCAAGGCTCAGCTCCCCGTGCGCGTTTCGTGCTTCATATCTGGCACGAGACCAGCGGAATGGAGGCGACGCAGCGCAGCGAACTCAGCAACGTCGATCACGACAGCCTCATTCGGTTCACGGGACGTGATGAAGCTCACGACGCAGTCGTCGCAGTCGTTGGTTCCCTGGCGGACGCACGAATCACAATCGATACAAACACTCATACCCACACCATGACGACCCCCTGTGACAGTCACACTGGGACTGCTCCGCAGTC
>CALEWY010000143.1 GCA_937925335.1 uncultured Acidimicrobiales bacterium
AGGAAGGTCTTCGCCTTTGCCTTCGCAGAAGCTGCGTCACCACGGACCACACCACCGGCACCGTTCCACTCGTGCGAAAGGGCGAGCGCGTCTACATAGTCGTAGCCATGGCCATGGAAGAAGTTGAGATCCGACAGCGGCGGAAGCGGCTCGCCGGCCAACAGCAGATAGCCGCCTTGGACCTTTGCGTCGACCGGCAGGCTCAACTCCCACAGATCAGCGAACGCGGTCGCATGAGCGAACGCGACGTTGCTGTTTGGATAGGACGCTTCGAAGGCATCGGCTGCAGCGCTGTCTTCGGCGGAGATGGCGGGAAGGGCAACCGCAGCCGCTCCAGCACCCGCCGACGGGAGCGAGGGCGCCTGCGCACCGGCGACCAGCGGGCCCGAAGTGGACACACCAAGCGTTGCGAGGAATGCCACGGCACCCGCAGCCTTCTTCGATCGAGAACGTTCAGTCATCTATCCCTCACCTTTTTTGGCGCCGACCAGATGCCGGCGGCGGCAGGCTAGCCCACCGCGACGACGACACCCCACAATTGGGGTGTCGTCTGGGGTGACGTCGTGATGTTCACCAAATGGATGGTCGAGAACGCCGAGCCGGATCCGGACGAGCCCGAGTTGATCGTCACCGGGCCGCAGTCGGCTCCCGAGCAACGGCATCGGCGAACTCGTTTGGTCGAGGGCGAGGTCGTAACGTTCTCGACCGTGGCACCGTCAACCGATCCCCACTCTCTCGCCGCCCGACTCGCTCGTGTGCTCTCGTCGGCGGGAGCCGACACGCTCTTCGGGTTGCCGGGAGGAGGGCCAAACCTCGATGTCGTCGGTGCTGCACTCAGCGAAGGTATGCGATTCGTGCTGGCTCACGGCGAGACCGCCGCCGCGATCATGGCCTCCACCTACGGGCGCATCACGAATCAACCAACACCCGTCGTCGTCACGAGGGGCCCAGGAGCGGCGTCGCTTGCCAATGGAGCCGCTCAGGCCACGCTCGACCGCTTCCCGCTCGTCGCAATCACCGACACCGTTCCGTCCCACCAGACGTCGTGGGTTCCGCATCAACGGCTCGATCAACGGGCGCTGATGGCCCCGTTGACCGTCGAGTCGGCCACGATCGCCGACGCCTCCACCGATGCCGATCTCGATCGTGCGGTGGAGCGAGCCACCCGCTGGCCGTCCGGAGCGGTGCATCTCGATTTCGACCCGGCGTGCCCAGCGCCCAGCCTGGTTGGGACGCCGGAGCGGAAGCCCACCCTCAGCAACGGTTCTCTCGACGAGGCGGCCGCCGCAATCGAGGGAGCGGCGCGGCCGCTGGTCATCGCCGGATTCGAAGCAGCTGCGTGGGCTGCGCAGGGGGCAAACCTCGGCGATGCGCTCGAACGCTTCGGCTGCCCGGTGCTCACCACCTACCAGGCCGTCGGAACGGTCCCGACCGAAGGTGCGCTCAACGCGGGCCTCTTCACCAACGGAGCACTCGAACGTGACGTCCTCAACGACGCCGACCTGATCGTGGCGATCGGGCTTGACGAGGTGGAACCAATCCCGCTTCCGTGGACGGTCGATGCTCCGGTCATCCGCCTGTCGACGGTTCCCCAGGAGAGCCCGTACCTCCCGATCGCGATCGATGCCATCGCTCCGGTCGACGACCTGCTCTCGCTCCTCACGCCGACGGAGACGAGCTGGGCACCGAACGCCGCGGTCAACCACCGCACGACACAGCGCAGCGCCCTCCGAAGCGAACGCACCACCTTCGGGCCGCTCCAGTTGGTTCGAGCGGCGGCCGCCGCAGCGCCGAACGACGTCACGACCACCGTCGATGCTGGCGCTCACTTTCTTGCCGTCATGCCGAACTGGCCCGTCGCCGAACCGCTGCGGCTCCTGATCTCGAATGGCCTCGCGACGATGGGATTCGCGATCCCGGCGGCCATCGGTGCGGCGCTCGCTCGACCCGATGAACCGGTGTTAGCCATGACCGGAGATGGCGGGCTGTCGATGGTGCTCGCCGAACTCGAAACCATCGCTCGGCTGAACCTGGCGATCACCGTTCTCGTGTTCAACGATGCGGCGCTCAGCCTGATCGAAATCAAACAACAACCCCACCACGGCGGCACCCAAACCGTTCGGTACCAACCGGTGGACTTCGCGGCCATCGCGATCGGGTCCGGGCTCGAAGGAACCATCGTGTCGACCGAGGACGAACTCGCCGCAGCGCTCGCCACCGGTTGGGATCACCCCCGACTCATCGACGCCAGAATCGATCCCTCCGACTACCCGCACCTCATCAGAGCCACCCGAGGCTGACCACCTCTGGAGTCCCGTCTTGATTTCCAGAGGTTCAGCGACCTTTTTTGAATCGAAGCTCGCGTGCTAGAACGAATCCGGGTCGTACAACCCAGCATCACACCATCTTCGGACTCGTTCTCGGCAACACATCGGACTCGTCCGAACACCAACAAGCTCATTCCAACAGCACCGAAAGAAGGCCCTGAAATGGTCACCGTCGCAAAGTTCCTCGACGTCTCCGAAGGCGTTCAGCCCAACCAATTCTCCGTTGGTTCCAAAGACGAGATCTCGAGCATCAGCGATCTCGACGAGACCTACAAGCAGCTGATGGACAAACCAATCGCCTGCGTCATGGCTGTGATGGGTGGTGATGGTCGCCCGAATCTCACCCCGATGTGGTTCGACTACGAGGGCGACAACGTCCTCATCAACGTCGCCAACCAGCGCAAAAAGACCGATTGGATTCGCCAGAACCCGCAGGTCTCGATCCTCCTCATGAATCCGGAGAACATGTACCACTGGATGAGCATCAAGGTCACGGTCGATCGAGAGATCTCCGAGGACGATCCCACCGAGGGCGCCCGCGTCACCGAACAACTCAACCGAATCTGGCAGAAGTACATCGGCGACGGAGGCGAATACGGACTGCGTGACCCCTCGTTCGAGGAACGACGCACCCTCTTCGAATGCCGAGTCGACAAAATCGCCACCTTCGGCCAACCCGGTTGATCCCTTTCACTCGAACCACCCGCCGCCAATTCGAGTCGAGCGCCACGAATCAAACGACCCGAGCGAGATGTGCCCGTTGAGAGGTCCACGTTGAACACAGCCAAGATCGCCGTCGTCGGCGGGTCACTCGGTGGCCTGACGGCGGCGTGCTTGCTGCGCGACAGCGGTCACGACGTCACGATCTACGAACGATCGCCCCACGAGCTGGAACAGCGCGGCGCGGGCATCGGCCTGCTCGAGACAACGTCGCGCTACCTCGTCGAACGAGCGGGGCTCTCGCTCGATCAGGTGAGTATCGCAACCGATCACATCCGGTATCTCAACCGCGACGGTTCGGTCGCCAGCGATTCCGCGCACCGTTATCTGTTCAGCTCCTGGAACACCGTGTACCGACGACTCCTCACCCACTGGGGTGAGGACCGCTACAAGCTCGGCCACGAGATGCACAGCTTCGACCAGACCCCCGACTCGGTCACCGTCCGCTTCGGCGACGTGATCACCGAGATTGACCTATTGGTGTGCGCCGACGGCGTCGGGTCGACGAGCCGCCGAACCCTGCAACCCAACGCCGGCGAGGCCTACGCGGGATATGTGGCGTGGCGCGGCATGGTGCCCGAGCACGAGTTGTCGACCGAATTGGCGTCGTCACTCACCGACGCCATCACCTATTTCGTCTACGCCAACAGCCACATTCTCGTCTACCCCATCCCCGGGATCGAAGGATCGGTCGAACCAGGCGATCGACTGATCAACTTCGTGTGGTATCGCAACTACCTCGAAGGCGGCGACGTCGACGACGTACTGACCGACCGCAATGGCGTCCGTCGGGACCTGTCGATTCCGCCCGGTCTTGCGACCGACCATCACGTGGCGGAGGTACGGGCAACTGCAAGGGCCCGCCTGCCCCGATCGCTTGCCGAGCTCGTCGAACGAACCGAGCAGCCGTTCGTTCAGGTTGTCTATGACATCGACGTCGAACGAATGGCGTTCGGCCGTGTCTGCCTTATCGGTGACGCTGCCTTCTCCGCCCGTCCCCACGCAGCGGCGGGAACCGCGAAAGCAGCTGACGATGGGTGGACGCTTGCCGATGCACTCGACGACGCCGACGACGTGCCCACGGCATTGCGCGAGTGGGAGCCCAAACAGCTCGAACTCGGACGTTCACTCTTGGAGCGAACCCGACAGGTTGGCCGCCGATCCCAAGTCGACAATTCATGGGAGCCGGGCGACCCAGACTTCATCTTCGGCCTCTACGAGCCGGGGCGGTAGCCGCATTGACCACGACCGAATCCACCATCCGCCGCGAGATCGGCGATCGCATGACGACCGCCACCGTCGCGTTTCTCGACGCGCTGGACGACGACCTGCGGCAACGAGCGGTCATGGTTTTCGACCCGGAGTCTCGGTCGGCTGAAACCGAACGCCGCACCTGGTTCTATACGCCAGCGGACCACGGCGGTCTGCCACTTTCGGCCATGTCATCGCATCAACACCAACTCACTCATCGCCTGCTGTCGACCGGGCTCTCCGTCGCCGGCTATTCAGCCGCGAACACCGTGATGTCGCTCGAGAACACGCTCGACTTGACCGAGGGTTGGGGGGCGAGCTTTGGACGCGAGCGCGGGCGGGATCCGCTGCTCTACTGGGTCTCGGTGTTCGGCACGCCGGGTGATGCTGTCTGGGGGTGGCGATTCGGCGGCCACCACGTGTCGCTCCACTACACGATCATCGATGGCGAGGTCACCTCAACCACGCCCCACTTTCTCGGGGCAGACCCAGCGTCCTCCCCGCTGCTCGGCCCACACCCGCTCCGCCCGCTCGCCGACGCCGAGGACCTCGCCCGAGAGCTCGTGCACCTCTTCAACGACGAGCAGCACGCGCAGGTAGTCGTCTCGACGAAAGCCCCGATCGACATCGTGACTGCCAACCGAGCCCAGCTCGCCGACGGCGACAACGTGATCCCGCTACAACTGCTCTTTCGCGGCCGCCTGCCCGACCCCTACGACGAGATGATGGACAAAGCTCAGCAGAGCTGGGCGGCGAAGGCCGATCTGAGCGAGGCCCAGCACGAAGCCGTGGCGTTTTCCATGGCTCCCAAGGGACTCTCGGCGTCAACGTTTACCGGTGACCAACGGGAGGCGCTCGAAGCGCTGCTCGACTCCTACGTCGCACGACTCCCGGACGGGCTGGCGGACATCGAACGGGCCAAGTTCATCGGCGCGGGTCTCGACGGGTTGTCGTTCCTTTGGGCCGGTGGCCTCGAGCCAGGGCAACCCCACTACTACCGCGTCCAGGGCTCAACCCTCCTCGTGGAGTACGACAACACTCAGCGTGACGTCAACCATGTCCACACGTTATGGCGCGACCTGACAAACGACTTCGCTGGTGACGCGCTCGCCGCTCACTACCGCGAGCACGAGCACTGATCAGTCGACGATCGCCTGGTAGGTCAGCGAACGCATGGTGCGGTCTGGCTCCAGAACCCCCGTCATGTATTGCGACATGAAGACGCCGACGAGTTCTTCCGCCGGATCGACCCAGTAGTAGGTCTTCGCTGCGCCAGCCCATCCGTACTCGCCGACCGAGCCCGTGCTCGCGAACTCTGCGACGTTCATCATCACGCGAGAGCCGAGCCCAAAGCCCATGCCGCCGACCGGGCGACCGAGCAGATCGAACGGCAACAGGGCTTGGGGAAGGTGGTTCGAGTGCATGAGTTCGAGTGTCTTGCGCCCGATCAGTCGCTCACCATCGAGCGTGCCGCCGTTGACGAGCATCTGGCCGAAGCGCATGTAGTCGCTGGTTGTCGAGAACAGGCCGAGTCCCCCTCGCTGGAACACGTCCGGTGTATTCGTTGGGTAGGTGGCCGACACGTCGGCGCGTTCGTCGTAGCCGCTGAGAGCCGCCTCTAGGAGTTGCACCGCCGAGTAGCCCTCTCCGATGAGGTCAGGCAATCCGTACATGGCGGAGAGCCGGTCGAGTTCGGAATCAGCAACGCCAAATCCGGTATCGCTCATCCCCAACGGGTCAAAGATGCGCTCCGCCAAGAACTGTCCGAGCGATTGACCGGACAACACCTCGATCAGCCGGGCTGCCACGTCGATGCCGACGCTGTAGTTCCATTTGGCGCCTGGCTGGAACTCGAGCGGGATCTCGGCCAGTGCATCGATGCACGCTTCGAGTGAGCGAGTGGCGTCGTTCATGATGCGGGCATCGCGATACATCTCCGCCACAGGCGAGAGCGCAAAGTCATACGTCAGACCACTCGTGTGCATCAGCAGTTCACGCACTTCCATCGGCCGTGCCTGATCGACGAGCGATCCATCGTCGGCCATCACCTTCGTCGCTCCGAAGGCCGGCAAGTAGTTCGCAACGGGGTCGGTGAGCTGAAAGCGCCCCTCCTCGTGCAGCATCATGAGCGCTGTTGAGACGATGGGTTTCGTCATCGAGTAAATGCGGAAGATCGTGTCGGCCGTCATCGCCAACTCGGCTTCTTTGTCGCGGAAGCCAACCTGTTCGGCGTGCACAATCTCGCCGCGACGGCTGATCATCGTCGAGATGCCAGCGACGGTGCCGTCGTCGATGAACTGCTGCATCGCCGGCGCGAGGCGCTCGAGCCGACTTCGGCTCATCCCAACGGCTTCAGGGTCGGCGGTGACAGCAGCTGCGGTAGCGAGGCTCACGAGAATCCTTCAGGTCGACGTCTCCGGACACTACCGGCCACTCCTGCCGCGATTCGAATGAGCCTCGCTGCAGAACGTCAGCTCGACGTTGATGTGCTCGTTGAGGTGCGCGGCTCCGGCGTCGTCGTGGTCACTGCTTCGGACCATGGGCCCGGCGCTCCCGTCTCGGGCGTCACGCGCACGCGATAGGTGTAGGTCTCGCCCGCCTCGACGGTGCGATCGCCGAACCACTGCGACGCAATGAACACGTTTTGTGAGAAGACTCCGATGATCTCGCCGTTTCGTTCAACCTCATATGGGGTCCGGCCATCGAGATCATCGAGACGCAGCACGACGACTTGGCGATCGGTGAAGGTGTTCGTCACGTCGGCAACGTTGCCAGGGACGGTCACGATGATGTCGGGAGCGAACTCGCCAACAGCGCCGGTTGCTTCGCTCACGAAGCGAGCCTGATAGACGTAGGTCGCACCTGGTGTGACGTCTCGATCGAGCAACCGCGAACGGCTGTCGCCGAGGGCGGCGGCATCGAGCTCAACGCCGTCGCGGAAGAGCTGAATCGATGCGCCGAACACGTCTTGGACTGCGAACGGAACGAGCGTGCTCGATAACCGGCGGGTTTGCAGGTCCACGTTGATGTTCGGGATCGGCAATGTGATGTCGGAGGTCGTGACCTCGATGGGGTCAGAACGTTCACCCTCGACGCCGCCTCGCACTGCCGAGACTTCGATGGTGTAGGTCTGCAGTGGGCTCAGCCATCGAACCGTGACCCAGCCATCGTCGTCGCTCGCCGCAAGCGCGCCGTCGACGTAGACGCGGTAGAGATCCGTGCCTGGCAGTGTCTGCCAATTGAGCACCAGACCGGTTCCGGTCTGGCTCGTCGAACGTAAGCCGCTCACGATCCCGACACTCGAGATGTCGCCAGCTGACTCACCGGTTGCCTGAGCACCCGCAATCGAAGGTGCGAGTGGCCCAATCGCGACCACACCCATCGCTCCAGCCACCACAAAACGCCGAACAGACTTCATCGCCATACCCCCAAAGAGACTCCACTACCGAGAGTCAGTTTTGCACTACTGAGGGTGATGAGACGTCGGCGGATCTACCCAAGGAGCGCGGAACGTGCGTTAGGCGCGAAAGCCAGCCAAGCGCTCGTCGGTGTCGCCGATCTCGTAGGTGGTAGCCGCCTCGTAGTCGAGCCCCGCGCCGAGGCCGGTCGAGTCGGCAACGGCGAACAGATCTTTGTACGCGGCGAGTGAGTCTTGGCTGTTTCCGGCGACCGCCGCCGCCATGTCCGCCACCACGTCGTCCAGTTCAGCGAGCGGAACTGATCGACACGCCATACCGATCTCAGCGGCCTCAACACCCTTGACGTTTCGAGCGGTGAACGACAGCTCGCGAGCCTTCGCCATACCGACCGCGGCAGGCAGTCGCTGGCTCATCCCCCACGTCGGCCGCAGCCCAAACTTCGCGTGCGTATCGGCGAGCGTCGCCTCGTCGGCGACAACCATGAGGTCACACGCCAACGCAAGCTCGAGCGCACCGGTGAAACAGAAGCCGTTGACCTTCGCAATCGTCACGAGACGTGAGCCGGAGAGGCGTCCCGTCAGCTCACGAGCGGGAAGATCGAGGATGTCGCCGACCATGCCTCCAGTGAGCTCACGATCGCCAAGCGCCTTCAAGTCAACACCGGCACTAAACGCTCGGCCTTCGCCAGTCAGCACGACAACAGCACACGCATCGTCAGCCTCGAGGGCTTCGAACGCTGCATTGAGCTCGCCCAGCATCGTCGGCGTGATCGCATTCAACGCGTCCGCACGGCTCATCGTGACGGTGGCAACCGAGCCGTCTTGGGTGACCTGAATCTGTTCGTAGCTCATCGCCGCCGACCATACGACGCATGGACGAGGCACCGTAAACGCCGAAGCCGTGCACCCGAGCTGTGTGAGACTGGGACGATGGCCCCGAGCGAGCACATCACCTGGTTCGAAGACAACGTCGAGTGGTTCGAGAACATCGATCTTGATCGCTACGACACATCGGTGCCAGCGTGCCCCGGCTGGGACGTCGAGTACGTCGTGAACCATCTGTCGTTCGGCCTCGGTCTCGCCTATCCCGCGGCGATGGCGAAGGACCCAGAGACCGAGGCCGATGTGGTGTTCGCCGAGGTCGACTGGCCAAGCGCTCACCCAACCGGCGCTGATTCACTCGCCGCCTTCACCACAAACATGCGGGCGTGCGCGGCGCAGTTCCGAGCAGCCGACCCAGCAACACCGTGCTGGACCTACGCAGGCCCCGGCCGCGCATCGTTCTGGTTCAGGCGCGCAGCTGTCGAAACGACACTGCATCGCATGGACGTTGCCGAAGCACTCTCGGTCGACCAGCGCCACCTCGACGACCGCTGTGCGCGAGATGCGATCGAAGAGACGCTCGAGTTCGCGCTCCCCCTCGCTAGCGACATGACCAAGCGACCGTCCGGCAGGATCAAGGTCGTGAGCCCGTGCCTCAATCAGTCCCTGGTCGTTGGCAACGGAGATCGAACCGCCGACGTCGCCGGCGAATCGCATGCAGTCCTCGCCGCGTTGTGGGGTCGAAACGCGGCCCGCAACAACGGCGACGTGACAGTGTCCGGCGATCTCGATGTTGCCGACGAATGGCTCCGTCTGGTCACCGAAGCGTTCAGCGGACGCTAGCCAGTGTCGACCACGGCTATCCGCTGGCTCACTGCGTTCGTTGACATGCCGAGCGCCAGCTTCAACGCCGGTGTCCAGTTCTGGCAAGACGTGACACGGTCGAGCTTGTCGGCCCCAAGAGGCGACGAGGGGGAATTCGCCACCTTGATTCCGATCGATGGCGACCCCTACCTGCGGGTGCAGCGAACGGAGGAGGGGCCACGCATTCACCTCGACCTACATGTCGACTCGATTCCCGATGCTCGAGAACGTGCACAACAGCTTGGCGCAACACTCATCGCAGATCTCGGTCACGCGATCATGGCCTCACCGAATGGACTGACCTTTTGTTTCGTCGGCCACCACGGCGAGTCACACATCCCACTCCCCGGCCCGGCCGACCTTGAACAACGTCTCGACCAGGTGTGCATCGACATTCCCGCCGACTCGTTCGCTTCCGAGTGCGAGTTCTGGCATCAGCTCAGCGGCTGGGAGCTCAACCACAGTCGTTTGCACGAGTTCGCTTCGTTGACTCAACCCTCGGACATCCCACTGCGGATCTTGTTCCAGAAGCTCGGCGCGGACGACGGTGGACAAACGGCGCGAGCTCATCTCGACATCGCATGTGGCCAAAGCGTCGACGCCGTGCGAGCGGCCCACGAGTCACTCGGCGCAGAGTTTGTTCACGGAGGCATCGTTTGGACCACCATGCGCGACCCCGGCGGGATGCTCTACTGCCTCACCCAATGCGATCCACACTCAGGCCTCATCACCGACTGATACGACGGTACGCCAACGACGGGTGTCTCAAATCGAATTGGCGTGGTTCGGTTGAGTATCGTGCCGAGTTCTGAAGGTTCGTCTCAAAGCTCCTGACAAGCGGTTCGAACAGCTCATCGCGATCTGCGTCTCCACCGTCTTTGTGATGGCGGGGCAGGGAGTGATCAGCCCGATCCTTCCGCTCTACGCCCGCACCTTTGAAGTGTCGACGGCGATGGTCGGGTCCACAGTGACAGCCTTTGGTCTCGCCCGCCTGCTGACGAACGTTCCCGCTGGCGCCTTCGCTGACCGACACGGCCGCCGATTCCTGCTGGTCGGTGGGCCAGCAATCACCGCCCTCGGCATGTTGGGTTCGGGCATGGCCGGGAGCATCTGGGTGCTGCTCTTCTTCCGCTTCATCGCCGGCCTCGGCTCGGGCTTCTACATGACGGGTGCCCAGATCTACCTGCTCGACATCGCCGGCCCCGAAGAACGCGGCCGCTTCATCGCAACGAACCAAGGTGCCCTACTGGTGGGCGTCGGTTTCGGTCCTGCGATCGGCGGTCTCGTCGCTGATCGCTACGGACTCGCTGCGCCGTTCTTCGTGGTCGCCGTCGCCGCCGTGATCACGGCGATCTACGGCTTCGCTCGCCTTCCCGAGACCCTCGTGGCTCGCGATGAGAGCGCCACACAAGACGAAGCGGCACCACTCCCCTCCCGGTTCGCACTGCTGCGCTCGGTCGACTTTCTGGCGGTGGGTTTCGTGTCGGTTGGTGTGTTCTCGATCAGAGCCGGGGTCCGCCAGACGCTGGTGCCACTACAGCTCAACCAATCATTCGGTCTCGAAGTGGCCGAGCTTGGGGCGCTGTTCACTGCACTCGGCGTGATCGGACTTGTACTGATCTGGCCTTCGGGCTGGGCCGCCGACCGCTTCGGGCCCAAGGTGCTGATCGTGCCGACAGCGTTCGCAATCAGCATCGGAATCGCGATCGTTGCGATCGCCGACTCACTTCCGGTATTCATCGGTGGACTCACGTTGTCCGCCATCGGATCGAGCATCACCGGCCCTGCTCCAGCTGCCTATGTGGCAAACCTGGTCGGTGAGGATCAGCGAGGCGCGGCGATGGGGCTCTATCGAACGTTCGGCGATATCGGGGTCGTTGGCTCGCCAGTGCTCAGCGGAATGCTTGCCGACGCAGCGTCGATCCCCATCGCCATCGGAGCGAACGCCGCTCTTATGGGCGCATCAGCGATCTGGTTTCTCCTACGAGCCACGAACGCTGCACCGATCACAGGCCAGCGCGACTAAATCGGGCGTCGTCAGTCCGACTGTGCGACCGCCTTCTTTCACCACCTGAACAGCCAGGCGAGCCGATCGAACCACAACGGATCAGCGCTTGCCGCCGGCGACCTGTTCGAAGAACGCAAGCAGTGCAGCGTTGACCTCGTCGGGCCGCTCCTGTTGGATCCAGTGCCCGCCACCTTCGATCATCGTGACGGTGAGATCGGGCACCATCGCCGCCTGGTTGACGAGCATCGGGTGCTCGGGGCCAACCTCGCCGGTCGAGGTCAGCACCGTGTCGGCATCACCGGCGATGAACGCTGCTGGAATCTTCACGGGCTGCATGCGCCACTGACTCATCAACGAGTGATTTCGATGCAGGTTTCGATACCAGTTGAAGCCGCCCCGGAAGCCCGTCTTCGCGAAGGCAGATGCGTACGCATCGAGGTCGCCTTGTGTGAGCCAGGGTGGGAGCGGGTGTGACCCGCCGTGGAGCATGGTGGTTCGCTCGGCCGAGTCCATAGCGGTCAGCTGCTCACCCTGTGCCGCCGCTTCGCCCGAGCCCAGCCACATCACCTCACGCATCGACCCAATCGGATCGGAATCGAACTCGGCCTCGGCAACACCTTCCTCCTGGAAGTGCAGGATGTAGTGAAACGAATCACCGACGACTTCGGTCAACACATCGATCAAGCTTTGCTCAGCGACGGGGAAGTACGGCACCGAAAGGCAGGCGACACCGGCGAAGAGATCCGGACGCATGACCGAAAGAGGCCACGAGATGAGTGACCCCCAATCGTGGCCAACGAGGAACGCCGGCTCGCCGTTTCCGTAGTGCTCGATGAGGCCAACGACGTCGCCCGCGAGCGCCGTGATGTCGTAGCTCTGAACGTCGGGCGGGCAGTCGCTTGCGCCATACCCACGCATGTCGGGAGCGATCACCCTGTAGCCGGCCTCGGCGAGTGGACGGAGCTGGTGCCGCCACGAGTAGGCGAGTTCGGGCCAACCGTGAACGAGCACAACCAGCGGTCCGCCACCATCGGCGATCGTCACCTGCAGCTCGGCATCACGCGGCTTCACACGTTCGGTCGTGATCTCAATCGTGTCGTTCGCTTCGCTCATGAACCGAGGGTTTTCGCTTGTGCCCATATTTCGACAGGGTAGATCGCTTCGCTCCCGCTCCTGTTTGGCGCCGCTCGAGCGGCTTGCCGATCTAGGCAGCACGGGCATTGCGCGGCGACTCACCGACCACTCGCTTGAAGGCTCGACTGAACGACGCTTCGGAGTCGTAGCCAACCTGCGCTGCGGTCGCGGCGATCGTCTGGTCGGTGCGGCGGAGGATGTCCAGCGCAACGTGCATTCGCCATCGGGTGACGTAACGCATCGCCGATTCGCCAACGAGCTCGGTGAACCGAGCGGCGAAGGCGGAGCGCGACATGGCGACTTCATCAGCGAGTGATGCGACCGACCAATCTCGTTCGGGTTCGGCGTGGATCCGGGCGATCGCCGTGCCGATCTGTTCGTCTCGAAGTGCTCCGAGCCAACCGGTTTGGGCGGCAGGGTCTCGCTCGATCCATGTTCGAATCGCTTGGATCACGACGATGTCGCAGAGCCGACTGACAACGGCTTCGCTTCCAGGCGCAAGCGTTCGAGTCTCCTCGGCCATCAAGTCGATCGTTGCCCGCATCCAATCGGACCGGGTCGACTTCGAGGCCTCGATGTGGATCACGGCGGGTAGCGACGCGACGAGCTGCCGAGCCGCCGGATGATCGAAACGGATACCGCCGCACACGATGTTGGTGACATCGCCTCCCCCGCCGTGGCGAAGGATCGCATAGTGCTCGTTGATCTCCTCGTGGGGAAGCTCGAAGACGAGCGGCGTCGGGGCAGTCTCTCGGCCCCACGCACGATGTCCGTTCCCGTGCGGAGCGAGCACAAGGTCGCCGGGCAGAACCGACCGAACCTCACCCTCGACTTCGATGGTTGCGTGGCCCGAGGTGAGCGCGTGAAACCAAACCGTGTCGTCCATGGCTGGCAGCTCGAGTCCCCACGGCTCCGACAGGATCGATGGGCAGTAGAAGACGCCACTCATCTGCACAAAGCGGAGCGCTTCGCCGATCGCTGAGACACGATTACCGGTGGCTGCTTCAGCTCGGATTACTTCGGCGGAGGCCATGTCGATGATGCTGGCCCAATCCTGGCCGTTCGTCCACCGTGGTGGACGAATTGTGTGGTTTCGCGACGCTTTAGCCATTCACAGTCTTGCTTGGATCGTTCAACGTGGACTTCATGCAAACCACACATGACCACCCAGCCACCTCAAGCACTGCAATCACCCAACCGTCCGCATCGCGTCGCCAGCTGGACCAAGCGTCCATCATGTCGAAGCTCCAGAAGCGATCGTTCGCCACACTGTCGACCGTTTCGCCTGCGGGCTTCCCGCACGCAGCAGGAGTTGTCTACGAACTCGTCGGCGAGCACCTCTACATCAACACGCTTCGCACCAGTCGCAAGGCTCGCAACGTGGCATCGAGTGGACGGGGTGCGATCAGCGTGCCGGTTCGCCGAGTGCCGGTCGGCGGTCCGCCTTCAACCATTCAGTTCCAGGCCACGGCCGAACTGGTCGACGTCGACGATCCATCCATCGCCAGCCTGATCGAGCAGGGGCACCTCAAGGCGCTAACGAGCCACGGTGAATTGGAACTGCCCGGAAGTGTCTTCGTGCGCATCGCACTCCCCCGCACGATCCACACCCACGGCCTCGGCATGTCACTGCGAGCCCTGATCGCCGACCCAATCAGCGCCTCCGGTGTCGTTCATCGCTGACCAACCTCTTGGGGTCAGACCCCCAAGAGGTTGACGCCGGATTGTTCGCGAGACTCCGAGGGCGCAAACTCGAAAGACGACGGCGGCGACGGCGCGTAGGGTCGGGCGATGGCTTCCGAGGACCGCACGCACGTCGCCGACCGCATGGATCTCCCGGCCGGCTATTCGGCTCGCCCCTACCGAGGAAAAGCAGATCATCCTGCCTTTGCAGAGATTCTTGGCAGCTACCGAGAACACCACAATGACCCGGCCCAGCCGACAGCCGAGCAGTTCGACGTCAACTACGCGAACCTTCACGATTGCGACCCCGATCTCGACGTGTTCGTCGTGGATGACGAGCAGGGCAACGCCGTTGCGTACGGCCGAATCGGCTTCGCCGATCTCGACAATGGGCGGCGGGACTGTGTTGTCTTCGCTCCGATGCTCCCGGCCCATATCGATGAGGCGTTGTTCAGCGCCATGGTCTCGGCGCTCGAAGTTCATCTCGGCAGACTCATCGAGGAGGCCGACGATCCTCACTTTCGTGCCTATGCGTTCCATCCCGGTCCGAACAAGACCTCGATGGGAGAAGCCGCCTGGCTCGAGTCGCTCGGCTACGTCGCGAAGGAGTGGGGAGCCTCCCTGCGCCGACCTCACCTCGATGACATTCCCGAGCTCTCACTTCCGGACGGTGTCGAGATCCGACCCGTCCAACCCGACCAAATGCGCGAAATCGTCGCCGCCTATCACGAGTGCTATCGAGGCGAGTGGGACTTCCAAGAGATCGACGAGTCTGCCTACACCTGGATCATCGACGACCTACGGCGTGATGAAACGCTGTGGCAAGTTGCCTGGCACGGCGACACGATCGTGGGTCAGGTCAAGCCGTTCATCGACCATGAGAAGAACGAAGAACGAGGCGAGCTTCGTGGCTATCCGGAGTACATCGCCACCCATCACGACTGGCGCAATCAAGGAGTCGCCGGCGCCCTTCTCGCCGAGAGCCTCCGCGTCCTGCGAGATCGAGGCATGAACGAAGCGGTGCTCGGTGTTGACACCAACAACCCCGGTGGCGCATTCCAGCTCTACACCAAGCTTGGCTTCGAGCTTCAGTCCTACGAGGCCGTCTACTTCAAGCCAGCCAAGTAGCGCCTCTTCTCCGTCGAACGGGTGGCGATGGGACCCGTCGACAATGCCGTGAGTGCCGTCGACGAAGTTGTGAGGAAGGACGAAGTTGTGAGAGCGACAGTCGTCCTCACCCTTTGTTCATTCACCCAACCTGCGTAAATCGAGGTCTGACCCCATGGCTTACGCAGGTTTGGCGAGGGGGGCGAGGGCTTCGATGTGTTCGGGGGAAAGGCCGCAGCAGCCGCCGATGATTTGGGCGCCGCGGGATTTCCAGTCGGTTCCGAAGTCGGCGAGTTCGGCCGGCGGGATGATGTTCTCGAACTGCCACTCGGGCATGGCGAAGTAGCCGGAGTCTGGGTAGGCCATGAGCGGTCCGTCGAAGTGAGCGCGCATGATGTCGAGCGCCTCGCCGACGATGTTCGACGGTGTGTGCATCACACCGATCGAGTCCGGCTTGAACTCGGCGACCATCTGCACGATCTCGGCGAACGGCACGTCGAACTCATCGGTGAAGCTCAAGACCTCACCGTTCTCTCCCTGCCTCGCCGAGAGGCCGACCCACACCGGAAGGCCCGAGCCCATCGAAGCGCTCAGCGAATGCGGAATGCGATTCGGGTGGAACATCATCTCGTTGATGATCAGGTCGCAGCCTTCCTCCACATGGAGTGCGGCGAGCTCGCCGAAGGCTTCGTCCATCTCGTCGCCCGACGGCGTTCGAGACAGGTCGCTCCCCATCTCGCCGGCGACGATCGGCACCATGTGGGACAACGACCCTGCCACGAGCAGCCCCTCAACCCCGCTCTCATCACACGCCAGCCGTGCGGTCTGAACAGCGGCCCGGTTGAGGTCCTCAAAACGGTCGGCAAGCCCAGCGTTCGCGAGCATGATCCGAGACGACGCGTAGGTGTTTGCCGTGACGATCTGAGCGCCAGCAGCGATGTAGTCGAGGTGAATCTGTTTGAGCAGTTCGAGGTTGTCCAATGTGGCCGGCCCACACCAAGCACCGGGGCTCATCGACGCACCACGGCGCTCGAGTTCAGTACCGGTGCCTCCATCGAGGATCACCACTTCGCCGTCGATCAACGCCTGCATCACATCGCGATAACTCACGCCGTAAATCTACGCGCCGCCCACTCGGAAGGCTCCCGTTTCCCACCCTCCGGCGACGAGCCTCAAAGGACCGTTCGACGTGCACCCGCTCGACGTGCCGCTGTTCGACGTGCAGCTATTCGACGTGCCGCTATTCGACGAAGCGGCCGTTCCACCGCACAGCCACTCGAGGTTCTCTCGTTCGACCGTACGACCAGCCGTACTCATGCGCTGGCAATGAGAGGTCGGCCAGGGTCCGGACAGTCGTGAGCAGCCCAGCTGCTACGTCGTCGGCTGAATCAGAAGGTCGACGATCTCATCGATCTCGCGCTTCGTCGTGGCCGGGCCACCGGCACGCCGCCACATGAACTCGCCGATGAGGATCCGGTAGAGCATGTTCGAGCGCCGCCTCGCCAACGGCGCAGGCAGGCCGATCGAGCGCAGCAAACCCGCCACGTAGTCCAAACGCGTTGCGTCGACTCGAGCCGCGGCCTCGGCCACGACTTCATCGGTCGCGGCCCACGCTCGAATTGCGTTCTCGATCGCGTCGCTGTACGGGTCGACCTGCATCGTTCGGTGGGCCAGCACGCGAAGCTGCTCGGCTGGGCCGACTGCCGCCTCGCCAACACCATCGATGATCTGACTTGTTCCGATCGCTTCCCAGCCAGCCAACAGCGCAAGGTGCAGCGCCCGACGATTGTCGAAATGGTGATAGAAGCTGCCCTTCGTCACGCCGAGTCGCTTGGCCAGGGGCTCGACGCGGAGCGCATCGATGCCACCGTCGACCAGTGCCTCGAAGGCACCGGCAACCCATTCGTCGCGTGACAGTTTTCTCATGCTCTTCCCACCATACGCCTCCGTACGTTATTGTCGACCATACGCCACCGTATGGAGGCGAAGACGAAAGGACAGATCATGGTTGCTGGCTACTCAATCGCTCAGGTCGTCGCCGCTGGTTGCCTCATCGCACTCGGGTTTGCCCACAGTGCACTCGGTGAAGCGAGCCTGCTTCGACCGTTGTTCGCCAAGGAGTGGGAGCTTTCCGAGGTTCCCCGGTGGGCCGCCGAACGAATCTTCCGCTTTGCGTGGCATATCACGTCGATCGCCTGGCTCGCCCTCGCCGCCATCGTGCTCGACGCCAACGCCCTCGTCGTCGTCGGTGTGATGAGTGTCGTGACCGGAGCAATCATCTTCTTCTCGCTCCCCGGGCATCTCGCCTGGCCGCTGTTCCTACTCGGCGGCCTCGCTGCATTCCGCGCCGAGGGTTCACTTGGCGAAGCGGTGCTCGAGCCAGCCACCTACCTCACGGTTGCCCTCCTACTCGGCGCCGCCGCCGTGCATGTCTACTGGGCGGCCGGGGGTCGTTGGATGCTCGATCGAGCCGCACCGAAGGTCGAAGAGTCAAATTTCTCGCCAGGCCCGGTGCTCACACTGATGGTGGCCGTTGCACTCGCCACGTTCGCTGCGCTCATCGTGCTCGCGAGCCGTGAGACCGACCTTCCATTCGTTCGTTGGCTCGTGATGGCCGGTGTGGGTGTTTTCACGATCCGAGCGATCGGCGACACCAAACTCGTCGGCCTCACCAAGACTGTTCACGACACCGATTTCGGCAAGGCCGACGATGCGTACTTCACGCCATTGATCGTCCTCATCGCCCTCGGAGCGACCGGCTCACTGCTGATCTGAACCAGCAGCGGGTCAAGCACGTTTGCGCAGCACAGTCGGGCCCGGCAGTCGTGGCCCGAACCAAGTGCGATCCGAACTGCGCCATCTGCCTGGCTGAAGCAGCACTGGCCGTCGTGGTTCGAACCAACCGCCGATTCGAACTGCGCCATCTGCTTGCCTCAAGCAGCGGGAGCGACCGGATCAGGCGGGTTCGGTGCCGTACGGTTGAGACCATGACCGGCTCGCCAACGACTCCCAGCGCATTCCGCCGTGCTGCGTCTGGCCGAGCTGCAGTCGGTCGAGCTGCTTTCGGTCGAGCTGCTTTCGGCCGGTGCGTCTTCGCCAGTCTCGCCCTCGTTCTGGCCGCCACCGCATGCGGATCGTCGACCAACACAGCAACGGAACCGTCGGCGGAGCAAGCCGCCGAGGCGCAGGTCGCCGATCAGCAAGCCATCGACGAGCCGATGACCGACGAAGAGGCACAAGAGCAATCCACGATCGGGCGAACCACGTCGACCCAAGCGTCGAGCGAGCTCGACGAACCAGCTTTTTCGGACACCACGGCCGAATCATCTGATCCGGGTGAGAGCGAACCCGAACCATCGCAGGCTCTCGATGATGTCCCGCTTGGCCTCCCCCAGACCGAGTTCGTGATCCCGGTTGGGATGGCGATCGAGCAGGTCACCATCGGCCAACACATGGTGGCCGTCGCGTGGTTGGAAGGCGCTGGCCAGGTTCTGTGGCGGGTTGGCGATAACACCGGTGATGCAACGTCGATTGAAACGCTGTTCTCCGAGTCTGCTGTCGAGGGCGAACCGATCTTTGCCGAGGTAAGCGACGTCGTTGCGTTTGACGACCGGTTCTTCGCCTTCATCGCCGGCGACCCGAACGCCGACGACGAGTCCCCCACCGTGCTCGTTTCCGACGACGGGCAAACGTGGGAGCGATCGCCATCGACAATCGTTTCCGGCTCATCAACCAACCTGCCTCGCACTCCCGACTCCCCGCCATACGCAGGAGCATCCGCAGTGATGCACGCCATTGCCGTTGGTGACCGCATCCACGCAACGGGTTGGGTCACGATCGACGGGAAGATCCGCACCGCTGTCTGGGATTCTCCCGATGGCGAGAACTGGCGACTTCAGGTGATCGACCAGATCGCGTTCGACAGTGAATACGGCGGGAGCATCGCCCACTCAGCAGCCGGCACGATCGTCCGGATCGCTGGTCCGGTCCACACCGGCGTGGGGACCGTCGTGAGCACGCGCCGAGGCGAGTGGTCGCTCGCACCAGTGGTCGATGACAGCTCGTACGGGCAACAGATCGGCGCCAACGACGGCCACTTCTACAACCTCATACGTCGCTTCGATGGCAGTGTCGTGCTTCGTGTCTACGACGATTCGGTCGGAAGCTCACAAGACGTCGATGTGGGATTCGCTCGAAACACTGACGTCTCCGTGAGGCTCGATGCATCGAGCTGGCACGATCCGGTTCTGATCGTCGGGGCGCTCTTCACCGGTCATGACACCGACCCCATGCGGATCTGGACCCTCGATCGAGGTCTCTGGGAATCCAGCCATCTCGATGGTGATCGCCTGGCCGGTATCGATGCCTGCTTCATCGTTACTGTCGACGAGGACACGCTCTACCGATTCGACCGCAGCCACAACGGCGAGTGCTGAACCGACACACTTCACCCGATCAATCGTCGTGACAACAACCTGTGGGGTCAGACCCTGAGCGCTCGGTTGGTCAATCGCTCGGTTTGTTGGGTTCAGACCCCACAGGTCGACCGCGCGGTTTGCTGATCGCTTCGGCTCGCTGAGTCACGCCCCACAGTTGACCGCTCGGTTTGCTGATCGCCTCGGCTCACTGAGTTCAGACCCCACAGGTTGACCGCTCGATGAGCGAGCGGCCGGGTCACCAACTGACGGGGGCGAACTCTTCCACGAAGGCGAGCGCTTCGTCGGCTGACTTGTGCCAGCCGGGTTGCAGGATGAGGCGGTCGACGCCCATCTCGGCATATGCCTCGTAGTCCTCTCGAGTGAGCCGCTTCTGCGGGGTAACGCTGATCTCGAGCTTGCCGAGCTCAGCCGGCCGATCGAAGCGTTCACCAGCCTCAGCCAACGCTGCGATGTCTGCAGCCGCCGCTTCGGGGTTACGCATGAACCCGTACCAGCCGTGGCCGAGCTCCACCGATCGACGGTGGGCACGTTTCGAGTGACCTCCGACGACGGTGTGAACCGAACTCTGAACCGGCTTTGGGTTGGCGGTGACGCTCGTGAACGTGACGTGCTCACCCTCGAACGACACGGCATCACCCGTCCACAACGTTCGCATCGCCCGCAGGTATTCATCGGACCGCTCGCCCCGACCGGCCAGCGGCGTGTCGCACGCCTCCATCTCTGGGCCGAGATAACCAACGCCGAGCCCAAAGATCAACCGACCGCCCGAGAGGTGGTCGACGCTGGCGAGGCTCTTGGCCAACGTCGCCGGTCGGCGCTGGGGCAGGATCACGATGCCGGTGCCGAGTTTGATCGTCGACGTGACTGCGGCGATGTAGCTCAACGCGTTGGTCGAGTCGACGAAATCGAGCTCTGGTGCGGCGGGCGACGGCGGCGCTTGCGGGTCGGGCAAGACGATGTGTTCACCCGTCCAGACCGAATCGAAGCCGGCTGCCTCGGCCGCTTGTGCAACACGAGCCATGTCGGCTGGCGCCGCCAACCCGCCCATGTTGATGCCGAACAATCCGAACGTTGGTGCAGCCATAGCGCCGACACTATGGGACCACCTGTGATCAGGCGAGCTGTGGCTCCATCGTCGGCTCAGGCTTTGGCCAGCAGGACGACCGAGCCGTAACGTCACCACATGGCCAACATCCGTTTCGGTGCATTCCTCGCTCCACACCATCTCCCCGGCGAAAGCCTCGGGCTCCAGATCCAGCGGGATCTCGACCTCGTCGAGAAGATGGACAAGCTCGGCTTCGACGAGTTCTGGTGCGGCGAACACCATTCGACGGGTTGGGAGACGATTGCGTCACCCGAGATGTTCCTCGCGGCAGCCGCCCAGCGCACCGGTCGGATCAAGCTCGGCACCGGCGTGTTGTCGCTTCCGTATCACCACCCGTTCAACGTGGCGCAGCGAATCGTGCAGCTCGACCACATGAGCCAAGGCCGAGTGCTGCTCGGAACCGGCCCGGGCGCCCTCGCGTCCGACGCGCACACGATGGGCATCGACCCGATCGTGTTACGTGACCGCCAAGACGAAGCACTCGGCGTGCTGAAGAAGCTGCTCGCCGGCGCCGATCGCTTCAGTTACGAGTGCGAGTGGTTCACATTGAACGACGCCAGGCTCCAGATCCTGCCGTTGCAGCGAACGATTCCGATGGCGACCGCGTCGATGATCAGCCCTTCGGGCATGACCTTGGCCGGCAAGTATGGCGACGGTGTGTTGTCCGTCGGATCGATGTCCGACGCTGGCCTCGCCTCACTCCCCTTGCAGTGGAGCTTTGCTGAGGAGTCCGCAGCCAAGCACGGCCAGACCGTCGACCGGGCCAACTGGCGTGTGCTCTTCAACTGGCACATCGCCGAAACCCGCGAGAAGGCCTTCGAAGAGGTCGAGCACGGCCTGTTACGCTGGCACAACGAGTACGTAGTCGACACGTTGCAACGCCCCGGCGTGCCCAAGTTCGACTCCACCCGCAAGGCCATCGATGCGCTCGCTTTCGCCGAAGGATCGGCGATGGTCATCGGCACGCCGGACGATCTCATCGAACGAGTGCTCGAGATGGAGAAGGTCACGGGTGGCTACGGCGCCGCGATTGGATTCGTGAATGACTTTGCGAGTCCGGCCAACACCTCCAAGAGCTGGGACATGGTCGCTCGTTACGTCATCCCTGAAGTCAACGGCCAACTCGATTCGATGCGCGAGTCGAACATCTTTGTTCGCGAGAACCGGGAGTACTTCGAGCGAGCGGGCCAGGCGATCTTGAACAAGATCAACGAAAACGAACGAGCTGCTGAAGCGTTCAATTCGGCCGAGAGCGGTGCGACGCCGATCGCCAGCCCGAATGCACCTGCCAGCCCAGCGGCCGCCGGCGACTAGAACGAGCACTTGCGTGCAGCGGTCCTTGTTCAGTCGAAGGTGTGACTCAACGCCCGGCGAGCATGTCGCTGATGGCCTCGGAGAGTTGGCGGGTGTTCGCTTCGTGATCGTCGCTCTCGAACGAGATCAAGTCGCCCGTGCGAACCTCGACGATCGGTCGAGGGAACTGCATACGAGGCATCTTGTCACGAGGCCACACCTCATCTGATCCCGTCACTGCGATCGGCAACACCACGGCTCCGGACGCAACGGCGATCCGTGACGCGCCATGCTTGAACTCGCCGACACCGTTCACCCGTTCAGACGGCCGGGTCACGCGGCCCTCCGGCATGATTCCGACGACCTGGCCGGCCAGCAACGTTTCGATCGCGGTCGCCTCGGCTGATTCTCTGGTGTCTCGAGAGGCTGGTATGCAGCCGATCGAATGAAGGAGCTTGGCGCCAAGGCCGGACTCCATGAGGTCGGCTCTGACGAGGAAACGACCAGACAATCCAAAGTGATCGACGACCGCACACGAGACGGGCAGATCGAGCAGCGAGCGATGGTTGGCAGCAAGCAACGTCGGCCGGGTCTTGTCGAACTGGACCTTTTCTGGAAAGACATAGTTGGCACCGATCGACGAGATGAGCCGAAGGGCATCGGCACCCCGCTTGAACGATCGATGTTTCGCTGTTGGCTGCAAGACTGGCGGCACGTCGTGACCCTAACTTCAGAACGCGAAGCACCCCGCTTCCGTCGAACCGACGCCCGTGATGTGGTTCTTCTCGCGGGAGCTGCCAACCTTGTCGGGTGACCACTCTCGAAACCCCTCCAGAGAAGAAGCCGTTCCACTTGCGTGGCAACTACGCACCGGTCTTCGATGAGGTGACCGAACACAACCTCGAGGTTGTTGGCGCGCTGCCACCAGAGCTGAACGGCCACTACCTGCGCAACGGAGCCAATCCGAAGTCGGGCTGGTCGCCGCATTGGTTCGCCGGTGACGGAATGATCCACGGCATGCGCCTCGATGGCGGCAAGGCCTCGTGGTACCGCAATCGTTTCGTGCAGACCCGAGCGCTCAACGAACCTGACGCGTCGATGATTGGCGACGACGGTTCGGTCGACCGCACGATCGGCGTGAACAACACCCACATCGTGCGCCACGCCGACAAGATCTTGGCGCTCGTCGAATCGAGCTTCCCGTGTGAGCTCTCGCCCGAGCTCGAGACCATCGGCGTTCACGACTTTGGCGGCAAGCTCGACACGGCCATGACGGCCCACCCGAAGATCTGCCCGATCACCGGAGAGATGCACTTCTTTGGTTATGGATTCTTCGAGCCCTACCTCACCTACCACCGCGTCGATGCCAGCGGCGTACTGGTTCAGAGCGAGGCGATCGACGTTCCTGGCCCGACGATGATTCACGACTTCTCGATCACCGAGTCGAAGATCATCTTCATGGACCTCCCCGTGATCTTCGATCTCGATCTGGCGATGAAGGGCGGCATGCCCTACCGCTGGGACGATGACTACGGCGCCCGCATCGGCGTGATGGAGCGAGGCGCGGTCAACACCCAGCCGACCTGGTTCGACGTTGACCCGTGTTACGTCTTCCACCCGATGAACTCATTCGATCAGGGCGAGAACGGCAACGAGATCGTGATCGACACCGCTCGCTATCCGGAGCTTTGGAAGCAGGGTTCGGCCACGTTCAATAACGACGCCATGCTCCATCGCTGGACGCTCAACCTCGAGACCGGTGGTGTGAGTGAAGAAGCGCTCGACGATCGCCAGATCGAGTTCCCCCGAGTTGCCGAGCATCTCGTCGGGTTGAAGAACCGCTACGGCTACGCCGACAGCTCGTTCAAGGATCAGAACGCCATCGTCAAGTACGACCTCGAAACCGGAGCGTCGGTCGAGCACGAGTTCGGCGACGACCGCATCCCCGGTGAGCCCGTGTTCGTACCGGCCGAGAGCGGCACCGCCGAAGACGATGGCTGGCTCATGACCATCGTCTACGACAAGGCCCGCGACGGTTCCGACTTCGTCGTCCTCGACGCCTCCGACATGACCGCCGACGCCGTTGCCACCGTCGCCCTCCCCCAGCGGGTGCCATTCGGCTTCCACGGTTCATGGATGGCGGACTGAACCTGCGTAACCCGTGGGGTCAGACCCCACGTCGTACGCAGGTTTGACTTCGCATGACACACCGCCCCATGACACGCCGCACATCTGCACTGGCGATCGCACTCGCACTCAGCTTCCTCGCCGCTGCCTGCACCTCGAGCTCTTCGGGCCCAGACACAACCGAACCGGAGAGAGGGGCGGAGATCACATCCGCTGAAGGGGCCGCCCCGCCAACTTCGGTCGTCGATGACGCCCAGTCGAACGGTGTTGACATCGAACAGCTTCAGCAGCTCGTCAGCCGGACGATGCCGCCCGACGGCAATCGCCTCTACGCCGGGCCGGCTGATCTGTCTGTCGACCCACGAGTCAACGACGCGTTCGAGACCGGCCGCATTGTGTTGTGGGAGACCGGATCTGGCATTGACTGGATC
>CALEWY010000144.1 GCA_937925335.1 uncultured Acidimicrobiales bacterium
ATCACTGGTCAGTGCCGCACCGGCTGAAGTTCGTGCAGCAAGCGGCGCACAGACCCAGATCGCCAACGAATCGACTCGCCCGCAGGCGATCGTCGCTCCGTCGCAAACCGGCGCACCATGCTCGTATCCCGACATCTGCCCTCCGGTCACCACTCCTGCGCCGTTGCCGGCCGACAACCTCGGCTGCATTGCGACTTCGACGGTCATCGCCACCGTCGCTCCGTACGTCAGCGTGAACGACAACTGCGGCGACGAACGAGCAGCTCTCCAGGCGGCTGGCTGCACCGTCGTCGAGTCGGTCGGGATCGGAATAGACATTATTCCGAACGACGAGGCAACTCTTCCGGCCCAGCTCGCTGCCGCCGATCTCGCTGGGGTCGAGACCGCGTTCTATCAGGTGTGGACCTGCGGCACCGACACGGTCAGTCTCACAACCAACCTGTAGACACACCAACCCGCGAATCGCGACGGGTCAGCCCAACCCGAGGTTCGCCAGACAGGTTCGAGCTTCGTCAACACCCTTTGCCACCGCCGCCGTCATCCCAACGGCACTCGCACCATCGACGTTGATCTGATTGTCGTCGAGGAAGAGGATCTGCGACGGCTCCTCGACGGCACCAGCCGAGGTGAGGTCGTTGATCACATGCTCGAAGATCGACGCGTCGGGCTTGGCAAGGCCAAGCTCAAACGAGAGGTACTGACGGTCGAAGAGCGCCTGGACCTCCGTTGCATCAGGTTGTGATTCCCAGTGCAGGGCATTGGTGTTGCTCAGCACACCAATCGCCGCCACTTGCCCGCTGAGCGATTCGACCAGTTCACCAGCACCCGGCAGCAGCCCTTTGGGCCAGGCGGCAAATCGCGACACGAGATCTTCGCCCGTTCCCTCAAGTCCGAAGTCAGCAACGAGGCGGTCGCCAAACTCCGAGGGAGTGCAGCGGCCCATCTCAAAATCGCGCACGACGGAACTCGCCAACCACTTCGCCCAGAATTCGTCGGACTCGAGGGTGGACGCGGGCCCGAGGATGTCGGTGAACGGACCGAGCTCGACGAGCACCCCGCCCATGTCGAAGACGACCGCCTGAATCGTTGCGTGGTTGGTGGTCGGGGTCGTTCGCATCCGCTCATCATGACGGAAGATCGGACAGACGCGGACTACGCTCGCCACAGAGGGAAGGAGGGGCCTTGGTCAACAAGGACGGTGACGCGTCCGGATCAAGAGAGCACTTACTGTCCGCAGAGGAACTCACCAAACGTTTGGGTGGTCTCGGCGAGGCAATCATGCTGGGCGAAGCACTCGATCGGATATCCGACGACAGCGACATACGAACGAAACAACTCGACGATGCGGTTCTGGTCGACGAGGAGGCAGCGGTCATCCAATTGTGACCGAGGTCAAGATGACCCACAATTGGGCGGTTGAGACCGGCGTCACATCCGTCACAATGCCGCGGTGGCCCAGCAACGATTGAACATGATGACGCCGACTCGCCTGATTGCGAAGCGCCGTCGGCGAGTTCTCCGGTCGTCGTTTGCTCGTCCGCTCGGCGACGTGCTCGATCTCGGCGGTCAAGCTCGGGGCCGCGACGCCTTCTTGAGCGCCGACGAGCTCACCCATCGCTGCGCCGGCCTCTCCGACGCGATCGAAGCGGCCACGGCGACACAACACGAATCGAACGACACGGTCATCGACCTGCGCGACGATCGGGTCCTCGTCGGCTCCTAACTCATCCGTCGGCTCGGTGCGGCGTCGCCGACCGACGCCGCCGATTGATCACTCTGGTCGTTCGGGCGGAGCAGGTTGTTCGCGGCGAACCGGTGGCCGACCTGCGCCGGGCGGAGGATTCAGCTTCGGATACGTCGGTTTGGCCTGTCGACGGAAATTCGACGGCGGCTTCGGGGGTGTCGCCGGCTTGGACGACCCTGCTGGCTTGGACGACCCTGCTGGCTTGGATGGTGCCGGCTTCGACGCTGCTGGCGGTTTCGCGCCCCTCGGAGGCCGTGGCGGACCGCCCGGACGCGGCGGAACCGTGCCTCGACGATTCGCGGCTTCCGATGCCAAGAGATCGATCGCTCGGGCTGCCAACGGGTCGGCCATGTTGAGCGCATCGGCGACCTTGTCGATCGCTGCGATGAGCGCATCGGCCTGAGCGGCTTGGGCGGCTGAGTCCGGCGCCTCGACCTGCACGGTGACCTGTGCCGGTGGGATCTCGATCGGAGGCATCACGACTGGTGGCACGGTGATGTCGGGGACACGGATCTCCGGGACAACGATTTCAGGGATGTTGATTTCAGGGATGTTGATTTCCGGGAGCACAAACTCGGTTGGCTTGTCATCTCGCCGACCGGTGCTCGTGAGCTCACCACCGAGTGCGTCGGCGACCGTCTCGATCGCGGCGACCACACGAGTTGCTGGGTCTCGCTCGTCGCCTCCAAGACGCTGGGTGCGGCGGAAGGTGTGCAACATGTCGTCCCAACGAGCCTGTTGGGTTTCGGTCATGGTGCCGCGCATCTCAGCGAGCTTGAGAAGGTTCGATTCGGCTGCGCCGGTGAGCGCTTGAGATTCGGCGTTGTAGTGCTCGTCGATGATGCGGTCGACTTCTTCCGACGTCATCGCCGGGAGCAGCTTCGAAGACATCCGAGCCATGTTTCGGTACGAACCCTGGAGCAAGAACGGCGGCTCGGTTCGGTACTCATCGGCGGTCGCAGCCGAGGCGATGTACTGCCGGTTGACGGCCAACACCACTTTCTGCACCTGTCGCAGATGGGTCAGGGTCGACACGATCTCGACGACCTCAGCCGACGAGTAGCTCTGGGTGAGCGCCGATTCGTCGATCGGCTCGCCGTCGGCCGCCGCGAAGAATCGCTTCAGATCGTTCGGGTCGGTGCCGGCGAGCGGGGCCAACACGGGGTTCGCCGTCAAGGCGTTCTCGAGATAGCTGCGAGCGAACACCTCGGCGTTGCCGTCGAGCACGTCGCCAAGGTTGTAGGTATCGGCTCGGTTGGCGAGCATGTCCGGCACTCGGAACCGCTCACCCGACTCGGTGTAGGGGTTACCGGCCATGACCACGGCGAAACGTTTGCCTCGGAGGTCGAACGACGCTGACTCACCGTTCCACACACCCTCGACGCGGCGCTGCGCATCACACAGCGAGATGAAGCGCTGGAGAAACTCGGCGTTCGTGTGCTGGATGTCGTCCAGGTAGAGGATGACGTTCGAGCCGGTGGCGAAGGCGAGGTTGATGCGTTCGATCTCACGAGCGGCGGTCGCCGAAGGGGCCTGCGCCGGATCGAGCGAGGTGACGTCGTGGCCAAGGCCAGGGCCGGACACTTTCACCAGCGCCATGCCGAGGCGGTCGGCGAGGTATTCAACGAGCAGCGTCTTGCCGTAGCCGGGGGGCGACAGCAGCATCAGCAAACCGGAACGGGCGCCGGTCCGATCGTCGATCGTGCCGATCTGGCGGGCGAGGTTGTCGCCGATCAGCGGCAGGTAGACCTGGTCGATCAGCTGGTTGCGAACGAACCCTTCGGGAACGCGAGGTTCGATCTCTTCGACCCGCAGTTCGTTGCGGAGGTGATCCAGTGCATCACGCCGAGCGGCACCAAAGTCGCGATGGGCGGGGACCACCTCGGAGCGGTGCACGTCGACGGCGGCGAGCAGCTCGTCGATCCGGGCCGAGAACGTTCCTTCATCGAGCGTGAGGTGTCGGCCGAGCAACCCCTCGACCGTGATGACCGGATCGAGGGCAACGATGCGTCGATCGAGATCGGGTGTGAGGACGGCGGCAACGATTTCGGGGACCAGTGCCTGTTCGTCGTCGCGAACCTCACGGCGAACGTGATCGGTGAGCACGGCTTGAGCGCCGTCGAGGTCGTCGGCCATGTCGTCGACCATGCGACGAACGTTGGGCTGGGCAGCCACTCGATCGGCGAGTTCGGCCGATCCTCTGGTTCGAGCGAACGACAGACCGTCCTCGCGCAGCAGCTCACTCATGAGGTAGCGACCGGCCGCAGGATCGCTCAGTTCGTCGCCCAGCTCAACGGCGAGCGCCGCTCGGGTGGCGGGGTCGATCGTGAGCGCAGCTCCGGCTCCACCACGATCGGACCAGCGGTCACGCTGCTCATCGGTGAACGTGTAGACCCAGGCGATCTGGGCTCGGGCCCGAACATCGCCGGGAGCGATCAGCGTGTCGGCCGCAAGCGCCCGATCGCCGAGCGCACGAAGAATGGAGGCGGCGTCGACGTCGTGAACGCCTCGGTCATAACCCTCGTCGAGTCGAGTATCGACTTCGGCCCGAACGACGTCGAGGACCGGGTCCTCATCGGTTGGCAGGACTTCGATTTCGAGCGCCGCTCGAACCGCGAGCCCGAGCTCGGTCGCTCCGTCGTGCAACATCGTATTGACGAGATCGCCGGCGAGAAACGTGGAGCGATACAGCACGTCGTTCTCGGAGGACAGTGGCTGAGTCCACAAATCTTGATGGGCGAGCAGGCGCTCGGAGGTGATCGGCAACCGAAGATCGGTGCCGGTGAGCACCGCTTCGAGCTTGTCTTGGGATGGCACGATCGTGAGCTCACGGGCTCGGTCGTCGACGCTGAATCGATAACGGCCGAGCTTGACCGCATCACCTTCGAAGAGATCTTGTTTGTCTCGCAGGGCGCGAGCGGCGGAATCGCGAGAAGCGCCAAGTCGTGACTGCAGCTCGTCAGCTCGGACCGGTTCGCCGAGTTCGCGGAGGTCTTCGACCAGCTTGCGAACTCGAGCGACCATCGGGTCGGCGGCAAAGAAACCATTGATGTCGTCGACCGAGGAGAGGCCGGCGGCTCGCTCGCCGACTCGGGTCAGTGTTCGATCGGCGGCCGAGACCAACCGCTCGGCTCGCTGCTGGCGATCGTCGACGAGTTGTTGACGACGACTCGACAGCGCCTCGGTGACTTGGTCACGACGTTGCGACAACTCATCGAGTTGCGCTTCGGTTCGGGGGCCGGCGGTTTCGAGTTGCTCCAGTTGAAGAAGCAGGCGAGCCAGTGCTTCGTCGCAGGCCTCAGGCGAATTGGCTCGGCTGACCGAACCGGCGATCGACTGCCCGAACAATCCGAGTTCGGTCGAGAACGCTGCGCCCGTCTCAGACTGGACCAACGATTCAAGCTTGGCGTCGATGCCCGCTCGCACTCGGTTGAGCTCGGCGAGAACGCCGGACACCTGCTCGAGGACCGACGTGCGGACTCGCGGATCTTCGACGACGAGGTCGCCGACGGTTCCTGCCACCATGTCCATCGACTCGGCGACGGCGTCAAGCTCTTCGATCAGTTCGTTGGCCTCGAGGGACGAAACCGCATTCGGTGTGCGAGCCGACAGCGCGACCAACTGATCGTGGTAGGGCTCGAACGCGCCATCGGTCGCAAGATGGGCGGCCGCAGCCTGGGCCAGATCGTTGTGCGTGGTTTCGGCCTGCTCGATGAGCTCGTCGACCCTCGCAACGTTGATCTCGCGGCGTTCGCGAACGGTGTGGAGATGGCCGATGTTTCGGCGAACCTCGGCCAAGCCCTCGATAAACCCGGCGGTGTCCTTTGGAGGACTCAGCCGCAGATCCTCGATAGCCCGGACGACGTCGTCCTCAGCTTCGGCGAGCACCTCGGCGGCGCTGGCCTGCACCTCTTGCAGGCGCTCGAACTCGTCGATCACCTGCTCGGCGACGGTGCGAATGTCGGTTGCCGGAGCGGCAAGGTCGCCGACGGTGTCGTCGCTCAACCAGTGGTGGGAGTCGATGAATCGGCCGGCGCTTGCGAGGAGGTCGGCGTAGACCTCGGTCGACGGTTCGACGTCAGCGACGAGGCGAGCCAACGCGAGGGCATCGGCGATACCGCCGACGAGCGCCGGGTTGCCGATGCGATCGAACTTCGTGGCAGCTCGGGGCTGGGCGGCGTGAAACTCGTCACTGACAAACGGCGTCGACCACACCTGAATCGGATGGATTCGGGTCGGTGCTGGTTCCTCGCGGAACACCACCATGGTCCCGTTGTCGAAGATGGTGTGGCCGTGGCACGAGATCGGGGCGGTGACCTCTTGGCGCACAACGTTGTAGGGCAGCAGGATCGAGCGGCCACCGATTTGCTCGTGGAACACGTAGAGAACGTCTTCGCCGTTCGGTGAGCGAACGACTTCGAGCAACTCCATGTTGTCGACGTCGAGATCGAACGTCCGCATCTCGCCCGTCTTCAGGTAAATGCCCTCGGGGAAGATCAGGCCCTGTCCATCGGGTAGCTGACGGAACGCTTCGCCGATGGCGTCCATCCGGACCGCGGCGTGGACCAACAGGTTGACCACGTAGTAGCGGTGGTGGGTCTCGCCGTATGGGAGCACGTCGATGAGCACGAGCTCACCGGCTTGGGCCCACTTGATCTGGCAATCCTGCAGCGACTGATCGGCGTGCTGGAGGCGGTCCGACAAGAGCAGCGAGCCTTCGCCGCCATCATCGAGGCGAATGTCGAGCGTGCCGTCGAGCGGGTTGACCATGACTCGGTCGCCGAGCGCAACGTGGGTCGCACCAACGTGCTCATTGCGGGTCGTCAGGGTCCACTCGACGTCTTGGCTTGAGGGGAAGCGGTGGTCGCGCTCGCCGCGGGCATCGAGGTACCGGATCGTGTTGTCCGGGTCGATTTGCCAACGCAGAACACGAACGTCGTTGACTCCCCCACCGGTACGGAAAACGGCCAGCAGACGCTGGCCCGTCCGGTAGAGCTGCTGGAGCTCGGAGTCTTTGAAGTAGGTCTGCAGCTCGTCGAAGTCGCGGTGGAACTGATCATCGTCGAGTGCTGACCCGGTGAGACCTTCCGGGTTCGGTGAGAACGAGATCGCATCGGGCGAGTCGCCGATGGTCATGTGATGAACCGCGAACACATCCTCGGCCCGCGTCTCGGCCTTGATGCCGGCCGCGACGTTGTAGGCCAGAACCAGCTGGTCGCCGACGGTGGCAACGTCTCGGGGGATGGCGTTCGCTTCGGT
>CALEWY010000145.1 GCA_937925335.1 uncultured Acidimicrobiales bacterium
TGGGTGACGCGCTCGGTGACTGAGGCAGGTGGGAGTTGTGAGCGTCAGCGAACAACTCTGTTAGTGAGCGCAGCGAACGGCGTGAGCGCAGCGAACGGCGTTGATAGCGTTCGGACATGCAAATCATCGCCGCCCTCTTCATGGACGACATCGAATTGCGATCGGTGCCGGGTCCATCGACTCGCATCGATCTTGGCGGTATCCAGTTCTCGGCCCCCGCACCCGGCCCGTTGCCGTGCACGGTTGCACCACACCTCGTCGTGCTCGTCTGGAACCCGCCGGACGGCAAACAGTTCGGCGCTCTCACGGTGGTCTTCCATCCAATCGGCGTCGATCCAGCACAGGCTGAAGCCGACGGCGTCGAGCCACTCGCTCGCAATACCCAGCCGCTCGATATCGAGCCGACCAAGTTCAACTACCGGCTCGTTCGAGCCGAGCTCCCGTTCGACGAGCTGGGAACCGTTGTCGCTCACTGCGCCATCGATGGCGGCGAATGGCAGCCCGTTCCCTACACGTTGCTTCCACCGGTCGGCTGAGCCCACAACACCTCGATGTTCGCCCAACCTGGATTTGCTCAGTCGTCGGCCAGGGGTCGCTTTGGCGCTGGCCTCTCAACCCACCCGGAGCCCGCCGTTGCGGCTGGCGAGTCGATCGGTTCGGTCGTTGAAATGGTTGGGACCGCTCCGGATCTGGCAGTCGTCTTCGTGTCCGGCTCGATGCTCGAGCACTTCGACGATGTTCTCGATGCCGTTCGGACGCTCCTCGCCCCGGTCGTGTTGGTCGGCGTCAGCGCAGTTGGCGTGCTCGGCGGCAGCGAGGAAGTCGAGCAAGGCCACGCTGTTTCGGTCTGGGCAGGGTCACTCCCCGATCCGCTCTCGGCCGACGACGTCCGCCCCGTCCGGCTCACCGTTGCCGACACCGGCTCCGGCCCTGCGGTTTTGGGCATTCCTTCGTTGAGTGAGGCGGACGCACTGGTCGTCATCGCCGATCCGTTTCGCTTCCCGGCCGAACAGTTTCTCGACGATCTTCGAAGCGGCGCTCCCAACGTTCCCGTCATCGGTGGGTTTGCGTCCGCTGGGCAAGCTCACGGCGGGAATCGACTTGTGCTGAACGATCGGGAGTTCTCCGATGGGGCGGTCGGATTCATCGTGCCGTCGCAAGCCCTCGATCTCACCGTCAGCCAGGGGTGTCGCCCAGTTGGCGATCCGTGGGTTGTCACCAAGGGAGCTGGCAACCTCATCCATGAACTCGGTGGTCGTCCAGCGATGGAACGTCTGCAAGACATGGTCGAAGCGTTGGAACCGGAGGATCGAGCCCGAGCGGCTCGTGGACTTCATGCAGGGTTCGTTCTCGACGAACGCCAAGAACGGTTCTTCGCCGGCGATTTCTTGATTCGAAGCGTTCTCGGCGCCGACCGGTCGACCGGCGCAATCGCCGTTGGCGCTTCCGTCGAGGTTGGCGATCTGCTGCAATTCCAAGTTCGCGATGCCGACTCCGCATCGCTCGAGCTCGCTCGGCTGCTCCCCGATCAAGAGGCAGCTGGTGCACTCGTCTTCACCTGCAACGGACGAGGCACGCACCTGTTTGGTGATGCCCATCACGATGCGACGCTCATCGACGAAGCGACGGCGGGCGGTGTTGCCGGGATGTTCTGCGCCGGCGAGCTCGGCCCCGTCGGTGGCATCAATGCGTTGCACGGATTCACCGCGACGATCGCATGGTTCCGGTCCGAGCTGGCTGAGCCGCCCGACGCCTGACCCTCACGCCCTACTGCTGGCGCCCCGTCCCTGGCGCGCCATCGCTGTCGATCGTCCCGAACGCCTCACCCTCATCGAGACGGCTGGGATTAAGCCGGAGGGTGGATCTGCGCGGTCGCGATCTCCGGTGAGCTAGCTCGGAGATCGAGGGTCGGCTGTCCGCTGCGGCGACCTGGCGGAACAGAGATCGATGGCCTCGCTGATGGTCGGCTGGTTGAAGAGCTCGGCTTGGTCGATGTATCCGCAGGTTTGATGCCTGTGGGCACGGTGATCTTCGGCCGAGCTGGAGTTGCGGTCGGTGAATCGGATGCACCGGCGTAGGTGTCCACATAGCGCTGGCCGGAAAGCTCGCCGATCCGGTACATGAGTTTGTCGGTCACCGTTCGAGCGGTTCGCGGATCGTCGGGGTCGCCGTGATCGCTGACGATGATCGGCTCACCAAATCGAATCGTGCACGGTAACCCGGTCTTCATCGTGAACTGATCGGGCGGTTGGATCGCAAGCGTGCCTTCGTGCCCGACCGGAATGATCGGTGCACCCGTCCGGCTGGCGAGACGAGCCGCACCGGTTCGTCCCTTGTGGAGGTTGGTGCTGCGCGAACGCGTCCCCTCGGGGTAGATCATGAAGAGGTGTCCGCCTGAGAGCACGTTGGCTGCAGTGTCGAGCGCTGCCTTTGCCGCATCACCACCACGTCGATCGACCGGGATCATGCCCATGGCCGGGAAGAGATGTTTGGTCTTCCAATCGTCCATGTACTCACCCTTGCCGACCGCCCACACTCGGCGAGGCAGGGCTGCGGGCACGAAGACCGAGTCGCAGAACGAGAGGTGGTTCGGAGCGATGATCGCGGGACCATCCAGCGGGATGTTTTCGATGCCATCGATTTCGAGATCCCAAAGCTTGTGAACAATGCGTCGGATCGCACCAAAGCCGTACTTCGCAACGCGGTCCGCTCCGGGAAGATCAGGCGCATCCTCGAAGCGGAACGGCTGGTTCATGGTCGCAGCGCCCGCCGAATCAGTTTTCCGGTTGGTGCGACCGGGAGTTCGTCGACGAACCGATACGACGTTGGGCACTTGTAGCGGCTGAGGTTGGCCCGAGCGTGGGCGTCGAGTTCCTCAGCGGTGACATCGCCGAGCACGTGGGCGACGACGGTCTCGTCGGTCTCAACGTGGGCCTCGCCGACGACCACGGCTCCCCGAACACCAGGGTGTGATGTCAGCGCCTGCTCGACTTCGGATGGGTAGACGTTGAACCCGTTGACGATCACCACGTCTTTGATTCGGTCCACGATGTAGAGATAGCCATCGTCATCGAACACGCCGATGTCGCCGGTCCAGAACCATCCGTCTTCGGTCAGCACGGCGTCGGTCAGGCCCTGTGAATCGAGATAGCCGGCAAACACACCGGGGCTGCGGACCACGATCTCGCCGATATCACCCGTCTCCACGGGTGTGCCGTCTTGCTCGGCAAGGATCACGTCGCACCCTTCGATGACCTTGCCGACCGATGTGGGCTTGACGTCAATGCCGCGACTCCACGTGACGATCGGCGATGTCTCGGTGAGGCCGTACCCCTCAGCGACTTCAATGCCGAAGCGGTCTCGCATTGCGGCGAACACCTCGAGCGGAAGCGCGGCTGCTCCAGACGATGCGTGGGTGACGCTCGACATGGCATCGCTTGGTCCATCGACTTGTGACCAACGCCGCCACATCGGCGGTGCACCGGAGAGCGCGGTGATCTTGTGGCGTTGGATGAGATCGAGTGAGGCTTCGGCGTCGAATCGACGCTGCAGCACGACCGATCCACCCACCTTCAGGGTGGCGAGCAGAACAAGATTGAGTCCAAAGATGTGCGAGAACGGCAGCACACCGAGCGAAACATCGATTGCTTGAAGACCGTCAGCTCCCCTGCCCTGAATCGCATCGTGGGCCCACGCCAGGTTTGCGTGACTGAGCATGGCGATCTTGGCATCGCTTGCCACGCCGCTGGTCAGCATCAAGAACGCAATGTGATCAGGAGGGCAATCCACGATCGGCAATGGGTCGGCTGCGGGGTCGATCGGTGTGTGGATATCGACGATCGGAATTCCGAGATCGACGCCATCATCGGCCAGCCATGAGCCCTCGACACCGAGGACCATCATCGTTGGTTTGGCCGCCGCCAGCTTGCGTTCGAGTTCGGGAACAGGACTGGTCGGCCGGACCGGGATCACCTGTCCGCCAAGACCAAGGCACGCCAGCGCCGCGACCGCAAAGTCGACTTCGTTGCCGGCGATGATGGCGACTCGGCCGTCCATCCGAAGGCCGGCAGCGGCCATGTTCGATCGGGCCGTGTCGACGCGATCGCGAAGTTCTCCGTAGGTGACCGCGCGTTCGCCATCGATGAGTGCGGTCCGGTCGCCGTCGTGGTCAGCGATGATCGTTGCAAGATTCACAGCCCAAACACCTTGGCACAGGTCGCTGGATCGTGCAGAGGCTGCGTCAGGCCGGTGTCAGAAAGTGTGAGGCATCTCGTGCGGGTCAGGACGCGCGTTCAAAGGCGCCGAGGGCCGGGAGCGCGTCGAGCGCATCGGCGATGAGCGTGATGTAGTCATCCTGTCCTCCGTTGAACGACCACTGTCGGGTCGCAACACGAATGGCCGACATCGTGGCCCCCGCAATGATCTCCGGGCGCGGATCGTGCATTGGATCAACGCCGAGTCGCTCGCTGAGAGCGTCGATGATCTCGCGTTCCCATCCGAGTTGAACGGTTGCTCGGCTGAATGCCGAGACCGACGGATAGGTCGCAGCGAGCCGAGCCTGCAGGAGGCGTCGGTCGCGATGCCGTTCGAAGTTGTCGGCCAATGAAACGACGGCCTCGCGCACGACGGCGAGCGGTGGTTCGTCGGGCGGGCGCTCGGCGAGGGCTGACCGCAATTCGTCGATGGTTTCGTCCATCTCGCCGTAGAGCATCGATTCCTTGGTGGCGAAGTGGCGAAAGAGCGTTCGTTGCGAGACATCGGCGCGCTCAGCGATGTCGACCGTCGTGGTCTCGTCGAAGCCTTGCGTCTCAAACAGGTAGGCGGCAGCGTCTGCGAGAGCGGTACGAGTTTTCGACTTCTTGCGCGAACGACGGCTCGGTTGAGGGCGAGAATCGATCGACATGTCGAGGTCGTTTGGACTGGTGTTCACCGAGGTCGGCGCAGACGACACGGGAGAGGGTGTGGCGGGGGCCATGTGTGACAACGTAGCGCCGAACGCTCAAAATGTCAGCAATTGACGAATGTCAGCCACTGACATATTGTTTCGGTCATGACGAGTTCCGCCGCCATCTTTGATCTCGATCGCACCCTCATCGCTGGGTCGTCCGCCACGATCATCACCCGTCACCTTGTCGAACGTGGGGTCAGCCCGGATCGCAACATCCCCTTCGCTGACACGCTCGCCGAGATCTACGAACGATTCGGTGAGAACTGGCTGCTGATGCAGCCGGCGAAACTCGCTGCTCGTGCGGCCGCTGGATGGTCGGTTGCCGACGTTGAGGCAGCATGCGCCGAGGCTGCCGAGGAGGTCGTGGCGAACCTCGCACCGTTCGCAAGCAGCGTCATCGATGACCACAAAGAGGCAGGCCGCCTACTCGTCCTCGCCACCACGTCACCCGAACCGTTCGTGAAGCCAATCGCTGAGCTGCTGGGTTTCGATGCCGTTGTCTCCACTCGATGGATCTCTGCCGACGGCTCGTTTACCGGAGAGGTCGACGGGGAGTTCCTGTGGGGCAAAGAAAAGGCCGCCGCCGTCGCCGATTGGGCTGACGAGAACAACGTTTCGCTGGCGACGAGCTACGCCTACAGCGACAGCTACTTCGATAGTCCGATGCTCGACTCGGTCGGGAACCCGGTTGCGGTCAACCCCGACGCTCAGCTCGCGGCGACCGCGATCGTGAAGGGTTGGCCGATTCGCCACCTCGACAAGTCTGAGGGGGTCGCCAAGATCGCTGGCCGCGAGATCCAGGAATGGACTCGCCCGCTCATGCGACCCGAAATCGTCGCCCCGTTCGTCTCGTTCGAGTTCGAGGGCATCGAGAACATCCCAGCCGATGGCCCGGCCCTCCTGGTGTTCAACCACCGGTCCTATTTCGACCCGACGGTGATGGGGTTGGTGGCGGCGAAAGCAAACCGATCGATCCGAGGCCTCGGCAAGAAGGAAGTCTTCGACGTGCCGATCGTCGGTCGACTGGCCAAGGCGCTCGGCGGAATCCGCGTCGAGCGAGCGTCGGGTTCTGACGAGCCCCTCGACAAGGCGGCAGAGGCACTTGCCGGCGGTGAAGTCGTGATGATGGCCCCGCAGGGGACGATTCCCCGCGGGCCGGCGTTCTTCGATCCCGACTTGAAGGGCCGCTGGGGCGCCGCTCGGTTGGCAGCGATGACCGACGTTCCCGTGATTCCGATCGGCATCTGGGGCACCGAACACGTGTGGCCAAGGAACGCTCGTCTCCCCCAGGTGACCTTTTCCGACCGGCCTGTCGTCACCGTGTCGGTCGGCCCGCCAGTGGCAATCAAAGGCAAGAGCCCCAAGGCCGATACGAAACGAATCATGAAGGCGATCTCCGCGCAACTCCCGCCCGAGTCACAAGAGCTGCGAGATCCCACCCCCGAGGAGCTCGCTCGCACCTTCCCGCCCGGATACTCCGGCGATCCAACCGCTGAGTCGGATCGTCGTCCAGGGACGGACACC
>CALEWY010000146.1 GCA_937925335.1 uncultured Acidimicrobiales bacterium
TCCCCCCTCCGACACAAGAGAAATCCCCGCTTTCGAGCGGGGGTTTGTTCGTTTTGGGCACGGTTACGCGAGCGGCTGGCAACGTGCGTCGTGTCTGTGTCGTGAGGAGCACGCGAGCCACGCAGGTTCAGCGATCGGCGAACGCTCGACCTTGGAGACGACCTCGACGGGTTGATCACATACGACGACCGGCTGGTAGAAGCGGCGGTCTCGAACGGTGTCGCCGTCGTCGCTCCACGATGACGATTGCAGGGCGTGTCGAGTTGCTAATGGTTTGCTAGCGGCGGCCAGCACCCTGGGGCGCTATCGAGCGCTATCGAGCGGTAGGGAGCGGATTGGCCGGTCGCCCGACGCCGCTCAGCGATGCTGGTCACCGCAGGACGAGCATCGAGGATGAGAACCTCTGCCTCGAGACAAGTTTCGGCGTCGCCAGCGAGGGTGATCAGCTCGGTGCGGTCGTGCTCGGCCGAGCAGCTTGCATTGGCCGAGTCGTGGACGGGATGTGAAGGGAGATGGGCACGCCGTTCATCGCTTCGCCCCGAACCGGCGCTGCTCCACCGGCGGTCGCAGGCGTCTGATCGAGGCGCCAGTGAGGAGAATGCTGACCACGATGAGGATGATCATCGGAACCGCCGGGCCCTTGTCGATCACGACGATCAGGTTGAGCACGATAAAGCCGGCCAGTGCTGGTACGAGCGGGTGAGCCGGGTGGTCCCCTCCCTTTCCAACCAGGATCGCTGCGGCGACGGCAATGAGGATCAGGTTGGCGGAGACTCGAAGGACCTCCACCTCGTCCGCGGCGACGTGGAGGACGATGTCGAAGACGTTCCAGATGGCCAGTGCCCCGAGGATTCGCTTCGTCACTGCGTTCGGTATCACGCGATCGGCGCTCATGACCGCACCAGGCCGTCGTAGGCCGGCAGCTCCTTGGACACGATGTGATGGCGCTCTGCGTCGCTGAGACCTTGAAGTCGAATCATGGATGAAGCTTGGGGAATCCACCGCCTCGGCGCCATGCTTGGATGCGTCAAGTGCATACGAATTCATCTCACGCTGATTCTCGGATCTCGGCGCGTGGCCTACGGTGAACTGATGCAGCCTCGGCATTCATCTCAGGCGACCGTCACGATTCCCGCCGGGTGCCGCGATGATGTCGTGCCGATGTCTGACCCTCGAGCTGAACCGCTTGTGAGTGCCGGCGTCGGCCAGGTGGCCTTGAGCAGGCTGGTCGCCGGTTTCGAGTGGCCCGGGCCGGATCCGCTGACCCACTTGGTGCTGGCGACCGTTGAGGGCACCGGTCGCCTCGTTCTCGGCGATCGGGAGCATTCTCTCGCTCCGGGCACCATTGCCGTCTGCCCCTCACAGACGCCCCGCTATCAGTCGGCAGATGAGCCCTGGCGGGTTGTCACGATTCGCCTCGCCAACATCGACTTCTGGCAGCGATTCCGGGAGACAGGGCCGTTCGTGCTGGAGGGGCAGGATCCGTACCGATTCGCGTCACCGGTCCTCGGAATTCTCGGCGAGCTGCCTGCCGCTGTCACCGCTGTCTCGGGGGCGTCGCACGGTCGCCCTCCGTTGGATGAATTCCTCAGCCGGTTCGAAGCCCAGCTGAACCCCGAGCCGGGCGCCTGTGGCCCAGGTGTGGCCACCGAGCCCTTCTCGCTCTACGCGGTGATCCTCCGAATCCAGCTGGAAGCTCTGTTGGCCGGTCCACCGCTGGTCGGCAACGACGAACAACGTCTTCATGGATTGTGGGAGATCGTCCGGCGGGAGCCGGGCCGCAACTGGTCGGTCGAAGCGTTGGCCTGCCATCTGAATGTGTCTCGGGCCACCTTGCATCGATTGGTTGCTCGCCACCACGACAACACGCCCGGCGCAATCGTCGACCGAATCCGCATGGACCACGCAGCCCGCCTTCTGGCTCACGGCGACCTGCCAGTCAAGGCCGTCGCGGCACAGGTCGGCTACTCGACGCCCTACTCCTTTTCGGCCGCCTTCCGTCGTAGTCGTGGGTGTCCGCCATCGGTGTTCCGGGCCCAGGGCGCAGGGGTACGGATGGGTCACGACGCGGATTCTCTCTCATCGACCTCGGTCCACCACTATCACTGATACCAGCACACGACGGAGCTCTCATGACCTACGACATCGTTATTCGCAATGGAACCGTCCTCGACGGCACCGGAGGTGCGTCGACTTCCGCCGACATTGGCATCACCGGCGACACCATCACCGCTGTTGGGCAGATCGCCGAGACTGGAGGGCGCGAGATCGATGCGACCGGTAAGACGGTCACGCCGGGCTTTGTCGACATCCACAGTCACCTCGACGCTCAGATCGGGTGGGATCCGCTGCTCACCCCGTCCAGTAACCACGGAGTGACCACGGCGCTGATGGGCAACTGCGGCGTCACGTTCGCCCCGTGCAAGCCTGACGATCGCGAGATGCTCGCCAACATGATGGAGAGCGTCGAAGACATCCCGGCGCAGGCGATCCTCGGCGGGCTGCCCTGGTCGTGGGAGAGCTACGGCGAATACCTGGATGCCATCGATGAACTCGACCCGGCGATCAATGTGATGGGGCTGGTCGGTCACTGCGCCATCCGCCCCTACGTCATGGGGGAGCGTGCGGTGGACGAGGCGCCCACCGAATCCGAGCTGGCGCAGATCGCTGAACTCGCCGCCGATGCCGTCAGTCAGGGAGCGGTTGGATTCTCGACGTCGCGCATCTTGTTGCACTTCCTTCCCGATGGCCGCTACGTGCCGGGCACGAATGCCCCACACGAGGAGATGGTCGCTGTCGCAAAGGCGCTCGGCCCGAACGGTCTCACGCAGAACGTGCCGAACTTCGGTGGCGACTTCTCGGGTGAGCTGAGCCTGATTCGCAAGCAAGCTGAAGCCGCCGGTGGTCGCGTGCTGTTCAGTACTGGGGTGAGCGAACACCCCGATTCGGGCCGGCGCATGGCCGAGATCGTCAACCAACTGAACGATGACGGCCTCGATGTCACTGCCCTCTGCATTCCTCGACCGTCTGGACTCGTGATGGGCCTGGTCAACGAGTTCTACTTCCGCGGTGGTCCGTGGAAGCGGCTCCACGCGATGTCGTTCGAGGACAGGCTTGCTGCGATCCACGACAACGCGTTCGTGCAAGAGCTCGTGGATCACGTGAAGGCCAAGGGCACGAACACCCCCGCTTCGGAGATCTTTCCGATGGGTGATGGTGTGCCGCGCTACGCCGATGGCCCGGGACAGAGCCTGCAGGATCTGGCTGATGCCGGCGGAGAACATCCGGTCGAGACGTTCTTGCGAATCGAGCGCGAAACCGACGGCACGGCGTTGTTCACGGTGCGCTATTTCAACCGGAACCTCGACGCGATCGAGTCGTTGATCACCTCCGATCACGTCTTGCCCGGACTGGGCGATGCTGGCGCTCACGTCGGGCAGGTGATGGACGCGGGTTGGACCACCTTCACCTTGCGCTACTGGGCGCGGGAGCGAAAGGCGATGACCATGGCCGAAGCGGTCCGACGAATGACGTCGGCACCGGCCCGAGTGGTCGGCCTCGACGATCGGGGGATCATCGCGCCAGGAAAACGAGCCGACATCAACGTGATCGACATCGACAACCTCGCCGAGTCGCTGCCCGCGTACGTCCATGACTTCCCGAACGACGGTGGACGTCTTGTGCAAACAGCGACCGGCTACGCCGCCACCATCTGCAACGGCGAGGTCATCCTCGAAAACGACACCCACACCGGTGCCCGTCCGGGTTCGGTGCTGCGATCGGCGTCGAACTGATGCGCAACAAGCTTGATGTCGTCACGGAACTGGCCGTCGATGTCGAGTCCTCGTAGCGTCCCCGCCATGTCACCGTTGACTGAAATGCACGCGTTCATTACTGGCGGAGGGTCCGGTATCGGGCTGGGTATCGCGAGAGCCCTGGTGGCTGACGGCGCTCAGGTCACCCTTTGTGGCCGGACGGCGGACAAGCTTGAAGCAGCAGTTGCCGAGTTGGGCGACCAAGCCCGGTTCGCGGTTGCCGACGTCGGAGACGAAGTCTCGTTGGTACACGCACTCGACCAGGCAAACGAACGAGCACCCCTCACCGTCGCCGTGGCCAACGCTGGTGTTGGTGGTGCGTCACCGATCCTCGGACTCGAGGTCGAGGAGTTCGAGCGTGTCCTTCGCACCAACCTGACCGGGGCGATGCTGACCTTCAAGCACGCAGGCAGGCACCTGGCTGCGAACGGGGGTGGAGCGCTGTGTGCCGTGTCGTCCATCGCCGGTTCTCACACGCATCGATTCATGTCCTCCTACACCGTCAGCAAAGCGGGTCTGAACATGCTCGTACGCAATGCGGCCGACGAGCTCGGCTCGCTGGGAATACGGGTCAACGCCGTTGCCCCTGGGTTGGTCGAGACCGACATCTCGGTCTCGTTGCAAGAGAATCCAGAGGTGAACGACGACTACCACCGCAACATGCCATTGGGTCGCCGTGGCACAGCAGCCGACATTGGTTCCGCTGTTCGATTCTTGTGCGGCCCCGAGTCGAGTTGGATCACCGGTGTGATCCTCCCGGCCGACGGCGGCCACCATCTGCGGCGTGGCCCAAACATTGATCCACTCCTCGAACCGTTCATACCCGATCTGCCGGCGGCCAGTGCACCGGTCAGTGCCCAACGAGAGGATCCACGATGAGCGAAGGCACGGGCCAAGCTGAGCTGTACCGATTCGACAGGTCGACAATCGTGCACCGAACGCCAGAGCATCCGCTGCGTGAAGGTCTCGTGGTGATGGGGCTCGACTTCCATGCCGATCCCATGCCAGCGATTGATTGGATGCACGAGCATGCTCCGGTCTACTGGGACGACGTCACGGGGTTGTGGGCGATCACCCGTCACGCCGATGTGAGCCGGATCGAGGCGAATTGGGAGGACTTCACTAGCGCGAGAGGGTCGCGGCCGGAGAGCTCGGTGCCTTCCATGATCAACGCTGATCCGCCTGATCACACGAGACGGCGCCGCATCGTCAGCTCCGGTTTCACCCCTCGTCGGGTCGCCGCACATGAGGACTTCTTGCGGTCCACGGTGACCGAGCTGCTCGACGCCGTGATCGACCAGGGTCGCTGCGACTTCGTCAACGACATCGCCAAACCGATTCCGCTGCGCATGATCGCCACGTTGATGGGTCTTCCGTTGGCTGACGAAGCGAAGTTGTTGCACTGGTCTGACCTGTTTGCCATCGGGGGTGATGAGATTCGTGAGCAGGTCCACGGCGCTGTCCTGGAGTGGGTCGAATACATCGTGAACGAGATGTCGACCCGAACCGACCCCGATGCCGAGGACCTGATCAGCCTGTTGATGCACACCGACGGCGAACCGCTGTCGACCGAAGATCTGATCTACGAAACCATGCTGATCCTCGTGGGGGGTGATGAGACGACCCGTCATGTGATGTCGGGCGGTCTGGAAGCGCTCTTGTTGCACCCAGAGCAGTGGCAGGCGTTGCAGGATGATCGCTCGCTGTTGCCCGGTGCGATCGAGGAGATGTTGCGATGGGTCTCACCGGTGCGGAACATGAACCGCACCGCGACCCGCAACCTCGAACTCGGTGGTCAATCGATCCTCGAGGGAGATCGACTGTTGCTGCTCTACCAAGCGGCCAATCGCGATCCCGAGGTGTTCGACCGGCCACACGAATTCGACATTCGACGCGAAGACAATCGCCACGTGGCCTTCGGTGCCAACGGTCGACACTTCTGCCTTGGCGCCCAGTTGGCTCGCCTCGAGCTTCGGGTGTTGTTCGAAGAAGTCCTCGATCGGTTGCCCAACATCGAGCTCGTCGATCCCTCCGGGCCTCAACCTGAGCGGGCCGGCAACTTCGTGCTCGGACTCGACTCACTCGATGTGCGATGGACCACGTCATGAGCGTCACAGATCACCATCGACATCATCGATCAGCGCTCACCGGCCGGGTGCAACCCGGCCCCATGTTCGACCCCAACCACGAGCGCCCTCGGGCCGACTCGGACTGAGCCTTTATGACTGAATCACTCGAACGACGCATCGCCGACCGCGCGCTCTCCTACGTGATCGACCCGCCCTCGGGCGTGGATCCCGTGATCGAGTTTTCGTCTCCTGGGGAGTTGCAGGCACTGTTCGGTGATGTCGTCAGCCTCGGCTTCGACGCCGAATCCGGCCAACACGACGATGATGCGTTGGTCGGCGCGGTCGATCTCGTCATCAAGCACTCGGTCCACACGAGCCATCCCCGGTTTGTGAATCAGAACTTCGCTGGCCCAGATCCCGTGTCGGTCGTCGGTGATTGGCTCGGCGCTGCCCTCAACACGACGGGGGCCACCTTCGAGGCGGCACCGGTTTTCACGCTTATGGAAAGCGCAGTGCTTTCAAAGCTCGGCCGAGTTGCCGGGTACGTGGCCGAAGGCGCCGATCCGCTGCCGACGCTGCCTCCGGGGCTCTTCTGTCCCGGTGGATCGACGGCCACGCTTTACGCCTTACAGCTTGCTCGCCATCGCATTCGGCCCGACATCCGCCGAACTGGCGCAACCGGTGAGCAGTTCACGCTTTTCGTTTCCGATGCCGGCCACTATTCGGCATCAAAATCCGCGGCCCTGCTCGGCCTCGGCACCGATGCGGTGATCAAGGTCGAGTCCGATGAGCTCGGAGCGATGCTGCCATCGGCGCTCGACGATGCCATCGCTGCGTCGCTCGATGCCGGGCACGTGCCATTCGCCATCATCGGCACCGCAGGCACCACCGTCACCTCTGCCTTCGACGACTTGAACGCCCTCGCTGACATCGCAGAGGCTCGCGACATGTGGCTTCATGTCGACGGCTGCTACGGCGGTTCGGCCTTGTTCTCGCCGACCGAACGCCACCGGCTCGCCGGGGTCGAACGGTCGGACTCGTTCGTGTGGAACCTGCACAAGATGATGGGCATGACTCAGCAATGCACGGCTCTGCTGGTCCGCGAACCAGAACAGCTCGAATCCTGCTTTGCCCTAAAGGCTGACTACCTGTTCCAGCCAGACAAGCTCTACGCCGAGTACGACGCTGGCGACCGCACCTTCCAATGCGCTCGCCGTATCGACGTGCTCAAGTTGTGGCTGGCGTGGAAGCACCACGGCGATCTCGGCTTTGCCGCCAGGATCGATCATGCCGTTGCCCGAGCCGAGCAAACACGAGACCGCATCGCAGCGTCGGCAGGCGAGTTCGTCGAGGTGACGGGCACGTTCACGAATGTCGTTTTCTTGTGGGTTCCTCCTGCGCTCCGCCCGCTCGGCTCGTTGAGCGAACTCGCAGCAGAGACGCACAAGGCGCTGCATGAACTGGCTCCAAGGATCAAGGCGCAGATGCAGACCAATGGCACCGCAATGGTTGGGTTCCAACCCATCGGCGGCCTCAACACGTTCCGTCTGCTCTACATGAACCCGGCTGTCACCGAAGCCGATGTTGACGCCATGCTCGATCGCATTCGCGAGTACGGGCTCGCCGCGACCAACGCCTGAGGAGGCCGATATGGCCCATTCCTATGTGAAGCAGCGCTCGGTCGAAACCGCAGAGGCGGACCGACAGGTTGCGCAACGGGTCGGCGAGATGCTGGCCGCGCTGCGAGCCGGTGGCGAGGCCGAGGCGTTGTCACTCGCCCGTGAACTCGACGGTTGGGACGGCCCGATCGTTGTTGAGCCGGCAGTGATTCAGGCGGCCAGGAAGTCGCTCGCGCCAACGCTGATCGACGACATCACCGAAGCTCACCGCCACATTCGCTCCTTTGCGAGAGCGCAGCGCGAGTCGCTTCAGCCATTTGAGCTGGAAGTCAGCCCAGGCCTTCGAGCCGGGCATCGGCTGGTACCCGTCAACGTCTCTGGTTGTTACGTTCCTGCGGGCCGCTTCGCGCACATCGCCTCTGCGCTGATGAGCATCACGACCTCGAACGAGGCCGGGGTCAACAAGATCGTCGTTGCATCACCGGCCCGTGACGATCGTGGGGGAGTGCACCCGGCCATCCTCGTGGCTGCCGACATCGCGGGGGCCGACACGATCCTGGGGCTCGGCGGTGCACAGGGCGTTGGAGCGCTGGCCTTCGGGCTGTTCACCGGCACGCCGGCTGACATCATCGTCGGGCCGGGCAACGCCTATGTGGCCGAGGCAAAACGTCAACTCTTCGGCGAGGTTGGCATCGACGTGATCGCCGGGCCGACCGAGTCGATGATCATCGCCGACGAGACCGCCGACCCTCACCGAGTGGCGGTTGATCTCGTCGGGCAGGCAGAACACGGGCCCGACTCGCCCGTGTGGCTCGTGACCACGAGCGCATCGTTGGCCGAGGAAGTCGTGAAGCGGGTTCCGGTGCTGGCCGCGGAACTGCCCGAAGAAATGCGGGCGTCAGCGGTGACCGCCTGGCGAGATCACGGCGAGATCATCGTGGCCGACACCCGAGAAGAAGCAGCGGCGGTCAGCGACACCTACGCCGCTGAGCACTTACAGGTGATGGCTGGCGACCTTCCGTGGTGGCATCAACGGCTCACGAACTACGGCTCGCTTTTCCTCGGCGAGGAAGCGACAGTGACCTTCGGAGACAAGTCCGCCGGGCCGAATCACATCCTCCCAACACGCCGAGCCGCTCGCTACACGGGCGGGCTCAACGTGTTGAAGTTCGTTAAGCAGCTCACCTACCAGCAGCTCACGCCCGAAGCGGCCAAACGGCAGGGCGAGTTGGCCGCTCGGATCTCGCGCTATGAGGGCATGGAGGGGCACGCCCGCTCGGCCGACCTTCGAGCTGCAGATTCCGATGACACCCAGGAGGGCCGCTTCGACCGCAACCTCGACAGCAATCCCGACCGCGCCCTCGACCTGGACTTCACCGCCCAGGAGCCGTTGCCGCCAGCCGCCGTCACCCGTGTTGGCGAGCTTCTTCAGACCGGAAAGCTGTTTCGTTATGGCGAGACCAGTGCCGACGAGATGGATGCGGCGCTACTGGAGGAGGAGTTCGCGGCGCTGATCGGCCGGCGATTCTGCGTGGCCTTCAACAGTTGCGGTGCATCGCTCGCAGCGGCACTCATGGCTGCTGGCGTCGAACGCGATGAGCCCGTCCTGATGAACGCGTTCACGCTGGCTCCCGTGCCGGGGTCAATCGTCCATGCTGGTGCGAAGCCGGTGTTCGTCGACATCACCAGCAGCTATCACATCGACCTCGACGATCTTCGCCGTTGCCATGCCGAGACCGGTGCTCGCTGGCTGTTGCTCTCGTACATGCGAGGTCACATTCCCGACATGGCTGCTCTGACGGCGCTGTGTGACGATCTCGGTATCTCGATCATCGAGGACTGCGCCCACACGATGGGCGCGTCGTGGGATGGCCGCACGGCTGGTTCGTTCGGGACCGCAGCGTGTTTCAGCACCCAGTCGTTCAAGCATGTCAACTCTGGCGAGGGCGGCTTGCTCGTCACCGATGACGAGGATCTCGCAGCCCGCGCCACACTGCTCTCCGGCGCTTACATGCTCTATCGCCAGCACGGAGCGCGCCCGAGCGATGAGGTGTTCGAACGTCATCGCGACAACACGCCCAACTTCTCGATGCGGATGAGTGCGGTGGCCGCAGCGCTCGCACGCCCCCAACTTGCAATGCTCCCGCGTCGAGCTGAGACATGGAACGCTCGCTACCGGCAACTCGCCGACGGCCTTCGGGAGATCGATGGCATCGAGGTGCCCGACCGCGATCCCCGCGAGGACTTCGTGGCATCGTCCATCCAATTCAACGTCGACCACCCGGACCTCGACGCAGTGGTCGAGCGAGCTGCCGCGGCCGGTGTCACCCTGAAGTGGTTCGGCGCCGATCAGCCCGCCGGCTTCACGAGCCGATCCGATCACTGGCGCTATGCATCCGAACAGGACATGCCACAGGCTCGAGAGGTTCTGGCCGCCCTGATCGACATGCGGATTCCGCTCACGATGACGTCGACGCAGGCTGGCCAGGTCGTGGCCGTGATCGCCGCGGCGGTCACGCTGTAGCCAGGAGAGTTGACGCGATTCGCAGGTTGCGTTCCAGCGTGAAGATGCTCGCCGAGCGCAAACTTCACACCGTGGCAGACAGCGAGGCGATGGGCTTGATGCGATGACGTCCAAGCTGCCTTGGGGGACACAACCGAACCCGTTGCTCCTTGCCCCGATGCAGGGTGTGACGAACCGTGGCCTGCGCGAAGTTTTCGGTACGACCGTCGTGCCCGACGCCCTGTTCACCGAGTTCGTTCGGGTTCGTCCTGGTTCTGCAACGCCGGTTACCAACGCTGACTTCATCGAAGCCACCACCGAGGTTCCGGGGGTTCCCCTGGTGGTGCAGGTCATCGGCAGCGCCGATGAAGGCGTGGTGCAGGCCTGCCAGGATCTGGTGTCTCGGGGTGTGCAACACATCAATGTGAACATGGGTTGTCCATGGGGCCGCATGACGTCGATCCTCGCCGGCGGCGGCATGTTCAGCGCCCCGGAAACGGTCGAGCCAATGTTGAGCGAGCTTCGAGAGATCGTCCCCGGCTCGTTATCGGTGAAGACCCGTTCCGGGATCGACGACGAGCGTCAGATATTCGAGGTGATGCCAGCCTTTGAGGCGGCGGGTATCGACTTCCTCGTCGTGCATTCGCGCACGGTCAAGCAGAAGTACACCGGTGCTGCGAATCACGACCTCACGCGCGAAATCGTCGAACGAAGTGGCGTTCCCGTGATCGCCAATGGGGACGTCACCACAGCAGTTGGCGCGGCTGAGGTTGTCGAGGCGACGGGTGCGGCAGGCCTGATGCTCGGTCGCGGTGCGATTGCCGACCCGTGGCTTTTCAACCGGATTCGTGGCACAGCGCCCGACAAGCCGAACGGAGAAGAACGACGGCAGGAATTGGCTTGCCACCTGTCGATGTTGTTGAGTGCCTACGAAACGATCTTCCACGGCGACGCTCAGATCCTGGCCAAGCTCAAGAGCGTGATCGCCATGATCCCAGATCCTGATCAAGCCAGATGGTGCAAGTCGCTCAAGAAGCAGAAGCGCGTGCTCAGTTTGAGGACTCTTCTGAACGATTCAGTTTCCTCGTTTGAGAGTTTGCGAGCTGTTGATCTGGCCGAAAGCCGCCACCGCTGACGAATACTGAGGTCCCGACGTTGATGGTCGGTCTTGCTGTTGATGGCGTCGGTGCTCTCAGGGTCGACCAGCCCGTGCGTCAGTGCAAGTGGCGGCGGCCGTTCTACGGTGGGATCATCTCGGCTGCCGAAGCCATCGCGGCCCAGCTCGAAGGAGTGCACGCTCATGTTCAATCTCGCTGAAAACCTGCGCCGCCAGGCCGCGGACCAGCCCGACAAATCAGCGCTCGTCTGCGACGATCGCACGCTGAGCTTCGCCGAATTCGAGGCCGAATCGGCCAAGGTCGCGAACGCACTCGCGGCGATGGGTGTGGGCAGCCAGGACCGTGTCGGCTTCATTGGTAAGAACATCCCCGAGTACTTCACCCTCACCTACGGCGCCGCCAAGCTGAACGCCGTCATCGTGGCCGTCAACTGGCGCCTCGCTGCTCCCGAGATGGACTACATCCTCGACAATGCCGAAGCCAAGGTCGTCGTGGTCGAAGCCGAGTTCCTCGACCACCTCAACAAGATGGACCTGCCTCAGTCGCCGCACCTGATCGCCGTCGGCGGCGAATCGTCGGACCCGCAGTACGCAGACTGGATCGCCGAGGCGTCTGGCGACGACGTCGTGACCGAGTTCGATGCGCACGACACTTCGGTGCAGCTCTACACCTCCGGCACCACTGGCCTCCCGAAGGGTGCCGAGATCAGCAATCACAACCTCGAAGCCTCAGTCCCGCCACTGACAAGTCTGATGGGTCTCGAAGGATCCGACGTGATCCTCCATGTGCTGCCGATGTTCCACATCGGTGGGAGCGGCGTTGCCCACGCCGCCGTCTTCAAGGGATGCACCAGCATCGTGCACCGCGACGTCGACCCTGGCCGCATCTTCGCCGACATCCCGGGCCACGGCGTCACGACGGCGTTCATGGTCCCGGCGCTCCTCCAGGTTTTGCCGATGATTCCGGGCGCCTCAGATGTCGACTTCTCGTCGCTCAAGACGATCCTCTACGGCGCATCGCCGATCACCGAGCAGGCGCTTATCGGCTCGATGGGATTGCTCAAGTGTGATCACGCCCAGGTGTACGGCCTCACCGAGACCACCGGTGCGGTGACCTATCTCGACCCCGCTGATCATGATCCAGGTGGTGAGCGAGCCGAACTCCTTCGCTCCGCTGGAAAGCCCGTCGTCGGCACCGAGGTGAAGATCGTCGACGAGGACGGCAACGATCTGCCTGACGGCGAAGTCGGCGAGATCTGGTCTCGGTCGCATCAGAACCTCAAGGGTTACTGGAAGAACCCCGAAGCAACTGCGGCGGCGTTCCCCGAGGGTCGGGAAGAAGATGGCTACGGCTGGTTCGCCAGCGGTGACGCCGGCTACCTCAAGGACGGGTTCGTGTTCATCCACGACCGGGTCAAGGACATGATCGTCTCCGGCGGCGAGAACATCTATCCGGCCGAAATCGAGAACGCCATCATGTCCCACGACGGTGTCGCCGATGTTGCCGTGATCGGCATCCCGAGCGAGCAGTGGGGTGAGTCGCCGCTTGCGCTCATCATCCCGGCTGAGGGTGCTGACCCGAGCGAACAGGACATCATCGATCACTGTGGCGAGCTTCTCGCTCGCTTCAAGCTCCCCAAGAACGTCGAGCGGATCGAAGCGATTCCCCGCAACCCTTCGGGCAAGATCCTCAAGACCGAA
>CALEWY010000147.1 GCA_937925335.1 uncultured Acidimicrobiales bacterium
ATGGAGATCATCGACGAGCTTGAGCCGGTGAAGCGTGGTCCGTATTCGGGCGTTGTCGGCTACTTCGACTTCTCCGGAAACCTCGACACGGCGATCACGATCCGAACGATGTTCTGCGGACCGGACGGAGCGTCGGTGCAAGCCGGTGCCGGCGTCGTCGCCGATTCGGACCCCGATCTTGAAGACCTCGAGTGCCACAACAAGGCAAAGGCGCTGCTGGCAGCAGTAGAACCAGCTCGAAAGATGCACCAGGCCCGTAAGTAGAGCCTGGGGTCAGGCGTCCACATCAGGCAGCAACCCACTTGGACGTGATCGAAATCCCCTGATGTTGAGGCCTGACCCCTGTCCGCTCTACGGGGTTACCCAGATCCTTTGGATCTCTTGCCAGACGAGGTCGGCGATCCATTTGCTGCCTTGGCGGGTGATGTGCACGCCGTCGGGTGCTCGGGCGTTGACTCGGTCACCGTCGGGACCGACGATGTACTGATCGTACTCACCGTCTTCGTTGCGATAGAGCTCGTCGATGTCGAGGAACGTCACCCACGGGCGCAGCGCCGCTTCTTCGGCGAGGATCGTGTTGACGTCGGGAGGAAGCGGCTCCCACAACGTAGGCCGCATGACCGGCAGTCCGATCCAGATCATGTGACTGTCCGGATAGCCGGTGATGTCCATCATCGTTGCCACCCGAAGTCGATACTCGGTGCGCCACTCGTCGGTGCCAAACTCGACTCGGCCAGCTTCGGTGATCATCGCCTGGTTGTCGTTGCCACCGACCATGAACACGACCGCTTCGGGATGGGGCTGTTCGATCATGGCGGTGCTCAGCTGCGCCGGCCAGTCGAAGAAATCGGGCCGGGTGAGGCCCGTGGAGATGTGGTAGTCGAGGAGAAGATCCGAGATCGCAAGGTCGGCGCTGCCGCCGAGAAGTCCCGTTGCCACGTACTCGCCGAGTGAGTCGCCGCCGGTCCAGATGAGAAGGGGCTCCTCGGCCGAGATGGAGCGAAGCTGCCGTTGTGTTGTGGTGGTCGTTGGGGCGGTTGTGGTTGTTGTCGGCGCTGGTGCGGTCGACGACGAGATCTGATCGGCCGGTGGAGTCGTGGTCGGGGCGATCTCGGTGGAGGCGAGGTCATCGACGAGTGTGGTGCCGGTTGAGGGAGCCTCATCAGCCAAGGCCCCGAGCACGACGTCGTCGCCAGCCCCGGGGTCAGCGACCGCTCCCGGTCGGTTGCGATCCAACCGGTCCGCAAGCTCGTCTCCGGGTTGATCTGCGCCAATCCCGCTTGCGATGTCGTCGACTTGGGTTGCGGCGTCAAGCCATCGATCCCGGTCCGGCCCGAACTCCTGGCTCGCAGCGATGTCGACGAGGTGGCCAGAGCTCAAGAGCCCGGCAACGAGCATGGCGATCACCAGCCCGAACAGTACGTGGTTGACATGCCACCCGGCGTTGGGAGTCTCGTTTGCACCGCGAGCCAGTGACGATTCGGCGACCGTTGGCTCGTCAGCCGCAGAGGGCGGTTGTGTAGGGGAGTGGGTCGCCATCAGAACTGGAAGTAGATGAATGGGAGGACTTCAGGACTGATCGCAACGATGAATGCGATCCACACGCCAAGCACCAATCCTTGGATGCTGGGGGCGATGCGACCGTTGAGCTGATGGAAGAGTTGTGGGATGTTTCGGGGCAGGAATTGCACGGCGAGGGCGCCGATCACGACGAGAACCGGAACGACTGGGTTTTCGATGAGTGGGGTACGCCCGGTCGTCCACTCGTTGGCGACGAGCCGTGACAAAAACGTGCTGGCCAACCCGAATGTGTCGGCGTGAAAGAGAACCCACGCGATGCAGACGACATGGAAGGTCGCAAGCCAGCGAAGCGGAGCAAGGGCTGGTCGAGGAGCCCGCTGAGGCCCGTCAGCAGGCGTTCGGACTGCTGTCCACAGGCGCTCGACGGCGAGAGCGAGTCCATGAACGGCTCCCCAGACGACGAAGGTCCACGACGCACCGTGCCAGAGGCCGCCGAGGAGCATCGTGGCGAAGAGGTTTCGGTACGTCGCCAACTGTGAGCCGCGGTTTCCGCCGAGCGGAATGTAGAGGTAGTCCCGCAGCCAGCGCGACAGCGTCATGTGCCAACGACGCCAGAAGTCCTGAACCGAGAGTGATCGGTAGGGATTGTCGAAGTTTTGCGGGAACCGGAACCCGAGCAGGAGCGCAAGGCCGATTGCGATGTCGGTGTAGCCGGAGAAGTCGGCGTAGATCTGAATCGCGAAGGCGTACATCGCCAAGAATGCTTCGCCGGACGATGCCGCTTCGGGAGCGTTGAACACCGGGTCCACGACGGACTCGGCCAGATACGACGCGATGACGACCTTCTTGAAGAGTCCTCGGCCGATCAGCCAGACGGCTTCGCTCGCTGGCACACGATCCGGAATCTCCCGCTTCAGCTGCGGGAGTAGTTCGGTTGCTCGAACGATTGGTCCAGCCACGAGCTGAGGAAAGAATGAGAGGTAGACGGCGACGTCGATGATCGAGGCGGGTTCGATCTTGCGGCGGTGCACATCGATGACGTAGCTCAGCGCCTGGAACGTGAAGAACGAGATACCGAGCGGGAGAACGGTCTCGACAAAGGGAAGGTTCGCGCTCGGCAGGAGGTCGTTGAGCGATTCCAGCAAGAAGCCGTAGTACTTGAAGTAGCCGAGAACACCGAGGTTGGCGGCAACAGACGCGGCGACGATGGGCGTTCGAAATCGTGTCGCCCGATGCACGAGATGGGCTGCGCCGGCGTTTCCGATGATCGAGAGCGCCAGGAGGGCGGTGAAACCCCAATCGAGCCAGCCGTAGAAGACGAACGACGCCACGATCATGGCGGTCTTCCATGCGACCGGGATGCCGCGCAGAAGGACGTGGCCGGTGAAGACCACGAAGAAAAACACGGCGAAGGTAAAGGTCGGGAAAAGCACGAGCGGGGCGCATGTTGGCATACTGCGACCGATGATCGATCGCACCTCCACAGAGACATTGCTCGCAGAAAATGCCGTTGCCTTTCGAAGTCGGCGGGACGTCGTCGTCGCTGAGGGTTCTGATGCAGCGGATTATCTGCACGGCCAGCTCAGCCAAAACGTCAAAGGGCTTGAAATCGGCCAGTCTGCTTGGTCCTTGTTGCTGTCGCCGCAAGGCAAGATCGACGCCTGGCTTCGGCTCACTCGAACCGGCGATGTGCGCTTCGTTCTTGATCTCGACGAAGGGTTTGGCGAGGCGGCATTGGCTCGCTTGAACCGTTTCAAACTCCGGGTCGACGCTGAACTGACCCTCTCAGCGCTCGATTGGGTCGCGGTCAGAGGTCCGAAATCAGCCGAGTATCGATCGGGCGCTGCCGACGCAAGCGACTCTGTCGTTCTCGCTGATCTCGAGTGGGACGGGATTGAGGGCTTCGATCTTCTTGGATCCGATGTGGCCGTTCCATCGGGACTCGAAGAGGGCGATCCCACGGCCTTCGAGGCACTCCGAATTCAGCTGGCCATTCCTCGCCTCGGCGCCGAGATCGGTGAAAGCACGATTCCTGCTGAAGTTGGGGTCGTCGACGTGTCTGCTGACTTCACGAAGGGCTGTTACGTCGGTCAAGAACTGGTCGCTCGAGTTGATTCTCGTGGAAACAACACACCTCGATCGATGCGCCGGATGACACTCAACGAAGGTGCCGATATCGCCGGACTCGTCGGCGTGCCGATCACGCAGGATGGCGTTGAGGTTGGAACGATCACCAGCGCAGCGCCAGTTGGTGAAGCGGCGGTTGTGCTTGCGTCGATCAAGCGTGCGGCGGATCTCTCTCAGCCGTTCTCGGTTGCGACCGCGAACGACGTCGTTGCTGCGCTGCTCATCCCGTAGCGAGCGCAGCGGTCGGCGACGCCGCTGGCAACCGAATCGTCATCACCGTGCCCCCATCGGCGCCAGCCGATGCGCTTGCGGTTCCTCCCATCGCACGGGCGAGTTCTCGCACGATGGCCAGACCTAGCCCGCTCGATGACTCCGCCCTTTTGGGTTGATGGTTTGCGACGTAGAGCCGCTCGAACACGTGCGGTAGATCGGCCTCGGCAATCCCCGGTCCATCATCGGTGACCTCGATGACGATCGCTTCACCTTCGATGTCGGCGCCGAGCGTCTGCTCGTGTCGCACACCGATCGTGATCGTGGTCTCAGCAAACTTCATGCCGTTCTCGACAAGGTTCGACAGAATTTGTGCCGTGCGGCCACGGTCAGCCCGCACCTGAACGGGGTCGCCTGAGCCGGCCAGCCGGAGGTCGACGCCAACGGCTTCAGCCTTTGGCCGGAAGCCCGCCAGAACCTCTTCGGCAAGCGCCGAACCATCGAACGTTGAGGTCTCGATGGTGAACGACCGGGCATCGAGGCGAGCGAGTTGAAGGAGATCGGTGACGAGACGTGAGAGCCGGTCGGCATGTTCGGTGATGATGGATCCGGTCGCTACCGCGTCGCTCGCCGCTCCGTCCTCGAGAGCTTCGGCGTAGCCGCGAATCGCCGTCAATGGCGTGCGGAGATCATGCGAAACGGACAACAGAAACTGCTGTTCCAACGCTCGCGACCGGTCGAGGTCCGTCGCCATGGAGTTGACGGACTCGGCGAGTTGCGCAATCTCGTCTCGTCGAGGAGTTCGACCGCTTGCGCGCCGGTCGTTGGTCGGCACGTCGACACGCGCCGAGAGATCGCCCTGGGCGATCGCCGACGTTGTCGCTTCGATTGAGCGAATCGGGTCGGTGATTCGTTGAGCCAGCACGCGAGCAGCGCCGAGAGCAAGTAGCAGGACCGCGGCAGCAGAAGCTGCGAAGAAGCCGGTGGCCTGGCGGGGGACACGGCGCACGTCCTCACCGATCAGGATCCCCAACTGGGCATCAGCACCGGGGAACCGTGGCCGACGCTCAGTGTCAACATCGAGACGCTGGAGGGACAGAACCCTCCGACCATCCTCGAAATCGACCTGTTCGCCATCTGAGAACGTTTGGAACTGATCGCTGTCGAGTCGCCACAGCGCGTTGTTCCGTCCGCGTCGTTCCCCTCCCTCTGGCACCAGGGTGGCGTCGCCCTCGCCGTCGATGATCACGATTTGAAGAACATCGACGCTGAACGCGTTGCCGATTCGTGCGAGGGAGCGACTGAAGTCCTCGCCGTTGTCCGCAGTTTCGGCGATGTCGAGGACCGTTTCGAGTTGGGCGTCGACTCGCGCCCGAGCGTCGGATCGGGCACCGACTTGGGTCATCAAAAGCACGCCGAGGCCAACGAGCGCGATCGCCGCCATCGCGATCGCCACGAACGCGATCGTGAGTCGTCGCTGCATGTCAGCTGAGCCGGTATCCGGTGCCGCGAACGGTCGCGAGTGGAAGGTCGTCGCCGAGCTTGCGTCGAAGTTGGCGGATGTGGACGTCGACGGTTCGGATATCACCAACCCAGTCGGGTCCCCACGCTCCGCTCAAAATCTGCTCTCGGCTGAGTGCGATCCCTGTGTTTTGAACGAGATAGTCGAGGAGCGCGAACTCCTGTGCGGCGAGCACGATCTCATCGCCGTTCACGCGCACCTCTCGGCGCTCGAGATCGACCACGACGGTTCCGAACTCGACACGGGTCGTCGCAGACTCGGTAGGAGCCCCGCGCCGCATGATGGCTTTCACCCTGGCCACGATCTCTCTCGGAGAGAACGGCTTGGTGACGTAGTCGTCGGCTCCGAGTTCGAGGCCGAGAATTCGATCGACCTCGTCATCGCGAGCCGTCAAGAACAGCACGGGAACGTTGTTGGTCTTGCGCAATTCTCGACAGACGTCGAGGCCGTCTTGTTCGCCAGGGAGTCCAATGTCGAGGATGACAAAGTCGGGCTGGCGAGCTCGGATCACGTCCAGAGCTCGGTCAGCGTTGTCGCAGATCGAAACACTCCACTCCTCTCTGGTGAAGTACAACGCGAGAAGATCAGCGATATCCGGCTCGTCTTCAACGATGACAATGGTTGGTGTGGTTGTGCCTGAAACGGAGGACATGTCGCACACGACAGTAGAGCTCGATTGTGAGGAGTTCGTGAAGGGTCTAGCGTTTCGTTCCATGACGAAGATCTCCCTCACTGCAACGCTCACCGCCGCTGATGGAAAGGCCGGTGAGCTCGAGGCTGCGCTTCACAATCTGATCACCGCCGCTGACGAAGAGCCCGGTCTTGAGGTTTACTCCGTCAGCCAGAGCCAGGACGACCCGAATGTGTTTGTCTTCTTCGAGCTCTACGCCGACGCCGACGCCCTTGCGATCCACGGCAAGGGAGAGGCGATGGCTGCCGCAATGGGTTCGATGGGTGGGCTTCTTGCTGGCCGCCCCGTGGTTACGCTCATGAATCCATTGGCAGCAAAAGGCTTGGACTTCTGACCACCTATCTCGACAACATCCTTGCCGCTCATCGAGCCGCAGCGGCAAACGACGATCGGCCGATCGCCGGACTGCGGTCCGAGATCGATTCGATGGCGCCCTGCCGTGGGTTCCGATCAGCGATCGAGCGGGCCGAGGGCCTCGCCGTCATCGCGGAGATCAAGCGCCGTTCGCCGTCGAAGGGTGATCTCGCGGCCGACCTCGACCCCGTTGAGTTGGCACAGCGCTATGTGCGCGGAGACGCCACGTGTCTCTCCGTGCTCACCGATGCTGACGCCTTCGGCGGTTCTCCCGCCGATTTACAGGCGGCTCGTTCGGCCGTGTCGATTCCCGTGCTTCGTAAAGACTTCACGGTCTCGGAGCGCGATGTTCTCGATGCACGCCTCATGGGAGCCGATTGTGTATTGCTGATCGTCGCCGCGCTCGACGATGGCGAACTCGCCGACTTCCACGATCTCGCAGTCGAGATCGGCCTCGACGTGTTGGTCGAAGCACACGACGAGGCCGAGGTCGATCGTGCTCTCGCCGTCGGTTCCAACCTCATCGGCGTGAACCAGCGAGATCTGGTGACATTCGAAGTCGATACCGATCGAGCGGTTCGAGTCGGTGCATCACTACCCGATGGTGTGGTCCGGGTCGCCGAATCCGGCGTGCGGGGGGCATCTGACGCTGCAGTCTTGGCCAAAGCTGGCTACGACGCTGTGTTGGTAGGCGAGACGCTGGTTCGCTCCGATGATCCTTCCGCTGAGCTGCGTGGGCTTCGATCGGCCGGCGACCCCGATGCCGCAGTTCGAGCCGCTGGGTAGCGTGCGCCGTGGTCGATGATCCACGAGTGTTCGTCAAGATCTGCGGAATCACCTCGCCCGATGACGCGTTGCTCGCCGCGGGGTTGGGTGCCGACGCTGTCGGCATGATCTTCGCGGCGTCATCTCGCCGAATCACCGCGGGACGTGCCCGAGACATCGTTCGACGGCTGCCGCCAGACATCGTGACCGTCGGCGTCTTTCGCAACGAACGTCGAGAACGAGTCGTCGAGATCGCAAACACCATCGGCCTCCGAGCGGTACAGCTTCACGGTCATGAGTCTCCTGAAGACACCCGGTGGGTCGCCGAGCGTGTTCCCGCCGTCATTCGTGCCTTCTCGGCTCACGACCCGGCCCTCGGCCGGCTTGCTGACTACGGCCCGGTACGGCCGTTGGTTGACTCGCCACAGCCTGGGAGCGGTGAGACCTTCGACTGGACCCGGATGGACGAGTTGTCGCTCGACCGGCCGATCATTCTCGCCGGTGGCCTCGATCCAACCAACGTCGTCGAGGCGATCGAAACGGTGCGCCCGTGGGGAGTCGACGTGGCGTCTGGAGTCGAGGCACGACCAGGACACAAAGATCCCGTCAAGGTCAGGAAGTTCATCGCGAACGCTCGATCCGCTGCGTGGCAGCCGCCGAGTTTTGCGATGGCTCCGTTCGACTGGGCCGATTGGGCGTGAGTCAGCGGTGGTAGACGACGGCAGGCCCGATGGCGCTGACGCGCTTGTTCGGGATCCGGACTGCGAGTTGTGTCAGGCCGACCGCTTCACCCACTGGTACAGCGCCGATGATATTTGTTGGGTCGCCGACTGCGAAGCGTGCAGCGTGCCCATGGTGGTGTGGAACGGTCATGGTGAGATGCCACCCGACTCGGTCGTGGAGCATTGTCTCCATGCACTCTCCGTGGCTGCGGCCGAGCGCTTTGGCGATGCTGACTGGTCGATCGATCGTCAGATGCGTCAGGTTCCTGGACACTTTCACGCCCATGCTCGTGATGCTGGCTGGTGGCAGCTGCGGATGCAGCGTCCGCTGAGCCGCTTCACCGGCATCGGCGGCGACCGGGTCGAAGCGTCAATCTGAATTTCGGGAAGAGAACCAGGCACGAGTTGGTTGCTAGGGGGTGCTCGATCGACTCCGCTGTGTGCCGCCCACCCTTCCTCGCCTCGCGATCCTGTCGCTGGTGATTGCGCTCGTCGCTGCGAGCTGTGCATCGAGCGACGGAGCCCTGGACGATGGGCCGTCCCAGTCCGCCGGTGAAACAGAGGCAGCCGAAACCGAAGCGGCTGGCGGCGATTCCAGCGCTACGGGCTCCGAAGGTGACTCCGACGAAGGTGATTCCGATGATGACGAGACTGATGATGACGAGACTGACGACGAGCCGATCACTCAGGGCGACGGCACCTACATCGCTCCCATCGAAGGATTCGACTACTCCACCATCGACTACGACGCCGACGCACAGAACTCGGTTCTACTCTCCGGGCCGATCGATCCCAGCTACCCGCCGCCGGTCGTTCTTCCCGACGATGTCGTGAGTGGTGGACCACCCCCGGATGGCATCCCGCCGATCGATGCTCCCGAGTTCATCTCCATCGACGAGGTCGACTTCATCGCTGATGATGCTGAGCCGGTCGTTGTGATCGACATCGAAGGCGAGGCCCGCGCCTACCCGATCCAAATTCTGATCTGGCACGAGATCGTGAATGACGAGGTTGGCGGTGTCCCCGTCACGGTCACCTACTGCCCGTTGTGTAACTCAGCGGTGGCATATGACCGCCGCTTTGGCGACCGAGTCCTCGACTTCGGCACCTCCGGACTGCTCTATCAGTCCGCACTCGTGATGTATGACCGTCAGACGGAGTCGCTGTGGGCGCACTTCACTGGCCAAGGCATTATCGGCCATTTTGCCGGTGCCGAACTCACGCTGATCCCGGCTCAAACGCTGTCGTTCGGTCAGTTCAAGGAGCTCTATCCAGACGGTGATGTGCTGAGCCTTGAAACGGGACACGATCGTGCGTACGGATCGAATCCTTACGTCGGCTACGACGACGCTAACCAGCCGCCGATTGCCAACTTCATCAGCCAGCCAATCGACGAGCGGTTGCAGTCGAAAATCCGAGTCGTTGGTGTTGTCGATCCCGCTGGGCCGGCTGCGGTGGTTCTCGAGACACTCGCCGCCGAGGGTGTCTACGTGATCGATGACGAGGGCCGAAACGTTGTCCTGTTCCACCAAGGCGGTCTGGCCTCGGCGCTCGACAGTGGCGAAATCGCATCCGGCCAAGACATCGGCCAGACCGGAGCATTCGTTCCGGCCGCCGCCGATGGCACGCCACTCACCTTCACGGCAACCGACGACGGATTCGTCGACGATCAGACCGGCTCGACCTGGTCGATCAACGGCCTCGCAATCGACGGTGATCTCAGCGGTGAATCGCTCGAGCAAATTCCTCACCTCGACACGTTCTGGTTTGCCTGGGCGACCTATCGTCCCGGCACCCTGCTCGCCGAATGACCTGCGTACGCCCTGGGGTCAAACCTCAATGTACGCAGGTTAGACCCTGCGTAAATCGAGGTCTGACCCCATGGGTTACGCAGGTTAGGTGCGGGAGCGATTGATGGCCGAAACGAGGCTGCGCAGGGATGCGGTGACGATGTCGGTGTGGATACCGACGCCCCAGATCTCTTTGCCGTCGATCTTCGACTCGATATAGCACACGGCGCGGGCGTCGGCGCCGGAGCCGATGGCGTGCTCGTGGTAGTCGAGCACGCGGACGTCGAGACCGCTCAGGGCCCGCATGGCGACGGCGAACGCTTCGATCGAGCCGTTGCCCTCACCATCGATCGTTGTGTCCTCGCCATCGACCCGGATGACCGCTGACATCGTCGTGCGATCTTGACCGGATGCATTCTGCGAGGTGGAGAACGAGGCGAGCTCATAGGGCTTGGTCGCAGCGAGGTAGTGCTCGTTGAACTGATCCCAGATCTCGTGCCCGGTGACTTCTTTGCCGGTTGTATCGGTGATTTGTTGCACCACTCGGGTGAACTCGATCTGCAGCCGACGAGGAAGGTCGAGCTCTTGTTCGACCTTCAAGAGGTATGCAACGCCGCCCTTGCCGGACTGCGAGTTCACTCGGATCACGTCCTCGTAGGTCCGACCGACATCCTTCGGATCGATCGGGAGGTACGGAACCTCCCACAGATCCTGGCCGGTCTTCTCCATCGCCTCGAATCCCTTTTTGATCGCATCTTGGTGCGAACCAGAGAAGGCGGTGTAGACGAGGTCGCCGGCGTAAGGATGGCGGGGGTGTACCGGCAACTGGTTGCAGTACTCGGCGATACGGCGAGCCTCGTTGATCTCGGTGAAATCGAGCTCGGGGTCGACGCCCTGGCCAAACAGGTTCAGCGCAAGCGTCACGATGTCCACGTTGCCGGTTCGTTCGCCGTTGCCGAAGAGTGTCCCTTCGACGCGATCAGCGCCAGCCATCACACCGAGCTCCGCAGCAGCAACGCCAGTGCCCCGGTCGTTGTGGGGATGCAGGGAGATAACGACGGAGTCGCGGTTCGCAATGTTGGCGTCGAACCACTGAATCATGTCAGCGTAGATGTTTGCCGTGCTCATCTCGACGGTTGCCGGGAGATTCAAGATCACCGGATTGTCGGGCGTCGGGCCCCAAACGTCCATGACGGCTTCGCACACGCGCTTGGCGAATGGCAGCTCCGTGCCAGTGAAGCTCTCGGGGGAGTACTCGTAGCGAAGGTGGGTGCCCTCGACCTTGTGCTCGTTGGCCTGGCATGCCTTTGCGCCCTCAACGGCGATGTCGACGATGCCGTCCTCGTCGAGTCCGAACACAACTCGACGCTGCACGGTTGAGGTCGAGTTGTACAGATGGACGATGGCGTTCTCGGCGCCAACGATGCTGTCGAACGTGCGGGCGATCAGCTCGGGTCGAGCTTGGGTGAGGACCTGGATCGAGACATCGCTTGGGATGGCGCCTTCCTCGATGATCTGGCGAACGAACTCGAAGTCGGTGTCGCTTGCGGCTGGGAAGCCGACCTCGATCTCTTTGAAGCCGATTGCGACGAGTTGATCGAACATCAGCCGCTTGCGAGCGGGATCCATCGGTTCGATCAGCGCCTGGTTGCCGTCACGAAGATCGACCGAGCACCAAAGCGGTGCTTCGGTGATCACGGCGTCTGGCCAGGTGCGGCCAGACACGGGGACCTCGATGAGGTCGAGGTAGTGCTTGTACTTGCTGATTGGCATTCGGCCTGCGGTTGAACGCTGGGCGGAACGACTTGCTGATTCTGGGCGGCCTGAACGGCCAGAACTTTGTGAACTCATTACTTCTCTTCTCCTGGAGCGAACGTCGACTTGTGAATAACGCAGAGCACCCGGCGCGTCGGTTCAGACGGCCGGGCCCAGAAGTCGAAGGTCGAGAAGAAGCTTCATTGGGGTGAAACGCTAGTCGATTTCTCCGCGAGAGACACGCTCTCCAAAGTGGCGGAGACTGTCGAGCACGACCGGGTCGATCGGAGCCTTGTTGACCGAGAGTGAGACCCGGATGTTCTGATACACCGACGATTCGAGGTCACAGTCGGTGCAGTCGTCCAGGTGGCTGGCGACCTTGCGGGCCGTGTCGGCATCGGTTTCGCCATCGAGGTAGCTCTGCAGCACCTCCATCACGTCGTCGCACGAGAGTTCGCCTCGCATCTTCTTGAAGAGTTTCATGATGCACTTCCCACAACGACGTCTTTCATGGTCGATCCACGCGGCAGATTCGCCTCGGAATCGAGGCCGTGTTCGCCGAGGTGATCGCGAATTCGGCGACGTGCTCGGTGGAGCCGGCTCATCACGGTTCCGACCGGAACACCGAGAATGTCTGCGGCTTCTTGGTAGGCCAGGCCGTTGAGGTCCACCAGTTCGACAACCTGTCGGAAGTCGTTGGAGAGCGCATCGAATGCGTCGATGACGCTTGCATCGAACATCGGGTCGGTGACGATTTCCTCTGGCCCGGACGTTTCGGCGAACTCGACGGATCGCTCGAACGTGAGTTCAGGGTCGTCCAGCAGATCGGGCTTCTTCTTGCGAGCTCGGTTGATGTTGGCGTTGCGCATGATGGTGAGCAGCCAGGCCTTCGGGTATCGACCGTCGAAGCGGTCGATAGCTCGGTACGCCCGAAGCAATGTGTCTTGCACGAGGTCTTCGGCGTCCGTGGCGTTTCGTGTCAGCGAGCGAGCGGTGCGATAGAGCACCTCAAGCTCGGGCAACACGTAGCGATTGAACGCCTCGGTCGACGCTGCCGATGCCGCTTCAGCGCTGGCATCGGATTCTTCGGCTTCGGATTCAGGTCGTGTCATGAGTGCAACCACGAACGATCTAACCGAGCAGTCTTGAAACGCATTCCGCCAGTCTCGCACATCTGGGTAAAGGCGAGCGAAGGTCAGCCGTAGGCTGGGACGATGAGTGAGCAATCCGGTGCGACGTCGAACGAAGAAGCGCAACCCGAGGTGACGCTGTTCGAAGCGGTCGGTGGTGCTGAGTACTTCACGACGCTGGTCGATGCGTTCTACGACATTGTCGAGACCGACGAGGTGTTGGCACCGCTCTACCCCGACGACCTCACGCTGCCCCGGTTGCACACCAACTTGTTCCTGCAGCAGTACTGGGGAGGGCCGACCACCTACGACGATCGTCGAGGCCACCCGCGTTTGCGCATGCGTCACAATCCCTTCGTGATTCGACAACTCGAACGTGATGCGTGGCTCGCAGCGATGGAGCGGGCGCTCGACCTGGTGCCGATGTCTGAGCACCTCGAGCCCGATGGTCAAATGGTTGCCCGTGGGATGCTCAGCGGCTACTTCGATCACGCAAGCACCGCCATGATCAATCACGCATGATGAAGCGGGCGAACCTGACAGTCTGACACAATTGTCCCCTGGGTACGCGGCACTCTGAAGCCCGCATAAAACTTGGGCGTTGAATGCTTGACACCGCCCCTGGGGACGATTCAACTTCAGATGTTCTCGCGTCAGCGGGACAGACGAATGAAGGAGTTCGCCATGAATAAGACAGAGCTGATTGATGCAGTTGCCGAGGGATCCGGTGTCTCCAAGAAAGATGCAGGGGCGGTCATCGACGAGATGTTTGACATCGTGATGAAGTCGGTCGGAAGTGGTCACAAGATCACGATTCCGGGTGTCATCTCTTTTGAGCAGGTTGATCGGAAGGCCCGGAAGGGCTTTAACCCTCAGACCAAGGAGCCAATCGACATCCCGGCTTCGAAGGCAGTGAAGATCACGGCGGGCTCACGCCTGAAGGCGGCAGCCAAGGGTTGATCTCGTTCGCTTGGCCACGTGCTGAGCGGGCGACGACGACTGTGATGTCAAAGGCGGCGGCGACCTCACTCAAGGGCAACAGGCCGTTGATGGAGCGTTGTTGATCAACTGCCTGTGAAACACATAACACTGCGGTGGCGTCACCTCTCGGGGTGGCGCCACCGGCGCGTCCGGCGCCGGCACGCCTGGCGCCGTGTTGCTGACGCGTGTGCCTCGCACGGCTCCCGGCCAGCTCATCGTGGGTGGCTGAGGGCACGGGCTCATGCTGGAAGCCGCGTCTCGATTGGGTCGGAGGACTAACGTCGTCACCGATGACCGACTTGCCCCGCCCGATCGATCTGTTGCCGCACCGCCCGCCGTTCCTCCTCGTTGATGAACTGGTCGAACTCGACCCAGCCAGGCTCGTTCGAGCTCGCTGGCACATCACCGGTGATGAGTACTTCTTTCCGGGCCACTTTCCCGGCGCACCAACGTTGCCGGGCGTGATGATGATCGAAGCCCTGGCCCAAGCGGGTGCATGTGCACCGTTGGCTGACCCCCGCTTCGCTGGCAAGATCCCGCTGTTTGCAGGCGTCGACAAGGTGAAGTTTCGGCGCCGAGTCGTGCCGGGGGACACCCTCGACCTCGAGATGGAATTTGCTCGAGTGAGCTCGCGCGGTGGCCGCGGGGTTGGTCGAGCCTCGGTCGATGGCGAAACGGCGTGCACGGCAGAGCTGATGGTCGTGCTTGCAAACCTCGACGACTAGGTTCCGACGCCGAACAGCCAGCCGAAAAGCAGCACAGCGCCCCGGTGGGGCGCTGGCTTGTGTCGATGTTGACTGCTCTCGTGCTGCGATCGCAGCCGCCGGATTGGATCTAGCTGGCCGGCTGCAGCACCACGCTGCCGTTGTGCCCACCGAATCCGAAGCTGTTCGACATCGATGGTCCGGGCTCCCACGAGCGAGCTTCGCCGCGCACGATGTCGAGTTCGGGAAGCTCGGGATCGAGCTGTTCGAGACCCATCGTCGGCGGGATCAGCTTCTCACGCATGGCGAGGATCATCGCAACGGCCTCGAGCGCTCCGGCTGCACCCAGCGCGTGGCCGGTCACACCCTTGGTCGAGGTGACGATCGGGCCGTTCTCGGTGCCGAAGACCTTCGCCATGGCGTGAGCCTCGGCTGCATCGTTCAGCGGCGTTGACGTACCGTGAGCGTTGATATGGCGAACCTGCTCGGCGCTGATACCCGAGTCTTCGAGTGCCAGTTCCATACATTGCACCGCTCCGACGCCGCCGGGGCTGGGTGCGGTGATGTGGTGCGCATCAGCGGTGCTGGCTGAGCCGAGCACCTCGGCGACGATCGTTGCGCCGCGAGCGACCGCGTGATCCCACTCCTCGAGCACGAGAACGCCCGCACCCTCGGCGATGATGAAGCCGTCTCGACGCTGGTCAAACGGCATCGAGACCTGTTGGTTCGACATGGCGGTCATGTTGCCGAATCCAGCGAGTGAGGTGGGTGTGAGCGGCGCCTCGGCTCCACCGGTCACCACGACATTGCAGCGACCCGATTTGATGAGGTTGGCCGCGTTGCCGATCGAGTGTGTGCCAGCGGCGCATGCGGTCACCGTGGCCTCGCACGGGCCCTGGAATCCGTAGCGCATCGACACGCTCGCCGCTGCCGCGTTTGGCATCATCATCGGCACGAGGAATGGGGAGACTCGACGGTCGCCCTTCGTGTGTTGGATGACGATCTGTTCCTCATTGGTGCCGATGCCACCGATGCCGGTGCCGATCAACACGCCCGCTCGAACGGGGTCGACTTCGAGGTCACCCGCCATGTCGAGAGCCTCGGTGGCGGCCGCCAGAGCGAACTGGGCGAACCGGTCGGATCGCCGCGCCTGCTTGGGGTTGTCAAACCACGGGGACGGATCCCAGTCGTTGACCTCTCGCCTCGGACCCTGCTCTGGTTCGGACAAGAGTCCTGACCAGAAGGCGTCGATGCCGATGCCGCATGACGCGACCACTCCAATGCCGGTGACGGCGACCCGACGAGACATCAGAGCTTGCCGACGACCAGGTCGTAGGCAGCGCCGACGGTCTCAACGCCATCGAGCTCTTCTTCTTCGACGCTGACGTCGAATTCTTCTTCGAGAGCCATCACGAGCTCGACGAGGTCGAGGCTGTCGGCGTCGAGGTCTTCGGCGAAGCGGGCTTCCTTGGTGATCTTGTCGTTTTCAACAGAGAGCACCTCAACGGCGCACTTCTGGAATCGCTCGAAGTTCTTTTCGTCACTCACGGGTTGTTTCCTTTTGATTGGTTCGCCGCTGTCTCAGCGGCGGGTGAAGTCTATGGGGATTGCCGGACGTATAGGTCTGGCGACTCATGTGACCGCTCGGTTTGGCTGGTCAGCCCATCCCGAGACCGCCATCGACGGGAATGGTCGCTCCGGTGATGTAGCCGGCCCCTTCCGAGGCGAGGAACGCCACGGCGTTGGCGACGTCGTCGGGGGATCCGACTCGGCCGAGCGGAACGGCGCCGACGATTGCGTCTCGAGCATCGTCGCCGAGTTCGCCGAGCATGTCGGTCTCGATCGGGCCGGGGGCAACGAGGTTGACCGTGATGTTGCGCGATGCGAATTCACGAGCGAGCGAGCGGCCAAGGCCAACAAGCCCCGCCTTCGACGCGGCGTAGTTGGCCTGTCCGGTCTGGCCGAGCGAACCAACGACGGATGACATGAAGATGATGCGACCCCAACGGCCCTTCATCATCGGTCGAACGGCGCGCTTGGCGACTCGAAAGCTGCCTGCGAGATTGGCGTCGACCACGGTTGAGAAGTCGTCCTCACTCATCCGCAGCACGAGGGTGTCCTTCGTGATGCCAGCGTTCGCCACGACGATGTCGACGCTGCCGATCGAGTCCTCGATCTCGCTGAACGCTGCGTCGACCGACTCGGTATCGGTGACATCGATCTTGACCCAGGTCATGCCATCAGGGACCGTCTCTGGCTTTGATCGTGATGCGATCACAACCGTGTGTCCGGCAGCAGCGAGATGGGCGGCGCATGCTTTGCCGATTCCCCGGTTGCCGCCGGTCACGAGTGCGACTCGCGCTGGGGACTCGCTCATGCGCGTTCTCCGGCATAACGAACGATCGTCGTTGCCCAGGTCATGCCGCCGCCGAATCCGAGGAACATCACGGTGTCGCCCTCGCTGATGCGGCCCTCATCGAGGACCTTGTCGAGCACGAGCGGGATCGACGCGGCAGAGGTGTTGCCGGTCTCCTCAAGCCGCATGCCGGTCTTCTCCATCGAGAAACCAAGGCGTTTCCACGCAGCCTCAACGATGCGAATGTTGGCTTGGTGGGGGATGACGAGATCGATGTCTTCGACGGTGAGATTGGCCATCTTGAGCGCGTTGCGAGCCGAGCGCTGCATTGCGGTCACGGCTTGGCGGAAGACCTCTTTACCATCCATCTTGAGCACATCGCCATGCTCGGCGTAGAGGATCGAGACGTAGTTGCCATCGGCGCCCATGTCCCAGCCGAGCAGTTCGCTCGCGCCGCTTGGGTCGACCTCGACCACGGCCGCTCCAGCACCGTTCCCGAAGAGGATGCCGGTGTTGCGATCGGTGTAGTCGGTGATCTGATCGAGCGCTTCGGATCCGACGACCAAGATTCGCTTCATCCCTTGGAGAAGCAGGCCGTTCGCCATCACGAGGCCATAGACCCAGCCGCTGCACGCCGCTTGAATATCGAGCGCTCCGCAGTCGAGCTCAAGAAGCTGGGCGACAGCGGGTGCAGTTCCCGGACAGATGAAGTCGGGGGATGTCGTTGCGAGGAGAAGCAGGTCGATATCCGCAGGTTCGACGTTGGCCCGGTCCATCGCTCGTTTGGCAGCCTCAGCTGCGAGCGAACTCGTCGTGCCGCCAACGTGGCGTTGGCCGATGCCCGTGCGCTCTCGGATCCACTCGTCCGAGGTGTCCATGTTTTTGGTGAGGTCGTCGTTCGTCACGATCTCATCGGGGAGATACGAGCCGACGCCGGCAAATCGGAAGCCGGGGTGTTGCATGAGGAGTTCCCTTGTTCTCGTGCCCTCGGCGATCGACGTCTTCGCAATCGTCACCATCGAGTCACGGATGTGAGCCGATTGCGAGATGCGTCGAAGAAGAGTTGCCGAGTGAATCCGAGTTGGTCAGAAGTGGCAGAGGTGCCTGATCGGTCGAACTTAGTGCGAGCGGAGCCAGGCGATTGGTTGAGAGGTGGTGACTCGTTCGCCAGCGAGGGCCAAAACGCCCTGCACGCTGCCGGTGAAGGGTGATCGAACCTCGTGATCGCCGACATGACCGACGAGATCGCCGGGGCTGACATCGAGTCCGTCGGTGAGCGAATCGAGCGGCTGGAAGACGCCGGTTGAGGGGCTCACAACGAGGCGTTCAACGGCGGAAAGGAACTCGCCTTCAACAGCCCCACCAGTGGTCGTGGCGCCGCCGGACAGCTGCTCGAGCAGCTGGTCGACGTCGCCCGGCGTATTGACCCCGATCGTGGTGGACCCCTTGATCGTGCGCTTGGCCATCCCCGTGAGGACGGTGCCAGGACCGAGCTCGAGGAAGCAGGTTGCGCCTGCTTCGTTCAAATTGTGCAGGGTCTGTCGCCACCGGACAGGGCTCGTGAGCTGTGCGCCCATGAGGCTCGACCAATCCTCACCCGACGGGTGGGGGAGAGCATCGACGTTGGCGAAAACCGGGCGGTTGGGGTCTCGAATGTCGGTGTCAGCGATGGCCTTACGAAGCCGATCTCGGGCCTGACCCATAAATGGGGTGTGGAAGGCGCCGCCGACTTTGATCGGGAGCACTCGTTTTGCGCCGAGCTCTTTGGCTTCGGCGGACGCCAACTCGATTGCTTCGGGAGCGCCAGCGATGACGACTTGGCCAGGAGCGTTGTAGTTCGCAACCCAGACATCACCATCGACTCGGCTGCATGCGACGTCGACTTGGTCGTCGTCGAGACCAAGAACGGCCGCCATCGTGCCGAACTGGCTATCGGCCGCGGCTTGCATCGCGTTACCTCGTTCGGTGACGAGCCGAACACCATCTTCGAAGCTGATGGCGCCAGCAGCGGTCAGCGCGCTGTATTCACCCAAGCTGTGGCCGGCGTGGAACGCCGGTTCAACACCGGTTCGTTCCACAGCATCCAGCACAATCATGCTGTGCACGAACGTGGCCAGCTGGGAGTTGCGGGTCTGTTTGAGCTCCTCGGCATCCGCATCCAGCAAGAGCGCGGCAACATCGCGCCCGGACGCATCGCTCGCTTCGGTGACCAGCTCCCAAGAGGGGTGGGCACGCCAGGGCTCGCCCATCGCTGGAGCTTGAGACCCTTGGCCGGGGAACGTGAAGGCAATCATCACAGAACTCATCGAACCATCAGACCACGAGGGCACCCCAAAAGGTTTCACTCCAGGGCAGATTTATCTTTCCGGTCGTTCTGCTGAAACGCGAACTCCCGCAACGCAGCCACCGCGGCGACAACGCCACCGACGATGCCTGCCGACACAAACGCTTGAATCAAGATGGATCGAGCAGCACGCACGACCACGACTCTAATTCCCTCTGGGAGGCGTTCATGGCCACGCAGGCCCAGCTGGCGTGGGTGACGCGTTCGGTGACCTCACGCCCGGCCCAACGCTCGGTGGTTACTCGAAGGACTTGTCGAGGCCGAAGGCTTCGTACGCAGAATCGCCTGGCGACGTCCAGAAGAGCTCGCTGCAC
>CALEWY010000148.1 GCA_937925335.1 uncultured Acidimicrobiales bacterium
CCGCCGCCTGACTCGGTCCAGCCTCCGGCGAGCGACGCCGGCGGATGACCGCTCCTGTTTACGAACGGCTCCTCGCCGTCCAGGATCTCGATGTGAAGCTCACGCAGCTCCGCCATCGCCATGCCAACCACTCGCTTCGAGGCGAGATCTCCGATACCGATGCTGCGATCGCCGTCATCGACGAAACAGGCACGGAGATCGCTGGCCGGAAGGCCGTGTTCGACAAGCAGAACGCAGAACTCGATGCAGAGGTCACCACGATCCGGGCTCGCCGGGCCGAGATCGAAGGCAAGCTCTACGACGGGTCGGTGACCGGGACCAAAGACTTGCTTGCGTTGCAAGAAGAGTCAGCGATGCTGCTCGAGCGTCGAAACGGGACCGAAGACGAAGAGCTCGAGATCATGGAGCAGATCGAAACGATCACCCGCGAGTTGCAGGCTGTAGCTGATGAGCGGAGCGCCAAGGTCACAGCGAAAGAGAAACTCCAGGCTGAACTCGACACGGTGCTCGTCGCCATCGAGGCAGAGATCGTCGATGTCGAGGCGCAGCGCGTCGCTGCTGCCGCCGAGGTTCCTGCGGGGTTGCTCGACACCTACGAGGGCTTGCGAGAAGACTTTGGCGGCATCGCCGTCGCTCGGCTCAGTGGGTCGACCTGCGATGGTTGCCACATGAGTTTGTCGGCCGTTTCGCTCGACAAGGCGAAGAAGCTTCCAGAAGATGCGGTGGTCACCTGTGACCAGTGCGGTCGCCTTCTGGTCCGCTGACAAGGACGTCCGTTGATTTTTTGGTTCGCGATCGTCGCTCCGGTGATCGTTGCTGAGATCTTTCGTAGCCCGATGGTTGACTATCGGATGGTTGCGCTCGGCTCCACGCTGCCGCTCACTGGTTGGCTGATCGACCAGGCAGGCATCCTTCACACAATGGTCGGTGCGGTCGGCTCGCTTGCGATCGTCATGGTTGTGACGATCGGCCGGCGACTGCTGCGTCGCAGGCTGCTCGGCATCCCCATCGGGTTGATGCTGTATCTCGTGCTCGACGGCGTCTGGACGAACGACGACCTGTTGTTGTGGCCAGCATTTGGCTCCTCATTCGAAGGCTTGACACCACCGATCGCCGGCCGGTCCATGGGCCTCAACCTCGGCCTCGAACTCATCGCTCTCGGCATCGGTATGTGGGCGTATCGACGCTATGACCTGCACGAACCAGAGAACATGGAGCGGCTTCGAAGCACCGGGCACCTTCCGCGCTCAGCGATGCGCGAGGATGCCATCTAGTGTTGTTCGTCGTTCGTCACGGCCGCACCGAGGCCAACGCAAGCGGATTGCTGCTCGGTCGGGCCGACCCCGAACTCGATGACGTCGGCCGCCGACAAGCGGCTCAGATCGCCGCGGTGATCCCTGAAGGCGCCACGGTCGTTTCGAGCCCACTCGCTCGGTGTCGGCAAACGGCGGCGGCGATCGTGTCCGAGGATCAGATCGCCATCGATGAGCGCTTCATCGAACTCGACTACGGCGATTTCGATCTCCAGCCGTTGTCGGAGATCTCGGCTGAAACGTGGGCCGAGTGGCGCGCCGACCCCAACTTCGCTCCGCCAAATGGTGAGTCGTTGAACGCGCTGGGGGAGCGAGTGTGGGCAGGGTTGGGCGACCTTGCCGAAGCTGCCGTGACCGGCGACGTCGTCGTCGTCGCCCACGTGTCACCGATCAAGGCTGCTGTCGCATGGGCGCTCGGTGTTGGCATGGACATCTCATGGCGCAGCCACGTGGCTCAGGCCTCGATCGTGCGAATCGCTGTATCTGAGCGCGGGCCGTCGCTGCACGCCTTCAACGACGTGTCTCATTTGGCTGGCTGACGTTCGTTCAGCTGTTCTGCACGAACTCGACCCAGTTGCCGTCGGGGTCTTCGACCATGGCGATCGTGACACCGGCGCGCACCTCGGTGATTGGTACGGCGATCGGAACGTCTGCGGCAGTGCACGCCTCAACGATCTCTTCGAGGTTCGACACGATCATGGTGAAGTAGCGCATGCCGAGGCGAGCGGGGATACCGCCGGTCGATGTTTCGGCCGGTGTGTTCTTGAGCGCCACAAGTTTGATCAGCGTGTCGCCGCAATTGAGCCGGTGCATCGTTCCGCCACCAGCGATTGGCATTGGCGTGTCGGCGACATGTTCGAAGCCCAAAAGGTCTCGGTAGAAGGCGAGTGATCGATCGCTGTCAGCGATCACAATGCCGAGATCGATCGCTGATTTTGCCAGGTTTACGGTCATGTAATCTGACGCTACTTGGGTGCTCTCAGCTGATCCAGCTGCGTCATGGGACCCAATCGACCGTAAGCAAGGTCCCCTTCCTGCGCTGAATGACGCCAATTTCCCCGTATGATGGGGGGTTCAGTCCTGCTGCTCGCTGTGAAGGCGGGTGGCCAACAGCCGCCGACCTACCCCCAACACGTGCTGAGGCAGCTCGATTTCGAGTCTGTTAGCGCGAGTCCGGTCGGGAAATTGATACCGACCGACGGTACGCGGCTGCGAACGTCAGGAGCGACCTATGGGCAAGCAACGATCGAGTTTCGCGAAATTGCAGCGTGACCGGGCCAAGGCTGCAAAGAAGGCTGCCAAGCAGGCAGCCAAGCACGGCAACAACATCGACCCCTTCGGTCCACTCGCCGGGTCAGACCTCGGCGCAGAGGCTGAGGTTGATGAGACGGAAATGGACAACTCCACCGTCGCAGCAATGTTTGAGGGCAAGGACGAGCTGTCAGCCCCCGAACTGCTCGAAATGATCGAAGAGATCCACAAGAAGCGTGAAGCCGGCCTCATCTCCGAAGAAGACTTCGAAGATGCCAAGGTCGAGATCTTCGCTCGTCTTCCGATCGACTGATCACTCAACTCACTGAGTTCTTCCAAAGCGGAGGGATTTCCCGCAAGAAGTTGCGGAAAATCCCTCCGCTTTGCAGTTTTTCGACTGAGCGCTCGCACCCGCTGGG
>CALEWY010000149.1 GCA_937925335.1 uncultured Acidimicrobiales bacterium
TGGGAAGTCGTCGTTGAACGCCCACTCCAAGAACAGTTCCTGATCACGCACCGCTGCTTCGCGAAAGCGAGGGATCCGGTAGACCGACCGGATTGATTTCACGTGATCGCGATTGATCACCGCTTGGCGGTATTCGCGGAACACGTCGGGCAAACCAAACACGACATCGACGGCGATGTTCATGTCGCTACCGACGGTGTATTCACGACGGCGAGTTTTCGAGGTCAACCATTTGGTGGTGTTCCGCACGTTCTCGTGCTGGCCAACACCGCTCCGCTTGGCGTGAGCGGTGCACCACATGATCTCGGCATCGAGCAGTGACGCCATCTGCAGCAAACCGAGTTGATGCTCGGCCAACTCTTCACGAGACATCGCAGAACAGTCCACTTCCCGCAGTTCCAAGATGCTTGCCGCTACTTCGATCACCGTCACATCAGCCATCGTATCAGAACAGGTGTTCGAGAAGCAAGCGCTAATAGAGATAAATAGAAGAAATTATACGGTCATTGCGTGTCGAGTCGGCCTGGTCGAACGAGAACCGTGAACGGCTCGGCCTGGGTGGTTGATTCGAATTCGTGGACGGGTTCAAAACCCAACGAACGCACGACCGTGAGTGCTCGAACGTTGGATGACCAGATCGTGACTCGCCATGCAGGCGGGTCGAATCGAGCCAGGCCGAAGTCGAGCCCGAGTTCGATCACCGTTCGGCCGTAGCCTTGGCCGGTGAGGTCGGGGCGGAGTCCACCGCCGGTGTCGAGTGCGGAGTCGTCGTAGGTCCCGCCGCCAACCTGTCCGTCGGCGCCGAAGCTTCGGTAAGCAACGAGCTCGTCGTCATGATCGACGATCGCCACGAACTCGCTGATTGGGTCGAGGAAGGTTGATGGTGGAACGGCTGAGAGTGAGTAGCGCTCGTACGGCGGGTCGTACCGCCAGGCGGTCAGCTCCTCGGCATGGGCGGCGGTGATCGGAACAACCCGCCAACTGCTCGGATCCCGCGCACCCATGTCGACGAAGCCGTCTCGCTACCGCGGAGCGAGCGTGTCGAGCAACGTCCAGAAGCCGTCCTTCAAGACCTGCGGGATCTTGTGGCCGGGTTCTGGATTGTGTGATTCGCCGTCGTTCCATACCGACGTTGGCACCAGCACTGAGCCGGCCCGAGTGCCGAGTGCCTCAGCAACCGCAAACAGCGCGGCGGTCTCACTCTCGACGAGGTCGACTCCGTTGGTTGCGTAGTGCTGCAGTTCGGCTTCGGTCTGGCGGAAGATGGCGGGATTGGTCCATGCCACCCGCTGCTCACATCGTGGGAACGTGGCGCGCAACCCGTCGTAGAGCTGGGCGACAAGCTCGGAGTCAGCGTCGACCGAATCCGCCGGCGGCAGGTAGTGATCGGAGACACCATCGTCTCGGATCGCGGAGGTGATCACCGAGATGTCGCCCGGTTCGATCGCCGGGCCGATGCCGCCGGCGAGGTTGTAGGCCACGAATGTGTCGGCACCGTCGAGCGCCATCTGGTTCTCGACCTGGCCGATCATCGTGGTCGCTCCGGGACTCAGGCAACTGATACCAAGCGTGCGGGATCGATCGGTGCTCAAAAAGACACGACCGTTGCCCGGTGCGAGATCCGGCGCCTCAGAAAACCCGTCAGCCTCCTCGAGCTCGCGGCTGAAGTGGCCCTGAAAGACGAACACCATGACGTCTGGCAAACGTTCGGGCTTCCATCCGCTGGCCTGCGCCGCAGCCATGAATCCGGCCGCGGTGATCGTCGACGGCTGTTCGTGTTTGGCCGAACGATCGGCCCGCCGGCCCGTGGATCCATCGGCGGTTCCGGACTGAGCGATGATCGCATCGCGAAAGTCGTTCCAACTTCGGAACCCGTGCTCGTTGGCAAGGGTTCGCTGAGCATCGGCCAAGATCGGCTGTCGACCGAGATTGCCTATTCGGGTGATGGCATCGGGTTCACCGCGCCGAACGGCCCGCAGTAGATCTTTGGCGACGTGCTTCAGGAACTGAAGATTGGGTCGCTCGATCAGCGGTTGAGAGATGGTTTCAATGGACACAGAGACTCCTCTGGGCGCCTGCGGCTCGCATCAGACGGAGGGTCTCGTGATGTCTTGGATTGAAACGATGGGGTGGACTCAGTCCTGTCCGCGAGCCTGGATGCGCCCCCAAGGCGCTGTGAGGACCGTAGCGCATCGATGGCTCCCGTGACATGGCTACCGTGACGAGGTGCGTCGAATCGTTGCTTTCATTGGTGTGGTCCTGGCCGTGACCGTGGCGTTGATCGTGCCGGCCGGGGCAACGTGGTCGGTCGTCGGTGCTGACTCTGAGACCGGTGAGGTCGGCGTGGCGATCGCCTCGTGTGTGCCGGCCAGCCAACTCGGCGCACTCGACGAGCCCCTCTTCCTCGTTGCGGTCTCGCCGAACATCGGCGCTGGTGTCTCCCAGGCGCAGGTCAACGGCCAGGTTCCGCCGCGGATGGAGACCCTGCTCGGAATCGGTAAGACGCCAGACGAAGTGATTGCCGACGTCTCGAGCGAGGCGTTCGATGAACAGTTCGACGCCCGCCAGCACGGTGTGGTCACCGTCGATGGGGCATCGGCCGGATACACCGGCCCCAGCAACGGACCGGTCGCCGTCGATCTGCAAAGTGACGGTGTTTCGGTGCAGGGGAACCTGCTCGTTTCCGACACCGTGGTGAACGACTCGCTAGCCGCATTCAACACCGATCCAACGCTGCCGCTGGCCGACCGACTTGTCGCCGCGCTGCTCGCCGGTTCGGAGGCTGGCGGCGATAGTCGGTGTGAACAGACGGCGCTGTTTGCCCACGTCGTCGTCGTCGCTCCCGGTGATGACCCGAACGATCCATCCGTCCTGATGACCTACGGCTCGTTGAACGAGACAGACAATCCGGTCGAGGCCCTCGCTCGCGACTTCGCCGAAGGCGAACGACGCAAGGTTGTTGCGCCCTCCACCGAAGGATCTGGCTCGGCGCTCGGTTTGATCGGCATCGCTGTGGCGATCGTGATGGTCGGCGTGGCGATCGTGTTCAGCCGGCGCGCCTTCCGCCCGACTCGATACCCCTAATTCCTCCAGCTCGGGTCGGCCGATCGGCCAGACTCTCCCCGTGAACGAACCGACCACGTCGCACTGGCGCGCGTTGGCGGCCCTGATCCGCCCGGATGCGAAGCGCTACGGCGTGCTCGCCGTCGCGCTTGCGCTCGCTGGCTCGCTCCCCGTTCTCGGCCCATTGCTCGTTCGTTCCATCGTCGATCGTGTGGCCGACGGGCTCGCCGTTGGCGATCCGCCTCCAGCGAGCGACGTGTTGCTTCCGGCAATGGGTTACCTGGCGATTGCCGGGGCCGCGCAGATCGCAACGGTCGTGGTCGCCTGGCTTGCGACCAACACGGCGTGGACGACGGCCAACCGGCTGCGGATCGAGTCGACCGAACACGTGCTCGAGCTCGATCATCACTTTCATCGCACCCATACGCCAGGTGAGTTGGTGCAACGGATCGATGGTGATGTCACCTCCGTCTCCGACTTTCTCGGCCGGGTCTTGCTCAAGACCGGTGGCACGGTTCTGATCCTCATCGGCATGGTCACCGTCGTGACCTGGATCGAGTGGCGACTCGGGATCGGGTTCGTCATCTATCTCCTCGCCGTGAGCCGCCTGGCTGCCCGCATTCGGAACCGCTCGATCGATGAAACCGTTGAACACATGGGTGCTGAGGCACAACTGTTCGGGGGCATCGAAGAGCGGCTCACCGCTGCGGTTGATCTCCGAGCCAACGGCGCCGGCCAGCACGCGATGCAACGGTTCATCGCCGATGCGACGGGAGCGCTCGGGGCGATCAAACGAATGGAGCGGGCTTTCCTCGCGCTCTGGTGGGCGTTGCAGGGTTCGTTGCTCACGGGTTTGGTGCTCGCGCTCGCGATCTCAGCGGTCTTCATCGAACGAGGGCTGATCACCATCGGTACGGCCTTCCTGTTCCTTCAATACTCGATCGCATTGAGAAAGCCGCTCGAAGAGATCGTCGATCAATTCGACGTTGTGCAGAAGGCCAACGGAGCGATGGTTCGCGTCGTTGAGTTGATGGCGGTTCAATCGGCGGTCGCCGAACCGGCAACGGGTGAGCGGCTGCCTGATGGGCCGCTGTCGATCGAGTTTGATCACGTGAACTTTGACTACGGCGACGACGAGCCGGTCCTGAACGACATCTGCCTGACGATCGAACCCGGCGTCTCGGTCGGCATCGTCGGCCGAAGCGGAAGTGGGAAGACCACGGCCTCTCGTTTGGCGCTCCGTCTGGTCGACCCAACCTCGGGAACGGTCAGGGTCGGTGGCGTCGATCTCCGCAACGTCGTTGCACAAGAGCGGCGCGAGCGAGTGGCGATCGTGCCCCAAGAGGTCGTGATGTTTGGCGGCACCGTGCGTGACAACGTGACCTTCTTTGACGAGTCGGTATCGGACGAGCGCGTGGTCGAGGTTCTGCGAAACGTTGGGCTCGACCACCTCGGTCTCGATCACGAGGTGTCCGGCGGTGGTGGTGGCCTTTCGGCGGGGCAGGCTCAGCTGATCGCACTGGCCAGGGTGTGGCTACGCGAACCCGATCTACTCGTGCTCGATGAAGCGACCAGCCGAGTCGACCCCGGCACAGAAAGGCAATTACAGAATGCGATCGGTCAACTGGTTGCCGGCCGAACGGCGCTCGTGATCGCACATCGTCTGTCCACATTGCGGGCCGTCGATCGAATCGTTGTGATCGACGACGGACGGATCGTCGAAGAAGGTGATCGAGCAGCACTCGAAGCCGATGATGACAGCGAGTTTCGCCGTTTGCTCGAGCTGGCGTTGGAGGTCTCGTCGTGAGCGAGCAACCAACACCGAGAATCTGGCGCTGGTCGTGGCAGGTCAGCCAGAACGCGAAAGCGCTGTTCTGGATCGGCAGCATCTTGTTCGTTGCCTTCTTCATCGCTCCTGCTCTGACGGGATGGCTGATCGGTGAGGCGTTCGAGGCGCTGACCGGCCAGAACACCGGTCGCCTCTACTGGATCGCGGTGATCATCTTCACCGCTGAGATGGCGCGCATGCTCATCGTTTTCTACGGCGGCCAGATCTTCATCCTCGCCTGGAAGTTGATGCAGACGCTGCTGCAATCGAACATGCTCGCTGGGCAAATGAGTAGTGGTGGGCCGGATGCGGCCCGCCCGGCGACCTCGATCGGTGAGGCCATCAGCTGGTTCCGCGACGATCCAGAAGATGTTGCCAACTTCATCGACTCGTGGCTCGATGCGTTCGGCGGGCTCGTCTTCACCATCATCTCGGTCTTGGTTCTTGGTGCGCTCGACTGGAGAGCCACTGCGATCGTGTTGATCCCGATGGCCACCGTCGCCGTGGTGACCAAGGTGGTCGATGATCGGGTCAAGCGGTATCGCCAGGCCGATCGGCGGGCGACGGCTGCCTTCACTGCTTCGCTCAACGATGTGCTGGCGGCCAGCACGTCGATCAACGTCAACAACGCAAGCCACTCCGTCGTTGCCAACCTGCGAACGCTCGCCGACGTCCGCCGTTCGACGAGCGTGAAGGATCGGGTACTCGAAGACGGGATCATGGCCTTCGCCTCCGGGTCGGGCGACCTCGCCTTTGGCCTCCTGCTCGTGGTGAGCGCAACCGCCATCAGCACGGGCGATCTTTCGGCGCCCGAACTCGCCGTCTTTGCGAGCTACCTCGCCTACCTCAACTTCTTGCCACGAATGATCGGCAGGATGCTCGCTCGTCGCAAGCAAGCCCAGGTCTCCTACGAAAACATGACCCGTCTCGTCGCATCGGGTGATCGCCTCAGCCGAGCTCGGCCGCTGCCGTCATCGATGAAGCAGCTTGACGAGCTGTTGCCAGATGCCTCCGATCTTGGCTCCGATCTCGCCGCGGACACGAAGGATGGCGATCCGCTGGAGCATCTCAGGATCGAAGGGCTGAGCGTTTCGCTTGGATCCGAAGGTGAGATGGTGCCGGTGCTCACCGACGTGAGTTTCGAGATCGAGAAGGGTTCGTTCACGGTGGTGACCGGAGCGGTTGGAGCCGGCAAGTCGACGCTGCTCCACGCGCTGATCGGCGTGATCTGGGAGGGCGACGACCCGATGGGTCGAGTCGAGGGCTCCGTTCGCTGGAATGGCGAAGAAATCGCCGATCGCGGCGCGTTCATGATTCCTCCACGGTGTGCGTTTCTTCCCCAGGTGCCGCAGCTGCTGTCGGATTCGATCGCCGACAACATCTCGCTGACCGGAGCGAGTGGGAACGTGCAAACAGCGCTCTCGCTTGCGGCCGTCGATCGTGACATCGCTGAGATGGCCGAAGGGGTCGACACGCTCGTGGGGCCGCGAGGGTTGCGGCTCTCGGGTGGCCAACGTCAGCGGGTGGCCACTGCGCGGGCGCTGGTTCGAGAGGCAGACCTCATCGTGCTTGACGATCTCTCAAGTGCGCTCGATGTGGAGACCGAGCTTCGGCTGTGGCGAAACCTTCGAGACGCCGGTTTCACGATTCTCGCCGTGTCCCACCGACCCGTTGCGTTGGATGTTGCCGATCAGGTGCTCCTGGTCGCCGGTGGCTCTGTTTCGAGAGGTTGAGCGTCGACCCAATCACGAACGTTTGGTCGAATCTCGACGGGTACTTCGATCTTGATGCGACCGGTCGGTGCGGCGAGCTGCAGGTAGCGGTGGCCCATGTCGGCGCTGAGTTCGGCCCGTTGCGCCGACCGTGATCCCCGCCAGGTCCGCCACGAGGCCCGATCCGTATGGAGCTCCGTTCGCATCATCATTCGGCTCACGGCGAACAGCCACAAAACGATGCACGGAACGACCCAGATCGGCTCGTCGCCAACCAATGCGACGGCGATCGCAAGGGCGATCGCCGAGGCGGTGATCGCTTGGAGGCGACTCCCGACGATCACAAGAGGAGTTTGGTTGATGAGCCCAGCGTTCACCTACGCAGCGTATGACCCAGAGAATTAGGTGCCCCAGCAGGGTGCGGTCGGGCACTTGTGCTGGTGGACTACTCCCATGCCAGAAGCTGAAGAATTCTCACCGGCTCCTATCCGCTACGGCGTAATCGGTACCGGCATGATGGGGATCGAACACATCGAGAACATCAACCAGCTCGACGGCGCCGTCGTCACCGCTGGTTCGGATCCTCACGAACCGTCGCGAGCAGCAGCCACCGAGGCCGCCGATGAAGACATCGCAACGTTTGAAGGCCACCAAGAGCTGCTCGACAGTGGCCTGTGTGATGCCATCGTCGTCGCCAGCCCGAACTTCACCCATCTCGATGTGATGAACGACGTGCTCGCCTCAGGCCTGCACGTTCTGCTCGAAAAGCCGATGTGCACGACCATGGCCGACGCCGAGGCTTTGGTCGCTGCCGTCGAAGCCGGCAAGGCCGATCACCCTGACCGGATCGTCTGGGTTGGGCTCGAGTATCGCTACATGCCGGCCGTCGCCGCGCTGATCGACGGTGTGGAATCCGGTGATGTTGGCACTCCTCAGATGGTGTCGATCACCGAACACCGTTTCCCGTTTCTCGTGAAGATCGGCGATTGGAACCGCTTCTCGGAAAACACCGGCGGAACGCTCGTCGAGAAGTGCTGCCACTTCTTCGACCTCATGAACATGGTGATGGGGGAGCGGCCGGTTCAGGTGTTCGCCTCGGGCGGCCAAAACGTCAATCACCTCGACGAGGTCTACGACGGCAAGACGTCGGACATTCTCGACAACGCCTACGTGATCGTTGACTACTCCAACGGCCGTCGAGCCATGCTCGACCTCTGCATGTTCGCCGAGGCAACTCGCGAACAGGAGACCGTTTCGGTCATCGGGGAGAAGGGCAAGCTCGAAGCGATGCTGCCGTCGGGAACTCTGATGCGTGGCCGTCGTGGCGAGCACTTCATCGGCGAGGCCGAAGCCGAAGTGGTGCACGACGAGTCGATCGCCCACGAGGGCCTTCACCACGGTTCGAGCTACGTCGAGCACGTGAAGTTCTGCGAGGCAATCCGAGGCGAAGGTGGCGTTGAAGTGACCGTCGAAGACGGTCTTTGGTCGGTCGCCGTCGGCGCCGCCGCACACCGAAGCATTGATGAAGGTCGCCCCGTTCAGATGAAAGAGATGTTCTCATGACCCGCCCTGTTGAACGCCGCCCCGTCGAGATGTCGTGGTTCTCGGCCCTTTGTGATGACGACTACGAGTTCCTCGGTGTTCCCGACGTCGAGCTGCAGAGCTCGTGGAATCACTGCCGCAACATCGTGCTCACCGCCGATCGCTACGGCTTCGACAACGTGCTGTTGCCTTCCGGCTACGCACTCGGGATCGACAACACCGTGTTCGCCGGTGGCATGGCGCCGCTGACCGATCAGATCCGGCTCCTCCTCGCTGTTCGAATGGGCGAGCTCGTCGTTCCCCAGGTCGCTCGCCAAATGGCGACGCTCGACCAGATGCTCGACGGTCGGCTGACGATCAACATCATCTCGAGCGACATTCCTGGCGAGACGCTCGAATCCGAACCTCGCTACCGACGCTCGACCGAGATCATGTATGCCCTCCGGGAGCTCCTCGATGGTCGTGCGCTCAGCTTCAAGGGTGACTTCGTCGATCTTGACGTTGAGCCGCCCCGTCAGCGCACCCAATCCGGCCGTTCACCGCTGTTCTACTTCGGCGGGCTCTCTCCGGCTGCTCGTGATTGCGCGGCGGCTGCCGCCGATGTGTTCCTCACCTGGCCGAACACCACCGACAAGGTGCTCGAGGTGAAGGCCGACATGGACGAACGAGCCGCGGCGTATGGCCGTGAGCTCAAGTACGGCTGGCGAAGCCACGTCATCGTTCGCGAGACCGAAGACGAAGCGCGAGCGGCGGCGGCGCGCCTGCTGTCGAAGCTCGATGCCGAAACCGGCGAAGCGATCAAGAAGCAGGCGCTCGACTCAGCCTCGGCTGGAGTTGCCGCACAATCCGCTCTTCGCGACGGATCAGACGAGGACGGCTACGTCGAGCGTCATCTCTGGACCGGCGTCGGCCGAGCCCGTTCGGGGGCCGGGGCTGCCATCGTTGGCAACCCCGACCAAGTCCGAACGAAGATCGAAGAACTCATCGATGCGGGTATCGATGCGTTCATCTTGTCGGGCTATCCGCACGCTGCGGAGTGCGATCTGTTCGCCCGCCACGTGCTGCCTGCGATCAACCACGGCAAGCTCGATTTCGAGCCAAGTCCGATCGCAGCGCCCAGCTAACCGATTCTCCGTTACCCAATAACGAGACGAGCAGCGCCCGGAGGCGGCAGGGCGACCCAGGTCTGACCGGGCGTCAGCGTAATCTGGCGACCGTTGGCGTCGAGGATCTGAATCGGCTCGGCGGCGGTCGCTCGGCTCCAGGTGGCTTGGATGTATTCACCGTCGGTGAAGACCATCGCTTGGCCGCTACCAACCGACTGCGCCTCGGGCGAGGTGATGTCGGCCGGGCTCTGGATGTAGGGCGTCACGATGACGACGACGTTCGGCGGAGCGACTTGGCGTCCGGTGGCATCGACCACGGCGGCACCGTCTTGGACTCGGGCCCAACCAACACCGTTCCAGCGGTAGCTGACGTTGGTGTTGCCATAGGGCAGATCGACACCGGCGACCGGTGTTCCGACCACATCGTCGAGCGATGAGCGGTACTGGAACAGCGCTGGCGGCAAGCCACCCTGCGCATCACCGGCGGCTCGAAGCGTTGCCGGACGAGTGAACAAGTTGTGTGGTGCGCTGCCGGCGCTACGGAAGTATGCGTTCGGAACCGACCGGGCGTTGACGTTGACGATCGAACGGGTGCCGAGGGATGCGAGCACATTGGCGTTCGCACCCGATGCAGCGAGCAGCGGTGAGTTCATCGGTGCGAGCAGATCGAAGTCGGTCGTTCGAACCGAACGAACCGGGCCGAGAACGGCAGGTTCGTGGCTCTGATAGACGGCGACGAGACGCGTGATGTTGCCTTCGACGAGCTCCTCGTAAACGATGTCGGCATCGAGGACGCCGGTCTGGGGCTTGCCGCCCGCAGAGTTGTCGATCTTCACGGCCAGTGCTGGCACGTTGCGGACACTCGTCGTGGCTTCACCGGTGAGTGGGTGCACGGCCGGGAACAGCCCGCCCATGCGGTTGGCGTATTCGGGGCCGAACAAGAAGCCCTGCATCACGCTGGCGTATGCCTGCCCGGCATCGATGCGGCCGGCCCAGAACGCCAGGCCCTGCTCTTCGGGCTGACGACGGAGCATGCCGACGTACAACATGGTGGAGCGGACGAGTCCGTCGGTCTGGTTGACGAATTCGGGTGACTCGGAGAATCGAGCCATGAGCACGCCGCGGGGCAGGCCGGCGCCGAGTTCGCGAACCCAGAAGGCTCGACCTTCAGCCTCGGGCGGACGCCCGAGCACGTTCTGGTAGACGAGGTCGACGTACTCACCATCGTCGAGGGCTCCGTAAGTGGCGGTGAACTCATCGGAGCGAGCAAAGAACTCAGACACGCCATCGATCGTCCAGCCGTTGCGGACGTTCTGGGCCCAGAACGACAGGCCGTCGAGCTGTGGGGCGCGCTGTAGGTGTGCGTAGTAGAGGCGCACGACGGGAGCGACCGAGTCGGCGAACTCGGGTGTCGAGACCATCGTCTCGATCAGTGACGCTGGGTTTTCGCCAGCGCGCAGTCGAGCTGACCAGAACGCGAGGCCACCAGCATCGGGGTCACGCCCCAAGAAGTCGTTGTATTGCAACGTGATGAAGTCTTCGGGCGTGACGTCGAGCGGCGACACCGAACCAGGGGCTTGGCTGGATGCGGCGCTCGGAATTGCCGTGGCAACCCCAGCGAACATCGCAAGCGCGAGCACGAGGCGGAGCAGCGCCGAACGAGATGTCTTGGCGGGAACAGATGACATGGTTGTGGAGGGTAGTCACCAATGCGTAACGCGGTCACCTGCCACATTGGGTGTTGTCACCTAGGCGGTTGAACAACCGCTGAGAGTGGTGGGATGAGGTGGGCGCCGGGTGAGGCCAAGTTCAGCCTGGTCGGTATTCTACGAAAGAGAAATCCCCCTGTCTGCGTAGGAGAAATTCGTGCTCACTGAAGAGGCCGTCATCGAAGCGCTTCGTCCGGTGCAAGATCCGGAGCTGCATCGAAGCATCGTCGACCTCGGAATGGTGCGCCGGGTTGACCTCGCCGCCCTCCCGACCGTCACCGTCGCCATCGATCTCACGATCGCCGGCTGCCCGCTCCGCGCCGAGATCAACAACTCGGTCACCGATGCCGTCGTTGCGCTCGACGGAGCCGACGATGTGGTCGTCGAGTTCGGTGTGATGACCGACGAGCAGCGAGCGGCCGTTCGTGAACAACTGCACGGCAACCCCGGAGCCACCGCCGGATCACAGCCCGCACACGGGCACGCCGAGGGCCGGACCATTCCCTTCGCCGATCCCGACTCCAAGACGCGAGTGCTCCTCATCGCCTCCGGCAAGGGTGGTGTCGGCAAGAGCTCGATCACGACCAACCTCGCCGTCGCTCTCGCCAACCGTGGCAAGAAGGTCGCCGTCGTCGACGCCGATGTTTGGGGATTCTCGATCCCTCGCATGCTGGGGATCACCCAGGACCCGACGATCATCGACGAGATGATCGTTCCGCCGTCCGCAAACGGTGTGCGCTGCATCTCGATGGGGTTCTTCGTCGAGGAGAACCAGCCCGTCATCTGGCGTGGACCAATGCTGCACAAGGCGCTGGAGCAGTTCCTGACCGACGTGTTCTGGGATGAGCCTGACTATCTTCTCGTCGATCTGCCGCCTGGCACTGGCGACATCTCGCTCTCGATCTCGCAGTTCTTGCCCCGCGGTGAGCTCCTTGTTGTGACCACCCCGCAGCCGGCAGCCCAGAAAGTGGCCCAGCGCGCCGCCTATATGGGCCACAAGGTCAACCTGCGGATCACGGGTGTCATCGAGAACATGAGCTGGTTCACCGGCGACGATGCCAAACGATATGAGATCTTCGGATCCGGCGGCGGAGCGGCGTTGGCTGCAGAGATCGACGTGCCGCTGCTCGCCCAGATCCCGCTCGTTCCTGCGCTGCGCGCAGGTGCCGACAGCGGCGATCCCGTCGCGGCGCAGACCGACACCGAGGTTGGCCAGGCGTTCGCTGCGCTCGCCGAGAAGGTCGACGTCGAGCTCGCACCCAAACGTCGCTACCGCTCAGAGCTCAAGGTTCTGTAGCAAGCTGCTCCTAGCCTGAATCTCATGTTCGAGGAACCTGCCACCGGCTTTGCCGCGCTTGGGTTGCGGAGCGAAGTGATGGCCGCGGTTTCCGAACTCGGCTACGACGAGCCCACACCCATTCAACGCGAAGCGATCCCACACCTTCTTACCGGCGTCGACCTGCTCGGTCAGGCTGCCACCGGAACCGGTAAGACCGCCGCGTTCTCGCTGCCGATTCTGCACTCGCTGGACATGGACCAGAAGGGCAAGCCGCGAACGCAGGCGCTGATCGTGGTGCCGACCCGAGAGCTGGCCGTGCAGGTGCGCGATGCCGTCGCCGCCTATGGCAAGAAGCTCGGCGTGAAGGTCCTGGCCGTGTTCGGTGGTCAGCCCATCGTCCGCCAGTTCAAAGAACTCGATCGCGGTGTGCACGTCGTGGTCGCCACCCCCGGACGAGCGATGGACCACATCCGTCGCGGCTCACTCAAACTCGGCCAGATCTCCACCGTCGTGCTCGACGAAGCCGACGAGATGCTCGACATGGGCTTCGCTGAAGACATCGACGGAATCCTCGACGCCACCCCCGACGAGCGCCAAACCGTGCTGTTCTCAGCAACGATGGCTCCGCGCATCGTGCAGATTGCGAAGAAGTATCAGCACGACCCAATCAAGGTCGAGATCGCTCGCAGCAAGGCCGACGACGCGTCGAAGGCGCTGATCAAGCAGTCCGTCTACTTTGTACCCCGCAAGCACAAGGCGGCGGCGCTCGGCCGAATCCTCGACATCGAGAACCCAACTTCCGCGCTCGTGTTCTGTCGAACCCGTATGGAGGTCGACGAGCTCACGGTGACGATGAACAACCGCGGCTATCGCGCCGAGGCGCTCCACGGCGGCATGGATCAACTCATCCGTGACCGCGTGATGGGCCGACTGCGCGATGGCATCGCCGAGCTGTTGATCGCCACCGACGTCGCCGCTCGCGGCCTCGACGTCGACTCGCTGACGCACGTCGTCAACTACGACGTGCCGACCGCGCCGGAGAGCTACGTCCACCGCATTGGCCGTGTTGGTCGAGCGGGGCGCGCCGGAACCGCGATCACCCTGTCCGAACCGGGCCAGCGTCGTCTGCTCTCGAACATCGAGCGGCTGATGAAGAAGAGCATCGATGTTGCCAAGGTGCCGTCGGTTGCCGATCTTCGAGCCAGCCAGGCGCTCAAGACCGCCGATGCCGTGCGGGAGTCACTCGAGAGCAGCGACCTCGAAGATTTCGCCGCCGTGCTCGATCACCTGAACACGCCAGCCCTTGATGGCCCCGGTGTTGATGACGCCGAGGTCGTGCGCTCAGCGTTCGACCACGACGGCTTCAGTGCTGAACTCGATACGGCCGAACTCGATACGGCCGAACTCGAACTCTCGGCGCTTGAAGAGGCTGGCCTGGATCATCGCCAGGTTGCGTTGGCCGCGTTGCGCTTGCTGCATCTCGCCCAAGGCGGCGGTGTTGTTGAACAAGAGATCCCGGACGTGTCGGCCAAGGGCAAGCAGGACAAGGGCAAGCACGACAAGGGTGCGAAGGGCAAACACGGCAAGGGCGCCAAACCCTGGGAGAAGAAGGGCTCCGGTGGCCCGAAGGGTGGCAGCTCACACGGCGGAGACGGCGATACCGGCTACCTCTACGTGAACCTTGGCCGCAAGGTTGGTGTTCGCCCGTCCGACCTCGTCGGGGCCGTTGCAAACGAAGCCGGATTGACGGGTCGTGACATCGGTCCGATCCGGATCAACGAGCACTATGCCGTGGTCGGTGTGCCCGAAGAATCGGTGGATCACGTCATTCGATCGATGAAGTCCACCAAGGTCCGAGGTCGACCGGCGACGGTTCGGCGCTTCAAGGAGTAACCGGCCCGGTAGGTTGCGGGCCATGGATCTGAAGATCGGGATTGTTGAGAGCGCTGCGGTGCTGGATATCGAGCTGGCCGACGACGTCGACCGTGCTGCACTCAAGGCCGAGTTGGACGCTGCGCTCAACGGAGGAACCGGCACCGTCTGGATCGCCGACAAGCGCGGCACCGAGATGGGCATCGCCGCCAGCCGTCTTGCATTCGTGCAGCTCGGCAACGACGAGGAATCCCGCCAGATCGGCTTCGGAGCCTGACGCTCCCAGGGCTTCGGCCGCTGACGATCATTGCTGGTAAGGGCGGCGTTGGACGGTCGACTCTTGCTGGCGCTTATGCGCGAGCAGCTGCCGATGATGGCGCCAAGGTGCTTGCGGTCGACGTGGTCGCCGACGGTGGACTTCGTCGAGCGCTCGGTGAGATGGTCGGTGGTTCGACCGGCTCGATCGAGGTGCTGGAACTGCACACCGAGCTTGCGCTCGAGCAATACATCGATCTCTATCTGCCGTTGCCAATCTCACCGAGCCGGCTCGGGCCGATCGCCGCGATCTTTGACTACGTCGCAACGGCTGCGCCCGGAGTTCGCGAGATCCTCACGATCGGCAAGATCGCATACGAGGTGAAAGAGGGAGATTGGGACGTCGTCGTCGACGGCCCTGCCACCGGCCACTGCGTCGAACTACTGGCCGCGCCGGAGACACTCGCTGATCTCGTCGGCTTCGGGCCGATGGTCGATCAGACGAAGTGGATGCAAGCGCTACTCGCCGATCCGGCAACCACCGGCGTTGTCGCGGTCACGTTGGCTGAGGAACTGCCGGTGAGCGAAACACTTGGGCTGCTCGGTCGGCTGCTCGACGAGACCACCGTGGACGTGGCCGGCCTCGTCGTGAATCAGGTCCCGCCGACACTGAGCGCAACGAGCGCGAAGGTCGCGAAGAAGTTGGTGCGCTCCGGGGGAGCGATCGGCGAGGCGGCGACGGTTGCGCTCACCCGTTCGTCCATCGCTGACGGCCAACTCGGTCGTCTCGCCGAACTCGAGCTCGACATGATCGACGTGCCGTTCTCGAGCGAACCCATCGCCGCCGCCATCGAGGCACTGCGAGCAAGCCAGTGAGCAGGGCAGTGAGCCAGTCGGATGCGCTGCTCGCGGAGGCGGAAGTGATTCTCGTCGTTGGGCCCGGAGGCGTTGGCAAGACCACGCTGTCGGCTTCCCTCGCTGCTCGGGCTGCTTCGGAGCACGGACGTCGAGCCCTCGTGGTGACCGTCGACCCAGCTCGTCGTCTCGCGGATGCGCTCGGCCTCGACAGTTTCGATCATGACCCGATCCTCGTGCCGGTCGGTGAGGGAGACGGTCGACTCTGGGCGCAGATGATCGACATGGAGCAGAGCTGGGATCGCCTGGTTGAGCGCCATTCACCCGACGTCGAGACGGCCGACGCGCTGCTCTCGAACCGCCTCTATCGAACCTTGACGCAGCGTTTCGTTCAGAGTCACGACTACATCGCTCTCGACCATCTTGTGGACCTGGCCGATCACGATGAGTTCGATCTTGTCGTGATCGACACGCCGCCATCGGTGCATGCGCTGGACGTTCTCGATGCGCCAGAACGGATGCTCGAGTTCTTCGGAAGCAGGTTGTTGCGCTGGCTCACCGCGCCGTACCGAAGTCGAGTGGTGCGGGTGGCCGCCAAACCGTTCCTCGTCGTCGCCGAGCGGTTGCTTGGCGGACCGTTCCTCGAAGAGATAGCGGACTTCTTCTGGCTCTTCTCCATGTTGCAGCCGGAGTTCGTCGAACGAGCACGGTCGATCGAACGGCGGCTTTCGAGCGATCGAACCAAGTACGTCGTGGTGCAGACGAGTGAATCGGGCCCATCGGCCCAGGCTGCGTCGCTGATCGATGAACTCGCAGTCCGAGGCCACGAGCCGTCGTTGCGCCTCGTCAATCGGGTGCTCGAGCCGGCAATTCGCGAACTCACGCTCGACGACACGCTTCCCGAAGACCTTCGGCAAGCGCTGAGCCAGGTCGTTGCCGAGGCGAGCGGGCAAGCCGCCCTCACCGATCTCGACGGAGTGCAACGAGTGCCATGGTCGAAGGCCCCGGTTGGTGACGTCGAAGGACTGATCGCACTCCTTGATGGGTGATACCCACCGGAGCGATGGGCCATCCGAACCAGCCGCTGGGCGAGGTGTCCGTTGTTCGTCGACGGCCCAGGTACTCAAATTGGGACATGCAGCAGCCGTGGTCAAAAGACACAAGCGCCGACGAACTCATTGCAGCAACGTCAGCGAACCAGCATCCGTGCCCGCGTTGTGACACGAACGGATCGATCGACTTCTTCGACCTCGTTCGCGGGAACGCCACGCTCCATTGTCCGGCCTGCCCAACGGCCTGGACCATCGAGATCGAAGCGCCGATGGCACACCTCGGAGCGACTCGTCAGGGCTGACGTCAGGCGGGGTCGGTAGCCTCGCTTTGTGGCAACACTGAACGACCTCGCGCCTCGGCACACCTCGATCGACTCGAGCGGCCGGCAGCATCTTCGCCAGCTTGTTGGCTCATGGAACTTGCTGGCCGACCTGGCCTTTGCCGACCTGTTGCTTCTTGCGCCGGTCAACAAGAACCTCGGTGGTGACCGGGGGCTTCGGTTCGTTGCGCTCGGTCAGATTCGTCCGGCGACGACACAGACGCTGTACCAAGAGGATCAAGTTGGCCGCTTCCACGCCGCGGTCGATCGCCCAGCGGCGCAAGAGGCGATCGAGTCTGGCTCGATCGTGCAGATCGAAACCGAACGGGAGGATCCAAGCAATCCCGATGGACCCGTGCGGGTTGCGCTCACGGCGGTGCCGGTTCGCGTCGATGGCGAAGTGGTTGCGGTGGTCAGCTCAGAGAGCCGGATGGTCGAGGGCCGTGCCCGCAGCGAGCTGGACCGTCGCTATCTCGGTGTTGCCGATCAGATCTTCAAGATGATCGCCAGCGGGCAGTTCCCCTTTGCATCGGAGGAAGCAGACTCGGAAGTCTCACCTCGAGTGGGTGATGGTGTGCTGGTCCTCGACGCGGACGCCCGTATCACCTACACATCGCCGAACGCGGTGTCAGCGCTGCACCGCATGGGATTCCATGCCAATGCAACCGGACGCCACCTCGATGACATCGGCTTCCAGCTCGACGCCGTTCGGACAGCCTTTCGTTTGCGGGTGCCGATCGCGGATGAGATCGAACGAGGCACGTCGGTCACGATCATGGTGCGACTGCTGCCATTGCTCGACGGAGCAGAGATCAACGGAGCGATTGCGCTGCTTCGAGATGTGTCCGACCTTCGAAGCCAAGAGCGGCTGCTCGTTTCGATGGACGCCACGATCCGCGAGATCCATCACCGGGTGAAAAACAACCTGCAGACGGTTTCATCGCTGCTTCGTATGCAGGGCCGGCGGGTGGAGAACGCTGAAGCCAAAGACGCGATCGATGAATCGGTTCGCCGAATTCGATCGATCGCACTCGTCCACGAAATCCTCGCTCAAGAGGGCGGCGACGATGTCGAGTTCGGCGAGATCGCCCGTCCGATCGTGAGGATGGTCGACGAAGGGCTGGTCGCAGCAGACATGCCGATCGACTTTCGCGTCGTGGGGGAGGGGCCGGTCATGGCCGCAACGACCGCAAGCTCGGTGGCCGTTGTGTTGACCGAACTCCTGCAGAACGCGGTCGAGCATGGGTATCCGCGCGGCTCGGAGGGCGGACAGATCACCGTTGAGCTGGTCAGCACGCCGACCGGTGTTGTCGTGCGCGTGCACGACGATGGAGCTGGCCTGCCAGACGACTTCGATCTGGCGAACTCAGAAGGGCTCGGCCTGACGATCGCGCGAACGCTCGCGTCTGGTGAACTCGGTGGCGAGTTGAAGTTGCGGCCCGCGAGTGATGGCGGGACCGTTGCCGAACTCGAAGTTGCCTTCGAGCGCGAGTAGCTCGATTACAGCTGGCTGCGGCGTCGAGCGAGGTAGGTGCGACGCAGCTGGCGGCGCTCTTCCTCAGAGGTGCCACCCCAAACGCCGGAGTCTTGGTTGGCTCGCAAAGCGAACTCCAAACACTCGAGCTGGGCGGCGCACCCCATGCAGACGGCCTTGGCTTCGTCGATCTGCTGGATGGCCTGACCGGTCGTCCCAATGGGGAAGAACAAGTCCGGGTCGGTATCTCGACACGAGGCGACGTCGCGCCAACTCGTATCGATCGGCAGGTCTGGCCTGTCGGCCACCTTGCGCGCAACCCTGTCGAACATCGAGGGTTGATCGAGCAGGCCTTGGGTCTGCGGGCGAATGTGATCCGTTGGTCGGGTATCCCGAGCCTCGGCGATCGTCATCTACTGTCCTCCCAAACAGTCGAAACGTGCGCTTGCTATGCACCTGTGGTGCGCTGGTCAACGTAGCGTTTACTTTGAAGCACGTAAAGGTTTTGTTGTGACCCTGGACACAGAAATCGCGAAAACCCTGGTCGTCGCCCATCGCGGGGCGTCGGTTGCGGCAGTCGAAAACACCCTCGAGGCGTTCACGACGGCCGAACGGATGGGTGCGTATGGCAGTGAACTCGACATTCGCCGCTCGGCGGATGGCGCGCTCGTGGTGCATCACGATGCGCACCTGGCCGACGGTCGGTTGATCGCCGACATCGCGGCGTCCGAGCTTCCCGAACATGTCCCGCTGCTCGCCGATGTCTTTGCCGCCATCCCGACACAGTTCGTGAATGTCGAGATCAAGAACCACGACGACGAACCCGATTTTGACCCTGATCAAGACATTGCTCGAGCGGTGGTTGAAGAGATCCGTCGTTGCGAGGCGATCGAGCGCGTGCTGGTGTCGTCGTTCGATTTCGCAACCGTCCTTGCGGTGCGTGAGGCCGACGCAGGAATCTCAACCGGGTCGTTGTTCTGGGTTGATGACCAAGCGCTCGTCGAACGCCGTAGTGATCCAATGGCCGAGATCGCTCGGGCCGCCGAGCACGGTGTTCGAGCAATCCACCCGCACAACCCGGTGGTCGACGCTGCGTTCGTCGAGGCGGCTCGTGATTCCGGCCTCGACATTCACGTGTGGACGGTCGACCCCATCGACCGAATCCTCGAGTTAGCGGAGCTCGGCGTCACGAGTGTCATCACGAATACGCCCGACCTCGCAATAGCGGCGCTCAGTTAGCAGGGACAACGAACGTCACAGCCTCGGGCCGGTGGGAGAGGCGGAGCTCGGTGACGGGGTCAACCGGCTCGCCGTCGAGCTGGTAGGGGAACGGGTTTGGTGAGGTGATCGTGATCCCCTCGACATCGACCCAATGGTGTTGCCCGCCGGTGTTTGCGAGGCCGGTCTCTGATCCGAACGCCGCCTTCATCGCCGGTACGACGTCACTGAGTGCCATCGAGTCGAGAGCGACGACCGACAGGGCCGTGGTGAGCGACACCTCGGGGGCGAGATCGAGCGGTCGGTTCCCGAGAAACGTGTAGGGGTTGACGTTCATGGCCACGGCCATCTGCACCGGGCCGGCCGTTCGGCCATCGTCAGCGGTCATCGTGAGCTCGAGGTGGCGTCGCTCGGGCGAACCCCACGTGCGAATGGCGCTCGCGATGAACCATGGGTGGCCTGCCAAACGCTTGAGTGGGCTCCGAGCCTCGACTCGATGGACGACGGCAGCGTCGAACCCGGCGCCAACGTGAAACACGAAGGCTCGGTCGTTCGCCATGCCGAGGCTGCCCTTCGTGAAACCCCCGCCTTGATCGAGGGTCCGCAACAGCACGTCGGTGGCCTCGACGAGGTCGTTCGGGTAACCGATCGCCCGAGCGAAAACGTTGGTCGATCCGCCGGGTAGAGGAGCCAGGCCACACTCGGTCCCCATCAATCCGTTGACGGCCTCGTTCACCGTGCCGTCACCGCCGACGGTGAGCACGACGTCGGCGCCCTCCTTCATCGCTCGATGAGCGAGCCTGGTGGCGTGGTGCTGGCGGGTGGTCTCGTGCACGGTGAGGTCGTGGCGATCGGCAAGCTTCTTCTGGGCGACGACCAAACCTCGACGGGTGACCGACGATGCTTTGGGATTGACGATCATCGTGAGCTTCAAACGGTTGGACGGCACAGCCGAGGATCATAGGCCCCTGGGAAAATCCGCCCGAGTTGACCGCCCGGTCAAGTGACGCCCTACGCTGGGAACATGAAGGTCGTTGTCTGCGTAAAACAGATCCCCGATCCGGCTGACCCCGGGGCACTTGACCCCGAGACCCGGACCTTGAAGCGGGACGTCAAACTCATCCTCGACGAGTCCGACAGCTACGGCGTCGAAATGGCTCTCCAACTCGTCGACGCTGCTGGTGAAGGCGAGGTGACTCTCGTCTCGATGGCTCCAAACAATGAGCGCTCTGGTTTGGCCACAGCGCTTGCCATGGGTGCGGCCTCGGCCACGCTCGTGAGTGATCCCGAGCTCATTGGTTCCGATGCGCTCACCACGGCGAAGATCCTCGCTGCGGCGATCAAGGACCAGTCGCCCGATCTCGTCATCGCTGGCTCCGAGAGCTCCGATGGCTACACCGGCACCGTCCCAGAGCAGATCGCTGCCGTGCTCGACCTCCCGTCGGTCACCGCCACGAAGGAGATCGAGGTCGACGGCTCGTCGATCAAGGTCAAGCGTCAGACCGATGCTGGCTACGACTCCGTCGAGTGCTCACTTCCCGCCGTGATCAGCGTGACCGCTGGTGTGGTCGAGCCTCGTTACCCCTCGTTCAAGGGGATCATGGCCGCCAAGTCCAAGCCCGTCGATGAAAAGACTGCAGCCGATCTCGGCTTCGGTGCTGATCAAGTTGGCTGGGATGGCTCAGGCCAGGAGATCGTCGATGTGACCGAAGCTCCCCAGCGCGAGGCCGGCGAAGTCATCGAAGACGATGGCGAAGCACACCTCAAGATCGTTGAGTTCCTCGAAAACCTGAAGGTGATTTGATTATGACTCTCGACACGATTTGGGTCTTTGCCGAAGCAACCGACGGCGAACTCTCCACCAACACGCTCGAACTGCTCACCAAGGCTCGTGACCTGGCCGACACCGTCGCATGTGTCTATGCCGGCGATGACGCCGATGACATCGCAGAGGCCGCTGGCGCTCACGGTGCTGAAACCGTCTACGCCACCGGCGATCTCGACGGCGCCCTCGTTGGTGTCCCCGTCGCCGCTGCGATCGCTGCTGCGGTCGAGGCTGGTGATGGCCCCGACGCCATCTTGGCTGCCACCACCTACGACGGCCGCGACGTGGCCGCTCGCCTGTCGGTGAAGCTCGACCGCACGGTCGTGACCAACTGCACCGACGTTGAGGTCGACGGCGACACCCTGGTCGGCACCGAGCCGATCTTCGGTGGCGCAACCGACATCAAGACCAAGTTCACCGGTGAAGGGCCCTACATCGTCCTCCTTCGCCCGAAGTCGTTTGCGGCTGAGGAATCCGGTGGCGGCGAAGCCGACGTTGAAGACCTCGACGTTCCCGACCTCGGCAGCGCCGGTGGCGCGACCGTCACCGATCGTTTCGTCGAAGAGTCCGAGGGCCCGAAGCTCGACGAGGCAGATCTTGTCGTGTCCGGTGGCCGTGGACTCGGTGAAGCCGAGAGCTTCAGCCTCGTCGCTGATCTCGCCGGCAAGCTCGGTGGTGCCGCAGGCGCTTCACGAGCCATCGTCGACGCTGGCTGGGTTCCTTACTCCCAGCAGGTCGGACAGACCGGCAAGGTCGTCAAGCCGAACGTCTACATCGCTGCTGGCATCTCCGGTGCCACCCAGCACCTCGTCGGCATGAAGGGCTCCAAGCACATCATTGCGATCAACAAGGACGCAGAGGCGCCGATCTTCGGTGTCGCTGATCTTGGCATCGTCGGTGACGTGCACAAGGTGATGCCCGCCCTCATGGAGGCACTCGCCGCTCGCGACTGAGATTCCTTCCGGGGGTCAATCACGGCCACGGAGGCCCAGCTTTGTTTCTGGCACCAGTTCGTTCACTTCGGTGGATTGGCTGGTGCCAGAAGTGTTTTTGGCGTGCGGTAGGGTCGGCGCATGAGCAGCACCGACCCCGCCACGATCGATCGACTCACCGGGGAAACGGTCGAGCTGTTGCAAGCGATGATTCGAAACCAGTGTGTCAACGACGGCACGCCGGAGTCGGGCAACGAGATCGTCTCGGCAACGCTGCTTCAGAACGAACTCGACGTCGCTGGTGTTGAACATCAGCTCTTCGAACCAACACCCGGTCGTTCGTCGCTGATCTCGCGCCTTCCCGGCACCGACCCCGATGCGCCGAAACTCTGCCTGATGGGCCACACAGACGTCGTACCCGTCTCGCCCGATGGCTGGGACCGCGACCCATTTGGCGGCGAGCTGGTCGGTGATCCAAACGATGGCAGCGCCGAGGTTTGGGGCCGTGGTGCGGTCGACATGTTGAACCTCACGTCGTCGATGGCCGTGGCTTTCCGACACCTCGCCAAGGAGGCGGCTGGTCCGTCGAAGACGCGCTATCCCGGCGACATCATTTACTTCGCCGTTGCCGACGAAGAGGCCGGAGGAGCACACGGCGCCGAGGTCTTGATCGAGGAGCAGTGGGAACACTTGGAGTGTGACTACGTGCTGACCGAGTTCGGCGGCATGGCCTACAACACCGACGCTGGCCGCACGCTGCTCGTCACGACCGCCGAAAAGGGGATTGGCTGGCGGCGTCTACGCGTGAAGGGCAAGCCGGGCCACGGCTCGGCCCCGCTCGGGGCTGACAATGCGCTGATCAAAGCGGCCGAGGTGGTGCGGCGCCTCGCCGAGTATCGCCCGGCGGCCAAACTGGACGAGCTGTGGGGAGCGAAGATCGCTGCCCTCGGCCTGCCGGAGGATCTGCATCGACGGCTTCTCGATCCGTCAGCGGTGATGGAGGCCATCAACGAACTGCCGAAGGGGCTGCGAGCCAACGCTCACTCGTGCTCCCACACCACGTTCAGTCCGAACGTCATCCACGGCGGCATGAAGACCAACATCATCCCCGACATCGTCGATGTCGAAGTCGACATTCGCACCGTTCCTGGCGAAACGACCGCCGAGGTGATGGAGCATCTTCGCAATGCGCTCGGTGACCTCATCGAACACGTCGAGATCGAGATCCTTCAGGAAAGCGTGGCGACGGCCTCACCAACCGGTGGCCCGCTGTGGGATTCGCTGCGAGATTCGATGCACGTCGCCTACCCCGAGGCTGCGGTGATCCCGAGCCTCGTCACCGGCGGAACCGACAGCCGCTTCTTCCGTGAGAAGGGAGCCGTCGCCTACGGCGCCGGGCTACTGAGCGCCGAGATCGACTTTGGTGAGTTTTTCCGCCGCTTCCACGGCCACAACGAACGGATCGACGTCAACTCGCTCAGGCTGACAACCCAGCTCTGGCTCGACGTGGTCAACCGACTCTGGGCCTGACACAAATTCGATCGCTCGGCGGCCAACGGATCGAACCGCCACCGTCTTCGTGGAGCGCCCCGGGCACGGCCATGCGACCTGGATGGCGAGCGGTCGTGAGTCGGCATCGTCCAAGACGAGGATTCGTCCGTCGTCGAGCGCACGGATCGTCGCCGAAGTGAACGGCTGCGGAATACGGATCCCTCGGCTGGCGGTGCCGCCGAAGGTGAGTGTTGCGCCGGACATCGCCGGCGGGCGGACGTCTCTGCCCGCGGCCGTTGCGGGGCCGATCGGCAGGATCGTTTCTCCGGCCATGACAAGAGGCAGTGTTGGCCAGCACGCCACCCAATCATCGAATTGATCGAGGTGGTTGAGGCCGGCGGTGACCGCTCGGTCACGAGCGACGACTGGATCCGGCATGGGATGGGCGGCTGGCAGCACGGTGGTGATCAGCCTGGTGAGCATCGGATCGTTCGCGGAACAACCGGTGATCACCACATCACCGATCGATGCGGTCAGCGTTGCCCAATCGGTTTCTCGCACCAGTTCGCCACGGTGGGCGAGGCGGGCGGTTGTTGCGACCGCATCGCGAAGTCGCTCGGTCACGGCGGTCGGGTCATCACACGGCCCGGTCGACAGGGGGCGGACGAACAGGATTCGTTTGGTCGACGGGTCGAGCGCTGCGATGGAGATTTCGCCGCCGTCGTCATCGATGACCAGCACGGGATCGGTCGGCATACGGCCCGTGGTCGCCGCTCGATGTGCCAGCCACCCGGCGGCAGCGGCGATCGGCCGTTCGACGAGATCGGTCGGGTCGAGGCGGATGCCGGCGGCATCGAAGCCATCGAGCACGGCTTGGCGACACGCTGGTCCGAACGATGCAGGGATCGCCAGTTTGATCGGGTGATCCCTTCCGGCTTGGTCGGTGAGATCTTCCACCACGATTGCGGCAACGGCGGCCGTTGTAGCAACCGCCTTCGCCTGGTCGATACCTGCGAAGTCGATGATGCGTTCGCCGAAACGTCTGGCATGGCCGTCGAGCCATCGGAGCACGAGACCGTCGCCGAGCGCGCAAAGATCCGTCTCAGTCGTCGCCACAAAGAGGCGGTGGCGGCCTGGATCGACCGCCACGAGATGCCCAACCACTCCCATGCGTCACCCACGGTAGCCGCCGACCGCTCTCGCGAGCCATCTGGCTCTGTCAGCCTCAAGACTGGGGTTTGAGGTGCCCGTCTTCCATCATCACGATGACGTCGACCTCGTCGAGGATTCGCCGCTCGTGGGTCGCCATCAAGACGATCGAACCCTCATCGGCGAGCGCCCTGAACTGCGCCATGATCGCCCGTGCCCGCCCCTCGTCTTGGTGGGCCGTCGGCTCGTCAGCGATCAAGACGGCCGGGTCGGTGATCAAGGCTCGAGCGATCGCCGCACGTTGTTGTTCCCCCAATGAAACATCGGATCCGAACCGATCGCCGAGCTCATCGATCGCCAGCTCGGTCATGAGTTCGTCGACCGAGCGCCGGCCGGTGTGGCCGAGCCGAAGCGGGAGCCCCACGTTCTCGGCGAGCGTCAGCTCCGTCATCAAACCCAACCCCTGTGGAACGAAGGCGAGTTGGTCCCACCGCTCGCTGATGCCGTTGCTCGTGCCGTCGCTGTAACGGACGTGACCAGAATCGGGCTGCTCCGCACCGATGATGACGTTGAGCAGGGTCGACTTGCCAGAACCGGACGGCCCGACGAGTGCATGAAGGGCTCCAGGAACAAGAGAGAGCGAGACGTTGTCGAGGGCGGTGATCTGCGTGGACCCCGTCCGGTAGTGGCGGCTGACGCCATCGAGCACGATCACGGCTTCGCAACCTCCAAGGTCTCGGCATCTGGATCCCATGACATTCGTGCCCTGCGAGTCTCGAAGTGGGCCCGCAGCTCGGGTGGCAGCTGGATTCGCCCGGTGCGATCGATGACCGCAAGCTCTGAACCGGCCTCGGTGACCGACGAGATCGAACCGTCGCGCAGAGTCACCACCTGGTCCATGCGGGGCAACACTCGATCATCGTGGGTCGCCAACAAGATGGTGGTTCCTCGCTCGGCGAGTGCATCGATCGTGTCGAGGACCGAGGCTGCACCGTCAGGATCGAGCTGGGCGGTTGGCTCGTCGGCGATCACCAATCGATGCCCGGCGACGGCGGCACGGGCGAGGGCGAGGCGTTGTTGCTCACCTCCGGACAACATGGCTGGAAGATGGTCCCGGCGGTGGGCGAGCCCGAGCTGCTCGAGGATTTCATCGGGCGTCGGGCAACCCTCGCCGACAGGCCGTCGTTGGAGGAGTTGGCAGGCACTCAGGTGGCCGAGGAGGTTGTCCGACGGGCGCTGATACACGTGGGTGATGAGCTGAGAGCGCAACGTCGCGCGTTGCCGGCCCTGTTTGGAAAAGAGATCGGTCCCAGCGATTTCGATCACCCCGACGGTCGGCTCGTCGAGGCCGGCGATCATCCGAAGCAGCGATGACTTCCCGCTACCCGACGGGCCAACGATCGCCGTGATCGAACCCTGCTCGATCTCCAGATCGATACCCCGGACCGCCTGCACCCGACCGCTTGCGGCCTGATAGATCTTGACGACTTGGCGGCACTCAACAGCGAGATCGTTCATGACTGTTCCCGCAAGATCACGGCGTCCGGGCGGCGACTGGACAGCCGCTCGGCCAGCCACACGGAGAAACCACAAATGAGCAGGAGCCCAAGGATTGTGAGGACGGCGGTTCCCCAGGGTGTCTGAGGGTCGAGATCGGGCGGCAGGGTTGGTGCGGGGTCGAAACGAGGGAGGATCGCTCCAACGAGCGCCGGTGTGACGATGAGAGCGGTGATCGACGCGATCGCAACGAGACTGAGGACTTCGATCGCGGTCACAACACTCATTCGATTCGCGGTGAGACCCATCCGCCTGGTCATCAGTGCACCCAGCTCCCTCGTCGCTCGCTGGGAGGCGAGGTAGAGGAGGAGAGCAGCGAGTGCGGTCACCATGCTCACGGCACCCAGCCAACGCAGATAGCCGAATGAGTAGGTCGGCACGACGAAGTTGGCCGAGGCCGCCTGCTGGCCTCGAGTGGTGATCGAACGGAAACGCACATCACCGTCGGCGAGAAACGCCTCGACTTCCGGCCCCGGCCGTCGAGAGACCAAGTTCTGACGGAACATGCCAACGTCGGTTCGCTGCGCCGAGACGAGCAGCGTCGCTCGAGCATCCGATGCCAGCGGGAGCGTTTCGACGCTCGCAACGACTCGATAGGGAACCCCCTCGACCACGCCGTAGCTGCCGGTTCGTGGCAGCGCCTGACCGTCGATGGCGATGACCGGCACGTCGGTGCCGGCGTTCGATGCGAGGAGTTCGACTGCGTCATCGAACGACAGCGACAGGTCGTCCGGCCATGCCAGCGCATCGGCGGCGGATGATGGGTCGATGGCGACGATCCGAACGGGTCGGCTGCCGGGTGTAATGCGGGTCTCCTCGAATCCGACGATCGTGCTCTGTGGCGGGAGGGCGAGTTCTCCATCGGGGCGGCCGACAAGATCGACGAGCGTTTCGCTCCCGACCTCGGTGAACAGCGAGACCGACGCGGCGCGATCGAGCTCGCGAGTCATGAGCGATGACAGACCGAACAACCCGAGGGAGATGCCGAGCGCCGCAATCACGACTCGACTTGTTGCGCCGGGCTGTGAGATTCGGCGCCAGGCCAAGAAGCCGACCGGTCCGAGCCGCGACAGGCGTGATGACAGTTTCGACGTGACGAACTCGACGATGAACATGACGATGACGATGCTCACCGCAAGGGTGACGATCGGGAACCCCAGCAGGGTGAGGTCGACCGAGTCGCCGTCCGCTGGTCGATTGCCGACCTGCACCCAGCCGAATGCCACGACGGCGAGGCCGAGCCCGAGCATGGCGGAGCGCCGAAGTGCCGACGGTGCACGCAGCGGGTTGTGGTCGAGCGAACGTTGCCCGATTAATCCGGTGACGGCGGATGCAACAACCAACCCGATCATGGCGAGGACGACCGCTCGTTCCCAATCGAGCGTGTCGAGCGCCGCGGAGAGATCGATGGCCGCGGCCGATGGACCGAGGCGGGCACCTGCGACGGTCGCCAGACCGAGCCCGATCGTCGTCCCGGCCACCGTGGGAGCCACGAACTGCATTGCGGCTCGACCAGCGAAGTGTTCCCAGCGATCACCTTCGGCTGCAAGCAGCGCGAATTCCTGCCGGCGCCGGCTGACCGCAAAGGCCGCTGCTCCGATCATGACGAAAAGACCGATCGACGCGCCGGCTGCCTGGGTTGCCCGAAACGGTTGGGCGAGCGTGTCGAGCTGGCGATCGACAGCGTTCAGCGTTGTTGGCAACGACGAGATCACCGTTGGTGTCGATCGGCCGGGACCGGACTGGAGCTCGATTGCAGAACGGATGCCCTCATCGCGGACCAGCGAACGCTCGAGTGAACGAACCTCGCCGACGACGTCGCCGAGATCCTGGCGCGTCTGCGGCGTCTCGACGATCTCGGTTGTCCACCGAGCAGTGCCGGTGACACCGAGGGATTCCATGGTCGGGTCATCGACGAAGACCAGTGCAAAGCTCGGCGCTCGGAACGGTGTGAGGTAGGTGGGAACGAGGCCGGGGGGAATGCCGTCCAAGAACTCTTCGACATCGATGCCACGATCACTCGGCGGGAGCGAGCCGTCTTCGGTCCAGACCTTCTCGTAGATCCCCACGATCAAGAGCTCGGCGACCGCACCACCAGGCACCGCTCCACCAGGGACGGTCTCCGCGCCGGCGACCTCTGGCTCGGCACTTGAGATGTAGGCAAACGTGTCGCCGATCTGGAGGTCATAACGCTCGGCCATCCAATCGGAGATCCAGGCTCCGAAGAATTCATCGGGAAGGTGCCTGACGTAGTCGACCGTCTCGATCGCACCCCCGTGATTGACCAGCCGGACGGGAACGGTGAGCGGTGGCTCGTCCGGCCCGGTCGTTGCGAGGCCACGAGGGGTCGACAGCGTGCGGACTGGAGTGCCGGTCCCTGGGACTTCGCTGAGGCGTTGAGAGACAGCTTGGCTTGCCGCTTGCGTTGGCTCGGCTGCGAAGAAGGCTTCGGTCTCAACGCTGATGAGCCGGTCGGAGTCCGGGCCCTCGGCCACGAGGAGTTCGGTGATGGCATCGGCAGCACCAACGCGCCATACCCCCGCCGTTGCGACGAGGAAGGCGGGTGTTGCCGTCGCGCTGATCAGCGCAACGATGAGCACCGCATCTCTCCAAGGGACCAACAGCCACCGGCCAACGGCGGAGGTCACGATTGGCGGGGAGAGTTCGTCGAGATGAGGAACTCCATCGTTTCATCGAGCGTCGACCCTTGAAGGTCGAACGGTTCACCCTCGGGGCTGACGAGCGTCGCGCCTTCGTCGATCAGCGTGGCGACCAGCTCGCGCGCTGTCTCGTCCGTTGGAGAAACATCCAGCGTGTCGAGTGCGTAGTGAATGAGCGGTCGCCCGGAGACGTCGGTGGCACCGAGATCGGCGCCGGCATCGATGAGAGCGTCCATCGCATCTCGCTGATCGTGGCTGACTGCGATCATGAGTGCAGTTGACCCGTAACGATTCTCCGTGCTCGCCTCGAGCGGAGATCCATTCGCAACGAGGGTGACGATCGCTTCCCGGTGACCATTTCGTGCGGCGAGATGCAGCGCCGTATGGCCGGATGAGCTGACAAGCCCGAGATCGGCACCACGCTCGGCGAGAAGATCGACCGTCTCCGCGTTGCCGCGGATCGCCGCAACCATGATCGGCGTGTAGCCGAAGCGACCGGCGGCATCGATGTCGGCGCCGCCGTCGAGTAGCGATTCGATGGCGGCAAGATCATCGGCTCGAACCGCCTCGATCATTGCGTCTGCGCTCGGGGTCAAGGGTCGCTGGGCGAACTCCGATCCCGAGGTGTCGAGGGCGACCGAATCACCACGGTCGAGCGAGTTCGCAAAGACGACAGCACCGGCGACGACTCCGAAGGCCGCCATGGAACGAACGACCGTGCGGGTCGCCGAACGGCGGCGGCTGATCTGGCGGGCTCTGGCCTGGGTTTCGTCGAGCGAGAGACCGTTGTTCGATGCACCGGCGATGCGCTCGAGCGCTGAGCCGAGTTCGTCGGGGTTCATGAGCCCTCTCCCAGATGGTTCCGCATCTTTGCGAGGGCTCGGTGGTTCAGCGTCTTGACGGTTCCGGCAGACACACCGAGCACGCTCGCTGTCTCCTCCACCGTCATGCGTACGTAGTGGCGCAGGATCACGACTTCTCGTTGGCGCTTGCTCAGCCCATCGAGAGCCTCTCGCACGACGAGGTGTTCCACCGCCAAGAGGTCAGGTCCCGGCGCGGTCGAACGGTCGCCCTCGACCGGGGCGTGTGTTCGTTCGGCCCGTGCCTTGATTCTCGCTCGCCGCCAGTGGGAGTTCGCCAGGTTGAACCCGACTCGAAACACCCAGCCTCGCGGGTTGGCCATGACCCCGACGCTCTGCCAGTCGGCGAGCGCTCGGGCGATCGCTTCTTGTGCCAGATCTTCCGCGAGAGAGCGATCGCCGGTCCGAATCGTCAGCGCACCGACGAGCGGATCTTGGACCTCGGCGAAGAAGCGTGCGGCTTCACTCTCGAACGGGCTGTCGCCGGCCGATGTGTGCCCGTTCGATCGCGCGGTCGATCGCGCGGTCGATCGGGCCTTGGACATGGCCTGTAGCTTGCCCGATTTGTGCTTCTCCACGCCCACACAACGACTCAGCGCCGTGTTTGGTTGACGCGAGCGTCAGATTTCTCTGTCAGCCGTCCACGCGACAGGAGACACAGGGAGTTGGGCCGAAGTGTGTGACGTGGCTCGTCCACGAATCGCCATTGAAGTAGCGCAGGTGATGGCGACCCTCTGGATCGTCGAACCACCCCGCTGCTTCCACCTCGACATGATCGAAATCAGATCGAATCGGTGAAGGAATCGTTGTCATTGTTGTCTGCCCCACATCTTCGTTGATGTTCGGCGCCGCCTGGCCCCGCTCGATGGACGAAACGATCGATCCCGCGATCGGCCGCGTTTGCTTTGTGCCATCTACTAACGGTCGAAGATAGGAAATCTTGAGCACCGCGAAAAGAGTGACGGGTGACATACCCCACATTGGGTTCAGAGCTGTCCTGCCTAGCGGTGTAGGACGCCAGACCTACGCGACGAGCGCCTTGGCCGGGGCATGAGCGGGAAGCTTGCCTGCCGCCTGGCGTTGGGTGAGTTCGGCGAGGCCTTCGGGGCAATCGCTCACGAACGGGCACCAGCCGCACAACACGCCGGTCTTTGCGTCGAAGGTGTCCGATGCACACGCCGTGTTGATGCCCGACCAGGTTTCGGCGAGTTGTGATGTTGCCGACTCGATCTTGACGGTGGTGACGGTGACGTCGAGCGACCGTTGGCCGAGATACAAAAGCCGCGCTCGCTCCGGCTGCTCGCCCTCCATCGCTTCGATTGCTGCTGCATAGAGCATCACCTGCTGCAGTTTGTCGTCGCGGAAACGAATGCCGGGGATGGTGCCGGACTTGTAATCACTGACGACCAGGCGGCCATTGATTCGGTCGAGCCGGTCGACGATCCCGAGAAATGGCACACCGGCGAGATCGGCCGTGACCTTTTGTTCGGTCGCAACAACCTCGACGTCGGCGGGGTCTTCGAGATCCCACAGACCAGCGATCGCAAGCCACGCTTGCCACCGGAACCCTCGGGCGTCATCGGAATTGAGTTCGAGACCGGCGAAATCCTCGTTGTCGGTCACGGTTGGCCAAAGCTCACGAGCGAGGACCTTGGCCTTGTCGAGGGTCCGCTCGACCGGGTCGAGCTGGCAGAGGTGTTCGAGGACCTCGTGGACGAAGGTGCCAACGATGGCGGCTTGGCCCGGTGGGTCGGGTCGGCGATCGACGTATTTGAACTTCCACCGTCGAGGACAGCCGTCGAACGACGATGCCGACGACGGGGAGAGATGCGCAGGTGCCTCAGCCATGGAACCCATCATGATCGACGGGTGTGACAGTGACACGGATTGATGCGGTGATCATCGGCCACGGCGGAGCACACCACCGCCGGGTCCGCTGATTCCGCCACCGCTTCGTCCGCTGCTTCGTCGCTGGGTGCGGCGTGAGCCGCCTCGGCTTCCCGCGCCGCCAAGGAGCATGGAGACAACAGCGCTGAGCACCATCCGGCCCATGCCGCTCATGAGAACTCGGCCCAAACCACCGGCCATGCCGCCACCGATGCTGTTTCGACGGCCTCGGCCTCGGCCCTGCTGTTGGGGCTGTTGTTGGTGTGGCTGTTGGCGGGGCGGGGCGGGAACGCCGCGTGGGCCACCAAGTGGTGGGACGGTGCGTCCACGGCGTGTCACGGTTGGCCGTTCGTCAGCGACGGGCGGGTTGACCCGATCGCCAGCTCCCGGGGGAGGGGGAGGCGCAAGGTCTGCGGGCGAGTCTGGAGCCGGGCGGCCGTCGAGCTTGGCCTCGATCACTTCGAACTGCCACTCGGCCTCGTCGATGCGATCGTCGAGGCGGTCGACTTCTTCGGGTGTCGACGCAGCATCGATGGACTGGCTCACGTCCTGGTAGGTGGCGCTTGCCTTCTCATAGGTGCGGATCATCTCCGGATCGCCTGATCCGATGACTCGATCGCCGAGGTCGATCACTCGGTCGGCATTGTCGCGCAGCTGTTCACGGATCTCGAGGCGATCAGCCTCCATGTCGGTTTTGATCTTCTTCGCCTTGCGGCGTTTGCCGGAGAAGAAGCGGAAGGCCAAGAAGGCGAGGCCGACCACGAGGATCGGAATGATCCACGGGAAGGAACTGCCGGAATTGGGTGCGGTGGTCGTTGGCGCTGAGCTGTCCGCGCCCGTGCTTGAGTCAGAGCTTGAGTCAGTGCCGGAGTTCGAGTCGGTGACGGCGCCCGTGATCGTGTCGGTGACGAGATCGAGTCCGCCGGCTTCATCGCCGATGGCGAAGAGCTCACGAGCGTTCTCACCAGCGGCGGTTCCGTTTGCACCTCGTGAGCTCACCCACACGCTGTCGTTGTTCAGCACAACGATCGAGCGGTAGTCCGAACCCACGTCTTGGAGGTAGTCGCTGATCGTTCCGGCGATCTGCTGAGCGTCCTCGCCGTCTTGATCTAGCCACACGAAGCCAATGTTCGCGTCGTTCGCTCGTTCGATTGCCGCTTCGAGCTCTGCATCGACGTCCTTTTCGACGTAACGACCGGTTTGGTCGACTTCATCGCCAACGTCGAAGAGGGATTGTGCGCTTGCTACTTGGGTGGCCGCCTCGCCGACGAGCCCGAAGGAGATGACGGCGAGTGCCGTGATCATCAGCAAGGCCCGATGGATTGCTCGTTTCATCACCCCGTGATCCTAGCGAGCCACAGGAACGGCGTTAGGCGACAAGCCCAATCGGTTCTGGACTGTCGGGGAGAACCGATGCCGCCTCGACGCCGAGCCACTCCTCCGCGAGTGATGCGAGATAGCGGTCGAAGCCAACCGTGGTGGCCAGGTTTCCGTCCTCGTCCAGCGAATCGATTGGCGACTCTTCGCCGAGTACTCGGCCCGAGGTTGGGCCGGCGACGAGCATCGATGATGCGGCGCCGTGATCGAGCCCGCCATCGTTTTCGCCAACGCGGCGTCCGAACTCACTGATCGTCGCCACCATGACCTGATCGGAGAGGCCGGCATCATCGATCCGACGAAGGAAGCCATCGATCGAGACGTCGAGCTGGCCCATGAGATCGTCGTGGCGATACATGTGGCCGTCGTGGGTGTCGAAGTCGCCATACCCGGCATAGATCACTCGGGTTCCGACATCGGCTTCGATCAGATCGGCAGCCAGATAGAGCTGGCGCCCGAGATCGCCGCCCTCTTGGAGCATTGGGTCTTCCCAGTCGACCTCTTCGTCGTCGTCCGTCGACAGCTGATCGGCGAGATCGATCAGCGTTTCGAACGCGCCGGGCACCATCGCGGAGATCGCTGCGGTCTGATCCGAATAGCCGTTGATCGGTCCGAACTGGCCGACGAGTTCTCGGTAGGCGTTTGCGTCGGTCCAGTCGGTGGGTTCGAGGAACCAGAGCGCATCCATCCCGGCGAGCGCCAGGGTTGATGCCCGGTCGTTCACGAAGTGAGGACTCGGCCCGGTCATCGACGCACCGACGAGCACGCTGCCGTCATCGAGCGCATCGGTCAGCCTCCCCAGAAAGCCGGTTCGTTGGTTTGCGGACCCGGCTGCGTCACCCCGCTCCCACCGCTCGGTCATCGCAAAGTGGCTGAGGTCGCCGTTGGCCGCTGGGCCGACTCCTTCGACGACGGTGACGCCCCGTGCGTTCAGCCGAGCGAGATTTGGGTTGAGTGCCAACCGATCGTTGATCGTGAGGACATCGTTCGTGTCATGGGCAAGGTTCCGTCGCATGTCGTAATAGGTCGAGTCGTCGGCGGGGATAACCGTCGAGAGTCCGTCATTGCCGCCATAGAGATCGACAACCACCAGAATTCGTCCGTCAACGTGGCCGGGGACGAGCCGGCCCGTCTGTTCTGATCCCGCCTCGGCCGGTGGTGGCTGGGTGCCAAACGTTGGCCCGGTCGATCCACCGCCTCGGCCTGGTGTTGCGCAGCCGGCGAGCATCACACCGCCGGCGGTGACAGCGCTAGCGGCGATGGCTTGATTCAGAAACGATCGACGGCTGATCGAGGGTTGTCGGCTCGGGCCGGGTCTGGTCTGGGAGGGCGTGAAGCGTGTCATGCGAGGTTGAACTCCGGTGAGGAGAGGGCCAAACGCCAGCGAAGCCGGGAGACACCGAGCTCGTCGAGCTCGTCTCGGTCGCCGGCGGCAGCGAGTGCGGCTTGGGTGGATGGGGTGATCTCGTGCAGGCCGCAGCGATCGAGGATCTCGCTGAGTGCCATGGGGCGGTCCGCTGCGGTTCCCTCGCCAATGCCCCAAACAGCGGCGGCTCGGTGGAGCATCGATCCGCCGGCGAGCCAGCGATTGTCGTCTGGCCAACCAGCGACGTTTGGTGGGAGGTAAGGGGCTTGGCCGAGGTCAACGAGGCGCCACACGTCCGGGATCTCGTCCAGTTCGATTGCGGTCGAGACGGCAAGGAACCACTCGAGCCCGGTGCGGGGCCTGGTCCATCGAGCCGACGCAAACTCATCGGAGCGCAGGATGCGAGCGACGAGCGGCTTGATCTCGAGGTCTTCGCCTTGCCACCACTCGCCAAGCGAGGCAGCTGCTGATTCGTCCAGCGTCAGCCCGGTGAGATGACGCCACACCTTCGAGGCCACGTGCATCGCGGTTGCGGGGTGATCACACAGGCGATCGACGACGCTTGCGGTATCCCAGTCGGCTTGTTCGCCGAGGAAGATCATCGGTGCGATGAACGCATTGGCTCGCTCGAAGCGAACCTGGTTCGTCTGGTTGTCGACGACCCATCCGGCCAGTGCTCTCGACGCGGCTCGCACATCGTCTTGGGTGTAGTTGCCCCGGCCGAGCGTGAAGAGTTCCATCAGCTCGCGCCCGAGGTTTTCGTTCGGGTTCGAGGCCATTGAATTGTTGGCGTCGAGATAGTGGAGCAGCGCTCCGTCGACCACGAAGGCCTGCAGCATGGTCCGGTAGTTGCCGAGCGCATTGCTCCGCAGGAGATTCAGCTGAGGGGCGATCAGCGCGTTTTCGGTCTTGTAGGCGTTCGTGGTCAGGTGGGTGTGCCAGAACCACGCCATCCGTTCGCCGAGACCATTGGAGTCGTCGAGCATCTGGGCGATCCACCAGTCGACCGCCTCGGTCCACTCCTCGCTCTTCGGAGCGGTTCCCTCGGGGGCCGGCCCATCGAGGAGCGAATCGACGGCATCGTCCCATGACTGGGCTGCCAACTCGTCGATCCGCCGTGCGGAGGGCGCGAGCGTGGCCCGACGAGCCAGATGGGCAGCTTGAGCACGATCTGGGTCTCGTTGGATCGGGACACGCAAGACAGAGGCGAATCGACGAGTGAGCATGGACGCACCCTGACGGATCGATCATGAAGGGATCGTGAAGAGGCTCTTCATGTTCGCTTCATGTGCGGTTCGCTTGGATCACACACAGATGCGACGCGATCTCACTCGATACGACACACTGGACGAGGTGCGCTTGCTCTTGGTTGAAGATGACGCCCCGTTGGCGACAGTGATCGAGCGGGGTCTCATAGAAGAGGGATACGCCGTCGACCGGTCGGCCACCGTGGCCGATGCGAACGAGTTTCTCCGGCTCAACGATTATGACCTGGTCGTGCTCGATCTTGGATTGCCGGATGGTGATGGAGTCGATGTGTGCCGCGGCGTCCGCAGGAGCGAAGACCTCGTCCAGGCTGCAACTCCCATCCTGATGCTCACCGCCCGCGACAGTGTGGCGGATCGTGTGCAGGGCCTTGACGCAGGCGCCGACGACTATCTCCCGAAGCCCTTCGCGTATCCAGAGCTTGCCGCTCGGGTGCGGGCGCTCCTGCGTCGACCGAAAGCCACGGTGTCGCCGGTGTTGGTCGTCGGCGACGTCACGCTCGATCCGGCAGCACACACCGTTCTTCGAGGAGCGATCTTGGTGCCCCTGACCGCTCGTGAGTTCTCGCTACTCGACTATCTGATGCGCAACGCGGGTGATGTGTGCCGTCGAGAACAACTTTTGGATCACGTCTGGGATGCCAACTACGACGGGCTCTCGAACGTGGTCGATGTTCACATTGCAAACCTTCGTCGAAAGCTCTCGCTGCCCGGTGTCGACGATCCGATCGAGACCGTGCGTGGGGTTGGCTACCGAATGATGACGGCGGTGGCGTCGTGATGAGCGATCGCTCTCGTTGGTTGATCTCGCTGGCTGCTGCGCTCATTGCGCTTGCGTTTGTGGCGCCGTTTGCGCTCAAGGGTTACCGCAACGATGTCGCCGATGCGAAGGACGACACCTATTTCGAGGCTCGCAATCGAATCAGCGACGCCATGGTGAGTTGGCGGGTGAACGGGGAGATGCCGGGCAACGTGTGGGTCGCGAGCCCGAACGACGGCTGGTTCGAACCAATGGGTGAGACGTGGACCGAACCGCAGATCATCACACTCACCGAGCCGGTGGTGAACGGCGGAGAGCTCGTTCGAGAGTACGAATTCGACGGTCGCTGGACCGCTGTGTCGCGCAGCCTTGACGATGGCGGTGTGCTGCTTGCCGTCGTGAGTCGAGAGTGGGAGGACAGCCAGATCTCCACCGCTCGCTGGCGGTGGTTGTCGTCCTCTCTTGCTGTCAGCCTCCTCGCCGGTGGTATCGGCTGGTGGCTGGTCGGACGGAGCCGACGCCCCGTCGATCGGGCGCACAACGTCAACCGTGACTTCATCGCGGATGCGGCCCACGAGCTGCGGACGCCGCTGGCCGTGATTCAGGCATCGGCCGGCCATGCGCTGGCTCGTGAGCGTGAGTCCGGCGACTATCGAGAGTCGCTCGAGGAGATCCTGGCGGCAAGCGAACGAGCGGGGTCCTCGGTTGGTGCACTCCTCGAGTTCGCCCGGCTCGAAGCGGGACAAGCCTCACCTCGGCTTGCCCCGCTCCGGCTCGACCTGCTCGCCGAAGAGGTTGCATCATCGACCCGAGTCGATGGATGCACGGTTCGGGCTGAAGTCACCGACGGGGGAGTCGTGGTCGATGCCGACTACGGCCTCGTTCGTCAGGCGGTCGACAACATCGTCCGAAACGCTGCCGCTCGATCGTCCAACGTCGTCGTCTCGACCACGATGGAGCAAACCGTCGCCACCATCGTCGTGACCGATGATGGTCCCGGTTTCGATCCGGGGATGATCGAACACGTCTTCGAACGGTTCCGACGTGGTGACCGGTCGGGCTCGGCTGGCCTGGGCATGGCGATCGCTCGAACGATCGTCGAACTGCACGGCGGAGCGTGCTCGGCGGCGAATCGCCCCGAAGGCGGAGCGCTCGTCACGGTGAGTCTGCCGTATCGACCGAAGGTCTGAAATCAGCATCGACCGAAGGTCTGAAGTCAGCATCGACCGAACGTGTGAAATCAGGCTTCGTCGTGTTGGCGAATCTTGCGCAGGCCGATGACCTTCGCGATGCCGACGTCGGCGATCATCAGCGCCTGGGCGCCGAGCAGCCATGGAGCGAGCTGTGTTGCGTTGTCTGACAACGTGACGATGAGAACGATCGATGCGATCACCCACGCTGCGTCGGTGCCGATCGTTGCGATGCCCGGAGCCTTCGCCTGACGGTCGTGCGTGATCACCCAGTGGAGGAACGTGCCGTACGGAATCAATGCTGCGCCGAGAGCGGCGACGACCCACACGGGCCAGTCGAACTGACGAGCGAACACCGAACTCAGCGCGATCAGGCCGACGCCGGAGCCGAGAGCAATCGCTCGATCGAACGAGAAAACCGTGGCGAGTAGGCGTCCACGATCCACGTCCGTTGGTTGTTGGAGGGTTAGGGAAACTGTTGCGGTGGTCATGTCTGCAATCGTGAAGCGGCCGTGGTCGTCTGACGATGACGTGAGAGGTCATGGATTCTGGTTCGGTGTTGCTGTCATGGTGGTGAGGATGGCTGCAACAACGACCCCGGCTTCTGAGACCGACACCCTGAACTTTGGCGACGCGCTGCGCTGGTGGCGCGTCGAGCGCCGCTTCAGCCAAATGCAGCTCGGAGCGGATGCCGAGGTCTCGACGCGTCACATCAGCTTCCTCGAGACAGGCAAGTCGAAACCGAGCCGCGAGATGGTGTTGCACCTCGCCGGTGTGTTGGACGTTCCCCTCCGGGATCGCAATCGGCTGTTGCACACCGCTGGCTTTTCTCCCGTCTATCCCGAGAACTCGATCGATGGTCCGGCGATGGACGAGGTTCGTGGCGTGTTGACGATGATCCTCGATGCGCACATGCCAAACCCGGCGGCCGTGGTCGACCGTCGAGGTGATCTGATCGATGCCAACGCCGCCTCGATCAGGTTGCTTGGGCTAGCGGTCGACCCGGAGAGTGCGGCGATGGGTGATGTTCCGAACCTCAACCGTCTGTCGCTCCATCCCGACGGCGTGCGGAGCCGGACTCGCAACTGGGAAGCGCTGGCTGCCGCAACGATTCAGCGGCTTGAGCGAGAGGTTCGACACCGCCCTGCCGACGAGGGATTGCGAGACCTGTTCACCGAGATGCTCAGCTATCCCGACGTTGCAGCGCTGTGTCGCGAGCCGGCCTTGCCGACCGGATCCGATCTTGTCGTTCCATTCGAGCTGGAAACGATCGGTGGTGACCATCTCTCGATGATCACGACGATCGCAACGGTTGGGGCGGC
>CALEWY010000150.1 GCA_937925335.1 uncultured Acidimicrobiales bacterium
GCTGATCCGAATGGTGAACGATCGGCGGCGACCGCAACCGCGGTGCTCATCGCCAGTCACGGACGCCACGAAGAAGAATCGATCACCGCGGCGCTCGACGCAGGCGTGGGATTCGTCGGCCTCGTTGCGAGCCAAAAGCGAGGCGAGTCGGTCGTGGCCTCGCTCGATCTCGACCCCGAAGCACTCGCATGTGTTCACAGCCCGGTTGGAATCTGGATCGGTGCTCGGACCGCTGAAGAGATCGCCATCTCGATCCTGGCCGATCTCGTGAAGGCCATCAGGGTCGATGGTCTCGCGGCGCCGAAACACGTCGAGGTGAGTCGTCCCAGTACGGCGATCGACCCGATCTGTGGAATGACGGTCACCATCGATGCTGGCACCGCTCATCTGAACCACGCCGGCGCTGACTATTGGTACTGCAACCCGGGTTGTCGGGCCCGCCACGAAGAAGAGCTTGCGATTGGCTGAGATACATGAGCTGAAGGCGGCGCTCGATTCGGTCGACTACGTCGTTGACGACGGTCTTGCGATGGCGTTGTTTCTCACGCAGTCGGTCGGCCAACCGTTGCTGCTCGAAGGCGAACCGGGCGTCGGCAAGACGGCGGCGGCCAAAGCGCTGGCCGAAGCGCTCGACACACCGCTGATTCGCCTGCAGTGTTACGAGGGAATCACCGCGGCCGAGGCGCTCTACGAGTGGAACTACCCGCGCCAGCTCCTCGCGATCCGTCTGGCCGAGGCGTCGAACGAAACGATCGACGAAGCCGATCTCTTCGGCTCCGACTACCTGCTCGATCGCCCGCTCCTGCAGGCGTTGCGCCACGACGGGCCTCGTCCGCCAGTGCTGTTGATCGATGAGATCGACCGAGCAGACGATGAGTTCGAGGCGTTGCTCTTCGAGTTTCTCGGCGAAGCCAGCCTGACCGTGCCCGAGGTCGGCACGTTCACGTCGGCCGTCCCGCCAACCGTGATCCTCACATCGAACCGAAGCCGAGAGCTCCACGATGCGCTCAAACGACGGTGCTTCTATCACTGGATCGACTATCCGAGCATCGAGATCGCCATCGACATCGTGCGACGGAGGGTGCCGGGTAGTTCGGCATCGCTCGTCGAAGCGGCGACGGCATTCGTGTCGGCTAGTCGGGCGCTTGATCTGGAGAAGTCGCCTGGAGTGGCTGAAGCCATCGATTGGGTCAGCGCCCTGTCGGCACTTGGGATCACGCACCTCGACCGGGCCTCGACGGATGCGACGCTTGGCGCGTTCGTGAAGACTCCGGACGACCTCGTGACGGTTCGAGCCGCGATCGAAGCGGGCGACCTCGGAGCCGCGTTCGAGTGAACGACGGGTTGTTCGCCGGTGTCGATCGAGCCGTGTTCATCGTCGGGTTTGCGAACAAGCTGCGAGGAGCCGGCATCTCGATCCCGCTGAGCGCGCTGAATCGAGCTGCCGCGTCACTCGAGGCAGTCCGGGTGCTGACGCGAGAAGACCTGTACTGGTCGTGCCGAGTGAGTCTGATCAGCCAGCGGAGCGATCTCGCCACGTTTGATGGCGTCTTCGACTCGGTGTTCGCCTCCGAGGAACTTTTTCTCGGCAACGCGCAGCGCAACGCTGGCGCTGCGTCGAGCAACGGAGACACGAACCACCGGGTGAGGGCTCAGCCAAACACGCCCGATGCTGTTTCTTCGGGTGGCGGATTGCCGTGGGCGAGCTTGCCGTCGGTGGCAGACGGTGAGGTTGAGCAGGGCGACGAACATGACGACGTTGCGATCCCCGAGCTTGCGCCATCGGCTGAGGATTCGCTGGTCGACCGCTCGTTTGACGACCTCGACGATGACGAACTGGCCAAGGTCATCGTGCAACTCGAGGCGGCGATGCAGGTGTGGCCCGAGCGACCGAGCAGGCGTCGGCGACTGGCGTCGTCTGGTGACAAGGTGGCGATGCGCTCGACGCTGCGCCACGCGATGCGAACGGGGGGAGAGCCACTTCGTGTCATCGAAACAAAGCGCCGCTCTCGCCAGCGCCGGGTTGTTGTCCTCGTCGATGTCAGCGGCTCGATGGAGAGTTTCGCCCGGGCGTATCTTCACGTGACGAGAGCCCTTGTCCTCGCAGGGCGGGCCGAAGTGTTTGCGTTCGCCACCGAGCTGACCAGGATCACCACGGCACTGCGCCATCGATCCCCGAGCGAAGCGATCGAGGCAGCCTCCGAAGTCGTCGGCGACCGCTTCGGTGGAACGAAGCTCGCCTCGAGCTTGGGCGGGCTTCTCACTCACCCCCGATGGGGCGGGTTGGTGCGCGGAGCTGTTGTCGTGATCGTGTCGGACGGCTGGGATAGCGAAGCACCCGAACTCACCGACCGGTCGATGGCGCGGCTCTCGAGGCGGGCGCATCGTGTGGTGTGGATCAACCCGCGGGCCGCAGCGGAGGACTTCGAGCCGAAGGTCGGGGCGATGGCCGCGGCGCTGCCGTATTGCGACCACTTTCTGCCCGGCCATTCCCGTCGAGCGATCGGCGATGTCCTCCGGGCAATAACGGGCGAGCATCACCGAATGGCCTAGGGCGAATCTCTAAGCTCGTAGCAATGGGCCAGAAGAGAGTTGCCGCTGTCATTGCCGCGTTTCTCGCGCTGGCTTCCGTGTTTGCCAGCGGTGCACCGTCGAGTGCTGCGCCTGGTGATTCGGCGAATGAAGACTGGCTTCGTTATGCCTACGCCGACCTGCTCGGTCGCGAGGCTGACGATGCAGGAATCGACTTCTGGGTCGGACGTCTCGCAGCCGGAGGTAACCGATCTCGCGTGGCTGTTGCCCGCCAATTCGTCTACAGCCCGGAGGGTTCGTCGGGAGAGGTCGAACGAGGCTTCCAGACGATTCTCGGCCGAACTCCCGATGCCGGCGGTGCCGCCTTCTGGAGCGGTTTCTTGATGGAGAACCCAGTCGTCACCTTGCGGGCCGCGTTGTATTCGAGCAACGAGGTGTTCGATCGCTCAGGCAGCTCCGAAGCGTGGATCGAACTCGTCTACCAAGATCTACTCGGCCGGGCACCCGAGGCTGATGGCGCTGCGTTCTGGGAGGGCCAGATCGACGCCGGCGTGAACCGGTATGTATTGGTTGATTTTGTCTACACGAGCGACGAAGCCCTCGGCCGCCGTGTGGATTCCTACTACGACGAAGTGCTCGGTCGGCAGCCAACGATCGCTGAGCGAGCCGACGGAATCGCCGTGATTCGCACCTACGACGAGCGTGAGTTGCGAGTGCAGCTCATCTCCTCGGACGAACGCTTCGACCAGTTCTTGTCGATCGCAAACGCTGGGGCCAGCTGATGGGTGGAGTGGGATTCGTCGCCGGAGCACTTCTTGCCATCGTCTTTGGGTGGTCAGCCGTCGCCAAGTTGTCCGATCGGGCAACGGTGACTCGCGACTTCCGTGCCATTGGTGTTCCGGTTCCGGCAGCTGCCGTCGTGATCGTGGCGGCGATCGAACTCGTCGTCGCGAGCGCGTTGATCCTGCGGCCGGCCGTTGGTGCCATCGCCGCTCTTGGCCTGCTCGCCGTGTTCTCGGTGGTGCTGGCGTCGATCATTCGCTCTGGGCGCGAGATCACTTGCGGCTGTTTCGGCGCAAACAGCCGAGAGCCAATCTCGGTCGTTGAGCTCGCACGCAACGCCGCACTCGGCGTGCTCGGAGTGCTCACACTGTTCGCCGATCGTTCATTCGCGGTCGATCTCCCAGCAGTCATGGTCGTGTCGTTGACCGCACTGTGTCTGCTGGTTGGCGTCAATCTCATCGCCCTCGCTCGAACGAGCGGTGCGTTGCTACGAATCGAGTTGGCTGGGGAGTCCCACGCCGACCACTCACACGGAGGAGAGCTGCCATGACCGGTGGCGTTTGGATCGTCTCGTACGTGCTGCTTTGGGCCACGGTCATCGTGCTCGGGCTCACCGTTGTGGTGCTGTTGCGCCAGATCGGTGTGTTGCACACCCGGATCGCACCGATGGGTGTGCACTTTGCTGGCGAAGGCCCAGACCTCGACGCACCCGCACCGACGCTGGCCGGCCTCGACTACACCGACAACGCGGTCACGCTGCTGGCGTTCACCTCACCAACGTGTGAACTGTGTGCCGCCCTCGTCCCGGGCCTTCAGCGCATCGAGTCTGACTATCGCGAGATCAGCCTGCAGATCGTGTCGTCGGAGCTGGCCGAGAAGAGCTTCAAGGCCTTCCAGGTTCGCTCGACTCCCTATCTCGTCGCCGTCGATGGCGAAGGCATCGTGCAAAGCCGCGGTGTTGCCAACACGCTCGATCAAGCCGAAGAGATGCTCGCAGAAGTCCTCGCCGGTGTGGGTGCTGATGGTGTTGAAGCAGCGGAGGTGCAGGCATGACCGCCATCCAGCCTGGAAGCGGCATCGACCGCGCCGCCGAAACACTGACTCGCTGGACCGCAGCGCGTACGACGCGCCGCTCCTTCATGCACCGCCTCGGGCAGTTTGCGGTGTTCATCGCCGCCGGACCGACCGTCGCCGGGATCCTCATGCGCCGAGTCGAAGCTCGTGTGTGTGGCCAAAGTGGTGTGACGCCCAAGTGCGACACATTCGACTGCAACGGCCCCGATGACGTCTGGGGCTGGTGTTGGTATGCCAACGATGGTTGCTGTCGCAACGATGGTCTGAAGAAGATCTGCGACTGCTGCACCGTCAACTATCCGAACGTGCACGGCTACTGCCCATCGGGTACCAACGTTCGTTGCATCGTCGAGAGCTGCGGCACCGACCCCCGCGTGCTCGATGTCGACCTCGTTCCGCTCGCATGGGATGCCGACTCGGGCTACGCGGCGTCCGCTGCCGTCGCCGGACAGGGGAGTGCGACCAAGGTGATCCTGACCGACGCCGCCCATCCGTGGGCAACGGCGATCGCTCACCCGCTCGGCGGTGCGCTCGGCATCCCGGTGATGGCGATGTCGGCAACCGGACCCAACACCGCCGTCGTCAACGCAATCAACCAGCTCGGTGCGGTCGAAGTGATGCTCGTTGGCCCCGTCGGGCCCGAGATCACCAACCAGATTGCGCTCTATGGCGTGCAGACCACGATCGTGGCCGCCGACGACGATCCGGTCGCGCTGAGCATTGCAATCGCAGGTGTGATCCGTGGGATCACGTCGATCAACCGCTCCGTCACGGTCGCGGAGACCGGGCTGTCTCGAGCTGCGCTTCCATTCGCGGCAAGCTTTGCCGCTCGCAACGGCTACCCGCTTGCCGTCACCGCCGACGCCACCACAGCGATCGGTATGCCGACGCTGTATATCGGCCCCGAACCGGCCGATGCCGGCGTGGTTGCCGAGCGGACCGTTGGTCAGACCCTCAGCGCGCTGTCGTTTGAGCTCGCCGAGCTCGCCGCCGGTGCGCCATTTGTCGAGGCGAAGCGCCTCACAATCGCTCCCGAGAGCAGCGCCGACCTCATGGGCCTCATCAACACCGAAGCCTCGATTGTCTTGCATCAGCCGAACGTGCTCGACCCGCTCGGGCCATGGCTGCAGAACTACTCGCTGGCCTATGGCGAACTGCTCACCGTGTTCTACGTCGACGGTCCTGATGGCTTGAACGGCGAGAACTACTGGCGACTCCAGGGCACGGTCAACGGCTTCCGAATCGATCAGCTCACCGGTGTGTCTGGCGAAGGTCTTCCCGTCCGACGTCAACCATTCGCCGAGCGTCCGATCGGTATGGCCCGTATCGACGGTGCGCTCGACTTTGGATCCGAGCCAGCCCCGTCGTATTGGACGAACACCGCTCAAACCTTCCGCGGCTGAGATGAGCGACGCGCTCATCTTGGTGCTCGGGGTTTCGTGCCTCGCTGCCGTTCACACGTTGTGGTCTCCCTGAGGCCTTTCGGTCGCTGAGACCCTGATGCCCTCGGTTCGAGGGCGTGAACGAGGTGTGGTCGGTGCAATCTTGGCGGCGTCGTCCGCCGCCACCGGCGCGCTGGTTGGCTTTGCCGGAGCGGTCGTGCTCGGGTCGGTCGTGTCGCTCGCTGGGTGGTCGTTCGCAAGCTTTGAGACCGCAGCCACGCTCGTCGTCATCGGCGCGCTCGCCGATCTGGTGCGGCTGTCGTTTGGACGCCCGAAGCCGCTGGCCCTGTCGTCGCAGGTCCCGATGGAGTGGGGCCGCATGTTCTCCGCTCCGGTCGTGGCGCTGCTGTATGGCGCTCGCCTTGGTGTCGGCCCCCTCACAATGCTGAGCACGTGGCTCTGGTGGTCGACATGGCTCGCTGCTGCACTGATCAGCCCGGTCGCTGGAGCACTGACCGGAGCGACGTTTGGTTTGGTGCGAGTCTTGGTCATGGCTGCCATCACCCCGCCGGTCACCCGCTTGCGCACGTGGACTCGGCCGTCGTGGCTGGCTCTTGATGTTGGTGCGATGGTTGGGGTAGCTGTGCTCGCCCTTGTCGTCGCTGGGTGTTCGCGAACCGGTGAGGTGTCGCTCGAACCCGTCGATCGAAGCGCCGACCCCGATGTTGTTGAGGCCCGAGATGCAGCCGAAGCAAACGAAGCCGATCAAGAAAGTGAGCCCGTGAACAGCGAGCCCGAAGACAGTGAATCCGGCGAGTCTGAGACGGTCGTGACCACACCATCGGCCATCGAGCCGGGCGACATCACGGTGCCCAACGCGGCCGAGGAGGAGCCCGGTGTTGCGAGCTCGCCCGACGGGCTTGCGTCTGTCCTCATCCCAGAGGTGCGGTGGTTCAACCGTCTCGATGGCCCGGGCGCCGACGAGTTTCTCGACATCGATGCTGCGGCGGGCCGCCAGCCCGACCCGAGCGAAGAGCTGCCGCTGCTCGAAACCCGCCGCTTCCAAGGCGGCTGGACCCGAGCATTCCGCAACGACACCCAAGATGTCGTCATCGCTCAGGTCTACGAGTTCGAGACACCCTCGGCTGCGGCCTTCTACCTCGAAGATGGTTTGATCACGCTCGGCGGCTACGGCGTTGACTTTTTCGATCTGGAAGCAATGCCCGGTGTTCGAGGGTTCCGACAAGAATCCGCAGACGAGATCGGGCCGGTGATCAACTTCGGCCTCACCTTTACCGTCGGGCGGCGTTGGTATCTGCTGACGCTCACGGGTGATCCGGCAACGGCGACGCTCGACATTCTGGTCGGTGCTGCAGAGGCGCAGCTCGCACTCGCCCAGTAACTGGGCGCGTCGTAGGATGCGCTGATGGCTTCACCAACGCAGGCGATCGAGACCTTCCGTTCGGTCGTGCAGTTCAAGGAGTTCGAGCGCGATCCGGTCACCCGCCGTCTGTCCAAGGTCGCTGATGTCAATGATCTGCGGAAGGTCGCAAAGCGTCGGTTGCCTCGCGGCATCTTTGACTACATCGACGGTGGTGCCGAAGACGAGCGGACGCTCGATCGCAACTCGAGTTCGTTCTCCAAGATCGAATTCCGGCCACGGGTCTTGCGCGATGTCAGCGAGCTCGACACCTCGACCACGCTGTTCGGCAAGACCATTCCCTCCCCGCTGCTGTTCGCGGCGACCGGGTTTACGCGCATCGCTGATTCGCAAGGTGAGCTTGCGGTCGCTCGGGCCGCCGCTCGAGCCGGGATTCCCTACGGGCTTTCGACGATGGCAACCCGGTCGATCGAAGAGGTTGCCGCTGTTTCCGATGGGCCGAAGTGGTTCCAGGTTTACACCTGGAAAGATCGCGGTCTGGTGCAGTCGATGGTGGAGCGGGCTGCGGCCGCTGGCTACGAAGCCCTCACACTGACGGTTGACACCGCCGTGCTCGGTCGGCGTGAGCGTGACGTGCGAAGGGGCTACACACTGCCGCCGAAGATCGGCCTCGAAACGATCGTCGACGGCATCATCCATCCGGCGTGGACGCTGGACTTTTTGACGAACGAACCCATCACCTTCGCCAACGTCGTCGGCCATGATGACGAGGACGGGTCGACTGCGGTGTCGCTCGCCGAACATGTGAACACACAGTTCGATCAGTCACTGTCGTGGGACGACGTCGAGTGGTTGGCATCGATCTGGGATGGGCCGATCGTCTTGAAGGGCATCCAGACCGTCGCCGACGCCAAACAGGCTGTTGCGTCCGGCGTTGCCGGCATTGCACTGTCGAACCACGGTGGCCGCCAGCTCGACGATGCTCCCGCGCCGATCGAGCTCGTCGACCCGGTCGCCCAGGAGGTCGGCGGACAGGTCGCCATCATCTGTGAAGGCGGTGCGAGGCGAGGAAGCGACATCGTCAAAGCGATTGCCCTCGGCGCTGACGCTGTCTCGGTCGGCCGCCCCTACCTCTACGCCATGGGCGCTGCCGGTGAGCGCGGTGTTGATTGGCTGATCGACTTCTTCGACACCGGGCTTCGTCGAACGATGGCTCTGTCCGGTTGCCGCACGATCGCCGACATCGATCGTGATCTGGTCGTCTGGCGCTCGTAGCGGTCAGCCCGCTGAGCGCTCCGCAGCCAGAATCGTGTTGCGGATCAACATGGCGACTGTCGTTGGGCCGACGCCACCGAGGCGAGGCGTGATCCACGAGGCAACCTCGCCGACGGCCTCGTCGACGTCGGGGAGCAGCTTCTTGCCTTCCCAGGTGATGCCTCCGGAGACGACGACCGCTCCAGGTTTCACCATCTCGGGAGTGATGAAGTTTGGGATGCCGACGGCGGCGATGAGGATGTCGGCCTCGGTCGTGTAGTCGGCGAGGTTCTTCACGCCGCTGTGCACGACGGTGACCGCGGCGTTTGCGCCGGCGCCTTTGAGCGTCATGAGGAGCGACATCGGGCGTCCGAGGGTTGGGCCGCGGCCGACGACGACGACGTGTTTCCCTGCGACTTCGATGCCGTAGTGGATGAGCATCGCCTGAATGCCGGCTGGGGTGCAGGGGAGCGGGCCCTCTTCTTGGAGGACCAGCTTGCCGAGGCTTTCGGGATGGAGACCGTCAGCGTCTTTCGCTGGGTCCATCAATGCGAGCGCCTCGCCGGCGTCGAAACCATCGGGAAGCGGAAGCTGCAGGATGTAGCCGTCGATGGCCGGATTGGCGTTGAACTCGTGAATCGTGTCGAGCAACGCCTGCTGGCCGGCGTCGGCGGGGATCTCGGCGTTGAACGACTCGACGCCGACGGTTGCACACGTATCGTGTTTCCGAGCGACGTAGCTGGCTGACGGGCCGTCGTCGCCGACAAGGATGGTGCCGAGGCCGGGCGTGATGCCCCTCTCGTTGAGGGCGGCAACACGGGTGCGAACGTCGTCAAGAATCGCTTCGGCGACGGGGCCGCCGGGCATCAGCTGTGCAGTCATTGCGACACGCTAGTACCTCAGCGACTCCGAATTGCGGGCCTGAACAACAGCGGAATCGTGATCGCCATCGTGATCAAGCCGACCCACCGCATCGTCATCACTGGGCCGAGCCGCGGCGCCAAAACGATCTGCGCAAGCGCACCAAATGGGAGGCCGCCGGCGAAGCCGAGCGTCATGATCCCCATCACCCGTCCCATCATCGCTGGTTCGGTCTCTCGCTGGAGCAGGGTGCGGTGTGAGGCGATGGCGATGCCGGCGTTCACGCCCCACGCCACCATGACGACGAGGGCGACCCAATAGTTCGGAGCGAGGCTGAGCAGGAACTGCCCCATGCCGAGTCCGATCCCGATGAAGAGCGCCACGTTCAGGCCGTGGCGCATGTCGTCTCGCCGGGCGACGACGGCCGAGGACACCAACATTCCGACGCCGAAACTCCCCAAAAGGAGGCCCGTTGCCGTCGATCCCTTGTCGTAGGTCTCCTCGACGACACGTGGCATCGCGATCTGCATCGCGGAAAACGATGAACCGAGGATGAGCGTCGTGATGAGCAGGCTTCGACGAGGCTCGGCGCCGAGTCCATACCGCAGACCGGCCATCACGTCGCTGCGGATCGACTTGGGCGGCCCATCGGCGATGTTGTCTGGGATCGAGACCCGCCACATCAACATGCTCGAGACACCGAGGACGATCGCGAGAAGTCCAAAACCGCCGGCGTTGCCGAAGAGTGCAATCGCTGCGCCTCCGAGGCCGAGCCCCAAGAAGCTGGCAGCCTGGCTGCCGCCGTTTTGCATGGCCGTGGCGTTCATCAAGCGGTCGGGAGTGACGAGCAGCGGGACGATTGCGCTGAGCGTCGGCATCGCCATCACGGTCGACGTGCCGACAGCGATCGCGGCGACTGCCGTGAGTTGGGTGGTCGCAAGGTCGAATGCAACAACGATCGTAAAAATGGCGAACAAGGCGGCGCTCCCGCCGATCCAGCCGACCGTGAATCGTCGGCGATCGACCCGGTCGGACCAGGCGCCGGCGGGAAGCGAGAAGAGCAGCGCCGGAATGCCGAGAGCGAACGCGACAAGACCTTCGGCTGCGGACCAATCGGTCAGCGTCACGATCAGCCAGACGAACACGAATCGTGAGGTGCCACTTGCTCCCGACGCAAGGATCTGGGCGACCCAGAAGCGTCGGAAGTTGGTGTCGCCGAGGAGTTCTCGAACGGGCGACCCGCTCACTCGACAAAGGTCGCAAAGACATCGAGGGGTTCGCGTTCGCTCACCACGCTGTTGATCACGTGTGAGGTGTCCTCGTGGCCGATGGCGACGCCGCAGAACAACTGGAGTTCTGGCGGGGCGCCGACGAACTCGGAGATTGCGCCTTCCCACATGGCCCACGCCTCCTGCGGGCAGGTGTCGAGGCCAGCTTCTTGGGCGAGCAGCATGAAGGTTTGGAGGAACATGCCGCAGTCGGACCACTGCGGCGGCCCCATCTGGCGATCGAGGAAGCAGAAGATCGAGGCAGGTGCCCCAAAGAACTCGTAGTTCTTGGCCATCTGGGCGAAGCGAGCGCCCTTGTCCTCTCGTTCGATCCCGAGCTTGGCGTACATTTGCTCGCCGATAGCGAAGCGGCTCGATCGATAGGGTTCGGTCAGGCCCTTTGGATAGATCTCATAGGCCGGGCCTTCGATGTCTCGCTCACCGATGAACGAGCGGAAGCGGTTGGTGACATCACCGTTGATCACATAGATCCGCCACGGCTGCACGTTGCCGCCCGATGGCGACCGGCTGGCTGTGGTCAGTAGCTGAGCCAACACGGCGTCGTCGACCGGTTCGTCGGTAAAGGCTCGAACGGTCTTGCGGCGGTTGACGGCGGTGGTCACGTCCATCGCCGCATCCTTGTGCTGGCGCGGGCTGAGCGCCAATTAGTCGACCAGGCGGAACATGCCCTGTTGCTGGGTCGAAGCAACGTGCGTTCCATCGGCGTGGTGAAACTCGCCCCGGCTGAGGCCGCGTCCCTCCGACAGGGTTGGGCTCTGCATCACGTAGCTGTGCCAATCGTCGAATCGGACAGGCCGATGAAACCAGATCGAATGATCGAGCGTGGCGCCGCGGAATGCTCCGGCCTTGGCGTGAGGTCGAGCGATGATGCTCATGAGGCCTCGGTCGCTCGTGAATCCCATGACGGCTTGATGCATGAGGTGGTCGTCGGGCAGAGGACCGCTCGGTCGGGTCCACGTCGCCACGAAGGGCTGTCCATCGTTCTCTTGCTCAGGATCGATGAGCATCTCGACGGGTTGATCATGAGGATTCGGCCGGTTTCGGAGCACGTCGCGGTTGGCCATGGTGTCTCTCGAGGCAAGGACCGGAGCAGGCTTCTGACGATCGGGGCTAGCGGCTCGCATGGTTTCGGATCGCAGTGTGAGGCCAACCTGGCTGTGGCTGATGATCTGCCCGCCCTGGTGGACCTCGACGCGAACGGAGGCAAACGTTCGACCGGAAAAGAGTTGCTCGACTCGATACTCGAGGGGATCGGAGGCATTGCCCGCACGCAGGAAGACCTGTTGGACCGAATGCACGTCTCGTTCCGGGTCGGTGCGGCCTGCGGCGACGATGGTTTGGGCGAAGACGAAACCGCCGAACAGCCGGTTGCCCATATTGAGCGCGTGCTGGCCAGCAGTGCCCTTCCAGGTTGCGAACCCATCGCCGGCCTCGCCCGGTTCGAGGTCGAGGCGGTGCAAAAGACGTCCGATGGCTTCGCTCACCGGGGGAGCCTATGGGGTTCGACGGGCTAGCTCGCGATCGTGGTTGCGTCAGCGAAGACTTCATCGAGCAGCGTTGACGGAACTTCGTCGAGGCTGATTCGCTTGGGTCGTTGGACGACAGGCAAACCGGTGACGATGAGTTGGCTGACCGTGCACGTCTCGTCGCCGGACATGTCGTAGCCGCCGAGCACGAGGCCGTGTTGCACGGTGAGGACGGCGGCGAGTTTGAGATCCTCGAAGGTGTTGACCACACCGATGGCCGCGCCGGTTCCGAAGGTCTCGGACACCTGCCAGCCAAGCTGGCGAGCCCGGCTGGCGAACGCTGTTGCGGTTACGACCTTGCCGTCGAACGTTGTGATCGGGCCCTCTGGTGCTGCGGTTCGACCAAACTGAGCGAAGAGCTGTGGCACTTCGTAATCAGCGAGGTGCTCAATGGCAGCCAATTCGGTTTCCTGGTCAACGGTTCTGGTGTGAGCGATCCGGATCGAGGAGGACTCGTCGAGTGTGAGTTCCTCATCGTCGAGGTCGAGCAGCGTGCCATCGGTCAGAGGGCGGAACACCGCTTGCCCTTCGCCATGATCGGCGGTCCAGATCAGCTGTGTGGCGAGTCGAATCATCACGGGGTGATCGAGGATGAACGTCGTGAAGTCGGGCAACGTCCACGTTCGTTGGGTGGCCATGGCCCGGCGAAGTCGGATCGGTTGGTAGCCAGCAGCGGCTTCGAGGTCCTTCTTGGCGGTCTTGAAATCAGCCCGCAGTTCTTTGATCAGCTCGGCATCTTCATCAGCGCGTCCTCGAGGGAGCGACTTCGCGCTCTTGCCCGATTCGTCATCGACGAGGCTGACCGAGAGGTCATCGTTGAGCAGGGCAGTGAACGAGCGAGTGCCAAGGTCGAACACGCGTCGGCCAGATCGATCGAAGCCACCGTCGGGTGCCGACCGGTCCGCGAGCTCTTCGTGAGTCCACCCCTTGCGAGCCACGAGCCGAGCGACCGCTTCGGATGCGTGTTTCTGGAGCGCCTTTGGGTTGTAGCTGTTGGCCATCGCCATGACGGACTGCACAGCAACCGGGTCGTCGATCGCCGCCAACATGTCGATGACCGCCTTCGACTGCGCCTTGCGTTTGCGGCGATGGCTCTTGAGGTAGGCGAGCGCTTCGGCGATGAGGTCGGTTCCCCCGCACGCTGCAGCAACGGCGAAGATGCCGATGCTCGTCCGACCTGAACCGATGATTTCGGAACGAGCCTCAGACAGCACGATCCCTTCGATGATCTTCAGGTCGTCAGTCTTATACATGTAGTGGAGATAGTGACCGTTGGGGTTCTGCTGATGAAGCTGCGTGGCGTACGCGAAACGCTCGGCTGCTTCGGCGACTGCCTCGTCGTCAGTCCGTCGAGCCAAGTCGATCGCCAGCCATTGACGGAAGATGTTCACTCCGAGCGCTTGCACCCCCTCCGACTGCATCTCGGCCAGCTGAGCGCGAGGCATATCGGAAGCCCCAGGGTCCTTGGCTTTGGCTGCGCTGTGACACAGCAATTCGATGACGGCTGGTTCGACGGGTGTCCCATCCTCCCAGGACAAGGCCGGGAGTACGTCCATATCGAGCCATGAGATCGAGGCTGATCGAGAGGACTTCTTCTTCATCGCCGCAATTGCCTGGGCGGTGATCGTGTCGCGGTCGTTCAGCTCACTCGTTGAATGCCCGAGGCTCTCGAGCGCCGCCAACATTGCTGTGCGCGCTGGTGCGTTCTTCTCGACCTCCACGGCCGCAAGAAGTGGTTCGAGCGCCGGTTCGTGATGTTGGCTCCCGAGCCAGGTCGCCGCCACCTTCCTTTTTGCAGGTTTGTCATCCGAAAGCTGACGGATCGCGACCGGGGCAAAGATGGCGGGATCCCACAGCGCCATCTCTGCCTGGTGGGCCTTCTTTCCGTTCATAGCGATCTGGGCGAGGGAGTTCAGCAGGATCGTTGGCAGTTCGGTGAAGGTGCTCACCCGGCGGAGCAGGGCGATAACTGCCCTGACCGCCGTGTTTTGGTGGCCGGCACGCCATTCGAGAATTGTCTTGAACTCGTGGCTGAGTAGTTCGACAAAATCGCCGAGGTCGCTGTCGGACCATCGTGCATGGTCCTTGAGCACAGCCGCCGTGATCACGGCGTCGGTCAGTGGTTTCGAGTCAGACTTCGCAACTCGAGCAAGGAATGTCGGCGTGATCCCCTTCTTGGCCAAGTAATCGGCTGGGTTTCCCACGTCGAGATAGATACCGGAGTACGAAGGGTTGAGGGTCAAGAGCGCACGGCCGAGCTGACCAGCATCGATGTATCGGTCCAGTTGCGACAGCTGGCTCACAAGTACGTAACCGCTGACGGAGACCAAGTCGGACCCCCGTTTGTCTTGCTGTTGATACCTCGCTCCCAGCGCTCTCATCGGGACTTGCGCCGGCTCGATTTCGATCGGTTCAAAGGTCGGTTCGACCACGACTTCACCTGCGATGTCGATGATCTCTCGTACCGACGCCGAGGTCTCGTTGACGAGATTCTCCGCGAACCACTCCGCGAGTTCTGCACGTTGATGTGGCGTCGTTCGCTCGATCAGGAGGGTCGCTGCGTGCTTGCGAGTCGATGCGTTTCCAGTGAGCATGAGCGTCTTCAGCTCAGGGATGATCACGTCAGAGCCAACTCGGCTCTGCACGTGAGCGACGGCTTGCCGATCCGCCTTCTTTGAAGCGGTTGCCTGTTCTGCGATTTGTCGAGCGAGACGGTTTAACAAGAAGTCCGGAAGAGCGTGAATCGACGCTGGGCGACGCACGTCCTTCAGGCTCGCGACTTCGTAGATCTCGCTCACGCGCTGGTCGTGGCGTTCGACAAAGGCCTGAAGGCCAGGCTGAGGGTTCTCCGACCAACCGATGAAACACTTCGGGCTGAGCGCCTCGACGAGATCCGCCTCGGTCCATCCGAACTCAGTACCGAGCGAGATGAGATCGTCAAGGCTCAGCGCCTCGGCCGCCGTCGAGTGGTTTGTGTAGGGACTGTGTAGGAGGCCCTGGGCGGTCACCGACGTCATGGGGAAGGCAGCATCCAACAAGACCAGGCCGCGATTCCCGCCAAGACGAATGGCAGCAGCACAAACGTGGCGCGGGAAGCGGAACAAGCGATCGCGAACGTCAGCGGCGGCTCCACGAGTTGTCCCGAATCCGAGTAGCTGCGCGATGAGTTGCTGGGCCTGTGCCGGCGCGTGGTGCAAGTGTGGAGGAAGCAAGGGGGCGGGTGGTGCAACGTTTGCCGGACTGGCGTCGACAAGGCCGGAAAGCGTCTCGACATCTTCTTGGCTGACGACGGCACCCAGAACCTGCTTCCAGTCGCCGTCGAATGCACTGAGGTCGAGGATGTCCTCTCCGAGTGGGCTGTTCACTTCCTCGGTCGCTGGGTCTGCCATACAACGTCATCGACCAACCTGCAGGTTCGCTAAACCCCCAACACCTGCCTACGCCAACGGGAAGGCGACGTCGCAGATGTGGTCATCGTCGCCGATGTCGTCCGGTTCGGCGACGTACACCTCTCGACACGAGAGTGGGGATCCGCCTCGGGCAGCGACTTCAGGGGAGCATGCGACGGCGTCGTATGCGGCCAAGATGGCGGGGAAGGCCCATTCGGCCTTGGTGATCGTGGTGTAGGCCACGTCGTGCGCTGGTTCGGTTCGGATACCGATCTGATCGGTTGCTTGGACGGTCTCATCACAACCGAGGACGATCTCGATCGGGCCGTTCTGCTCGTGGTCGACGATGCCGTGGAAGATCACGGTGAAGGGGCCGGCTGCTTCCACTGTGCCGAGATGATCATTGAAAGCTTGCTTCGCCTCGGTCACAAAGTTGTCGATGTCTTTGGCGAAGAGGCGGCGTTGGATCGACATGACGCGTTGTTCGGCAACCGAACGAGTCTGAATGGTGAACATGGTGGGTTCTTCCTGTCTGAGAGTGGCGTGAATGTGACGCGCCAGGAGCCGACGGCTGCTCTGTATTGACTCGAGGTTGTTGATGTGCCCGTTGAGGAGCTCAGCGGCCTCGTCATCGCTCGCTTCGAGCAGCTTGCCGATGTCGTGCAGGCTCATGTCCACACCTCGAAGCAGCCCAATCAGTCGTGCTGTTTCGAGCTGCGAGGTGGCGTAGTAGCGATACCCATTCGACGAATTGATCTCGACCGGCGAAAGCAGACCGAGATCGTCGTAGATACGCAGAGCCTTCGGCGTAAGCCGTGCACGTCCGGCGAAATCACCGATCGTGAGAAGCTGAGAAGCGTCGTCTTGGCGTGTCACGATTCGATCATCAGGCTTGTCCCAGGGTGAAGGTCAAGCGTTTGTTTCAGGCCCGGAACGAAGAGCGCCGATCACGTTTGACACGTCGAAGTCAGTCGGCTTGTTGTAGGGAAGTCTCGACAAGACGTTCGCCATGCCGCAAGTGTTCGAGAGGGCCGAGAACGTGAGCCCGGCGCCGATACCCCCGGCGATCCATTTCGCCTGGGGAACGAAGACACTGGCAGCGATTCCAACGAGCGAGATCGATCCGGCGACGAGTCGGACTTGGCGGTCCATGGCCCACACCTCGGCGCTGCTGCTGGCGTCGCTCGTGAGACCGTTCGCACGCCAGGCTTGCGTGCCGCCCTGCAACACCGAGACGTGCGTGGCGCCATGCTTGGCGAGCAGGTCTTGCGCCTGCGAAGCGCGTGACCCCGTTGCGCAGACGAGGACCATCGGCCCATCGAGTTTTGCAAGGTCGGTTGCGTGGTCGGCCACCGATGCGAGAGGAACGTTGTGCGAGCCCGGGATGTAGCCGGCTCGATATTCCGCAGGTGTGCGGACGTCGATGAGCTTCGTCGACGGGTTGTCGGCGAGAAGTCGGCGACAACCGGCGGGATCGATGATTGACGCTGCTGTCTCGTTGATTGCGAGTGACATTCAAACAGTCTCTCATCGAGTGCTCCGTCTCGCTCAGGTTCGGGTGCCGCGTACGCCTCGAGTGCCAGCAGGTCTACCGTTGAGCATGACTGGTGTAGAGCTCTTGATCGTTCTGATCGCCATCGTGGGCCCGGCGGTTGGCTACTTGATCGGCCGAACGAAAGGCCGGCCCGCCTTTGGCGCCGGACTCGGCCTGATCCTCAACGTCGTTGGCTGGGCGATCGTCGCAGTCGTTCCTGCGCGTCGGTCGATCTAGCGGTTAGTCGAATGCGGGCACGGTCAGTTCGTAGACCTCGGCGTCGATCCCGCAGCTGCCGCCGTCGGAGTTGAAGTAGACCCGAGTGAAGCTGCGATTGACCACCGCGTGCGTTTCGGTCCAGTAGTTGTCGCCGCAGTTGTAGGTGTGGGCCAGGTTGAGCACTCGGCCACCTGGCGCCATCTCAACCGCCATGACCTTCTCGCAGGTCCAGGCGCCGGGATCCTTGCAGTTGTAGGTCGAGACGATGACCCAGCCAGGGCGATCGAAGCCCTTGCCCGAAACATGGACCGATGTGTTCGAGCCGCCGTAGATCGAGAAGATCCGCGTGACTTCGAGCGTGTCGAGATCGATCGAGGTCAACCAGCCAGCGTTGGGTCCGGTGGAGAAATCAATCGCAACGTAAGCGTCGCCGCCTTCGGCATCGAGAGCGATGTCGCTGTGATCACCCTTGTCGTTCAAACGCCGCCCGTTTCCAAGGCCGACAGCGTCGTACACGAACGTGCCGTTCCAGTGGCCTGCGACGACGTACTCGCCGGTCGCTGAGGCTGAAACCCAGTCGAGCGGTCCGGCATCGGTTCGGAGTGGGAGCGTGCCGATGATCGATCCGGTGGCGAGGTCGAACGATGCAATGCCGAGTGGGTCTTCGTTGCCGTCGAAGATGATCCAGGCGTAGCGATCACCATCGGCGCTCGGCGATCCCTCGGCACGATCGGCCATGTAGCGAGCGGACGGCCATGTGGCCTGGAGTCCAACGGTGAGGTCGGCGATCACGTTGGAAGATGCGGCGGAGATGTCGTATTCGTGCAGCCGAAGACTGCCGCTCGACGAGTTCGGGCCGTCGATGTAGCGAACGATGGACGGATCCGTCGGGTGCCACTGCGGCTCGGCGTCGGGGTGGATGGGCAGCGCAACCACGAGGGCGCCCGACGCACGGTCATAGACCCGATACTCCGCATCGCCGTGGTAGGTCATGAAGAAGGAGCTGTCGGCGTTCTCGGCTTGGCGGCGGCTGTAGGTGTTGCGGTTGAAGCGTGTGCCATCCGCCGACGACACACGGCGCACGGGTGTGCCATAGACCGGATCAACGGTTGGTGTGAAGAGAGGCGGCTTCGTCCACGACGGCGATGGTGGGGTGGCGTCGGTGCCCCACGTCAGATCGATCACCGGGGGCTGCTCAGTCGTTGAAGGCGAGGCAGTTGGTGTTGCGGTCGTTGGAGCTGTTGCCGGGGTCGTCGCTGGACTCGTAGCCGGTGCGGCGGTCACGCGGGGGTAGGTGTGTTGACGATTGGCAGGTTCGGCGCCCGCCAAGATGCCGGCCGCGAACCCCACCAGAGCGGCGAGGGCGGCGATGATCAGCTTCATGAGTCGAGTCGAATCTGGTAGGTGTCGACCGCTCCGCCACCCCAGTCACTGGAGAACAGCACTCGGGTTCCGGATGGGCTGATCGAAAGGAACGACGCAGCGAAGTAGTCCGAGCCGCTGGTCCTGGTGTGAGCCAAGCGGTGCACGACGGGGGAGTCGCCTCGAAGATCGGCGATGACGATTTCACCTTCGATGGCGCCTTGCACCCCGTCGCTTGGTGTTGGTGATGCGGCGGCGACGATCCCTGGCGTCTGCCACGAAACGCCGCTCACCCTGGTTCCCGATGGAGGGAACGGGTAGCCCGTGTCCGGGCCGACGATGACGGAAACGTCGCCATCGAGCGTTGCGGTGACGATCGACCCAACACCCTCGGTTTCAAAGCCTGAGGCGACGATCAGGGTTGATCCGTCCGGCCCGGCGCTCAGCGACGCCCCGGAGGCCTCCCAAGCAAACGAGGTCCCTGAGCCCTCGAGCGATGCGGGCAGGATGGTGAAACCGTCGGGGTCTTCGATCACGACTGCGTCACCCGACGGTGCGGCGTGGCCTTGCTCATCGTCGGCAAGCGGTCGGCTCGCCATCGAGCCGGTCGCTGGTTCGAACGTGACGACCGATCGGGCCCCGTCATCAGAATCGTCCTCGTCAGGTCCCTCGTCAGTGAGGCAGGTGGCCACGATCAACGATCCGTCCCAGGCTGGCCCGGACGAGCCGGTTGGCACGGTGATCGCGCTGCACTGGGGAAAGACCGCCACATCGCGGATCTCGCCGCTCGTGGCCGACACGGCCCGGAGTGCGGCGCCGTCGGCGTACATGATCGTGTCGGGGTCGGTCGGGTCCCAGAAGACCTGCTCGATGTCGTTCGCCGTGATGTCGAGTTGGGCGACCTGGTCGAACGTGTCAGCGTCGTAGACGACATAACCGGAACTGCGGTCGCCGCCGGTGGCGTAGAGCAGCACGAGGGATTCGTCGCTGTTCCATGCCGACGATGGTGACTGGATCGGCACGATCCGCTCGTCCCCCGTCGCAGCGGTCATACGGGTGATGGTTGATCCAAAAGCTGGATCGATGACGGACTCGCCAGGGGCGGGGCGATCGAGCGGCCCGAGGTTTCGGTCATCGAGGTCGGTCGGGAAGCCCGAGATGACGAGTGGTGAATCGGTCTCGGATCGGCCGGTCGTGTCAGTCGTCGTGTCGGTCGTCGTGTCGGTTGTTGAGTCCGGGTCGAGAGCGCTGTCGGAGATGGTCGTTTCGATGGGCTCATCGGTGGAGATGTTGGCGGTGTCGACGTTGGTGCCTTCATCACGCAGGTTGGTCCACGCGAACGCCCCTCCGGCGACGAGTATGGCCGCCGCCAACATTCCCAACGCCGGAGAGGTCGATCGGTTGGGGACGAACGGCGGAACATCGCCCCCAAAGCTGGTGCGAACGTCGTCCGCTGCGCCCGAGAGGGCATCGTCCAGAGGGCCATTGAGAGGACCGTCGAATCGTTCGTCGAAGGAGTCGCCGGTCATTCGGTGTCTCCCTCTTCAGCGCGGCGTTCATCGAACCCAACAAGAGTCTTCGAGAGCGCAGCTCGGCCACGCTTCAGGTGTGTCTTCACCGTCTCGGTGCCGCAGTCGAGGATCTCTGCGATCTCGGCAATCGAGCGGTCTTCCCAATAGAGCAGGGCAATCGACTGCGCTTGGCGGGGTGGGAGCGTGCGAACCGCAGCCCACACCTCGAGGCTTCGTTCGGTCGGCTGGGCCGTGTCGACCCGCCGGTTGCTGATTCGAGTGAGCGCTTTGGTTTCAGAACGAAGTCGACGAAAGCGCGATCGTGAGCGATTGACGATGACTCGGCGAACCCATGCTCCAGGGTCGTCATAGTGGGCGATTCGATCCCAGCTGCGATGAGCCTCGGTCAGGGCGTCCTGGCACAGGTCCTCAGCCGTGCTCTTCGAACCCGTGAGCACGAACGCCAAGCCGAGTAGCTGGCGATAGTCACGTCGGTAATAGTCGTCGAACGGTTCGACGAGCGGTGGCAGTTCATGCGCCGCGCTGTTGGCTGCATCATCAGTCACTGGACTGATCCTCACAGCGAGTTGGGTGGACATCACCTACGTAACACGCATCAACCCTCGCATTGGGGGGACACGGCAACGGAATTTCTTTCGAGAGGCTCTGAGCCGTCGCGCTCAGGCGACCCAGTGCACGATGAGGCTTCGGAGGCGATCGATGCCGGTTCCTTTGACCGAGCTCACCCAGATCACGTCGCCCTCTTCGAGATCACACTTCTCGGCAACCTGGCGTTTGCGCTTGTTGCGTGCGGATGACTTCACCTTGTCGTGTTTGGTCGCAACCACGGTGTGGGGGAGTTCATGCGCCCGGAGCCAGTCGAGCATCTGAATGTCGAGATTTGTCGGCCCGACGGCACCGTCGACGAGCACCATCACCATGACGAGGTTCTCTCGGCCCAGCAGGTAGCCGTCGATCATGCGTTGCCAATCTCGGCGCATCGACTCGGGGACCTTCGCAAACCCATATCCGGGCAAATCCACGAACGTGATGTCCTCACCGATCGAGAAGAGATTGAGCAGGCGGGTGCGCCCCGGCGTGTTCGAGACGTGTGCGAGCCGCTTTCGGTTGCCGATCGCGTTGATCAGCGCCGACTTTCCGACGTTCGATCGGCCGACGACAGTCACCTCTGCCTTCGTCGCCGGGAGCTGGCGAAGATCATCGGCCGACTGGATGAAGTCGAGTGGAAGAGGTGGCATGCGACCCTGTCTACAGTCACACTGTCGCGATGTCGACGCGCCGAACGATCACCGTCCTGGGTCTGGGAACCGTTGGATCCCAACTCGCAGCCGATTTGGCAGCTGCTGGGGCCGACGTTGTGGCATTCGATCCGGGGCTTTCTGATGCCCCCGAAGGGGTCCGGTTGGTGGCAGACGTCGCCGATGCTGTCGACGGCACCGATCTCGTGATCTCGGCAACTGCACCAGCTGAGGCTCCCGCCGCCCTCGCCCAGGTCTTGCCCCATCTCGCGCCAGGCAGCGTTTACGCCGACGTGTCCACCGGTTCGCCCAAGCTCAAACGAGGGCTGGCGATCACCGCTGAAAACAACGACCTCGCCTTTGTCGGGGTCGCGATCTTGTCGCTTCGCTCTGGAATCAGCCTCGGCGCACCGATGTTGGCCTCTGGCGCCGGCGTGGAAACGTTCGTCTCGATCATGGCCGAGCACGGTTCGGAGGTCGAAGCGGTCGGTGATGATGCCGGGACCGCGGCGAGCCGCAAAGTGCTGCGATCGATCATGGTGCGAGGAATTGCTGCTCTTGCTGCCGAGTCGCTTGCGGCCAGCATCCAATCCGGCGACGCCGAGTGGCTGTGGGAAAACCTGTCCGCAGAACTGGCGGCGGCAGACGAAAACTGGCTGAGCCAGGTATTCGACGCATTCGGGCCCTACGCCGCCCAACGACGAGGCGAGGCTGAGGTCATCCCGCTGTACTTGGCCGACCTTTCCGTCGCTCCGGTCATGTCCGAGGCGCTCGTCGAGGTCACGCGGGCCATTTCGAGCGCCGGGTTGCCCCGCCGCCCAGAGGTCTCTGGGTAGAAGTTCCCAGCCCCATCAAGGCCGTTTCGTCCGCAGTCGATGAGCAGACGTGCGGTTACATCGGCGAGAGGGCGAACGAACGAGGAGGCGAGGCAACGGCGAACGCCTGTGGCTCATCGCCGTCGTCGTTTCGTGCGTGTGTGCCGTGATCGTCGGCTCCAATTCGTGGCTGATCAGGGCCCGCCAGCTTCAGAACGCTGAAACGGCCGACTACAACGCAAGCCAGTTCGAGATCCTCGACATTCACCACGACTTGGCGATGACGTTCGTCGCCGAATATCAAACAGCCCTCCTCGTCGATTCACGAGCGCTCACACCAGCCGATCTCGAGGCTGCATCAAGCCTCCGTCGCTCGACAGCCGCCCGCTTCCGGCCCGACCTGCTTCGCCTCGCTGCGAGTGAGGACAGCTACATCTCCTCGGTGGCAACCGAGATGCTGATGATCATCGATGAGTACGAAGATCGAGCGATCGAATCAGTCGCCGATCAGTTCTTCATCGAGGCGAAGACGGACGAACTCATCAACGCTGTTTACCAGCCGGTCGAAGCGGCCGGACCGAAGATCCGTCGCTTCCGCGACCTCGGCGTCAAAACGCTGAGCTTTGGTTCGATCGTTACCGAGATCGCCGTGCTCGGTGATGTGAAGTCTGAATACGTGTCGACAAGCCCGCTCATCGACCTGGTCGAAGGGCGCTATCGAAATGCCGTCTCCCGACTCGATGCTCCGCCGACGTTCGTCGATGAGAGCGAGTTCGTCGAGAGCGACCTGGATCCGGCAACACTCGAACTCTTCTCCGTCCTCGACCGGTCGAGCACGGTCGCCACGCTGAACATCGAATACCGCTGGTGGCGAGACCGTGCGATGGCCGGCGACCCGCCGCTGCGCTCAGACGATCTCGTCTCAAGCATCGTGTCGTTCAACGCCCTTGAAGCAGCCTTCTTCGACGATGCGCTCGCAATCGAGCGCGGCAACCTCGAAGGTGGCGCCGAGGATGCGCTCGCATCGGCCCGCAAACACCTGATCATCGCTGCGTTTGCCCTGTTCCTCGGTGTGGTCAACCTGCTGGTGACACTCGTCGTGCGCCTCGGACGTGAAGACCGGCTTCGCACCGAGATCGAATCTGACCCACTGACCGGCCTCGGCTCCCGGGCGCTCTTCCCCGTCGTCGAAGAGCTCCTGCAGGCGCAGGGAACCCACACGCGGGCGCTGCTCCACATCGACCTCGACCGCTTCAAGCCCGTGAACGACACCTTTGGCCATCAGGTCGGCGATGAGTTGCTGGTCCAGATCGGCGGGATTCTTCGCACGGCGATTCGCAACGACAAGGACATTCCTCTGCGGGTGGGCGGCGACGAGTTCTTGTTGATCCTCGACGAGATCGAATCGGTGAACGAAGCGGAGCGCGTTGGCGAACGGTTGCGCACGGAGATCGGCCGCTCCTTCCGCATCTCAGGACACGAGATCAACGTCGGCGCCAGCATCGGCGTTGCGACATCGAGCGAACCGACGAGCCTCGATTCGCTGCTCACCGAGGCCGATCTCGCTCTGTACGAAGCGAAGAACAACGGCCGAGGACGTTTGGTTGTCTTCGAGCGATCAGCCCAGCGCACGTTTGTTCGCGAGCTGCCAGACCGCCTGCAAAGCGGCGACTTTGATGTGGACCTGCGCAGCCACCTGAGCATGCACGCCGGGCACCAAGAGACGGGTGTCGACCTCGTCTTGTCATGGCGGGATGACGAACATGGACAGATCAGCACCGAGGATCTTCGCTCGATGATCGAGTGGAGCGGCCACAGCCGAGAATACGCACGATGTCAGCTCGCCGCTGTCGCTGCGCATCAAACCGAGATGCCATCGATCAGTGTCTGGCTCACGACGACGAGCGACCTGCTCCGATCGCCGAGGGCTGCTCAGAATTTCGTCGCTGACGCGCTCGCCGCCAACGTCGACCTACGCCGACTGGGTGTTGTGCTGAGCGATGTGAGTCTCACCGAGGGCTTTGATGTGGCGGCGGCGACGCTCGCCGTGCTGCGAACCAGGGGAGTCAAACTCGCTCTTGGTGGGTTCGGCATGGATCGTTCACCGTTGCGAGCGTTGGTCGAGCTGCCATTCGAACAAGTTCGGGTCGATTGTGACCTTCTCCGGTCAGCGGTTCACGACACGTCGCGTGAGGTTCTCGTGTCTGCCATCGTCGACATCTGCGACAACCTCGGCATCCGGGCGGTTGCCACCCACGGCGTGACAGACGTGGTCGTGGAATCGGTCGACCTCAGAGCACCCATCGCATGAAGTTCTCGATCATCGTCTTGCCAGCAGGGTGTTCGTCGGTGAAGAACTCAGGATGAAACTGCGTGGCGACGAGCTTGTTCTCGTCGTCGACCATCATTTGATTCGGCGTGAGTTCGGTCGAGCCAACCACCCGGAAGCCCGCAGGCACATCGGCCACCTGTAACGCGTGAGCATGGCGAACGATCTCGGTCGATCCAAGGCCGTCGAGCACGGGATGGTCACCGGTGAGCGACACGTCGGTGTAGCCAGACTCGGTCACACCATCGGCCAGCGGACTGAGCTCGTGGCCGTAACTCTGCGCCATTGCCTGCATGCCGCCGCAAAACCCGAACGTCGGAATGTCGCGGGCAGCAAGCACTTCGTAGAGCGATGCCGTTTCCTCAGCGAGGTAGCGGTCTGGCGGTGCGCTGCTACCGCTCAAGAACAGCGCCTGTGCCCCGAGACGGTCCAGCAGCGTTCGATCGAGGCGGTCGTAGCGCACCAGCATGCAGTGCAGACCGGAGAGATCTTCGAGCCGGTAGTTGATCCAGGTCCGGGCCGCGTAGATCTTCTCTCCCCATGGCTGGCTGCGGGCAGAGGCGTGTTCCATATCCACGAAAACGAGCACGCCGGGACGTTACCGGGAGGCTGCCCGTCACCGGAGATAGCCTCACCAGGTGACCTCGATCGCACCCATCATCACCGATGATCTGATTCAGGACTTTCAGCGTGATGGCGCCGTGTGTATTCGGGGCGCGATGTCCGATTGGGTTGACACCATCGCCGCTGGAATCGACCACAACATGGCCGAACCGAGCGAAGCCGCCGACGGAAACGTTGGCGAAGGAGCAGGCCAGTTCTTCGATGACTACTGCAACTGGCAGCGCATCGATGCCTTCAAACGAGCAGCGATCGAATCACCGGCGGCAGACATCGCCGGCCAACTCATGCGTTCGGTTGGCGTTCAGCTCTTTCACGACCATGTGCTGGTCAAAGAACCGGGCACGACCAAACCAACTCCCTGGCACTGTGACAGCCCGTACTACTTCGTCGACGGCACACAAACCGTCAGTCTGTGGATCCCGGTCGACCCCGTTGGAGCCGAGACAACCCTGCAGGTGATCGCCGGGTCCCATCGATGGGACGAGGCGGTCCTTCCCGTGAGCTGGAACGATGATTCGGCGTTCTACGACGGGACGGCGGCCGGCGACGGCACGTATCGAGCGGCGCCAGAACCACTCGAAGACTCGTTGCTGTCGTGGCCACTCGACCCGGGTGACCTCGTTGCGTTCGATTACCGAGCGGTTCACGGAGCGAAGGGCAATCTCGCCAGCACTCGTCGCCGGGTTCTTTCCCTGCGTTACGTCGGCGATGACGCCCGCTTCGTGCAACGGCCCGGACGCACCTCGCCACCATTTCCCGGCCACGGCATGGTCGATGGCGATCAACTGCGCAGCGATTGGTTCCCTCATGTCCGGGGTTGAGGGCAGGGCTGAAGGGGAGGCTGAGCGAGAGGCGGCGCTCGAGGCCGAGCGGGCAGCAATCCACGCCATTGGGGTTGCCCACGGGCGCGAGGTGGACCGCGCACGCCGTGTCGCCGAGGGCCTTGCCAACGAAGCGGCAGAGCAGACCGAAGAAGGCATTCGAGATCTCGTCGATGACGATGCCGAGGTCGATGCAGCGGTGCAGGCGGCGTTGGTTCGTCAAACCTCCGACCGGGCAATGCATGCCGCTCGGCGCGTTGCCGAACTCGAAGCGCAGGGTGAGGCCCTGGCGTTTGGCCACATCACGAGCGACGACGGCGAGCGGATCTACGTCGGCCGCATGAGCGTGCTCGATGGTGATGATGCACTGCTCGTCGACTGGCGCGCGAGAGCATCGATTCCGTTCTATCGAGCCACCCCGCTCGACCGCTTGGGTGTCGCCCACCGACGCCATCTGCTGTTCGGCCCAGATCCTGACGATGAGCAGGGCGCTGAGCAAGACGTGCTCGTCGGCTACTCCGATGAGGTCTTCGAGTTCGACGGACTCGATCCCGAGATCGGCCTTCGCGGCGAAGCGGCGATCTTGGCCGCTGTCAGCGCTCCAACCCGCGAGCAGATGCAGTCGGTGGTCGCAACGATCCAGGCTGAACAAGATGCCGTGATCCGAGCGGCCGGTAACCGAACGCTCGTCGTGCAAGGTGGCCCCGGCACCGGCAAGACCGTCGTTGCCCTCCACCGCGCTGCGTACTTGCTGTATGACCAGCGCGCCGCCCTTGCCGATTCAGGTGTGCTGGTCGTCGGGCCGAGCAACGAGTTCCTCCGCTACATCGCCGGAGTCTTGCCATCGCTCGGTGAGAGCGGCGTCGTGTCGGTCACAGCGTCCAAGCTCTATCCAGGAATTCTGCTCGGCGGCCGAGATGGTTCTGCAGTCGCCAGCGTGAAGAGTTCACAGGAGATGGCCCAGTTCTTGGCTGCTGCGCTCGATGATCGTCGGCGTGTTCCGGTCGCGCCGCTCGAGGTGTTCTACGGATCTCGCCGAGTCGTCTTGAGCATCGAGGAAAGCGTTGCGCTCTTCCGGCGAGCCCGGCGCCACCGCGCCCACAATGACGGAGCGGCCGAGTTCCGATCACTCGTGATCGACACGCTCTCAAGCGGGGTCTACAACCCATCGTTCGAGAACATGGACGACGCCCGAGCGACGTTCCGAAGCAACGACATCGTCGAGGCGTATCTGCTGCGTCACTTCCCGCCGCTCACGCCCGAGCGCGCGCTGCGAGATCTCTTCGGTTCGAAAGCACTCCTGCGTTCGGCTGCACGCCAGGTTGGAATCGACGAAGGTGACGCCGCATCGTTGTTCCGGCCCCCGGCGAGCGAAGAAGAGCTCGACTCGATCCGCTGGACCGATAGCGACGTCCCGTTGCTCGACGAGCTCCACGAGCTGCTCGGCGGCACGATGGGCCAGAACGAAGAGGCGCAGAAGCGAGCCCGCGATGCTCGAGACGAGTTCGAGCTCGCTCTCCAGCGCGATATCGAAGCTGCTCCGCCGCTGGAGATCGGTGACATCGTCGACCTACCGATCGATGACGAACCCGACGACGATGAGCTCGACGAATTGTCGGCGTATGCCGCCGGTGAGTTTGAAGAGGACGAAGACGGTGAAGGCGGCGCAACCGACGATCGCGCCACCGATATCGAAGACGATGACGACGACGTCCGAGTTGAAGAACTCGAACTCGCCGGCGCTGACGATCTCGATGAGGAGTCCGCAACGGTCGTCGAACTTGCCTTCGGCCAGCGGTCATGGCGTTTCGGGCATGTCATCGTCGACGAAGCGCAGGATCTCACGCCAATGCAATGGCGCATGGTGGTTCGCCGAGCACGTGGCGGAGCGATGACCCTCGTTGGCGACCTGGCCCAGCGTTCGATCGGCGCCCCTGGTTCTTGGCGGGAACTGCTTCCCGGCTCAATCCGTGACTTCGATCGGCGCGAGCTGACGATCAACTATCGCTCGCCCGCCGAGATCAATGACTTGGCGACCGACGTGCTGGCCGAGCTAGCGCCATCGCTTTCCGCATCGACGTCGATCCGGTCGTCTGGTTTTGCGCCGCAGGTAATCCACTGCAAACCCGGCGAAACGAGGCAAGCGATCGATGCTGCGTTGGCCACCGCTGATGCCGAAGGTGCGGTCGCCGTAATCGGCCTCGATCTGGCGAACCGTGACGAAACGAGCAGCGCCGCTGAGACGACGGCTGGCAGTGCGGCCAGCTGGTTGGACCCGTGGCAGGCAAAGGGCCTCGAGTTCGACGTCGCCATCGTCGTCGAACCCGCACGAATGCTTGAAGAGCCGCACGGTTTGAGCCTGCTCTATGTTGCGGTCACCCGAGCCACACAACGGCTGATCGTCATCCACGAGCAGCCGCTGCCAGACGTGCTCGCCAGCCTCACGGCTCAGTAGGTGCGGTTAGCTCGATGATGCTCGCCACAACGTCGGCGACCGGGCGATCCGAATCCACCGCTGGGTAGCGCCCATAGATGTCGGCCCGCTCGGCCAACAGTGCTCGGACCCGTTCAGCAGGTGAGTCGTGAGATCCCGCGGCGAGCAGCGGGCGGGTAGCGCCTTCGGCGGTGGCCCGATGGACGATCGTTTCCGGCGATGCGCTCAACGTGATGATCGTGGCGATTTCGGCGAGACGGGTTGCGGTGGCATCGATCGTGACGAGCCCACCACCCGTTGCGATCACGAGTCCGGACGTTCCTACCAGCGACTCGACGGCCTCGCCTTCGAGCTGGCGAAAGCCTGCCTCACCGTGAGCCTCGAAGATCGCCGGGATCGGCCCGTGTTCGGCTTCGATCAGGAGGTCGGTGTCGACAAAGATGAAGTCGAGCTGTTCGGCGAGGGCAATGCCAACGGTGGTCTTCCCGGTCGCCATGAATCCGGTCAGCGCAATATTGCTTGTTCGACTGCTCATCGACGGTTATGCGGCGGCTCGGGTGCGGCGGAGGAGCGGGTCGGCCAGAGCCAGGCTCTTGTCGGCCAGGTTCAGCACCTTGGCCGACGCACCCTTTGACTCGGAGTCGACCAGGTTGCCCATCACCTGCAGGGTGATGTTGGCGATCGCTTCGGTGCCAACCGCCATGCGGAGCCCGGAGCGCAGAATCCAGGGGTGGCCGATCAAGAATGAGAATCGACGCCCGGTCCGCAAGAAGCTGTCGAAGCGCTCACCGACGGCGACGTCGTATCGACTGGGAGCCATCGACGGGCTTTCGATGAACAGATCGGCGGCCAACATGCCGCTCTCGAGTCCGTAGTCGATGCCCTCGCCATTCATTGGGTTGACCAGGCCGGCAGCGTCACCAATGGCGACCCAGCCGGCGCCGTGGCGCTTCTGTGCACTCATCGGGAGGCGCCATGCTCGAGGACGTTCGAGGTTGGGCCCAAGACTCCACGAGTCCTGCACGATGCCTCGGTAGCTCTCGAGCAAGTTGTTGAGGTTCAGGCTCTTGAAGCCCTTCATCGTCGACAGCGCACCAACGCCGATGTTGACGGTGCCATCGCCCGCCGGGAACATCCAGCCGTAGCCGGGCACGGGCGTGCCAGCGTCGTCTCGAAGCGTGAGGCATGCCTCGAGGTGCCGATCGGCGTGGCGGGGTGATTCGGCGTAGGTGCGGATCGCCAACCCGAACGGTTCGTCGGCTACTCGCTCGGCGCCGAGCATTCTTGCGACCTGGCCGGGTGCGCCGGTTGCGACGATCGTGAGATCGGCATCGATCACTCGATCGCCAGCGGTCACACCGATGACTCGATCACCGTCGAGGCGAGGAAGCGCCTCGGTCTCCCAGTGGACGACTGCCCCGGCTTCTGAGGCTGCGTCGATGAGAGCAGCGTCGAGACGGCGCCGCGGCCACACGGCTCCGTGATTGGGGAAACGAGTGGTGTCGGGCCACGGCAGTTCGCGTTCGGTCTTGTTGGCGATCATGCGGAGGCCGGCGATGTAGTGGGCATCGTCGAGCTCGATGTCGAGGTCGTTCAGCGCACCCACAGCGCGCGGCGTGAGGCCATCACCACAGACCTTGTCTCGGCCGTACGGAGCCTTGTCGAACACCATCACCGACGCGCCGGCGCGCGCCGCCTGGATCGCTGCGGCCGCACCGGCGGGGCCGGCACCGATCACGGCGATGTCGACCCGCTCTGGGGTCGACCGGTCAGGCGAAGTGCTCGGCGAGGTCATCTGGTAATGGTGGCGCGTCGGGAGCCCGGATGGGGGATCACGTGACAGGAGGCTCGTTTCGCAATCGGTGACGTGCTCGCTCTACCCGATGGAGCGAAGGTCGACGGTGAAGATCAGCGTTTCGTTTGGGCCGATCACGCCACCGGCGCCAGCTGCGCCGTAGCCGAGGGACGGCGGAATCGTGAGCCGTCGGCGACCGCCGACCTTCATGCCCTGCACACCCTGATCCCAGCCGCCGATCACCTGAGAGGCGCCGAGCCCAAAGGAGAAGATGTCGCCGCGGTTCCACGAGGCATCAAACTCTGCCCCGGTCGACCAGGAGACGCCGACGTAGTCGACGTTGACCTGCACACCGGCGGTGGCCTCGGGGCCTTCGCCGATCACGAGGTCCTCGATCGTCAGTTCTGACGGCGGGGCACCTTCGGGGACACTGATTGTGGGGCGTTCGTTGATGTCTTCGGTAGTCACGTGGGCCGACGGTACCGCTCTTTGGGGTCCGTTTGGATCAAAGCGCTCAACGGATCGGGTCAACGCGCCGATCGCTTCTTCACGGAGCAATGCAGGTCGTCCGGACCTCCACAGCCCTCAGGAAGAAGAACCATGAACGAGATCGAAGAATGTGACGAGACCGAGATCGAATCTTCGGCCGTTTCAACTCAGCGTGGCGCCAGCCTCGTGGAATACGCACTGCTCGTGGCGCTGATCGCCGTGGTTTGCGTCGCTGCCGTTGCCGCTCTTGGCAACACCACGACGGTTCCGTACTCCGAGATCACTTCCGGAATCAGCCAGTAGCGACTGGTTGAGATCTGGAGCGGGTACGGGGAATCGAACCCCGGTCAACAGGTTGGAAACCTGTGGCTCTACCATTGAGCTACACCCGCATTGCGCAGCTTCCGCTGCGTGAGCAGATGATGGTAGCTGATCTCCGGGCGATCGCTATCGCAGATTTCGCAAAGCGGCCTCGATGGAGCGTGCGAGCGCCGCTCGACCGCGTGCGGTCGGATGAATCCCGTCGGAACGAAGATTGCCAGCCTCGCCGGCGATCGTCGACCACCGGACCAATTCCACGTGACCAAAGCGCGCGACTGCCGCCTCGATCCCTCGATTCGCCGCGCCCGTCCACGGACGATCGGCGAAGACATCGACGAGGATCACCGATCTGGCGTCGAGCTGATCGAGTTCTCGCGTCAACAACGCGTCGTCGCCCTGTCGCCAACCGTTGGTACCGAGGTGAATCACGACGACAGGTGGCAACGGTCCGGCATCTCGAGCCAGATCGATACGTGCGGGTAGGACCGACATCTGTCGGCCAACCTCGGTGTCATACACGGTCTTGTCCTGTGCGAACCGAACACCATCGAGTCGAACCCCTTCGAGAATCGAGTCGCCGATGATGAGCACGCTCGACGGCAGCGGCCCGCTTGGGTTTGGCTGAGTCGGGGCGGGCTGGGTTGGGGCGACGTACGCAGGTGTCCCGGTGCGGATCGCAAACTCCGGTGACTGGGCGAGTCCGTGGAGCACCGCCGATCGGCCGTCACGCAGGGCGATCGAACGCCAGAACGCTGCACCATCGGCTTCCGGCGGACGATCGAGAACGTTTCGGTAGATCCGATCGACGAAGCCGTCGGTGTCGAGATCGCCGTATCGATCGGTGAACTCCGAGGATTCAACAAAACCCTCGGCGATCGCTTCCAGCGTGGTGCCGTCTGCGACTTGAACGGTCCAATAGTCGAGACCCGCACGATCGGGAGGTCGCAAGAACGTCGCCTGGTAAAGGCGTGTGACGGCCGCTTCGACGTTGGTCGAGGCCGTCGGTTCTCGCGGTGCCTGAGGCGGAGCGGTCATGGTGCGCTGCTCGTTCTCGGGCGACTCGGCGAGGCCGACGAGCACCATTGCACGACTGTCGCCACCGTCGAGCCGGTCGAGCCAAAAGCTCACACCGTCCGGCTCGCCGGCGCGGCCAAGAACGTTCTCGTAGAGCTGTTCGATGAGGGCTTGATCGTCGAGGTCTCCGTAGACCGAGTTGAATTCGGCGGAGGATACAAAGCCGTCAGCGATCGACTCGAGCGTTTCACCGCGGACATAGGTCCAGACCCAGTAGTTGAGTCCGTCGTCATCCGGCGCCCGGTCGAAGGCCGCTTGGTAGAGCCGGATGATCGACCCCTCGACCTCGGCCGGCGCCAACGGGATCCGTTCGGCATTTGCCGGTGAAGCCGGTCCGGCTGCGTGCCCAAGCGACACCGCGATGAGCACGACAACGATCGCGGCAATCGAACGGCGAATCACGCTCGGACTGTACGGGGTGCGAGAGTGGCTCGGTGAATGAAGCCAGCGTGACGGTTCCCTTTGATGACGACCTTCGGCGACGCCTCACCGCCAACCTGTCTCGGCTCGACGTGAGAGAGCACGCTCTCGACGGTCGTCGACATGCTGCGGTTGGAATCGTGGTTGTCGATAGCGATGCCGAACTTCATGGTGTCGACGACACCGACATCGATCGGATCGAAGACCTCTCGGGTATTCCAGGGATCGAGGACGTAGCGACGAACGGAACGCTCACGGGAAAGGTGACTGGCACGGCAGGTGGCGCGGCGATCCTGCTCACTCGCCGAGGTTCACACATGTCAGCCCATGCGCGGCAGTGGGCACTTCCGGGAGGCCGAATCGACGAGGGCGAAACACCCCTGCAGGCTGCGTTTCGCGAAATTCACGAAGAGGTTGGTCTCGAGCTCGACGAATCGAGCTTGCTCGGCCGTCTGGACGACTACCCGACTCGTTCTGGCTACGTGATCTCACCGTTTGTGTTCTGGGCTGGTGGTGATGTGGAGCCCGTCGCCAATCCAGATGAGGTTGCGTCGATCCACCGCATCTCGATTCGTGAGCTGGCTCGAGAGGATTCGCCACGGTTTGTCGACATTCCCGAGAGCGACAGGCCGGTGATTCAGGTGCCGATCGGTGGCGATCTGATTCATGCCCCGACCGGAGCGGTGATGTACCAGTTCCGAGCGGTCGCCTTCGATGGTGACACGGTGCGAGTCGACGAGTTCGAGCAGCCGGTCTTCGCTTGGAAGTAGCAGAGGCTCCTTGAAACGTCCTCGCTACTGGAACGGGTAGATCGAACCGAGCTCGAGGATTGCGGTGAGTTGGTCGAGCGCCGTGAACGTCTCGATCGTCAGAGCGGGGTCGCGGAGATCGTCCGGTCGGAGCTCATCTCGGTAGTGAGCGTGAACCCAGCCTTCGAGTTCGTCGAGGAGCCCGTGATCGACGAGAACCCGTCCGCTCATCGCTTCTCGTTCTGCCGCCGACAGCGGAACTCGAAGGCGCAGGCAGGCCGGGCCGCCGCCGTTGCGCATGCTCTGGCGCAGATCGAACGACGTTGCTGTCGCGATTGGATTGGTGGGGTCAGCGACGAGTTGGTCAATGGCCGTCGCAGTCGCCTGGTTTTCGATTGCATCCGACGGAGCGATGAGCGTCATGGTCGAATCGGGGAGCGTGACCAGCTGTGAGTTGAAGAGATAGGACGAGACGGCATCGGCAAGGCTGACATCGTCTCGGCCGATCACGACGGGGATCAGCTCGTGGTCGCCTGACACGCCCCAGGCACGAATGGCGGCAGCGGCCTCGTCGACCGAGGTGAACGGCGAGCCGTCAGTGTTGGAATAGGCGTCTTGGTGGCAGAGCACGACTCGTTCGTTGACCACGGCGACGACATCGTTGTGGAATGCGCCCGCATCGATGGCGGCTGGGTTCTGGCGAACGAAGAGGGTGCGATCACCGTCGAGCTGGTGCAGCCGAGCAACGGCTTTGGCCGCGGCGAGGGTTTGGCGCCTCGGAAAACGGCCGCCTGCCAGCACCGGTTCGTCGGCCGAGCGGCCGTAGATGAAAAGATGTGTCCCTGGACGATCGTGAGCTGGCGCGAGGCGTGAGTGATTGGCTGCACCCTCGTCACCGAACGCGTCGGTTGGCGGAAGTGGCTCGTGGACGACGAACCGTTCGGGGTCGGCGAAGATCGAACGGAGGGTGGTGGCGGTCTGCTCAGCCTCGATCGAGCGGTGAGTGTTGGCGACAAGATTCGCCGGTGTGAAGTGAACACGGCCGTCGGCGGAGTCGATCGATGGAGCGACGGTTGCTGCGTTCGCGGCCCACATCGCCGATGCCGACATGAGGTGGGCGAGCAATTCCGGAGCGGCTGAGGCCGCCTCAGCAAGCGCGTCGCTGGTCGATCCGCCGAAGCCGAGGGCTCGCAACGTTGGTCCGTGCGGCCGGGCGTGGGGAGGGAGCACACCCTGAACGAGCCCCGTGTTGTGCAGCGCACGCATTTTGGCCAAGCCTTGCAGCGCGGCGAGCTTTGGGTTCGAAACCGCCCGTGCGTTGCCGGCGGATGCTTGATTGCCGAAGGAGAGCCCGCCGTAGTTGTGCGTGGGTCCGACGAGTCCGTCGAAGTTGACCTCTCGAACGTCGGCGTTCACTTCTTGACCAGACTGGCGACCGGGTGGGAGACATAGTCAGCAGCGTGGAAACCGGCGGGTCGGTGGTTGCCAGAGGCCCCAACCCCACCAAACGGGGCGGCGCCCGATGCCCCGACGGTGGCGACATTGCGATTCACGATGCCCGCTTCAAGGTGCGGTTCGAGTTGTTCCCACACCGCATCGTCACCGGTCATCACCGCAGCGGCGAGCCCAAACGAGGTGTTGTTTGCCTCGGCGACGGCCGCGTCAAGCGAGCGAACTCGGATGATCTGCAGGATCGGCCCGAAGATCTCGTCGTCTGGGCGGTCGGCAACATCGGTGACGTCAACGATGCCGGGGGAGAGGTAGGCAGGTCCGTCGTCGAGCCGGGCAGCGGTGAGGAGCGATGGGGCTCCCTGATCGATGAAGGATTGCTGTGCTGCGAGAACACGATCAGCAGCGGTTGCGGAGACGACGGGCCCCATGAACGGCGATTCATCGGGCGGCGCCACGGTCAGGCTCGCGGCGTGAGCGACGACTGCGTCGACGATCGCTTCACCGGATTCATCGTCGCGGACGATCAGCCGGCGAGCGCAGGTGCAGCGTTGGCCAGAGGAAAGGAACGCCGATCGAACGATGAGGTCGGCCGCTGCTTGCGGGTCGTCGACTCCCCACGCCACGATCGGGTTATTGCCACCGAGTTCCAGGGCGAGCATCACTTCTGGCCGGCCGGCGAGCCGGCGGTGGATCGATCGTCCGGCAGCGACACCTCCGGTGAACAAAACCGAGGATGTGCCAGGGTGATCGATGAGCGCCTCAGCGACCTCAACCCCGCCGTGCACGAGGTTGATCACCCCGTCTGGCAGCCCAGCTTCGACCCAGAGTTCGACCATGCGCTGCCCGAGGGCGGCGCCCTGCTCGCTCGGTTTGAACACGATGGTGTTTCCAGCGAGGAGTGCCGGGGTGATGTGGCCGTTTGGTAGGTGCCCTGGGAAGTTGAATGGGCCGAGCACGACCGTTGGGCCGAGCGGCCGGTGTGTTACGTGCAGCGTTCCCGCGGCGAGCTCGCTCGACGTCGAGCCGGTTCGAGTGTCGCGAGCGGTGATGGAGGTCTCCGCTTTGCCGACCATGGCGTTGATCTCGCCACCGGCATCGTCAACGGTTTTCCCGATCTCGTGCGCGATCAGCTGTGTCAGCTCGTCTCGGTTCTGCTCGATCAGTTCGGCGAATCGGCGCACGATCTCGTTGCGCTCGTCGTTGGTGGTCAGCCGCCAGGTCGAGAAGGCCGCGGCTGCAGCCGCAATGGCCGCCCGAGCCTGGGCGACGGAGGCCGC